>NZ_CABHXX010000001.1 GCF_902170565.1 Yersinia thracica
TTTCATTCCTGTAGCCAAAAACAATTATAGCCATAACAAATGACCTCGCTAATTAGCGAGGTTTTTTTGTTTCCGTGGGTGGTGGCTATTGATATTAAAAATATTAATGGAGGTGAAATAAGTTAATTAATCAATCAATGAGCAGATAAATAAATAGTCTCGTGAGTTATAGCATTCAACTCAACTCTAAATAAGGAAATTAATTATGGGTGAAGGACACAGTAATGTAACGGGCCACGGCAGCCGAGGCCCAACCGGCGGTATTAAAGGGGGTCCTGCCGGACAAGGCAGTAGTAATTCAAATCGGGGCAGTGGCTGGGGAACCTCAAATACGCCTTATGGCAAAATTCATCATTATAGCCCGAGCCAATTTGGTCGCAGCAATCGTGGTGGAAATAAGGGCGGTAATAATCATTCAGGGGCTACCAGCAATACACCGGGTCTGGCACAACGGCCAGATATGCAGGCTTATATGGCCGTCGGGGGCGTACCCGCAGTTATCACATTAATTGATGGGAATTGGGGGATCACCTTAAGTCGGCTTTCGGTGGTGGCGGCATTTGTCGAAACTCAGCTCACTCGCATAGGGTCATGGGCGATGCGCACCAGCCCCATCGGAGTGGCAGTCATGGGCATGATGCCCTCATCCATTGCCCCTGATCCCCCGATGGGCCATTACTTTACCACCCCGGTTCTGCCCGCCAACAGAGTCACTGATATGCCGAAAGAGGCGTTACAGACAGTGGCGGATGTTGCGGTTAATGTCCGCATCAGTGATGTGACGGAAGCGGGTGTGCAACAGGCAGTATTAGTCAAAAATCCAGCGGTAATACAACGTGTTCCGGTGGTTAAAGCGGTTCCAACGGCGACACCGAATCTCTATACCGCACCGGTTCCTGGTGTCACGCCGATACACATCAATGTGGTTGATAATGTGGTGCCTGCTCATCAGACACCACCGGCAGTGGCTGGCAAACCCACCGCGATACCTATTGAGAATGCGCCCGTTAAGAAGGTGGCTACCTCTGCGGGTCGCCATACCCGTGATGCCATCATCGTCTTTCCCGAGGGTACAAATATTGATCCGTTGTATATCTCAATGATTCGAATCATCAGTACTCATGAGATTAGGGAGGAAGCGCGCCGTGCTTATGAAATGGCGCGGAGTGAGCGGGAGGTGGCGGAAAGTGCTCTGGCACAGGGCCAGCCGTTCAACTCGGTTGCAGAAGAGATGGGGCTGAAAAAATCGCTGACGGACAAGCAGGTGACAGAAGTCGCGGCACATATTCTGCTGCTGGAAAAAAGCCTGATGTTGCTGAACCAGGAGGTCACTCAGGTGCAGCAACGCCTTACTCACCTTCTAAGTCCTGAAAACAGAAGGACATTCAGGCACATTCCCGAGATACGCAGGTTGAAGGCGGTGGCGAGCACCCAACAAGGCGAGGTGAATACCTTAAATCAGGGTATTGCGGAGTTAAGGGCCAGGCAGGCAGCGTTATTAGTGCTGCAACAACAAGTTAATGCCGATATTGAAAGAGCAGAACAGCAGCGCGTTGAAAGTGCACGGCTGGCAGCAGAAGCAGCAGCAGAACGGCAGCGCGTTGAAAATGCACGGCTAATGAGGGAGCGGGAGAAAGCAGAGGCCAGACAACAGGAAGCCATTCGCCAGGATACGTACTCTTTGCCCGCTTATTCGATGTGGAGTTTTTACCCACCTGGTTTTGCCGTCGCCGGAATGGGGTCTATTGAGCTAGGACAAGAAGTTATACAGGGATTAGGTACTTCACTGCGAATGGCACTGGTAAGACTCGGAGCCATTACAACCTCATCGGTAGCAGATCCAATGGCTGTGACTGTTGCCGCCGCTTTCAATCCACGAAAGGAGGGGGAAGGCTCAGATAAACCAACAGGCTGGGATCGCCCACCTTTAGCAAGTATTATTCGCCGGATTAACTACTTGGTAGCCGATCCGATGATTGCTGCTGTGATTACTGCTGTTGTTGCCGCTGCTTCCGGCTCCCTTAAAGAGGGCGAAGGCCCAGCTCAACTGCCGGATTTGGCTCGGCCACTTTTAGCGGGCGCCATTCCCCTTCATAGCATGTGGTTATCACATGGAGTTTGGTCAGCAAAGCAAGCGGATATTGAACTCCCGATTCGAATGTTAATCACTGACGCTGATGGCCTGATGGAGGTTCATGCGGTAAAAACCGGTGTGGGCGGTGTTTCCGGCAGGGTAAAACTTGTGGGTGCACAATATGATGCAGCTAAGGGCACCTATTTTTTTACCACTGATAATTTACCGTCCCGCACTTTTATGTTTACACCAGTAACACCGCCGGGAACGGATCTCAGTCCGCTGCTACCACAACCGGAGAGTGCGCCCGCACTCCCGCTGCATACCGGTGAAACCGTCATCCGGCACGCAGTCATCCATACTGTGTTCCCCCTGCCCGCGCTGGAAGAGCATGATTTCCACGATTATGTCATCTGGTTCCCGGCAGATTCGGGGCTGGAGCCGGTATATGTTTACCTTAAAAGCCCGCGCGAGGAGCCGGGTATCGTGACGGGACGAGGGCAATCCGTGACGGGTATTTGGCTGGCAGGGGCGGGAGAGGGGCTAGGCGCACCAATCCCCGCACAGATCGCAGATCAATTACGTGGCAGACGGTTTAGTAGTTTTGATAAATTCAGAGAGGCATTTTGGGTCGCCGTTGGGCATGATCCTGAGTTATTGGGGCAGTTTAAATCTGGTAACGTGGGAAACATGAAGAGTGGTAAAGCTCCATCTCCTAGAGAAAGTGAGCAGGTAGGCGGGCGAGTGAAATATGAACTCCATCATGTGAAACCTATTGATATCGGGGGGGGCTGTTTACGATATTAATAACATGAGAGTGTTAACTCCAAAACGACATATAGATACCCACAAACAGGTGAAATACTATGGAAATTAAAACTATTGCTGACTACACGGAATCTGAATTTTTAGAATTTGTAAGGAAACTCTTCAACGTGGAAAGTTCTTCTGAAGAAGAGGATATAAAGAATCTTCTCGAGTTTAAGCGGTTATGTGAGCATCCGGCAGGATCTGATCTTATCTACTACCCAAGTGATAATAGAGAGGATAGCGCTGAGGGAGTTGTGAAAGAGATAAAAAAATGGCGAGCCGAGAATGGCAAGCCCGGATTTAAAGAGTAAATTAGCGGGCTAAACAATAATATAATCCGTCTTTTATGGCGGGTTATATTACTAAGATAGACTATATGTATAAGCACTCATAAGTGAAGTAATTATTAATTGGTTTTATAGCGGTTATGCATTTTTGTTTTATTAACCGAAAATGGAATTAATGCTATCACTGCCCGGAAAAAATCTTGTAAGGTGTTAGTTGTGGTTAAGCTCATCACAAAGACCCTATTATTTTCACTCCTGTAGCCAAAAACAATTATAGCCATAACAAATGACCTTGCTAAGCAGTGAGGTTTTTTTAT
>NZ_CABHXX010000002.1 GCF_902170565.1 Yersinia thracica
CATTTAGGTTCAAAAACCGGTCTTAAAGTGGCGCACTTTTAAAGCATAACTGTGGCTCATTTTTAGACCATAATTGACAATTCCTGCACCTGGCAGTGATTTCACAGCTAATATGCATATAGCACCGGTTTCGAGTGCTGGTCCAGGAAACCCGGCGGGAAGTGTGTGGTTACGTGCTAATGCATCACCGTCAGCTGCAATAATTGGTCTTAATACAACTACTAACATAAGTGTCGTAACAGGGGTACTCACTGGTAGCACTGGTACTGCTGGCAACCTCACAATCTCGGCAGCTAATACGAATAATTTCTATATCGAAAATAGAACAGGGTCATCTAAGACGTTTATTATAACCCTATTAGGAAATTAAAAGTCCGCGTCAGCAACATCCATTACTGACACGGAAACATTACTTAATAAAAATAACACCATCAGTGATAGGTTTTAATGGAGTGCAGCCATTCTTGAAGTTTATATATGTGTACCCCTCATCGCTAAATGTAGTACCAGTATTTTCATCTGTGCATAACTCTCCATGCATTTTGTATTCATTTGGCACAAGTACCTTCATTATTTTTCCATTATGTGAGAATGCTGGGTACCCTTTTTCTGAATATACATTTTTGA
This sequence comes from Yersinia thracica, assembly GCF_902170565.1. Taxonomy (GTDB): domain Bacteria; phylum Pseudomonadota; class Gammaproteobacteria; order Enterobacterales; family Enterobacteriaceae; genus Yersinia; species Yersinia thracica. The sequence goes on from NZ_CABHXX010000002.1 coordinate 628, forward strand.
ATGGTACTTCCTTGCCATAAAATCTCTCCCAGAAAATTTCAGGTGTTGGATTGTATATGGTTGGAATGTTTTTATATGCCCACAATGCAACATTTGAGCTATTTAGATTTTTTAAGCTAAAATATGAATTATTATATTGCAATGCGTAGGTAAACAACTGGATTAAAACTGATAGTGATAATAAAATCCAAAAAATAATCTTGTTTTTAATGTTAAATAAAAATTCAACAAATGCAAAAACCAGAGGTATAGACGCCCAGAATGCATACCTCATAACATTATCCGCACCAGAGTTCCAGTTTGTCGTTGACAATGACGGAATAGTGGAAATTATTGTTATGAAAACTAACAATAACACTGTTCTATTGTTTTTTTTCTTTATATTTAAAATTGACAATAAAGCAAATATAGGAGTTAGCAATAATATTGCTGGGTAAAGAAGTATGGAGCCTTGATTTAAATCATAATGCATTGAAATAAATCGTCGCATTGATATTAAGTCCGCTCTTGCCCAGCCAGTCGCTATTAAACTTGGGACTCCATAATGATATAAATAAAACATTGATGGAATCAATACTATGAGTCCGCTAAGAAAAGAAAAGGATATGTACTTTATTATTAGGTTTTTATTTCTAATTACATCAATTATACTTTTTTGTTTTGACTCTACCGCATCAGCTACAACACCATAAAATAACACAATGGCGGCAGCTAACCCAAGAGGTGGATACTGAAGTGATGCCAATGCAAAAATGACCGATGCTAGAAGTACCTTTTCTCTCTTTATAAGGCATATTGCAATAATGGAAAGAGAAACTGTTATTGATTCAGGGTGAGGCCATTTCATGTATAAAAATGTTGTTTGTCCAACAATAAAAAATAAAAGTGACAATCTATATAGTAAGGATTCTTTTAGAATGAAAAGCACAAAGAAAATGGATATTAGGAAAAATACTGCATTAGTGAGGTAAAATGATTTTGTTGGTGCCTTATCAAAATTATTGGTTAATAGTAACGCAGGGGTATTTATAATAGAAAGGAATGAAAAGTGATAAGAGTAAAAGTCTCCATGTTTATCTTTGAAGTACCCATTCATTGCATACTTTGAGTCGCTGCAATCTTTTTCGTTGCCACATATATATAATGGGCTATTAAATTTAGCATCTTCTCGTCTGAATGCATTAACCAAATCACCTACATCTTTACTTTCTCGAAGTTGTGGCGTTCCATGATTAAGGAATGACTGGCTCATCAGTATGTATTCATGACCATCCCCTCTGATACCTGGAGATTGAGCGTTAAATACAAAAGCCAAGAAAAATAAAGATACAACTATATAAATCGTTTTTAATATTCTGTTATTCATCTCTAATGCTCTACTTTGAGATTATTAATACGATGCCAAATATTACAAGCACGGCACCAACTATCATTTTTATTGAAATTGTTTCACCGAAAACCATACCAGCAATCATTAGCTGCAAGATGGCGAAGGAAACCATCACAGGGTATGCTCGAGAAACATCAATATCTTTAAGCCCGATACTGTACAGCACAAACCCAGCACCATAAAAAGCAATCGCCGGAAGCTTAATTAGTAGTGGATTAGATGATATTGAGAGTAACCCAATTTTATCAGGATATTTTAGAGCAATGCTTGCAGCAGCGCTGCATAGAGCACTTAAAAATAAGCAGATATATCCAAACATTTAAAACCCCGCCGCAAAAATCATTAAGGTTGCCATGCAAATACCCATAAGCTGGCTCGTTCTATCTTTAATAGCAAAAGCGACAGGGTCATCATGCATATCACCACGCCATGTAAGCAACCACACACGGGTAAGCCAAACGAAAAGAATTGGTGCGATTAAATATAAAACATCAGGGTTGTTGTAGTTCTGCAAGCTAGCTGAGCTATCTATATAGAGAACAAAAACAAGGATTGAGATATACCCAGCTGATATCCCCGATGATAAAAGCAATGGTATGTCAGTAGGGTAATAACCTCGACCCTTTATCTTTCCATCTGATTCAGCGGCTTTAAGTTCGACAACTCTTTTTACGATAGCAAGACTGAAGAAAATAAACATAGAAAAAGAAATTAGCCAGTTTGACAATATAATTCCCGTTGCCGCTGCCCCTGCGACGAGACGCATTGAGTACAAAATTGCTAATGTTGCGACATCGACCACAACCTTGCTTTTAAGAGAAAAAGAGTATGCCAGAGTGATAACGTAATATGAAGCCAATGCAAAGGCGAACTGTATTGGGAGATATGATGTGATTATTATGGATAATATGAACAATATAACAGCAGCAATAATTCCATGTATTAGTGGTATTGCCCCTGATGCCAGCGGTCTGTTTCTCTTTGTTTTATGCTCTCTGTCTGCTTCTAAGTCTACAAGGTCATTAAGTAGATAAACGCTTGATGCACAGAACCCAAATGCAATGAAAGCAAGCATTGCATCTAATAGTAGTGATGATTTACTTATCTCATGTGCAGCCAATATTGGAATAAAAATTAGTAGGTTTTTTGCCCATTGATGAATTCTTATTTCCTTTAGCCATGATTTTATGGTTTTTTTATCACTATCAAATTTATACAAAATTGGTACTGATACTTTATTCATTAATTTCTTTGGCAGGTCAACAACGATAGCGCCTATTGACTTATCCCACACCTTAATATCGTCAGATGAGTTACCCGCATAATCAAACGAGTCGGTATGAGATAAAATTTCATCTGCTTTAACTGATGATGAGACATTCTTAGTATCATTACTCGCAATTACTTTCGAGAAGATGCCTAGATGTTCTGATACTGATTGCGCTATTTTCTCATTTGCGGCAGTACACAGCCATATTTCCCTGCCATTTCTATGCTCTTCATGAAGCATAGCGAGCAGGCTTTCGTTATAAGGGAGTGATGACGCATTCATTGTTACGCGCTTAGCTATCTCGTTCTTAAGCGCAGCTTTGCCACGAATAAGCCATAATATGCATGCGAAAGCATAGAGTGGGTTTTTCTTAATCAGCATGAAGAATGATTCAACTAATGTATCTGTGCGCACTAATGTGCCATCCAGATCAATGCAAAGTGGCGTTCCCATAGAATTCATAAAGATCCGTATTTTTTTAATAGCAGGAGTTTAGCACCTGAATGGGTGATGGTCATCTTTGGTCGGCAAAAGTATATAATTGCCTGGAAGAATTAGAACGCGGTGGTGAGTGTGTCAAATTTGTGCCAGAACAATGGCACAAAAATGCAGAATAATGCAGATAACGATAATTACCACTTAAGCTGGCTGGCTTGTGTAGCGGGCTAGACAGTTGTTATGATGCGCTCCTTTTAATCACGCATCAGACTGTTTCTCTGATGCTGGAGGTTATGTGAAGTACGAATTACAAAAAACTGATGGGCGCGCCCGTCGTGGTCGTCTGGTATTTGAACGCGGTGTAGTAGAAACCCCGGCATTTATGCCTGTCGGCACCTACGGCACGGTAAAAGGGATGACGCCGGAAGAAGTGGCCGAAACCGGTGCGCAAATCTTGTTGGGGAACACTTTCCACTTGTGGTTGCGTCCGGGTCAGGAAATCATGAAGTTGCACGGCGACTTGCATGATTTTATGCAATGGCATGGTCCTATCCTGACAGATTCTGGCGGTTTTCAAGTGTTCAGCTTGGGCGCGATGCGCAAAATCAAAGAAGAAGGGGTGACATTCCAAAACCCTATCAACGGCGATAAAGTTTTTCTCAGCCCAGAAAAATCGATGGAAATCCAGAATGATCTCGGCTCTGATATCGTGATGATTTTCGACGAATGCACACCTTACCCAGCAGACTGGGATTATGCGAAGCGTTCGATGGAAATGTCATTGCGCTGGGCTGCCCGTAGTCGTCAACGCTTTGATGAACTGAACAATAAAAATGCATTGTTCGGTATTATTCAGGGCGGTGTTTACGAAGATTTACGTGATGTCTCCGTAAAAGGGCTGGTAGATATCGGTTTTGATGGTTACGCTGTGGGCGGCCTGGCGGTCGGTGAGCCAAAAGAAGATATGCACCGCATTCTGGAGCATGTTTGCCCACAGATCCCGGAGGATAAACCCCGTTACCTGATGGGCGTGGGGAAACCTGAGGATTTAGTTGAAGGTGTACGTCGCGGTATCGACATGTTTGACTGTGTAATGCCAACGCGTAATGCCCGTAACGGCCATTTGTTTGTCACTGACGGAGTCGTAAAAATCCGTAATGCCAAACATAAGAGTGATACAGCAACGTTGGACGAGCATTGTGATTGTTATACTTGTCGCAATTATAGCCGTGCCTACTTGCATCATCTTGACCGTTGCAACGAAATACTGGGTGCGCGGCTTAATACCATTCATAACCTGCGTTACTACCAACGCTTAATGGCGGGTTTACGTCAGGCTATTGAAGAGGGTAAATTAGAGAACTTCGTTGAAGATTTCTATGGTCGGATAGGGAAACCTGTTCCGCCATTATCTCCACAAGTAAGCGTTTGATTTTAAAATTATTACCTTTGTATTTGTCGGTCTAACAGTTAGGATTCACCGTTTCTGTTTTATCGCACTGATTTCACACTACTGATATTGATAACAATGAGGGAATTTTAATGAGTCTTTTCATTTCCGATGCTGTCGCATCCGCTGGGGCCCCGGCTCAGAGCAGCCCGTACTCCCTGGTGATTATGCTGGTGGTATTTGGTCTGATTTTCTACTTCATGATCCTGCGTCCACAGCAAAAACGTGCCAAAGAACACAAAAAACTGATGGATTCTATCGGTAAAGGTGATGAAGTTTTAACCACGGGTGGTTTACTGGGTCGTGTTACTAAAGTTGCGGAAACGGGCTACATCGTTATCGCACTGAACGACACCACTGAAGTGATGATCAAACGTGACTTCGTTGCTGCCGTTTTACCGAAAGGTACAATGAAAGCTCTGTAATTTTTGATTTTCCCGAAGGGAATTGCCGTGTTAAACCGTTATCCTTTGTGGAAGTATCTGATGCTGATCGTTGTGATCTTCATCGGTCTGCTATATGCACTTCCCAACCTTTATGGTGAGGATCCGGCTGTTCAAATCACTGGTGCGCGAGGAATCGCCGCCAGTGAAACAACGCTGGTCCAAGTCCGTGACGTTTTAGAAAAAGACAACATAGCGAGCAAGTCCATTGCGCTGGAAAACGGTGCAATCCTGGCTCGCTTTAGAGATCCCGACGTCCAGTTGCGTGCCCGTGAGGCACTGATGGAAGCGATGGGAGACAAATACGTTATCGCGTTAAACCTGGCTCCGGCAACGCCTTCCTGGCTTGCTAAGTTGGGTGCCGAGCCGATGAAGCTTGGCCTTGACCTACGTGGTGGTGTGCACTTCTTGATGGAAGTGGACATGGATACCGCGCTGGGCAAGCTGCAAGAGCAAACGATGGATACCCTGCGCAGCGATTTGCGTGAGAAAAATATCCCGTATGCCACTGTGCGTAAGCTCGATAACTATGGTGTTGAAGTGCGTTTCCGCGATGATAAAACCCGCGATGACGCCGTCAGCTACCTTTCTTCTCGCCACCGTGACTTGGTGATTGGCTCCAATGGCAGCAATACCTTAAAAGCTGTGATGAGTGATGACCGTCTGCGGGAAGCGCGCGAATATGCAGTCCAACAAAACATCACGATTTTGCGTAACCGGGTTAACCAGTTAGGTGTAGCCGAACCTTTGGTTCAGCGCCAGGGTTCAGATCGTATTGTGGTCGAGTTACCCGGCATTCAGGACACTGCACGTGCTAAAGAAATTCTTGGTGCAACCGCGACTCTTGAATTCCGTCTGGTAAACAGCAATGTTGACGCCACTGTTGCAGCCTCCGGTCGTGTACCGGGCGATTCCGAAGTTAAAAATACCCGTGAAGGCCGCCCGGTTGTCTTGTACAAGCGCGTTATCCTGACCGGTGACCATATTACCGATTCAACCTCCAGCACCGACGAATATAACCAAGCCCAGGTTAATATCTCGCTCGATAGCGCGGGTGGTTCTGTCATGTCTAATTTTACCAAGGACAATATCGGCAAGCCGATGGCGACTTTGTTTGTAGAATATAAAGACAGTGGTAAAAAAGATGCTAACGGCCGAGCGATTCTGGTTAAGCAGGAAGAAGTTATCAACATCGCGAACATTCAGTCGCGCTTAGGTAACAGTTTCCGTATTACCGGCATTGATAACCCGGCTGAGGCTCGTCAGCTTTCTCTGCTGCTGCGTGCGGGTGCATTGATTGCCCCAATCCAGATTGTAGAAGAGCGCACTATCGGGCCAACTTTGGGTTCTCAGAACATTACCCAAGGTCTGGAAGCCTGCTTGTGGGGCTTGGCGGTGTCTATCCTGTTTATGGTGGTTTACTACCGTAAATTTGGTGTAATTGCCAGTACTGCACTGTTGGCTAACTTAGTGTTGATCGTGGGCGTGATGTCTCTGTTACCGGGGGCGACATTAACCATGCCGGGTATTGCCGGGATTGTATTGACGCTGGCGGTAGCAGTTGATGCTAACGTGCTGATTAACGAGCGAATAAAAGAAGAGTACAGGAACGGGCGAACGATTCAGCAAGCGATTCATGAAGGGTACAAAGGTGCCTTCTCGAGTATCGTCGATGCGAACGTAACGACGCTGATCACTGCGATTATTCTATATGCTGTGGGTACCGGTTCGATTAAAGGCTTTGCCATTACAACGGCAATCGGTGTTATAACGTCAATGTTCACCGCAATAGTCGGTACTCGTGCCATCGTCAACCTGCTTTACGGCGGCAAGCGCATTAACAAGCTGTCTATTTGAGGAGTACGTTGTGGCACAGGATTATACTGTTGAACAACTGAACTATGGCCGTAAAGTCTATGACTTTATGCGCTGGGATAACGTCGCTTTCGGCATTTCGTTGCTGTTGTTGGTAGCATCCATTGCGGTTATCTCCGTTAAAGGGTTTAACTGGGGTCTGGATTTCACCGGTGGTACGGTGATTGAAATTAACCTGGAAAAACCTGCGGATTTGGATCAATTGCGCGATACGCTGGAAACGGCGGGTTTTGAATCGCCAATCCTGCAAAACTTTGGTAGCAGCCGTGATGTGATGATTCGTATGCCACCTGCAACCGGCACTGCCGGGCAGGAATTGGGTAACAAAGTCATCTCGGTTATCAATGAGTCAGTTGATAAGAATGCATCGGTAAAACGCATCGAATTCGTCGGGCCGAGTGTGGGCAGTGATTTAGCCCAAGCAGGCGGTATGGCATTGTTGGTGGCGTTGCTGAGTATTCTGGTTTATGTCGGTTTCCGTTTTGAGTGGCGTCTGGCGCTGGGGGCGGTTATCGCCTTGGCGCATGACGTGGTCATTACCATGGGGATCTTGTCGTTGTTCCATATTGAGATTGACCTAACCATCATTGCATCATTGATGTCAGTTATTGGTTACTCACTTAACGACAGTATCGTGGTATCAGACCGTATTCGTGAGAACTTCCGCAAGATCCGTCGCGGTACGCCTTACGAAATCATGAACGTGTCTTTGACCCAGACCTTAAGCCGTACCATTATGACCTCTGCAACTACGCTGATGGTGGTATTGATGCTGTTTATCTTCGGTGGTGCGATGCTGCAAGGCTTCTCACTGACGATGCTGATCGGTGTTTCCATCGGTACAGTTTCATCCATCTACGTGGCCTCCGCGCTGGCGTTGAAACTGGGCATGAAACGTGAGCATATGTTGCAGCAAAAAGTTGAGAAAGAAGGTGCAGACCAGCCTTCAATTCTGCCGTAATAGCTTGTAAGCGATAGCATGCAAGACTAAAACCCTGATACTGGTATTGCTGGTGTCAGGGTTTTTTATTGTTGTATTAGCGATTTTCCTGCCATTTCCTCACAGCAAAAATCATTATCCATTAATTTAAATTATTTCCTTTTAGTGTTTCTATTAAAACAGATTGCTATTTTAATTATTCACTTCGTTAATGTATTTTTTGTTTTAATTTACCACGTGAAATCAATAAGGATAATAAGTCATTAAGTTGTTTTTTTTATGAGTATTTCCCTTTATTTAATATCTAACCACTCAATTTTAACCGATTGTTTAGGCGGTAACAGACGTGTTTTATATATTAAGGTTTACATTGAAATTTAAGGGGGGGTAATGACCGTTATTTCGAGTGCTACGAGTAATACTCAAGTTGTAATTGCTAATGATGATCAAAAGGATAAGTCTGATAGCAATAACATTACGTTGGAAAAAATAAAACTAGAGATAGTGACTGCTTTCACGGGGGTAGAATATGATGCAAATTCAAAAATAAGTAATCTAATAAAAAGAAACACAAATGTAACGACGCTGGAAGATATACTAATTAGTGTAAATAAGTATCTAGAGAAAAGTAAAGGTACAGACAGATGTAATGTGTTAATTTCAAACATAGAAAAAGAACAAAATTCGGAAATTAATAAAAATTATAAATTAGAAAAGCATAGTAACGGGTTGCATCAATTAATCGACAGAAAATATGTCGTGGATGATGTATGTTCATCTGAAGTTAATGAGGAAGTTAGATACAAAGAGAGTCAAATACAAAAACAGAATGATAGAATAATTAATGAGGAAAAGATAAAAAAAGAGTTACAAGAAAAGAAAGAACTAAAAGAAGAAATAGAACGTATCAATAACAATTTGAGAGAGTTAGAACATCGAGATACTATATCCCGTGGTTTAGTCGCAGTTAGTGATGTAGTATTTGAATGTAAAACATTCTCAGGTTCATATGAAATAAAAAATAAACACGATTTTTTGAAGAGTAAAAATATAGACTCAAGTTGTTTAATAGAACTTAAAGAACATATTGAAAAGTTGAAGGGACTGGAGAAGCTTTATATCGATAATATGTATTTGAATATGGAAGAACTGCCAAAATTCCATGAGAATTTAGAATCTGTTAAAAATGAGGGTGTTCGTGATGCAGCGAAAATGATAAACACTCTGATAGAAAGTTTATCCTATAAAGAAAAAACCATCAGGACTCGGGTTGTTAATATTATTGCTTCTTTTCTATTTCCCAACTTATTTAAAAACAGAGAGAGTGAAAAAATGCAATTCGTGGGAAACATAATAAATTTGAAGGAGCTAATAACTGATTTAAGTCATAAACCAGGCTATGAAAACTTGTTAAAAGCAAAGTGGCTCTATGGATTAGTGACTCAGATATTAGTTAAGGGCACACCAGCCCAATACCCTTTCGATCCTCTCGGCGTGTTATCCCCAGACCGTAAAGTTTGGCTAGAACTGCAAAAGGAATGGTTGAAGCCTCTTGAACCGAAATCCGATGAACCAAAGCTTTCGTCATAGTTGATCGACATAAACTGCCGCTTCCGCCCTTTGTTGTCGCGGCAGTTCGCGCTAAACTGTCGCTAAGTTTAAGCTCACCCATCAGGAAGCGCTATGCATTGCCCGTTTTGTGCCGCTGTGGATACCAAAGTCATTGATTCCCGTCTGGTGAGCGATGGTTCGCAAGTGCGCCGTCGCCGTCAGTGTTTAGATTGTAATGAGCGCTTCACCACTTTCGAAGTGGCTGAACTGGTGTTACCGCGCGTGATTAAAAGTGATGAGGTGCGCGAACCCTTTAATGAAGAGAAATTACGCCGTGGCATGCTGAAAGCATTAGAAAAACGCCCTGTCAGCTCTGACGATGTCGAAACGGCAATAAGTCATATTAAATCTCAGCTACGTGCCACCGGCGAACGTGAAGTGCCCACCAAAATGGTCGGCAATCTGGTGATGGAAGCACTGAAACGCCTGGATAAAGTGGCGTATATCCGTTTTGCCTCGGTGTATCGCAGTTTTGAAGATATCCGCGAATTTGGCGAAGAAATTGCCCGTTTACAGGACTAGTCGCGGTAGCCGTAAAGCCGTTAGCACTATGCTAATTGTCACCGCATAAAACTAAGGAAAGCCATGCAGCCCGATGAATTTTATATGGCCCGTGCCTTTGAGTTAGCGCGGTTGGGCCGTTTTACGACGTCACCGAATCCGAATGTCGGCTGTGTTCTGGCGCGTGATGGGGAGATTGTCGGTGAAGGTTATCACCTGCGTGCTGGCGAACCCCATGCTGAGGTGCATGCTTTACGCATGGCGGGTGAAAAAGCGCGTGGCGCTACCGCTTATGTCACTCTTGAGCCATGTAGCCACCATGGGCGTACACCGCCCTGTGCTGATGCTTTGCTTGCCGCAGGGGTGAAGCGCGTGGTGGCCGCGATGCAGGATCCAAATCCGCAAGTTGCCGGGCGTGGCTTATATAAACTGAAACAAGCGGGTATCGAGGTTCAACACGGTTTGATGCTGGCAGAAGCCGAAGCCACTAATCTGGGTTTCTTGAAGCGCATGCGCACTGGGTTCCCTTATCTGCAACTGAAAATGGCAGCCTCTTTGGATGGCCGCACGGCGATGGCTTCTGGCGAAAGCCAGTGGATTACCTCGCCACAGGCACGTCAGGATGTGCAGCGTTTTCGGGCGCAAAGCTCCGCCATCCTCAGTACCAGTGCCACAGTATTGGCCGATGATCCTTCGCTTACTCTGCGCTGGCAGGAGTTTGATGCAGAAACTCAAGCGCTCTATCCTCAAGATAGCCTGCGTCAGCCAGTTCGCGTTATCGTCGATAGCCATAACCGTGTGATGCCAGAGCACAAGGTGATACAGCAAGATGGCCCATGCTGGTTAGCCCGGGTTGAGGCGGATGAGCAAACATGGCCTGGCAATGTCGAGCAATTGTTGCTGCCCCGACATGGTAATGGGGTAGATTTAGTCTTATTGATGATGCAATTGGGTAAGCGGCAAATTAATTCTGTTTGGGTTGAAGCTGGGTCACAATTCGCGGGTGCTTTGTTGCAGGCCGGTGTGGTTGATGAGTTAATTCTTTATATCGCACCAAAATTGTTAGGCAGTGATGCCCGAGGTTTATGCCAGTTAGCGGGGTTAACCTGCCTCTCTGATGCCCCAGAGTTTACATTTAGTGATGTGCGCCAGGTGGGGCCAGACTTGCGTTTGCGCTTGAAACCGAAGTATTGATGAATTATCCGGCAGGGATTCACTCTGCCAATCATAGTCTTGCCAGCGTTTTACAAATGCGCAGGGGCGGGGCGTGAAAGAATATGATAGAATCCGCCCCCCTGCGGGGTATGAACCTATATTGAGGAAAGCTATGAACGTTATCGAAGGTGTTGTTGCTACTCCTAATGCCCGCGTGGCGATTGCAATTGCGCGTTTTAACAACTTTATCAATGACAGCTTGCTGGAAGGTGCTATTGATGCCCTGAAGCGCATTGGCCAGGTAACCGACGACAACATCACTGTTGTTTGGGTGCCGGGTGCTTATGAATTGCCGCTGGTTGCTAATGTGTTAGCAAAAACAAATCGTTACGATGCGGTCATTGCGCTGGGTACAGTCATCCGTGGGGGCACGGCGCACTTTGAATATGTTGCTGGTGAAGCGAGTTCTGGTTTGGCAAGTGTCGCCATGAACAGCGATATCCCAGTGGCTTTTGGTGTGCTGACCACAGAAAGTATTGAGCAGGCAATTGAGCGTGCGGGTACTAAAGCAGGTAATAAAGGTGCAGAAGCTGCCCTGACCGCGCTTGAAATGATTAATGTAATCAAAGCTATTAAAGGCTGAATTTAGTTAAGTTAAGGGGAATTCCGTGAAACCTGCTGCTCGTCGCCGCGCTCGTGAGTGCGCTGTTCAAGCGCTCTACTCTTGGCAGTTGTCTAAAAACGACATCGCTGATGTTGAATTACAGTTCCTGTCTGAGCAGGATGTCAAAGATGTAGACATCGCCTATTTTCGCGAATTGCTGTCCGGGGTTGCCGTTAATGCCGCATCTCTGGATGCGCTAATGGCGCCTGTTCTTTCCCGCCAGCTCGAAGAATTAGGTCAGGTTGAAAGAGCGGTTCTGCGTATTGCGCTGTTTGAACTGAGCAAACGTGATGATGTCCCTTATAAAGTGGCAATCAATGAAGCTATTGAACTCGCCAAAACGTTCGGCGCAGCAGATAGCCATAAGTTCGTCAACGGAGTGCTGGATAAGGTGGCTCCGACGGTGCGTAAACGAAAATAATTCGTTGCATTAACGACTTGAATTGAGGCCGGATCCCGGCCTTAATTTATTGATCAGTTAACATTTCTGGAATTGTATTATGGCATGTGGCGAATTTGACCTCATTACCCGCTATTTTGACCGGTTCAGAAGTAATCGCCGAGATGTAGAGCTGGGTATTGGAGACGACTGCGCACTTCTTACCGTGGCAGAAAAACAGCTGTTGGCCATCAGTACCGATACATTGGTGTCGGGCATTCATTTCCTTCCTGATATTGATCCGGCCGATCTCGGATACAAATCTTTAGCGGTAAACCTTAGCGATTTAGCGGCTATGGGAGCCGACCCCGCTTGGTTATCTCTTGCTCTGACCCTACCTAATGTTAATGAAGATTGGCTGCAATCATTCAGTGATAGCTTGTTTGATCAGCTTAATTATTACGGTATGCAATTGATCGGCGGTGACACTACGCGTGGGCCGCTGAGCCTGACGTTGACCATCCAAGGTTTAGTCCCTGAAGGGCGAGCATTGAAACGCGCTGGCGCTCGGATTGGTGACTGGATTTATGTGACCGGGACATTAGGCGACAGTGCCGCTGGCTTGGCAATTTTACAAAATGAGTTGCTGGTTGACAATGAGGCAGACAGGGCGGCGCTAGTTCATCGCCATTTGCGGCCACAGCCTCGGGTCTTGCAGGGGCAGGCTTTGCGCGACCTTGCCAGCTCGGCTATTGATATCTCCGATGGTCTCATTTCTGATCTACAACATATTCTGAAAGCCAGTCATTGCGGCGCACGTATTGAGCTGGATGCTTTGCCGTATTCTGATGCACTAAAAAATCAGGTGAATGCTGATCAAGCTCTGCGCTGGGCATTGAGCGGCGGTGAAGACTACGAACTATGCTTTACTGTACCGGAGATAAACCGAGGTGCACTGAAAGTTGCATTGAGTCACACGGGCGCAAATTACACCTGTATTGGTCAGATTGGGCCACAAGCGGAAGGGGTTAAATTCTTCCGTGAGGGTAAGGCGGTTGAGATGAATTTACGTGGTTTTGATCATTTCTCAGCAGGTAACCCTCATGGTAGGTAATAGCATGGATGAAGCCAAACGTCGTCTGCGGTTATCTAATCCGTGGCACTTGTTGGCGACGGGTTTTGGCAGTGGTTTATCGCCGTGGGCTCCGGGCACCATGGGGTCTATTGCTGCGATTCCTTTCTGGCTGTTATTGATTCAGTTACCCTGGCAACTCTATTCTCTGGCCGTGATGTTTAGCATCTGTATTGGTGTTTATATCTGTCATCGCACCGCCAAAGATATGCAAGTTCATGACCACGGCAGTATCGTTTGGGATGAATTTGTCGGAATGTGGATTACCTTGATGGCATTGCCAGTCAATGATTGGCAATGGGTCGTCGCTGGGTTTGTGGCATTTCGTATTTTTGATATCTGGAAGCCTTGGCCGATTCGCTGGTTTGATCGCAACGTTCATGGCGGTATGGGCATCATGGTGGATGACATCATCGCCGGGGTGGTTGCGGCGGCGATTATTTTTGTCGTGGGGCACTACTGGCCAATAGACTTATTCTATTGATACCCGTCATCTTTCAAGTTGCAGGTAAAGCTGAGCCAAGGAAACGCTCCGTTCGGGGCGTAATGGGGTGAGCCACCGGAGTGCCCGCCCTTGGCTCACTGTGTTATCTGTCTAAATTACTCCAGCCAGGCTTCAATCTGGCGCTGTATTCCTACAGCATCTAAACCAAATTCAGCACGCATTTCATCTTGTTCACCTTGTGGAACAAAGTGGTCTGGCAAACCGAGATTCAACACCGGCACTAACTGGCGTTTTGCCATTAGCAGTTCATTCACACCACTGCCCGCACCGCCCATAATGACGTTTTCTTCTACAGTAACCAGTACTTCGTGGCTGGCAGCCAGTTCCAGTACCAACTCTTCATCCAATGGTTTAACGAAACGCATATCTACCAGTGTGGCATTCAGATTGTCGGCGACAATTTGCGCCTGTGCCAGCAAGGTCCCAAAGCACAGGATGGCAATTTTTTCACCTTCGCGGCGCACGATCCCTTTACCAATCGGCATTATTTCTAGTGGCTCTAATGTTACGCCAGTGCCATTGCCTCGCGGGTAACGCACGGCCGCAGGCCCTTGGTGGTGATAGCCGGTGTGCAGCATTTGGCGGCACTGGTTCTCATCACTTGGAGTCATGATGACCATGTTAGGGATGCAACGCATGAATGATAGATCGAATGCGCCCTGATGGGTTTGGCCATCGGCCCCCACTAAACCACCGCGGTCAATGGCGAATAATACTGGCAGATTCTGGATAGCAACATCGTGGATCAGCTGGTCATAAGCCCGTTGCAGGAAAGTCGAGTAGATAGCAACGACCGGTTTGTAGCCACCAATAGCTAAACCAGCAGCAAAGGTCACGGCGTGTTGTTCGGCTATCGCCACATCAAAATATTGTTGCGGATATTCACGCGAGAAGCGCACCATCCCCGAACCTTCACGCATTGCGGGTGTTACCGCCATTAACTGACTGTCTTTAGCGGCGGTTTCACATAACCATTCGCCGAAGATTTTAGAGTAAGTGGGTAAGTTGCCCTGACTTTTCGGCAAGGTGCCAGAGGCCGGATCAAACTTAGGTACAGCGTGCCAGCCAATGGGATCTTTTTCCGCTGGGGCGTAGCCTTTGCCCTTCTTGGTCATGATATGCAACAGTTGCGGGCCTTTTAGGCTGCGCATGTTTTTCAATGTTTGTGTCAAGGCTTGCACGTCGTGGCCATCAATCGGGCCGATATAATTAAAGCCCAACTCTTCAAATAAGGTGCTGGGTACTACCATGCCTTTCAGGTGTTCTTCGGTGCGTTTCAGCAAATCTTTAATGGGCGGTAAACCCGAAAGTGCTTTTTTCCCGCCTTCTCGTAGGCTGGCGTAGAGTTTGCCAGATAATAACTGGGCCAAATGGTTGTTCAGGCCGCCTACGTTTTCTGAAATAGACATTTCGTTATCGTTAAGGATAACCAGCATGTCTGAATGAATATCCCCAGCATGATTCATCGCTTCGAAAGCCATACCGGCAGTAATGGCACCGTCACCAATCACACACACGGTACGCCGGCCTTTACCTTCACGCTCGGCGGCAACCGCCATCCCCAAACCCGCACTGATGGAGGTTGAGGAGTGGCCGACAGAAAGTACGTCATATTCACTTTCATCACGCCATGGGAAAGGATGTAAACCATCTTTCTGGCGAATGGTCCCTATCTGCTCACGGCGGCCGGTTAATATTTTGTGCGGATAAGCCTGATGGCCGACGTCCCACACCAGGCTATCAAACGGCGTATTGTAGACGTAATGCAACGCGACAGTGAGCTCAACCACACCTAACCCAGAAGCAAAATGCCCACTGGATCGGCTGACAGAGGCAAGCAAATACTGCCGCAGTTCATCACATAACTTCGGCAGACTTTCTTTCGGCAACATGCGCAGTTCTTCAGGATTTTCCGCAAGTGCCAATGTCGGGTATTTGGCTATATCAATACTCATTCGATGCTCATATCAAAAGTTTAAGTAGGCATTCACGGACTGCCAGTATATTTCTAATTATCACGCTCAATAATGAAACAGGCTAAAGCCTGTAGTGGCGCTATGTTATAGGATTGCTCTGACAGCTCATTCAGGGCGCTAAGGGCTTCCTGATAAAGGTCCATGGCTTTGGCTTTGGCGCAATCTAACCCAAGAAGTGCCGGATAAGTGCTTTTTCCGTGTTGCTGATCTGACCCCTGGCGCTTACCAATTGTAGCGGTATCACCAATAACATCTAAAATATCGTCCTGCACCTGAAAGGCCAGGCCGATGGCATTGGCATAACGGTCTAGCAATGGTAATGCATCGCGGCCAGGGGCACCGGCTGCCAGCGCGCCGAGACGCATGGCTGCACGGATCAACGCACCGGTTTTATGGCGGTGGATTTTTTCAAGGTCAGCGAGTGCAATCTGGCGGGTTTCAGCTTCCAGATCCAAAGCCTGACCGCCACACATGCCCGCAACACCACTGGCATGGGCTAATTCTGCAATCATCGACAGGCGGTCTTTATCGGCCACACCGGGCATTGGGGCTTCCGCCAGGATAGAAAATGCCAGCGTTTGCAATGCATCACCGGCCAGAATGGCATTGGCTTCACCAAACTTCACATGGCAAGTGGGTTGCCCACGGCGCAAATCATCGTCATCCATCGCCGGTAAATCATCATGAATTAATGAATAAGCATGGATACATTCAATTGCCGCCGCAGGGGCATCCAAACTGGTCAGTGACAGGCCGAACATTTGGCCGGTGGCGTAAACCAGATAAGGGCGCAGCCGCTTACCACCCAGCACGGCACCATAGCGCATCGCCTCAACCAAATCACTGTTGCCAAAAGGAAGTGGCGCAATGAAATCCAACAGAGCCTGGTTGATTCGCTGCTGGTGCGCGGCAAGCTGCTGATTGAAGTCCACTGAGGAGTGAGTGTTAGACATAAGGCTACTCAGTATCTGGAGTGAAAGGGGTTAATGGCGCATCAACATCGTCGCTCAACAGAACTTGAACGCGTTGTTCAGCTTGCAGCAAGGTTTGCTGCCCAAGACGTGCTAACTGCACCCCGCGCTCAAACTCATTTAATGCCTCTTCCAACGGAAGCTCGCCGGACTCCAGGCGAGTAACAATCTGTTCCAGTTCGCTGAGCGATGTCTCAAAACTGGCGGCTTTGGTTTCAGGTGATGCGGCTTTTTTCGGCATAGTTTTATTCGACTCGGTATTTTTATGAAACGTAACCTTGATGGCGCGTAACGTCTTCCTGCTTACAGAGAGCAACTCTTCAGGTCAAAAATGTATTACCGGCTATTCTAGCGGATAATGAAGGGGAAATCGTGACGTTTAAGTCCGGTTTTTAGTACGCAGCAGCACATCATATAGTGATATACTCCTCGGCTTGCATATTTTCGCTAACACTTTTGACTGTTGCTCTCAATAGCGACGCCATCACTCCATAACCAGACAACTAAAGACCGCCATGAAGTTTATCATTAAATTGTTCCCAGAAATCACCATCAAGAGTCAATCTGTGCGATTGCGCTTCATTAAGATCCTCACCACCAATATCCGCAATGTATTGAAAAACCTTGAGGACGATACCCTCGCGGTGGTTCGCCATTGGGATCATATTGAAATCCGGACTAAAGATGACAATCTTGGCCCACAGATTTGTGATGCTCTGACCCGTGTCCCAGGGATCCACCATATTCTCGAAGTGGAAGATCGCAGCTACACTGATATGCACAATATTTTCGAGCAAACGCTGGAAGCCTATCGTGACACTCTGATCGGGAAAACATTCTGTGTTCGGGTGAAACGCCGTGGTAAACATGAGTTTTCATCGGGTGATGTTGAGCGATATGTTGGCGGCGGTCTGAATCAACATATTGAAAGTGCCAAAGTTAAACTGACTCATCCTCAGGTAACCGTCCATTTGGAAGTTGATCAGGACAAGCTGACCCTGATCAAGGCGCGTCATGAAGGATTGGGCGGCTTCCCGATTGGGACGCAGGAAGATGTTTTATCTCTGATTTCCGGCGGTTTTGACTCGGGTGTCTCCAGCTACATGCTGATGCGTCGTGGCTGCCGCGTGCATTATTGTTTCTTCAATCTTGGTGGCTCCGCCCATGAGATTGGGGTGAAGCAAGTTGCCCATTATCTGTGGAATCGTTTTGGTAGCTCCCATCGGGTGCGTTTTGTTGCCATTGATTTTGAGCCGGTGGTGGGCGAAATTCTTGAAAAAGTCGAAGATGGCCAGATGGGCGTGGTGTTGAAGCGCATGATGGTGCGCGCGGCGTCTCAAGTTGCAGAACGTTATGGCGTGCAAGCGCTAGTCACCGGTGAAGCGCTAGGGCAGGTGTCCAGCCAGACATTGACCAACTTGCGTTTGATTGATAATGCCTCTGACACGCTGATCCTGCGCCCACTGATCTCGCATGACAAAGAGCACATCATCAATCTGGCGCGTCAAATCGGCACCGAAGATTTTGCTAAGACCATGCCAGAATATTGCGGTGTGATTTCAAAAAGCCCGACGGTGAAAGCGGTTAAAGCCAAAATTGAAGAAGAGGAATCTCACTTTGATTTCTCCATTTTGGACCGAGTTGTCAATGAGGCCAAAAACGTCGATATCCGTGAAATTGCTGAACAAAGCCGTGAGCAGGTGGTTGAAGTTGAAACTGTCGCCGAGCTGGCGGATACCGATGTGTTGCTGGATATCCGTGCGCCCGATGAGCAGGATGAAAAGCCACTGAAGTTAGACGGAATTGAAGTCCGTGCGCTGCCATTCTATAAATTGAGTTCGCAATTTGCCAATTTGGATCAGAGCAAAAGCTATCTGTTATATTGCGATCGCGGTGTGATGAGCCGTTTGCAGGCGCTTTACTTGCGCGAGCAGGGCTATACCAATGTGAAAGTTTACCGCCCATAGTTTTTGAATAATTGACGGCTACTGCGCGTGTGGATTTTGAGCTTGAGCTGTGCTCGAACTCCTCACGTACTACGTGTACGCTCCGGGTTCTGCGCGCAGTGCGCACTCAAACTCCTTTCGCTCGCGACGCCTCGTTGCGGGATGTTAACGGCTACTGCGGCTTCAAGTCCGAAGGGTATAGTTATAAATCCCTGGCGGTAGTACCAACTGCCAGGCAATTTCTTCGGCTTTTCCCCGTCCGAGTAATAAGAAAACTATTTTTAGTGCGAAATCAATGGATGTTCCTGGCCCTTGGCTGGTCACCAGATTAACCCGCCGATCGTAAACTACCCGCTGATCCATCCACTTTGTCGGGTCAATTTTATCTTTTAATGCGGGGAAACCGGTCATATTCCCAACCGGGAATAACTGGTGATGTTCAAGGACTAAGGCGGGTGCGGCGCAAATGGCGGCGACCAAACGGCCCTCTTTATGTGTTTGTTCTACAGTGGCGACTAACAATGGGCTGTCGCGAAAGCATTCCGCGCCCTTAATCCCGCCGGGCAGCACCACCACATCAAATTTTTGATCCGCCACATCCACCAGGCGAGCATCGGCCAGTAACCGGACGCCGCGTGAACACACAATTTCCAGTGCGCCGTCACTGGCGACACTGGCGGTCGTGACGTTAATCCCTGCACGCACCAGAATATCAATGGTGGTGACGGCCTCGGTTTCTTCACTACCAGGAGCCAGACAAACCAGCGCCGATACGCTCATACTCATTTTCCTTACTTTTAATTAAGTCATACAACCGGGCATTCTCTGGCAAGGTCATGCCGTGACTGCGTGCGCGCCGCAGTAAGTAGCCGGTGATGTAGTCTATCTCGGTGTGTCGTTGGCAGCGTAAATCCTGTAATAGTGACGAGATGTTATCGGCGGTGCTCTGGATAACATCATTGACATAGCTTAACAGGCTGCTGGTTGAAGTATGGTAGCCCTCCATCTCCATCACACCGGCGATCTCAGCACATAATTTCTCAATCAGCTCTGGATAGCGCTGCAAATCACCATTGCGGCAGTTATATAGGCCGGTAAGCGGATTAATCACGCAGTTTACCGCCAGTTTTTGCCAACATGCCGCAGAAATATCGTCATGCCAGGCTACGTCCGGCAGGGCCTGATGCAAAACATCGGCCAATTGGCTGATATCGGTTGTAACAGAGGACATCGGGCCAATATGAGTAATACCGCTGGCGACATGGACGATAGTGTTGCCATCCCTGCGCGCTGCATGAGTGGTAACACCATGGAGAAAGAGATGGTCATCCCGTGGTAATTCTTCTTGCGTGCCCATCCCATTGTGTAACAGTAAAATCTTACATTCGGGGTTAAGTTTGGGCAGTAAGCCGGTGATGGCACTGGATACTTGCCATGCCTTTAAGCAAACCAATAATAGTTCACTTTTTGACAAATGCTCTGGATCATTAGTGGGGAGATTCTGATTGAATGCTTCGCCACCTAAGGATATGACATTAACCGAACAGTAGGGCTGTGGCACACGAAGCCAGCCTTGCACATCGTGGCCTTGCTGGTATAGCGCTGATAACCATAACTGCCCGAGAGCTCCGCAACCAAGCACAGTAATTTTCATTGAGACCTCCTTGGTATGGGCGGAAAGATACTGTATTTTTCTCAGTATTATGCGTGATTATAGACTTTTTGGTCATAAAACGCAGAGTTAGCTACAAACCGGTTTTACCCAGAATTGTGTGGGAGTTGAGCAATTGTCAGCACTTGGCTTTGTCTGTTGGGATAAAGCGGTTATTATGCTTGCCATTCATCTTATCAGGAGGAGGGAATATGCCATCTTTCGACATCGTATCTGAAATTGATATGCAAGAAGTGCGCAACGCAGTGGAAAACGCCACCCGTGATCTGGCAAACCGTTGGGATTTCCGTAATGTTCCTGCGAGTTTTGAGCTAAATGAAAAGAACGAAAGTATCAAAGTGGCCAGTGAATCTGATTTCCAGGTTGAACAACTGCTGGATATTTTGCGTGCTCAATTGACCAAACGCGGCATTGAAGGGGCGGCATTGGAAATCCCGGAAGAAATGGATCGTAGTGGCAAAACCTACAGTGTGGATGCCAAATTGAAGCAAGGGATTGAAAGTGCTCAGGCGAAGAAGCTGGTTAAGCTGATTAAAGACAGCAAGCTGAAAGTTCAGGCACAGATTCAGGGCGAACAAGTTCGGGTTACCGGTAAAGCGCGTGATGATTTGCAGGGGGTGATGGCATTGATTCGTGGTGCTGATTTGGGCCAACCATTCCAGTTCAATAACTTCCGTGACTGATTCATAGCTAAAACAGGTACAAAGGCATTCATCTCCTTTGTACCTGTTCTGGGTTATATCGCGTTAACTAACTCTTCTAGCTGATTGCGATTGGTTTTTTTGGTATCTACTTTGACATAAGCGCTGCGCTCGGCTCTTACCACGACGGCCTCCGTGACACCGGGTTGTGCTCTGATTCGCTCTTCTAAGGCTGAATCTTTTACCGCCAATTCTGACAAAGTAATGCGCAGGCTGCTGACATAAGGTGGCTCTTGCATGGTGGCACTCACGCCAAACCACACCAGCGCAATAACTGCGCCACCCGCAAACACCATACTTGCCCCTTCCATACCAAATATCCAGCCACCTAAACTCCCGCCGATAGCCACACCAATAAATTGGCTGGTGGAGTAAATTCCCATTGCGGTGCCTTTATAGCCTGCTGGCGATTCTTTGCTGATCAATGACGGCAATATGGCTTCCATCACGTTGAAAGCAATAAAGAATAGTTGCACACCGGCAATGATAATCCACAGCTGTTGCCCGGCAGACCACAGCACCACTTCGGCGGCAAACAGCACCGCGACACAGCCCATAAAGACCTGTTTCATGCGGCGTTTGACTTCAGCATAAATAATGAACGGCACGACTGCGGCGAAGGAGACCAACATGGTCACCAGATAGACAATCCAGTGTTGGGCAGGCGCTAAGCCCGCATTGGTCATAATCTGTGGCAATGCCACGAAGCTCGACATCAATAAAATGTGCAAACACATAATGCCAAAATTGAGTTTGAGTAACCGGCTATTGTTGAGCACTTTGCTCACACTGCCCTTGACGATACTGGATTCGCGATTCAGCACATGGCTATCGGCATCTGGCACCACGGCTAAGGTAATAACAATACCTAATAGCGCCAGGATGGCTATCCCCCAGAACAGGGCTTGCAAGCCAAAGGCATGAGTAACAATTGGCCCGAGCACCATGGCGATGGCAAAAGTGACGCCAAAGCTGACACCAATAAATGCCATCGCTTTGGTGCGGTTTTGTTCACGAGTCAAATCTGATAATAGCGCCATTACGGCGGCGGCAATCGCTCCGGAGCCTTGCAGCGCACGACCCAGAATGATGCCCCAGATTGAATCACTCATGGCGGCAATGACACTACCCAGAGCAAAAATTAACAGGCCGCCGACGATTAACGGCTTACGGCCGATGCGATCAGAAACCAGCCCGAATGGGATCTGGAAAATGGCCTGAGACAGCCCATAGATGCCAATGGCGATACCAATCAGTGCTTCACTGGCACCGGAAAGCGCCATGCCGTAGGTGGTGAGAACCGGCAAAACCATAAACATGCCGAGCATGCGCAAAGAAAATACCGTACCCAGCCCCCAGGTCGCCCGAAGCTCCAGCGGGGTCATTTTATTGTCGTTCATTACCACCTCAAAAAAACCTTCTTTCCCATTGTAATGATGTTGGGCACAGCCAGTAAATCTATTGATGTTTAGAATGTATTACAGGCGAGTTTTTAGCTAACAGCAGGGCGGGCAGAAATAAAAAATGGCTGGTAGGAATAGCCCGCCAGCCATTTTAACATCAATACGGTTGAAGTTACCCGACGTAAGTCAGTAATCCAGCCGAGGCAGGGACATTGAAATCAACCGACATCATGACGCTCAATGACGTAATAGCAATGATAGAGAAGACAAATAGTTTTCTCGCCCATACGATGTCATTGGTCGCCTTGTAACCGCGTAATGCCATCCCCAACCACCAGACACTCACCGCAGCAGCTACAACCAAATATTTGTAACCGGCATAGCCACTTAAGGTCAGCATCAAGGTGGCGACCATAAATGCCAAAATATAAAGGATAATATGGTTTTTGGTGACCGATATTCCTTTTATCACCGGCAGAACCGGAATGTTGGCAGCTTGATAATCCTTAAAGCGGAAAATCGCGATGGCGTAGGAATGCGGCATTTGCCACAAGCTGAAAATAAGCAGCAGGATCAAGGCGCCCATATCAAACTGCCCAGTAACGGCACAGTAACCAATCACCGGTGGGGCGGCACCTGACAAGCTGCCAATCAATGTGCCGTAGACGGATTTGCGTTTCATATAGAGGCTATAAACCCCGACATAAATCACGAAGCCAATCACAGCCAGCCACATAGCTAATGGGTTAGCGGCAACATAGAGCAGCAGCATGCCAGCAATACCCAGCACTGTTGCATAAATCAGGCTCACTTTCGGATCGATAAGCCCTTTTACCAGGACACGATTCTTTGTTCTCTCCATGATGCGGTCGATATCACGGTCGATATAGTTGTTAAAAACGCACCCGGAGGCAACAACTAACGAGACACCGAGCATGGTGGAGAGAAATAGGGGGTAATCAATCACGCCTTTGGAAGCGAGGAGAAATCCCCCAATGACAGAAATTAAATTACCGAAAATAATTCCTGGCTTAGTGACTTGCAGGTATTGCTTAATCATCACATGTAGCTCTTCAGTCAACCATCATATTGATGTTGAGGTTGTACATAATCCAGAGTGAGCCCACAACAACGATGGCGATAATCATAGCGGTGAACAAGAAAGCCACCAGATTCCAACGTTCCTCGGACGATCCATTCATATGTAGGAAGTACACCAAGTGCACGATAATCTGCACCACGGCTAAACCGACCACTGTGGCCAGAATAGTCGTATGGGAGGCGGTACCACTCATCACCATAGCGAATGGAATAACAGTCAGAATCACCGACAGAATAAAGCCAATAATATATGACTTCAAGCTACCGTGGCTGGCTCCACCGTGAGTCGTTGTTGAATGACTAGATGTTGGATGGCTCATCACATAGCTCCTAACAGATAGACAACGGTGAATACGCAGATCCAGACCACATCCAGGAAGTGCCAGAACAAGCTCAGGCACATCAGGCGGGTACGGTTCGTTTCATTCAGGCCGCGTTTTGCTACTTGAATCATCATAATGATGATCCAAACCAGGCCAGCGGTAACGTGAATACCGTGGGTGGCAACCAGTGCGAAGAAGCTAGACAGGAACGCGCTGCGATCCGGGCCGTAACCTTCAGCAATCAGGTGATGGAATTCATAGATTTCCATTGCCACAAAGCCCAGGCCGAACAGGAAAGTTAGACCTAACCAGGTATTAACCTGGTTTTTGTGGCCTTTGTTCATGCCCAGCATAGCAATGCCGTAAGTAATACTACTAAACAGCAACAGGAAAGTTTCGACCAGAACAAAGTTCAAGTCGAAGATATCCCGGCCTGAAGGACCACCAGCGGTCCCATTCACCAGCACTGCATAAGTTGCAAACAATGTCGCAAACAAAATACAGTCGCTCATCAAGTAGATCCAGAAGCCGAATACTTTCGTCGCTCCTGCATCGTGATGCCCATGCTCTGCATGGGCGACGTTATGGTTAGTCAGAGTTTCAGTTGACATGATTCACGCCTGCTTTGCTGATTTGTTCATGATGAAGATCTTCAATGCGCTCCACTTCTGCAACCGGCACATAGTAATCAACATCCTCGTCGAAGCTTTTCACAATCCAGGTCACAATCATGCCGACGAAGCCAACGATGGCCAGCCACCAGATGTACCAGATCATGGCAAAGCCGAAGATCAAGCTGAAGCCAGCAATAATCACACCTGCACCGGTATTCTTCGGCATGTGGATTTCTTCATATTTCGCTGGGCGTTTGTATGCTTCGCCTTTCTCTTTCATATCCCAGAATTCGTCACGGTCTGTCACTTCAGGAACAACAGCGAAGTTATAGAACGGCGGTGGGGAAGAGGTAGACCACTCCAGCGTACGGCCACCCCATGGGTCACCGGTCAGGTCACGATTCTGCTCGCGGTCACGGATACTGACGAACACCTGGATAACCTGGCACAAGATACCGCAAGCAATCAGCACTGCACCGCCTGCTGCCACCATTAACATCGAGTGAAATTCTGGGTTGATGTCCTGGCTCAGACGACGGGTCATGCCCATAAAGCCCAGTATATACAGCGGCATAAAGGCAACGAAGAAGCCGATAATCCAGAACCAGAAGGCACGGATGCCCCATTTTTCATTAAGCGTGAAGCCGAAGGATTTAGGCCACCAATAAGTCAGGCCAGCGAAGCAACCGAACACCACACCACCGATAATCACGTTATGGAAGTGGGCAATCAGGAACAAGCTGTTATGCAGCACGAAGTTTGCGCCTGGTACTGCCAACAGAACGCCGGTCATCCCACCGATAGAGAAGGTGATGATGAAGCCAACAGTCCACAACATCGCGGAGTTAAACTGAATACGGCCTTGGTACATGGTGAACAGCCAGTTGAATATTTTCACCCCGGTCGGGATAGAAATAATCATCGTGGCGATACCGAAGAAGGCGTTAACGTTCGCGCCTGACCCCATAGTGAAGAAGTGGTGCAGCCAAACAATAAACGACAGTACGGTAATCGCGATGGTTGCCCACACTAAAGAGGTGTAACCAAACAGACGTTTTCTGGAGAAGGTCGCGGTAACCTCGGAGAATACCCCGAATACCGGCAGAACCAGAATGTACACTTCCGGATGGCCCCAGGCCCAAATCAGGTTGATGTACATCATCATGTTGCCACCCATATCATTGGTAAAGAAATGGGTGCCAAGGTAGCGGTCCAGAGTCAGCAACGCGACGGTCACAGTCAGGATCGGGAAAGAAACGATAATCAAAATGTTGGTGCAAAGCGCCGCCCATGTGAAGACAGGCATCTTCATCATCGACATGCCAGGCGCACGCATTTTCAGGATAGTCGCGAAGAAGTTAACACCGGTCAGCAAGGTCCCTAAACCGGAAATCTGTAGACTCCAGATCCAGTAATCGACCCCAACACCAGGGTTGTACTCTTTACCTGACAGTGGCGGATAGGCCAACCAACCGGTTTGCGCGAATTCACCGACCCCCAGAGAGATGTTGATTAACACCACCCCGACGACAAAGAACCAGAAACTCAGGGAGTTCAGGAACGGGAAGGCAACGTCACGAGCACCGATTTGTAGCGGTACGACCACGTTCATCAAGCCCACCACAAAAGGCATCGCCATGAAGAAAATCATGATAACGCCGTGAGCGGTGAAAATCTGATCATAGTGATGAGGCGGCAGGAACCCGGCCTCGCCAGCGGAAGCAAGTGCTTGCTGGCTGCGCATCATGATGGCGTCGGCAAAACCACGCAAAAGCATGACCATGGCGACCAGAATGTACATGATACCGATTTTTTTATGGTCAACCGAAGTCAGCCATTCGCTCCATAACCATTTCCATTTGCCGAAATAGGTCAGAGCAGCGACAAGAGCCAGCCCACCCAGAACAATTGCAGCAACGGTAACCATAATGATTGGTTCGTGTAACGGAACCGCATCAAGTGTTAATTTTCCCAACATCGTTTTATTCCTCGGCTCCGGCGTGAGCGGCGTGTTCGCCCATATCCATGCCCTGGCTCATATCCATACCTGAATGGGTATCATCGCCTTTCTTGTGCATGTTCATATCGCCCATAAACTTGCCAATAATTCCTTTAAACAGCTCCGGTTTAATACTGGAGAAATACTCAACCGGGTTATTTTCGCTCGGTTCAGCCAGTTTATTGAAATCGTCAGTGGTATTCAGGGTGTTCGGCGATTTTTTCACCTGTGCGACCCACTGGTTAAAGTCTTCCTGCGTAGGTGTTGCGATCGCAGTGAATTTCATACCAGAGAAGCCTTTGCCGCTGAAGCTGCTGGAAATACCATTGTATTTACCGGCTTCGTTAGCAATCAGATGCAATTTGGTTTGCATCCCAGCCATCGCATAGATCTGCCCGCCTAACTGAGGAATAAAGAACGAATTCATTACTGAGTTGGAGGTGATTTTAAAATTCACCGGAACGTCAGTAGGGAAAGCCAGTTCATTTACTGTAGCAATACCTTGTTCTGGATAGATAAACAGCCATTTCCAGTCAAGGGAAACCACTTCAATGGTGATCGGTTCTTTACCAGCCACTTCGATCGGTTTGAACGGGTCAAGTTCGTGGGAGGTTTTCCAGGTTATCGTAGCTAAAATAGCAATGATAATGATTGGAACAGCCCAAACAACAAGCTCAATTTTGTTGGAATGGGACCAGTTTGGGGTGTAGGTCGCACTTTTGTTGGACGCGCGGTACTTCCATGCAAAAGCAAACGCCATAAAAATAACCGGAACTACGACGATCAACATTAAACCGATAGCAGTGAGTATCAGTGTTTTTTGCTCGACTCCGATTGCGCCTTTGGGGTTCATCAATACCATATCGCAACCACTGAGCATTACCGTGGCTGCTAATAAAGACAACATACCCATATTTTTAATGTATTTCTTAAGTCTCATCTAACGACCTCAATTACAAAAGGGCTCTATTGTCGTTTCATGTGTGCGGGCATTTTACGGGAAGGTTGCAGGACTGTAAACATACATCAGATTGTGTCAGCGGCTTGTTGACACTTTATGTTAAGGGGGTCACAGATGTTGTGCAGCGTGATAATTTACTAATGGCAACAATATGTTGGCGAAAGTGCTTGGTGGTGAAACTGAGGATGTTAAGGAAAAACAACGGTAATTGGCGTTTTATTCGTGGTAAATACTGATTTTTAATTATTTCGTAAGCTTATTTTATGTAAATAATATGTGATGCAATGGTGAATTTAAATATATTCCGGAGCGCTATAAATAGCTGCTCCGGAATCATTTAGTTAGAAGTTATATTTAATGGAATAAACGATACCATCTTGTAAAAAACCTTCGCCTAATTTGTTATAAGCATAACGGTACTGAATACCAGTAGTGAATTGCTTAATTGGTGTCCACCAAAGCGCAATGGCTCCGTTCACCCCGTCACGGCCACCGTTA
This sequence comes from Yersinia thracica, assembly GCF_902170565.1. GTDB lineage: Bacteria > Pseudomonadota > Gammaproteobacteria > Enterobacterales > Enterobacteriaceae > Yersinia > Yersinia thracica. Next base: position 28,546 of record NZ_CABHXX010000002.1, read on the forward strand.
CCTGCGGCGTAGCGCTCAGCGCGGTTGAACTCAAGTTCATTCCAGTTGGTAATGCTGAAGTTTTCATCGAATGCAGTAAAGTCATAACCTGCAACCCAACCGACGACATAACCGTTATTGCCTGAGTAATAGGTTTGATCAACATAATGCAGTGCAACGAAGGGTTTCATCCACACGCCAGCAACTGTTGCGTTATAGCCGATACCGTACAAGGTATTCACTTCATGGAAGTTGCTGTAATTATTACCTTCTGCACTTGGCAGTGAGTAAGTTCCGTAGATGTGACCATACAGGTTGAAACCGGTATCGCCTAAGTAGTAACGTCCGGTCGTTTTGAAAGTATAACGTTGGTTATCACCGGGTTGTGCCGTTTTTGAATTGAATGGGTTTTCTAAGTCAAAGAAGCCGTAAACCTCGCCCCAGCTATAACCTGCACCACCTTCCAACTCAATATATGCGAAGTCATCTTTATGCGAAGAATTACCTGATTTATGCGTCGTACTGCGCGTCCAATCTAAGTAGTTCATGCTGATATTAGCAAATCCCCATTGGTATTCAGCTTGCACAGCCGGAGCCAAGGTGATCGCAGCCAGCGCCGCAGCACCGATAAGAATTTTACGCATAAATGCCTCTGTGTGGTTGAAAGATGTCAGGAGAAATAAAAAGACACAATCCCTAACAAAAAGTGCGCTCATCATAGTCTCAGAGCACGAAAGGATAAATAGTCGAAAGTGACGCAGATCTCGTTTTGTGAATAATATTTTGCAAGTGTTACTGTGATTTGTGATTAAGTTCAATAAATCGACAGGAGAGTATTTAGGTGGCTTATTTTGTAGTCATAAAAAAACCGGTATAAGTACCGGCTTTTACAATTTAATATGGTTTATTAAGCTAATTTATCACGCCTGAGTGCGAGATAATCTAATACCCCACCGAGAACCATGCCGAGCACGCTGAGCTGAATACCCCGTAACAGCAACATATCAGCCACTTGGGGAGCTGCAGTCCAATCTAGTGCATTACTTATCAGTAAAATCAGCCATGCGGCTAGCAATACGCAGCCAATGGTCAAAAAGCGCAATGCCCAGCGATAAGCGGTTTTGAATGCTGTTCGCGGCATAAATTCATCTGTTTTCTGCGTATGTTCCAATGTCTGGCGGCAGATATAAAGCAATATCAGGCCAGGAATAGCTGCAGCAATGGAGAATAAATAGAAGAGAGGCCAGCCATGTGTTTCAACGAACCATCCGGCGATCGGGCCAACATATACACGGCCCACAGCGGATAATGCTGATAACAAAGCAAATTGTGTCGCGGAGAAAGATTTATTACACAGCGTCATCAGCAGAGCAACAAACGCCGCTGTTCCCATCCCACCACACAGATTTTCCAGGAAAATGGCGCTACCCATGGAAAATATATTTTTGTCCGTAATGGATAATAGCCAATAACCAATATTGGATATGGCTTGTAAAATGCCGAAAATCATCAATGCCCTGAATAAACTCAGGCGCTGCATCAGCAGGCCGCCATACAGTGCGCCAATAATTGTGGCGATTAATCCCAAGGTTTTATTGACCAGCCCGACTTCTCCAGCATCAAATCCTACTCCACGAATCAAGAAAGTGGTGCTCAAGCTGGCGGCAAAGGCATCGCCCATTTTGTACAGCACGATCAGCAGCAGAATGAGCCAGGCATTGTTGCGACCAAAGAAATCGCGCAGTGGTTCGACGATGGCCTGTTCGAGTGTTTTCGGCGGAGCAATACGGATGTCGGGTTCAGGGGCCAATAAAGTGGTAAATACCCCAATGAGCATCAAACCCGCCATCAGCCAGTAAGTGGATTGCCAGCCGAGATAGCGATCCGCTATCCACAGGGCCAACCCGCCAGACACCAACATGGCGAGGCGATAACCCAGCACGGAAACTGCGGCACCGGTGCCGCGCTCTTCCGCTGTCAGTAAATCGGTTTTATAGGCATCAAAAACAATATCTTGCGATGCAGAACAGAATGCAACCAGCACGGCAATAGCGGCCAGCCACCATAAATGTTTAGCCGGTTCCATAAAGCCCATGGCGATAATGGCGACGATTAATAGCAATTGGCTGATTATCAACCAACCCCGGCGACGCCCCAGAAATGAGGGGGTATAGCGGTCCATTAATGGGGACCAAAGGAACTTAAAAACGTAAGCTTGGCCGACCAAGGAAAAAATACCAATGGTTTTCAGGTCGACGTTTTCAACCGTCATCCAAGCTTGCAATGTCCCGCCGGTCAGGGCTAAAGGCAGGCCTGAGGCAAATCCCAACAACAAAAGAACAAGAGAATTACGTTGGGTAAAAAGGTTCGAATAGCGATTGGGCATGTGAGACCTACATGCTCCACCCCATGAGCGGGGCAGAGCATTCTGTTAAGCAGTAATAATGATATTAAGCAAACGGCAGATTAGCGGGCATTTTGTTTGATAAAGCTGCTGACACTGGTGTCTTGGGCCATATCTGCAATCACATCACTCAACACGGTATTAACGGCATCAGTGATCTTTTCATTGGTCGCAGTAAAGGCGCCCTGGACGTTATAGCTGGCACGGTAGTTTTTAACCTGCTTGTTGCCGTTTTTCGCGGTAGCAGTAATCGAAATGTCGGCTTTGGTGGTAATGTTATAGCGAAGATTACCTTCCTGCACGTCAGCAAACAGTTGATTGACAACAATTTGTAAGTCAACTGGCGCGTTAGTACCAATCATATAGCCACGAGCCGTCATTTGTTTTTCGAGCACTTCTTGTAACAGGAAACGCAGATCACGCGACGGCGTTAATACCACCAACTGGCCATCACGATTCACTCTAGCCAACGCAGCATCTTGGCGCTGATCGGCCCCATTAATGCTGATAGTCACCCCCATCAGGGTTGGATCTTGCGGTGGCAATACCACTTTTGGAGTGACATTCAATGTGTTGTTACTGGCAGCACAGCCGGCCAGAATAAAAACAGCCAACAGCGGGAAAAGAATTTTCTTTAGCATGTTCACTTTCTCAATAGTTATGGAATTCTTTAATAATCAGAGCGGGATAGCAGCCATGTTATTTTGCGAGTTTGCAGTTGCGACATCATAGCACTGCGAGTGGCTGGTGGAAGATCCTGATGTAGAGAATTTCACCAAAAAATACGTTTTTCCCCCAAGTGACCTTTCATTTACTTCAAAGCTCTTACAAATAGCATTTTGATTGATGAGGAGATTGGACCCTTAGCTTGAGCCGATAGCGGTGAGATATTCGGGATATTTTGTATCTGAAATGTTATAAAACAGCGAAAATACACTAATATTGCAATACAGAGTAGGCAGTTTTCTGCCTCAGCAGTCAGGAGAGCATGATGATTTTGATTCGAGAACAAATTGAAGAAAAACTAAAAGCGGCATTCGAACCGGATCATCTGGAGGTAATTAATGAAAGTTACCGCCACAATGTTCCTGCTGGTTCGGAAAGTCATTTTAAAATTGTGATCGTCAGCGATAAATTTCAAGATCAACGCTTTCTTACTCGCCACCGCGCGATTTATAGTGCGTTGGCTGAAGAGTTGGCGAGCACGGTTCATGCGCTGGCTTTGCACACTTACACCCTGAAAGAGTGGGCTGGATTACAAGATACCGTACCGGCTTCACCCTCTTGCCGCGGAGCAGGAACGTTGGCTTAACAGGAAAATTGGCTTAAGCGGTCAGATAAATTAAATCAAGCTTGATAACAGTAGTCATTCTGGCCTGATTTAGGGTATTAGTAGATGAGAATTTTGTAGGCGGCCTTAGGGCCGCTTGTGTTTCTGTATAGGCGACATTGACATTTTATTGCTGCGCCACAGGAGTTTTAGCCGAGGGAACGATTCACGCGTGAATTTTACCGCGACAACATTCGCTTGCTTTCCTCGACTCATAACCTGTGCGCCGCTATAATGTCGCGTCTTATTTTTCCGGAATGGTTTCGGGACGCTTCTGACATCTGGGATACTCGGTTCTGTATAATGCGGCCGTCCCGGTTCTTAGAGGGTGTTTTCAGAGTTCGCATCATTCCTGAAAGGGGTGTGATGCTGCTTCGTTGGCAGCTTCTGGAGTTGACCGAGCACTGTGATTTTTTTGAGGTAACAAGATGCAAGTTTCTGTTGAAACCACCCAAGGCCTTGGCCGCCGTGTAACAATTACTGTTGCTGCTGACAGCATTGAGAAAGCAGTAAAAAGCGAATTAGTGAAAGCCGCTAAAAATGTTCGTATCGACGGTTTCCGTAAAGGCCACGTGCCGATGAACATCGTTGAGCAGCGCTACGGCGCATCTGTTCGCCAGGACGTTCTGGGTGAGCTGATGCAACGTAATTTCGTTGATGCGATCATTAAAGAAAAAATCAACCCAGCTGGCGCACCTAACTATGTGCCAGGCCAGTACAAAGAGGGTGAAGATTTTACTTATTCCGTTGAGTTCGAAGTGTATCCGGAAGTTGAGCTGAAAGATCTGGAAAGCATTGAAGTAGAAAAGCCAGTTGTTGAAGTCAATGACGCTGACGTTGATACCATGCTGGAAACTCTGCGTAAGCAACAAGCAACCTGGAAAGAAACTGACGCCGCAGCAACAGCTGAAGATCGCGCAACTTTGGATTTCACCGGCTCTATCGACGGTGAAGTGTTCGAAGGCGGTAAAGCGACTGATTTCGTGCTGGCAATGGGTCAGGGTCGTATGATCCCTGGTTTCGAAGAAGGTGTGATCGGCCATAAAGCCGGTGAAGAATTCACCATCGACGTAAACTTCCCAGAAGATTACCACGCAGAAAATCTGAAAGGTAAATCAGCTAAATTCGACATCGTGTTGAAGAAAGTTGAAGTGCGTGAGCTGCCAGAACTGACTGAAGAATTCATCAAACGTTTTGGCGTTGCTGATGGTTCAGTAGCAGGCCTGCGTGCTGAAGTGCGTAAAAACATGGAGCGCGAGCTGAAAGGCGCGGTACGCAACCGTGTTAAAACTCAGGCAATCGACGGTCTGGTTAGCGCTAACGAAATCGACGTTCCAGCTGCACTGGTAGAAAGTGAAATCGACGTTCTGCGCCGTCAGGCTGCACAGCGTTTCGGTGGTAACGAGAAACAAGCTGCTGAATTGCCACGCGAATTGTTCGAAGAACAAGCTAAACGTCGCGTTGTTGTTGGTCTGTTGCTGGGCGAAGTCATCAGCCAGCACGAACTGAAAGCTGATGAAGATCGTGTTAAAGCGCTGATCGAAGAAATGGCATCTGCTTACGAAGATCCACAAGAAGTTGTTGAGTTCTACAGCAAGAACAAAGAGCTGATGAACAATATGCGTAATGTTGCTCTGGAAGAACAAGCAGTAGAAACTCTACTAGCTAAAGCCAAAGTGACTGAAAAACCAACGACCTTTAGTGAGCTGATGAATCAGACCACTACTGCGTAATGTTTTTTAGCGCATCAAACTGGATATAATTTATCTGGTGTATTGAAAAAGCCCGTAGCCTTCTGGCCGCGGGCTTTTTCTTTTAGTAACAATAATCCTTCAATAGTATGATTAACCTGGCATCTTTAGCTGTAATTTGCGCTATATTTGAAAAGTATTAACAGGTAAATAATCACTAGGGCGTCGGGATTACGGCAGAGATCGTGAGCGAGTTTCAGGTTAAAAAAAGGGTTGTTAGGCTAAAAAAAGTTTCATTGGGGCTTGAAAATGAATATTAATCCCCCAATTAATCTAACAGACGTTTATATGAAACACTGGCTGATTACCACCGTCTAATGAGTCTGTATCTACCCTAAATAATTCGAGTTGCAGGAAGGCGGCAAGGGAGATAACCCCGATGAGCTTACTGTCGTAAGTGATTCGGGTTATTGAGTGTAGCCAACTCACATGCAGCTTGAAGTATGACGGGTATAACCGGACTGTTTGCACGCATGAACATAGTCATCATTGCTTATCTCAAGTAGAATCGGTTATGAATGGCGCCAAAGTAAATTCTATTAGGAGACGGTAATGTCATACAGTGGCGAACGAGATCAATTTGCACCTAACATGGCTCTGGTGCCTATGGTGGTTGAGCAGACTTCACGTGGAGAGCGTTCTTACGATATTTTCTCCCGTCTGCTTAAAGAGCGTATTATTTTTCTGACTGGCCAAGTTGAAGACCATATGGCCAACTTGATCACAGCGCAAATGCTGTTTCTGGAAGCAGAAAACCCAGAAAAAGACATCTTCCTGTATATTAACTCGCCAGGCGGGGTGATTACTGCCGGGATGTCAATTTATGACACTATGCAATTCATTAAGCCAGATGTTAGTACTATCTGTATGGGCCAGGCGTGTTCAATGGGGGCATTCCTGTTGACTGCGGGCGCTAAGGGTAAACGTTTCTGCTTGCCGAATTCACGGGTCATGATTCATCAACCGTTGGGCGGTTTCCAGGGCCAGGCTACAGATATTGAAATTCATGCCAGAGAGATTTTAAAAGTGAAATCGCGTATGAATGAGCTGATGGCACTTCACACGGGAAAATCTCTTGAAGAAATAGAGAGAGACACTGAGCGTGACCGTTTCCTGTCTGCCGAACAGGCTGTAGAATACGGTTTAGTTGATTCTGTGTTCACCCGTCGTGACTAACGACTTATTTCTGTGAGCCGATATACTATAGTTAGTGTAAATAGATAGTGAATGTAAATAGAACAAATCGTAGTGCTGCATAAAGCCAATTGCGTATTGTTTGTATCCTACTCATTATATCGGCTGTCCGTTGCAAGCTAACGTGGCGTACAGAAATAGCGAGAATAGTCTCCCTGTCGCATGGTTTGTAGTGTGGCAGATACTGAAGAAGAGGTTTACTGATGACAGATAAGCGCAAAGACGGTTCTGGAAAGCTGCTGTATTGCTCTTTCTGCGGCAAAAGCCAGCATGAAGTGCGTAAGCTAATTGCCGGGCCGTCAGTGTATATCTGCGATGAATGTGTCGATTTGTGTAACGACATTATTCGCGAAGAGATCAAAGAAGTTGCGCCGCACCGGGAGCGTAGTTCGCTGCCAACGCCGCACGAAATTCGTCGCCACCTGGATGATTATGTCATCGGGCAAGAGCCGGCGAAAAAAGTGTTGGCCGTTGCGGTATATAACCATTACAAGCGTTTACGCAATGGTGACACCAGCAATGGTATCGAGTTGGGTAAAAGTAATATTCTGCTGATCGGCCCGACGGGTAGTGGTAAAACGCTGCTGGCGGAAACATTAGCTCGCTTCCTGGATGTGCCATTTACCATGGCCGATGCGACCACACTGACCGAAGCAGGTTATGTGGGCGAAGATGTTGAAAATATCATTCAGAAGCTATTGCAGAAATGTGATTACGACGTTCAGAAAGCGCAACGCGGTATCGTCTATATCGATGAAATTGATAAGATTTCACGTAAGTCTGATAACCCATCCATCACCCGCGATGTTTCGGGCGAAGGTGTGCAGCAGGCCTTGCTGAAATTGATCGAAGGGACGATTGCTGCCGTACCACCACAAGGTGGTCGTAAGCATCCACAGCAGGAGTTTTTACAGGTTGATACCTCTAAAATTCTGTTTATCTGTGGTGGTGCTTTTGCGGGTCTGGACAAAGTTATCGGGCAGCGCATTAACACCGGAACGGGTATTGGTTTCGGCGCTACGGTAAAAGGCAAATCAGAAAAGGCAACAGAAGGCGAATTGTTGAGCCAGGCTGAGCCGGAAGATCTGATTAAATTCGGTTTAATCCCTGAATTTATTGGCCGTTTGCCAGTGGTTGCAACCTTGAGCGAATTGAGCGAAGACGCCCTGATTCAGATTCTGAAAGAGCCGAAAAATGCGCTGACTAAACAATATCAGGCATTGTTCAATCTTGAAGGCGTTGAACTTGAATTCCGTGATGAAGCGCTGACGGCGATTGCTAAGAAAGCGATGGCACGTAAAACCGGTGCTCGTGGCTTGCGCTCTATCGTAGAGGGGGCTTTGCTCGATACTATGTACGATTTGCCGTCTATGGACAGCGTGGAAAAAGTAGTGGTAGATGAGTCAGTTATTGCTGGCCAATCTGCACCAATGCTGATTTATGGCCAGCCTGAAGCTCAAGCTTCTGGCGAATAATTAGCCAAATAATCCAGATGCTTAGTATGACAATGGGGGATTTTATCCCCCATTTCTTTTTCCTCGCATTGTAATCGTTGAATGTAAGACATTCGTCCCCATATACTCAATTACCTATTTAGTGAAACTCGTGATGACTCGTGTTTCACGAGATTCCCAGTAATCTGGCGGAAGATAAACTAAGAGAGAGCTCTATGAACCCTGAGCGTTCCGAACGCATAGAAATCCCCGTATTGCCTCTGCGCGATGTGGTGGTTTATCCGCATATGGTGATCCCACTGTTTGTTGGCCGGGAAAAATCGATTCGGTGCCTGGAAGCTGCAATGGACCATGATAAAAAAATCATGCTGGTTGCGCAGAAAGAAGCCTCGACGGATGAGCCTGGTATCAATGATCTGTTTTCAGTCGGCACCGTAGCCTCTATTTTGCAAATGCTGAAATTGCCAGATGGTACGGTAAAAGTGCTGGTTGAAGGGCTACAGCGTGCGCGTATCACCACGCTTTCCGACAGCGGCGAGCATTTTGCTGCTCAGGCGGAATATCTTGAATCGCCAGTGATGGACGATCGTGAGCAGGAAGTGCTGGTTCGCACGGCGATTAATCAGTTTGAAGGCTACATCAAGCTGAATAAAAAGATCCCACCAGAAGTACTGGCTTCGTTGCACAGTATTGATGATGCAGCACGTCTGGCTGATACTATCGCGGCTCATATGCCGTTGAAGTTAAATGATAAACAAGCTGTTCTGGAAATGTTCGATGTGACCGAACGTCTGGAATATCTGATGGCAATGATGGAGTCTGAAATCGATCTGTTGCAGGTCGAAAAACGGATTCGTAATCGTGTCAAAAAGCAGATGGAAAAGAGCCAGCGCGAGTACTATTTGAATGAGCAAATGAAAGCCATTCAGAAAGAACTGGGCGAGATGGACGATGCACCTGATGAGCATGAAGCGCTAAAACGCAAAATCGAAGCGGCTAAAATGCCGAAAGATGCGCGCGAAAAAACTGAAGCTGAACTGCAAAAACTGAAAATGATGTCGCCGATGTCGGCTGAGGCCACGGTAGTGCGTGGTTACATTGATTGGATGTTGCAGGTGCCGTGGAACAGCCGTAGCAAAGTAAAAAAAGACTTGGTAAAAGCGCAGGAAGTTCTGGATACCGACCATTACGGCTTGGAACGCGTTAAAGATCGTATTTTAGAATACCTCGCAGTACAGAGCCGGGTCAGCAAAATCAAAGGGCCAATCCTGTGTCTGGTGGGGCCTCCTGGGGTGGGTAAAACCTCTTTGGGGCAATCTATTGCTCGGGCGACAGGCCGTCAGTATGTGCGTATGGCATTGGGTGGCGTGCGCGATGAAGCAGAAATTCGTGGTCATCGCCGTACCTACATCGGTTCCATGCCAGGTAAATTGATCCAGAAAATGGCAAAAGTCGGGGTGAAAAACCCGCTCTTCCTGTTGGATGAGATTGATAAAATGGCATCCGACATGCGCGGCGATCCGGCGTCTGCATTGCTGGAGGTGTTAGATCCAGAACAAAACGTGGCATTTAACGATCACTATCTGGAAGTGGATTATGACTTGTCAGATGTCATGTTTGTTGCGACCTCTAACTCCATGAATATTCCGGCGCCATTACTGGACCGTATGGAAGTGATTCGCCTGTCTGGTTATACCGAAGATGAGAAACTCAATATTGCCAAGCAGCATTTGCTACCAAAACAATTTGAGCGCAACGCCATTAAGAAAGGCGAATTGACCATCGACGACAGCGCGATCATGAGTATTATCCGTTATTACACCCGTGAAGCTGGGGTGCGTAGTCTGGAGCGCGAAATCTCCAAACTGTGTCGTAAAGCAGTCAAAAACCTGCTGATGGATAAAACGGTTAAGCACATTGAAATCAATGGCGACAACCTGAAAGACTTCCTGGGGGTACAGAAAGTTGATTATGGTCGTGCTGACACTGAAAACCGTGTAGGGCAAGTGACGGGCTTAGCATGGACCGAAGTGGGCGGTGACTTACTGACCATCGAGACTGCGTGTGTGCCGGGTAAAGGCAAACTGACTTATACCGGTTCACTGGGCGAAGTTATGCAAGAGTCCATTCAGGCCGCATTGACCGTGGTGCGTGCGCGTGCGGATAAATTAGGTATTAATCCTGATTTCTACGAAAAACGCGATATCCATGTGCACGTGCCTGAAGGCGCGACGCCGAAAGATGGCCCAAGCGCAGGTATTGCGATGTGTACAGCGCTGGTTTCTTGTCTGACCGGTAACCCGGTGCGTGCCGATGTTGCCATGACTGGCGAAATCACTTTGCGGGGCTTGGTATTGCCAATCGGTGGTTTGAAAGAGAAACTGTTGGCGGCTCACCGTGGTGGGATCAAAGTGGTGCTGATTCCAGATGATAACAAACGTGATTTGGAAGAGATTCCGGACAATGTTATCGCCGATCTGGAAATTCATCCGGTTAAACGAATTGATGATGTTTTAGCCATTGCTTTGCAAAATCCAGCCTTCGGGGCACAGCCGGTAGCGTCAAAATAGTGACGGAACGCAAGAAGTATTGATAAAACTGATGCTGGGAAGTGAAATGCTACTTGCCAGCTATTTTATGTGCCGCTAAGTTAGTTCAGCTGTCTGACAAAAGTTTACGCCTTTGGGCTGCTTGCTAAGGTCGGGCAGGGTTGATATAACAGCTGCGCTGTCGTGTGTCCGTAGGGATTTTCGGCGCGACAATAGAATTCTAAAGGGGATGAAAGAGTGAATAAGTCACAACTAATCGACAAAATTGCCGCAGGTGCTGATATTTCTAAAGCGGCCGCTGGGCGCGCGTTGGACGCAATTATTGCTTCTGTTACTGAATCTTTGAAAGAAGGGGATGACGTAGCTCTGGTTGGTTTTGGTACTTTTGCAGTACGTGAGCGTTCTGCACGTACTGGCCGTAACCCTCAGACAGGCAAAGAAATCAGTATTCCAGCAGCTAAAGTTCCAGGTTTCCGCGCCGGTAAAGGCTTGAAAGACGCTGTAAACTGATTGCTGCGCCACTTATCACCTGTAGCCGAATATTGTTTGTGTTAAACAATAACCTGACGCAGTTGAGCTGGTAAGGTAAGATACAAGGCGCATCGTTAATGATGCGCTTTTTTTTCGCGCAGCAGCATGAAGGGCTGTCGCAAGGAATGCTGGGTTTATTTAGACCTGCGCAACAGTTTTTATCCATATTACAGCGGAGTATTGTCACATTATGATGGACAATTTACGCGCGGCTGCTAATAACGTCGTGCTCAAAATCATTCTGGCCCTGATCATGTTGTCCTTTATCCTGACTGGGGTTGGCAGCTATTTGATTGGCGGCTCCAACGACTTTGCAGCCAAAGTTAATAGCCAAGAGATTAGTCGTGCTCAGTTAGAACAGGCTGTACAGAGTGAACGTAGCCGCTTGCAGCAGCAATTAGGTGAACAGTTCTCCGCATTGGCTGCGAATGAAGGCTACATGCTACAACTGCGTCAGCAGGTACTTGGGCAATTGGTCAACAATATGTTGCTCGACCAATATGCTAAAAAACTTGGCCTGACTGCCAGTGACGAACAAGTGAAAGATGCCATCCGCCAGGCACCTTATTTCCAGACTGATGGTAAGTTCGATAACAGCAAATATCTTGAGTTGGTTAATCGTATGGGCTACACCCCAGACCAATTCGCTCAATTACAGCGCCAACAGTTGATTAATCAGCAATTACTGCAAGCCTTTGGTGATACTGGCTTTATCCTGCCTATCGAAGCCCAGGCAATGTCAGAGCTGATTTTGCAGCAACGTGAAGTTCGTCTGGCAACGCTAGACCTCAAAGCACTTCAAGCGCAGCAGAAAGTCACTGATGAAGAACTGCAAGCCTACTACGACCAGAATAAAAATAGCTTCATTGCACCGGAACAGATGAAAATCAGTTTCATTGCGATGGACGCCGCTGCGATGCAGGACAAAATCACTGTTACTGAAGAAGATATCGCCGCGTATTACGATCAGCATAAAAGCACCTATACCCAGCCAGAGCAGCGCAGCTACAGTGTTATTCAGTTTAAAACTGAAGCTGAAGCCAAAACTGCATTGGATGAGTTGAAAAAAGGCGCTGATTTTGCCGCTATGGCTAAAGAGAAATCGACTGACATTATTTCCCGCAAAAATGGCGGCGAATTGGGTTGGTTGGAGCCGGAAACCACCGCGGATGAATTGAAACAAGCCAATCTGAGTGAGAAAGGCCAACTGTCTGATGTGGTGAAATCCTCTGTGGGTTATTTGATTGTTCGTCTTAACGATATCAAACCTGCACAGGTAAAACCGTTGTCAGAAGTTCATGATGCACTGGCTAAACAGGTTAAGCAGGAAAAAGCAGTTGATGCTTATTACGCCTTACAGCAAAAAGTAAGCGAAGCTGCTACCAGTGACAACGAATCTCTGGCGTCGGCGGAAGAAGCCGCAGGTGCTAAAGCCAAGCAAACTGGCTGGTTCACCCGTGATGCAGTGCCAGCTGAGGTTAATTTCAAACCTGTGGTGCAAGCAATCTTTGAGGGTGGCTTAATTGGTGAGAATGGCGCACCTGGCAGCAACTCTGATGTCATCACCGTTGATGGGGACCGTGCTTTTGTTATCCGTATTGACGGCCACAAACCTGAAGGTATTGAGCCATTTGATCAAGTTCGAGATCAAGTTGCCGAGCTGGTAAAACGTCAGAAAGCAGAACAGTTGGCCCGTGTTGATGGTGAGAAGATCCTGACTGCGCTGAAACAAGGTAAAGGCGAAGAAGCGATGAAAGCCGCTGGTATCAGCTTCGGTGAGCAGAAAACCTTGTCACGAGCACCAGATGATGACCAATTAGTACAGACTATCTTTAGCTTGCCTCATCCGCAAAAAGACCAGCCGGTGTATGGCTTGTCTCAGGACCGTCAAGACAACATCGTTTTGATCGAGCTGTTATCTGTGACACCGGGTAAATTGCCGGCAGGCGAAATGAAGAATTTCGTCGCGAAGATGGAAGAAGGGTCTAGCGGTGTGACCTTTGATGCACTGATGGCGAACTTGCGCAAACAGGCCACTATTAAGATGGGGCCTGCGGAGCAACAACAACCTCAATAAAGTCATCATTGCAATAAGCTCCGCATTGATTTGCAATTCGATGTAACAACGAAAGGTCGCTTTGGCGGCCTTTCGCATATCTAAAATCTGCCCTTTGCGGCAAATCGGAGACTGAGGCAAGGTAGGCATGCTGTCAAACACAAGGAGGATACAGCATGAAATTCATAGGAAAATTATTTGTAATAGCGGCATTATTAGCAGGTTTTAATATCCAGCCTTTGGCTTATGCCGTTCCCAGTCCCTCGGAGGATAAAGCTCTCAAGCTATCCGAAAAAACCACGACCAAGGGTAATGTTGCACCCAAAATCCCCGTAAAAGCCGGGCATGATAAAATGATTGTAAGTGCTACAGTGGGTAATCCATCGGATAACGCACAAAACAAAATAAACATTAATAGCGCTGATGCGGAACAGTTGGCGCAGTCACTCAACGGGATAGGCAGGAAGAAAGCCGAAGCCATTGTGAACTATCGCGAGCAGTTCGGTTTTTTCACTGATGCAGAACAATTACTTGAAGTTCCGGGTATTGGCCCCTCTTTCTTAGAGAAAAATCGCGGTAAGCTGAGGATGTAGACGTCAGTTATAAAATAGTCAGGCGGGTATTAGTGAGTATTTGTCTGGCTCTTTCATCACAAACAATACCCAGTATCCCATAATGTAAGGCGCAACTGTCCGGTAAAACTGTGACGTTAATCTGAATTATTGTGATGTTAATCCTAATTATATAGTAAGCATGCTATGAAGTGATTTTCCTCTGCTAGTCTTTCTCTTGAGGTCATACCAGTTGTGGTTGTCACTTTATTATTACGATTAACTGTTTGGAGAAGCTCGTCGCCATGCATACTCATATCAAAGTCAGGGGTTTCCATATTGATGTTTTTCAACATGTTAATAATGCCCGCTACTTAGAGTTTCTCGAAGAAGCGCGTTGGGAATGGCTTGAAGGGGAGCCAGCCGCGCAATGGATGGCTGAAAATCAAATCGCTTTTATCGTAGTTAATATCAATATTAACTATCGTAAACCCGCAGTCTTGGGTGACCTATTGCGGATAGATAGCCAACTATTAAAGCTGAATGGGAAAAGTGGTGTGATGAAGCAAATTGTCACGCTGGAACCTGAGTTAATTCCGGTAGCTGATGCAGAATTGACTTTTGTCTGTATCGACCTGCATAGCCAAAAAGCATTACCCATTGATGGGGAATTGCATGAAAAGCTTCAGGAGTTTGTCAATCGAGGGCGCTAAAAGGAAACCGTGATTAATCGAGACCTACCTCGCTCTGATTGAGCGAGGTAGTGAGCACAGGGCAGTGATTCGCGCTTAGGTGGTTACTCTGAGGTACAAGATTAAACCAGCCCGGTTTTTTGTTTTAAGCTTAATAGAACTTTAGGTTTATTCGCCAGATAGAACTCTAGCCCTTTGGCGCGTAAGTGGCAGGCAGCACATTGACCGCAGCCATCACCCTGAATCCCATTGTAGCAAGTTAGGGTGTCATGACGGACACGATCGAGTTGCTGATAATAATCGGCTAATGCCCATGTCTCGGCTTTATCAAGCCACATCAGCGGGGTGATGAATACTATATCTCGGCCAATACCTAAATCTACTGCATGGTTAAGAGCTTTAACGAATTCATCCCGACAATCTGGGTAACCGGAAAAATCTGTTTCGCAGACACCAGTAATAACCGCTTGGGCTTGTACCTGATAAGCATAAATGGCTGCCAAGGTCAGAAAAAGAATATTACGGCCAGGCACAAATGTGCTGGGAAGTGAATCTCCAGCCTCTTCATTGTGGATTGGGACGGGAATACTGTCTCGAGTCAGGCTGCTGACCGCTAGCTCATTGAGCATCGTTACATCCAACACTTTGTGTGCTTTAGCACCCAGTTTAATTGCCAAATCACGAGCCACATCGATTTCTGCACGGTGTCGCTGCCCGTAATCGAAAGTTATGCAGTGGACTTCATCATACTGCTGTAATGCTTGAATTAAGCAGGTTGTGGAATCTTGCCCACCACTAAAAACAACTACGGCACGTTTCATACTGTTACCTCGTACGGCTGTGAGCTTTAACGCGCTAATCTCACAGCAAAATTAAAAACTGGCAGTATGGTACTCAGATAGCGCCAGAAAAGGTAGCCGCCTGAGTTTGGTTATCAGGTTGTTGTGGGGGGTAACCATGCCTGGCTGAAGTCGAACCATCCGTAAGCTGTTAATGTTACACCATTAATTCGTGGTGGGGCATTGACCTGATATTGATAGTTGAACAGCGGCAGAATCAGCCCGGACAACATCAGGTTATTATAGTGTTCCCGTAATTGGCGGAAACGTTCTGGAGCCAGTTCGATTTGCTGGATGTGGGCCAATGTATTTTGCTGCTGTTCCCGTTGCAGTGGTGAGAGTATGCCACGCCACAGTGGATCAAGCCGGAGCCAGCTTTCCATTGCGGCTTCAGGTGATTCACCGACTAAATGGTCTGCTAATAATAAATCAGCATTTTCAATTTGGCGGGCATCTTTCCACTGTTTATCGTCGCTAGCACGGATTTCTAATGTACAACCTTGTGCTGCCAATACTGTTTTTAGTTGTTCGGCGACGCTTTTTAGCTCCATTGGCGGTTGATATATCAGTATCAGGTGAGCTGGCAGCGGTGAGTCTTCATCAGCCTTAAACTGCGGGATGGGCCAACCCGGCAGCATTTCATTGCTTGGCGTTATGACTCCTCGTCGGATTGATAGCTCCTCCAATATGCCGGAGGTTTGCACTAACATCAGCAATTTGGCTATTTGCTGCGAAGTCATATCACTGCGGTGCTGATTAATTGCCAGATAACAAAATCCCAGGCTCATACTGCGCTGGACGGGGCGTGCTAAAGGGAAGTCCTCTTCCTGGCCGATAGTAATACGCACCGGATGTTGGCAACTGCCGTCTGCTGAGTGCTCCATCAGGTTCGGGGTTATCCAATACTCGATAATCTCCAGATAAGGGTGCTGCAAATGGTAGAATTCATGTTGTTCCAGCCGCACCAGATGCTGCTCGAAAGTCGCCAACTTAAAAGGACCAGCGCCCAGCAGGGGGTGGTCTGGATGAAATAAACGGCAGGGTAAATCAGCTAGTCGATGAGCTAACCAGTAATCCGGCTGATAAAGGGTAAATTGCAAGCATAAAGCGTGAGGTAGGGTGATGGTCAAAATATTGGCGAAACTGGGTTGGCTGCGAGCATTTCCCCGCAGTAACATCAGTGTCTGCAATAATTGCTGGCCGTGAAGACGCTCCCCATTATGCCAACGTAACTGGCTGCGCAAAAAGAACCGCCAGGTTAAACCATCATCACTGACTTGCCAGTGGTGGGCCAGATCCGGTTTGGGCTGAGGGTCACCGGTGTTAAAACGGGTCAGGCCCGCGTGTAAGGTATAAATCAGGTGTTGTTCGGCCCGCCCAGTGGCGGTGAGTGGATTTAAGGGTTCAAGTGTCCGGTAATAAGGAATACGCAATATGGGGCTGTCTGCTTGCCACTGCCCGCCCATATGAGGATTCAGCAAGGCTTGTAGGCGGTCGGGTGCCAGTTGAGCCAATTCGAGCGCAGCCTGGCTATCACCTTGTTCGAGAAACACCTGTAGATAGGTCGCCCGAAGTGTATCGGGGCTTTTCAAACATTGCAGTTGTGCCCGTTTTCCCCGGCCAACCTGTGAATGCCAGCTGAGCCAGTCATTCGCCTGTAGCTGCTGTATTAAGGTGCGAGCATGACGTTCGCTGCAAAATAGCAGGCCAGCGACCTCACCTACGGTAGTCGCGGCTAAGTTGTCTCCGAACTTTTGGTATAGGCGCTGATATTGGGTGAGTCGGTGAATAATGCGCATAATTAAGAACCTACCCATTAGAACTATTTTATTTGTCATTTTGAACTTGGGTAGTGCTCAGAATCCTCACGTACTAGGTGTACACTCCGTTTCTTCCGCGCTATCCATGTTCAAACTGTCTGCAACAATGACGCCTACTGGGATAGGCTCTAAATCCGGAATAGTTTAAATTATTTGTTCACTATTAGTTCCGTAAATACTACGTCATAATTTTATCTATATCACCAGTTTCACTCTTTATGAGGTTTTAAATGTATCGTTTAGCCGCTTTTGATATGGATGGAACCTTGCTAATGCGCGACCATAAGATTGGCGGTGCGACATTGAATGCGTTACACCAGTTAGTGGAAAACGGGGTGATCCTGACATTTGCTACTGGTCGGCATTACCTTGATATGAAAGGCATTCTGTCTCATTCAGATATTAACGGTTATTTAATTACTGGCAATGGCACTCGAGTGTGTGACATGGATGGAGTGCATTTAGATGGTATGGATTTACCGGCAGAACTGGTGGAGTTTGTGCTGCGTACCCCATGGCAGACAAATGCCAGTGTTCATATCTTCCGCGATGATGGTTGGTTCACTGATTACAATGATCCAGCATTACTGGCGGCCCATCAAACCAGTAGTTTTCAGTTCCAACTCACTGCGCTGGATGCATTACCGATGACCGGTAATCACAAAATTTGCTTTATTGCGCCACATCAAGAACTAGCTGAACTTAAGATTCAGCTTGAGCAGCAAATGGGTGACAAAGCCGATTTCTGTTTCTCGGCCGAGGAGTGCCTCGAAATGTTGCCTCGTGGTTGTAATAAAGGGGCGGCTTTAGAGCGATTAAGCCACCATCTTGATTTAACCTTGGCTGATTGCATGGCGTTTGGCGATGCGATGAATGATAAAGAAATGTTGTCGCGAGTCGGTCGTGGGCTAGTGATGGGAAATGCGTTACCGCAATTGAAGCAAGAGTTACCTCAGTTACAGGTTATTGGTCGCTGCGAGGAACAAGGCGTAGCGCACTATTTGCAACATTGGCTAAGTTCACCACACCTCACCTATTCCCCCGAATTCTGAGGTTATATGCCCTTGGTTCTTCCAACTGAACATTGGGTGTAGCTATTAGCCAGCCGGATAACCATCCGGTTTTTTTCTTCCTAAAAGGGCCTCTATTAAGGCCCTTTTATCAATGAGTTACAGGTTTTTTAATTCATTGCGATAGGCTGTCAAATCGCCGATATTGTTGCTGACCCACAGAGGATCGTAATAAGTATCGAGATAACGCTCGCCGCTGTCACACAGTAACGTCACGATAGCACCAGTTTGACCTTGCTCACGCATCTGTTTAGCTAATTGTAATGCTCCCCAAACGTTAGTGCCGGTGGAGGCACCCACTTTGCGGCCCAATATCCCCTCCAGCCAATGGATGGTGGCAACACTGGCGGCATCAGGAACCCGTAACATGCTGTCGATCACTTCTGGAATGAATGAAGGCTCAGCACGTGGCCGCCCAATCCCCTCAATCCGGCTACCACAACTGCCTGTGACTGTACGGTCACGGTGACAGAAACAATCATAAAAAACTGAGTTTTCCGGATCGACCACCATCAGTTGGGTGTCATGCCCTTGATAGCGAATGTAGCGTCCCAAAGTGGCGGAGGTGCCGCCAGTGCCGGCGCTCATGACAATATAGTTAGGAATTGGGTAGGGTTCGCGGGCCATTTGGCGGAAGATACTATCGGCAATGTTATTATTCCCGCGCCAATCAGTTGCCCGCTCAGCATAAGTGAATTGGTCCATATAATGGCCGTTAAGCTCACGAGCCAATTGCTCGGATGCAGCATAAATTTGCCCAGCATGGTCGACAAAATGGCAGCGCCCACCATAGAAAGTGATTTGCTCCACTTTACGTCGAGCAGTACAACTTGGCATTACTGCAATAAATGGCAAACCAATCAGGCGGGCAAAATAAGCCTCTGACACCGCCGTGCTCCCCGATGAGGCTTCTATTATTGTGGTGTCTTCTTTGATCCAGCCATTACATAAACCATAGAGAAACAAAGAGCGAGCCAAACGGTGCTTTAAGCTACCGGTCGGATGTGTACTTTCGTCTTTTAAATAGAGATAAATGCCGGGAAATGCGGGCAGATTCAAGCGGATCAGATGGGTATCAGCGGAGCGTTGAAAATCGGCTTCTATTTCACTGATAGCATTTTTTACCCAAGTGTTGGTCATTTTATGGCCTGCGATGTAGGTAGTAAACTAATGATGACTAGATTAACGGTTATCAAAGAAAAAAACGTTGCCATTTTTACTTCTTTATCGCCAAATAGTAGAAATTTATTCTATGGTTATTCGCTATGTTAGATAAAACTGACCGTAAGCTCCTGTGTATGTTGCAAGAAGATTGCACGCAATCACTGCAAGTGCTGGCCGAAGCTGTCAATTTGACCTCTACACCTTGCTGGAAACGTTTGAAGCGCCTTGAGGATGATGGGTTTATCCGCGGGCGAGTGGCATTGCTAGATAGCGAAAAGTTAGGATTAGGACTCACGGCATTTGTGCTGATCAAAACACAGCAGCATAATAGTGATTGGTATCAGGAGTTCGTCGAGTTCGCCAAGCAAATGCCAGAGGTGCTGGCGTTTTATCGAATGGCGGGGGAGTACGACTATTTGATGCAGGTTGAAGTCGCTGATATGAAGAGTTATGACAACTTTTACAAACGCATGGTGAACGGTGTGCCGGGGTTGATTGATGTAACATCCAGCTTTGCAATGGAAAAAATTAAATACACCACTGCGTTGCCTGTACCCGAGTGATTCCTGTCATTTTTCAAACTGCGGAGTGTGAGTTGCTTGGCATCTATTGGGTATAAAAAATCATTTTAACGATGGTATTCTACTGCCCTGTCGCATTGAGCGAGCAAATACCGATGTTATTCGGTGTCAGACCATGGAATAAAACTGCGTGAGATTGTTTGCACAATTAGGCTGGTATTTCCGCCGTGAGTGGCGCCGCTATGTGGGAGCGGTGCTGTTGCTGATCATTATTGCTATCTTGCAATTATTACCACCTAAGTTAGTGGGGGTAATTGTTGATGGCATCAGCACAAAACAGATGTCGACCAATATGTTATTGGTATGGGTTGGCGTGATGCTAGTGACGGCTATCGTGGTCTATCTGCTGCGTTATGTTTGGCGCGTTTTACTTTTTGGTGCTTCCTATCAATTGGCTGTGGAATTACGCGGCAATTTTTATCGCCAACTTAGCCGCCAAGCCCCAGGTTTTTATTTACGTCACCGCACCGGTGATTTAATGGCGCGCGCCACAAATGATGTCGACCGCGTGGTCTTTGCCGCTGGTGAGGGGGTATTAACACTGGTGGATTCGCTGGTGATGGGGTGTGCCGTATTGATTGTCATGAGCACCCAAATCAGCTGGCAATTAACTTTGCTGTCATTGCTCCCCATGCCGGTTATGGCGGTGGTCATCAAATATTACGGCGACCAATTGCATCAGCGTTTCAAATCAGCTCAGGGGGCATTTTCTGCTCTTAATAATCAAGCGCAGGAAAGCCTTACCAGCATTCGCATGATTAAAGCTTTTGGTCTGGAAGAGAACCAATCGCAACAATTTGCGCGGGTTGCCGAAGAGGCGGGTGCTAAAAATATGTATGTCGCCCGCATTGATGCCCGCTTCGATCCGACAATTTATATTGCTATCGGTATCGCAAATTTATTGGCTATTGGCGGTGGTAGCTGGATGGTGGTTAACCACAGTATCACCTTGGGGCAGTTGACTAGCTTTGTTATGTACTTAGGTTTAATGATTTGGCCGATGTTGGCGCTGGCGTGGATGTTCAATATTGTTGAGCGCGGCAGTGCTGCTTATAGCCGTATTCGTAGTTTGCTGGAAGAAGCGCCTGTGGTGAAAGATGGTGATATCGAACTATCGAGCGAGCGCGGCACTTTGGCGGTGAATATTCGTCATTTCTATTATCCAGAAGCCAAACAGCCCGCTCTGCATGATGTGTCACTGAAACTAGCTCCAGGGCAGATGTTGGGGTTATGTGGGCCAACGGGGTCTGGCAAAAGTACCTTACTGGCGCTTATTCAGCGGCAATTTGATATTGATGACGGCGCGATTTGCTATCAAGGGCATCCGCTGTCTGATATCCGCTTGCATGACTGGCGTGGGCGCTTATCCGTGGTCAGCCAGACGCCATTTTTATTCTCCGATACCGTCGCGGGCAACATTGCACTGGGTAAACCTGATGCGACCCAAGATCAAATCGAACGGGCTGCCCGCTTAGCCAGTGTGCATGAAGATATTTTACGTCTTCCTCAGGGGTATGACACGGAAGTGGGCGAGCGCGGTGTGATGCTGTCCGGTGGACAAAAACAGCGGATTTCCATCGCCCGAGCGCTGCTGTTGGAGACTGAAATTCTGATCCTCGATGACGCGCTCTCTGCGGTTGATGGTCAGACCGAACATGAAATCTTAAAGAATCTGCGCGAGTGGGGCGAGCATCGCACCGTGATTATCAGCGCACACCGCCTTTCAGCCCTAACTGAAGCCAGCGAAATTCTGGTGATGCAGCACGGCGGGGTGATGCAACGCGGTACTCATAATATTTTGGTGAATCAGTCTGGGTGGTATCGGGAAATGTACCGCTATCAACAATTGGAGGCAGCATTGGATGACGGTGAGTCGGAGGTCAAAACCGATGAGTAAAGTTAAGCAACTTTGGCCGACACTAAAACGCCTGCTTTCCTATGGTTCCCCTTATCGCAAGCCATTAGGGCTGGCAGTTCTGATGCTGTGGATTGCCGCGGCTGCTGAGGTCAGTGGCCCACTGTTGATCAGTTATTTCATTGACCACGTGGTGGCGAAAGGCACTTTACCGCTGGGGTTGGTCAGTGGGCTGGCTTTGGCTTATTTGCTGCTGCAATTACTGGCAGCCACATTGCACTATTTTCAAGCATTATTGTTTAATCGCACGGCAGTCGGTGTGGTTCAACGGCTCAGGATTGAAGTGATGGATGCGGCTTTGCGCCAGCCTCTCAGTGCTTTTGATACTCAACCTGTTGGGCAATTGATTTCCCGCGTAACTAACGACACCGAAGTCATAAAAGATTTGTATGTGATGGTGGTGTCGACAGTATTAAAAAGTGCGGCATTAATTGGCGCGATGCTGGTGGCAATGTTTAGCCTGGATTGGCGCATGGCGCTGATTTCGATTTGTATTTTTCCCGCAGTGCTGGTGGTTATGGCGATTTATCAACGCTATAGCACACCGGTGGTCCGCCGGGTTCGCGCCTATTTAGCGGATATTAATGACGGTTTTAATGAAGTCATTAACGGAATGGGCGTTATCCAGCAGTTTCGCCAGCAAGTACGTTTTGGTGAGCGCATGGCGTCTACCAATCTCGCTCATTATAAGGCGCGGATGCAAACGTTGCGTCTGGAAGGCTTTTTATTGCGCCCATTGCTGAGCCTATTTTCAGCCATGGTGCTGTGTGGTTTATTGCTGCTTTTCGGCTTCAGTCCAGAGGGGTCTGTGGGGGTTGGGGTGCTGTATGCGTTTATCAACTACCTTGGTCGTCTCAATGAACCATTGATTGAATTGACATCACAGCAGTCAGTCATGCAGCAAGCCGTGGTTGCAGGGGAGCGTATTTTCGAGCTGATGGATAGCGCCCAGCAAGGTTATGGTACGGATGACCGCCCACTGACGAGCGGCCGTATTCAGGTTAATAATGTCAGCTTTGCTTATCGCCACGATAAAATGGTGCTGCAAAATATTACCCTGGATGTACCTTCGCATGGGTTTGTCGCACTGGTTGGGCATACTGGCAGTGGCAAGAGTACCCTGGCAAATCTGTTGATGGGGTATTATCCCGTGCAGCAAGGTGAGATTTTGCTTGATGGGCGGCCTCTCTACCAATTATCACATCAAACATTGCGCCAGGGCGTGGCTATGGTGCAACAAGACCCGGTGGTATTAGCCGATTCATTTTTTGCCAATGTGACATTAGGCCGTGATATTAGTGAGCAGCAAGTGTGGGATGCGCTGGAAACTGTGCAATTGGCTCCGCTGGTCCGTGCATTGCCAGATGGGTTGCACAGTTTGCTTGGAGAGCAGGGCAACACTTTGTCAGTCGGGCAAAAGCAGCTCTTGGCGATGGCGCGAGTATTGGTGCAGGCACCGCAGATTCTTATTTTGGATGAAGCGACTGCTAATATTGATTCTGGCACAGAGCAAGCCATTCAGCGCGCTTTGCAATTGATCCGCAAAAACACCACCCTGGTGGTGATAGCTCACCGCCTGTCGACCATTGTCGAGGCGGATACTATTTTGGTATTGCACCGTGGTGTAGCCGTTGAGCAGGGTAAGCATCAAGAGTTGCTGGCGGCACATGGGCGCTATTATCAAATGTATCAATTGCAATTAGTCAGTGAGGATTTGGCGGCCATTGACCAAATCGAAACTGCGGTAAGTTAAAGAATAAGCTGCGGGGGCGATGTCCTCGCAGCTTACCGCTATTTTCCATTTCATTTCTGTTATTTTCTTTCAGCCAATAGCCCCGCGAATACCTATCAAGAAGCATTGCCGCACCATAATCAGGCAACGCAATCACACGAAGATATCCTGGTGCACTTTTGTGACGCGCATCGCACTAATTTGGTGCGTAAAAACTGTTCAATCCTCTCAATCTAGTGACACCGCTGCCGTGCTGTACATCTCAACCCCCATTAACTCACCCTTTTTACATTAAATTCTCGTCAACATTATTTATGGCATAGCCTTTGCTTTACTTGTTCTGAGAAAGATAAATGTTTCGTGGCCGACATAAATTCGACTTAATTCGAGAAGGGGCAAATATGAAGCTGGTTACCGTGGTTATCAAACCATTTAAGCTGGAAGATGTGCGTGAAGCCTTGTCCTCTTTAGGTATTCAAGGGCTGACTGTAACCGAAGTGAAAGGATTTGGTCGCCAAAAAGGGCATGCAGAACTCTATCGGGGAGCAGAATACAGCGTCAATTTCTTACCCAAAGTAAAGATTGATATCGCGATTGCTGATGATCAATTGGATGAAGTCATTGATGTTATCAGTAAGGCTGCTTATACCGGAAAAATTGGTGACGGCAAAATTTTCGTTGCTGAATTGCAACGTGTTATTCGCATCCGTACCGGCGAAACAGACGAAGCAGCACTGTAATTTGCAGGCTCAAATTTAGTGAATAGGGATGGGTTGATGATGAAAAAACTTTTATCCGTGTTGGGCCTGAGTTCGGTAGCAATGCTGCCCTCTTTGGCAATGGCTGCTGCACCGGCGGTAGCTGACAAAGCAGATAATGCCTTTATGATGATTTGCACCGCGTTGGTGCTGTTTATGACGGTCCCCGGTATTGCCCTGTTCTACGGCGGCCTGCTGCGTTCCAAAAACGTATTGTCGATGATGACTCAGGTCATGGTGACCTTTGCGCTGATTTGTGTTTTGTGGATTTTGTATGGCTACAGTCTGGCGTTCAGTACCGGCAACGCATTCTTCGGTAACTTTGATATGGCGATGCTCAAAGGTATTGGCCTGACGAGCTTGAGTGGCAGCTTCTACCAATATATCCATGTGGCGTTCCAGGCTTCATTCGCCTGTATCACCGTTGCATTGGTGGTCGGTTCATTTGCTGAGCGTATCCGCTTCTCTGCGGTACTTATTTTTGCCGTGTTGTGGTTCACTTTCTCATACCTGCCAATGGCACACATGGTCTGGGGTGGCGGTTTCCTGGCACTGGACGGCGCTCTGGACTTTGCGGGCGGCACTGTGGTGCATATTAACGCCGCGATTGCAGGGTTGGTAGGGGCTTATTTACTGGGTAAACGTGCCGGTTTTGGTAAAGAAGCTTTCAAACCACACAACTTACCGATGGTGTTCACCGGGACTGCAATTCTGTATATCGGCTGGTTTGGTTTCAACGCCGGTTCAGCTAGCGCCGCTAACGAAATTGCTGCATTAGCTTTCTTGAACACAGTTGTCGCGACAGCGGGCGCCATTCTTTCCTGGGTATTTGCTGAGTGGGCTTTACGTGGTAAACCCTCGCTGTTAGGTGCTTGTTCAGGTTGTATCGCCGGTTTGGTGGCGATTACACCGGCGGCCGGGACTGTCGGTGTTGGCGGTGCGCTGATTATCGGCCTGGTGGGGGGGGTTGCCGGTCTGTGGGGGGTGGTTTTACTGAAAAAATGGCTGCGGGTGGATGATACCTGTGATGTGTTTGGTGTCCACGGTGTATGCGGGATCATCGGTTGTATCCTGACTGGCGTCTTCACCTCTGCTTCATTAGGCGGTACAGGTTACGCGGCTGGCGTCACCATGGGCCATCAAGTCGGTGTGCAGTTGTTCAGCGTGGGCGTGTGTTTGGTCTGGTCTGGTGTGGTTGCTTTCGTCGCCTACAAAATTGCTGACATGTTGGTTGGCCTGCGGGTACCCGAAGAGCAAGAGCGCGAAGGTCTGGATGTTAATAGCCACGGCGAAAATGCCTATAATCAGTAAGTTAAGAATAGCAGCAGAATAAATAATAATGATGTAGCAAAAGAAGGGGCGATGGCGACATCGCCCTTTCTTATTGATGGCGATTACCGATGCAAACGAATTACACCTTCCTGCACGGTAGAGGCGACCAATACTCCCTCCTGATTATAGATTTGCCCGCGAACAAAACCACGGGCCCCAGAGGCTGAAGTGCTTTCTACTGCATATAGCAGCCAATCATCAAGACGGAATGGGCGGTGGAACCACATGGAGTGATCAATGGTGGCAATTTGCACGCCCGGTTCAAGGAAGCCAATGCCGTGAGGCTGTAAGGCCGTTGGCAAAAAATTGAAATCAGAAGCATAACCCAGTAAATACTGGTGAACCCGCAAGTCATCCGGCATTTGGCCATTGGCGCGGAACCAGACGTAGCGATTAGGTTCTGCTTTTGAACCTTGCAGTGGGTTATAGAATTTCACCGGGCGCATTTCAATCGGCTGATTGCCAATAAACTTCTCCCGCACTTTTTCGGGGATCAGATGAGCAAATTGGCGGGCAATCTCAGTTTCCGACATCAATCCTTCCGGTGGTGGGATATCCGGCATAGTATTTTGGTGTTCAAAACCGATTTCGGGACTCTGGAACGATGCGGTCATATAGAAGATAGGTTTACCATTCTGAATCGCGCTGACCCGACGAGCGCTGAAACTATTGCCATCGCGTAATGTTTCTACATCATAAATAATGGGTTTGCTGCTGTCCCCTGGGCGCAGAAAATAGCTGTGAAATGAATGGACGAGCCGATCAGTAGGGACGGTTTGTTTCGCCGCATAAATAGCCTGACCGACAACCTGACCACCAAATACTTGGCGCAAGCCCAGATCTTCACTTTGGCCACGGAAGAGCCCTTCTTCAATTTTCTCCAAATCGAGCAGATCGAGCAGTTTTTCTAATGCCTGGGTCATGTTGTAGTCCCTGATGATTGAGTTCATACACAGTGTGCGGAATCCATTAGGCGGTCGTCAATATATTGCTGTGAAACAGCTGTACAATTGAAGATAGCTTGATAAGGAATAGTCTGATAAATGGCTCAATTGGGAGAGAACCGGCAGGGAGTAGAGGATTGTGCTATAATTAGCTTGCTAGGTGGTTGAAGCCACTTATTAAACGCCAACTCTTATGTGAATAGCTGGCATCTTAATAATAAGAAGGAGTGCGACCTATGAAGCCTTGGCAATCAAAAAAATTCTGGCAGATAGTAGGTGGGGCAGCATTGGTAGTCAGTTTAGCTGGGTGCGCCCACAAAGGGGCTGATGTTCCCGTTCCGGCATCCGCAGGAGCCGCTGCGGCACCTATTGCTCAACCTGCCGTGCAGGGAACAGTGAATATCCGCGAGCGTATTGCTTTGCCACATGATGCTATCGTCACGGTAACGCTGTCGGATGCTTCACTGGCCGATGCGCCGACTCGGGTTATTGCTCAAAAAGCAATTCGTACTGAGGGTAAACAGGCTCCGTTTAGTTTTACCTTGCCGTTTAACCCAACTGAGATCCAGCCAAATGCCCGTATCATCGTAAGTGCGGCTATTACACGTAATGGTCAGCTCCTGTTTATCACTGATACCATTCAAGAAGTGATTAACAACGGCACTGGCACTCAGGCGAATCTGCTACTGGTTCCAGTGACTTCTGTTGCAATTGAAACTGCACCTACAGCCACAACGACCGGTACTGGGACGATACAGTAATTATCACGTCGCTTTATGCGCTACAGTATTGAACTGTGGCGCTAAAGCTCACTGTAGCGCCAGCGATATTGCTGTAAATCAATGCGCCCCGCAGGACTTATTTCAATACCTTCAGCCAATAATGCATTTTTCTGTCGGAGATAATCTTCTCCGACTAACGATATTTCCCCGTGACGATTAATCACCCGATACCAAGGTAATGCAGAGCCTTCAGGTAAGCGTTTCAGAACACCGCCAACTTGCCGCGCGGCTCTGGGTGAGCCTATCAGCCGGGCAATATCGCCATAAGTGGTTACTTGCCCAAATGGAATTGCCGCCACAACGTGAAATACTCGCTGACGGAAGTTGTCGACTATTGGCTGGGGATTCTGCTCTGCTGTGTCATTTAGCGTTTCAGCGTCATCCAGGCTGGGTAGCTTAGTTCTTGGTGGTGTCACTGCGTCCTCTTTCTTATTGGGTATTTGTGTTAGCAAATAGTGTGGCGCTATAGAGAAAATGAGAGTGATATAAATAGAATGAGGATAATAAATAACATTATCAGCGATTTTTTTGCCACAAGAAAATAGATTTCGTCCGAAGCTTAAGTATGATGGGCAAGAAACAACCAGTTAGCGCGTGTTGTCTTGCTATTTCGAGGTCCATAGTCGATAATGCCCACCGCTCCAGAGTACAAGGAGCCGTTAACGTCAATGGAGGTCCTGTTGGTTCTCCCGCAACACTAACTTGTGAACTCGGTCAGATCCGGAAGGAAGCAGCCGTAGCAGGCGAGGTGTGTGCCGGGATGTAGCTGGCAGGGCCTCCACCAATTTTGATGAGTCAATTCATTATCAAAATCATTTGGTCCATCGGCACTCTTAGCCGGCACGACAGTCGTTATGAACCAATAGCTATCAACTAATCCTTATCAACTAATCGTTATCAGCGATAAATCTTCCCCCCCAATTCCTACAGTACTAAACAACCGTCCATTAGAATCAATACAAGAATTTTCTTATTTGTTTACAAATTGGGTTTTAATTTGCATTTTAGATTTAGCCAATAATTAAGAGTATTTCTAAATTATTAGCGATTAGGCGGATTTAATAAATTAAATAGCACAACAATACAGCATCACTTCAATGTTCTGATAAACCTCATTACTTCATCTAAACACGCTTCATTTAAACACAGATGCGCAATAACGCGGGATTAAAGTTAACCTTCAATACTTGGGTTTTTTACCTCAAATTAAACACTTACAACCCGCTAGTTGCATTGAAGCCGATAGCGATTATCGGCTCAACGTTGTGTGTCTTAACCAGCGTTAAGCAGACTATTTCACATGTTGCCAAACAGTAGGTGGGATTTTATCATAAAGTTTATTCATTGTGAGCTCAGCTAAACGATGGTCTGCAGCTGAATAAAATAATTCCAGCTCATCATCTGAAAGTTCGTACTTATTCTTTTCAATTACACGTTCTAATGTATCAATCGTTGTACATTTTCTTAAACGCATCAGGTAGTCAGTTTTTGTCATGGTGAATCTTCTTCTCGATATAAAAATAATATAGTGAAACTATCTTTTAAGTTTTCATCAGGGTACAGATGTATTCCCCTGAGAAAAGTCTGAATAAACGCTCTTTGGTTTTTTGCCAGCGACGCAATTCAGGATCATTGATCCCATAACTACTAAACAGAGTATATGTATCGTCTAAATATTCTTCCACTAACTCTGAAAAGTCGCCGCCATCTGGGTATTTTATTTTAAAACTCATCACAAATGAAGCTATATGCTCGATCAAATCATTCAATTGCAGATTTACGGCAGAAGTCGGGTCATTTACCCAGCCATGGTGGCTGTCACCAAGAGTGGCAATGCCTTCATCATACAAACTCTCACATAGGAACTTCAATTGGGCAATATCATGCCGCTTCGGTGAGTACTCATCCATATCATCCCCTCCGTAAACGCTTAATTCGGTGTTGATAACACAATGTGAGTAGATCGGTAATCATATAAATGCAGAAGCTTATCGGTAAAGTAAATAAACTTTTCTTGCTATAAATATAAATCATTTCTCCGCTCATCGCGCAACTTTATTACTTAATCTTACAATTCGTCAGCGGTTGAAGGTCTGTCATTGTTAATTATATCAAAAGTGATTTTTTCTGGGTGTACAATAAATGTTACAGTATTTGTTAGAGACTCTTCAGTATTGATATCTAAGCAGGGGTTAAAAATATACCACTGATAAGAGTAAGTCATTGAATAACAGTTATCTTTCAAAACTATAATATTAAGAATTTCTAATGAGCCAGTGGTGTACTGGGCATTCTCCGAATAATACATTAACCCAGAAACCAAGCTTTCTTCAATTTCACCTATGTTATTCTTGATAACATTCTTCAGTAATGAAATCGGGTAACGCCCTGAGAAGAAGTCCCCAGCTATTTCATTGTTCATTAATTGTCCGCTCATGGTGACAAGATTAATTCATTAACACATTGCCATTGTTACAAAAAATGCGATGACATCTATCTTCAGTAACTATTAGCATGATTTGAATGAAAAATTTCAAAATTAATGAGATTTATCTGCTAAACCGCTTAGTTAACATAGAGTGAAATTATTAAGGTCGCGCTCAATAACACGGTTCGACAATAAAATAACTTAAATAGAATTTTGCATATTTAAGATTATTACTGACGATTAACTCAGCCTACTGCTATTAATTTAGAATGCTATGCCGATTTTATCAAGAGGAGGGACTCCCGTAAGGCTGGTTTTTTATTGTGTAAATTACCGTTTTGCGAGCATTAACGAAGAGTTCTGTCATTAGAGTATCAAAATCATGCCCATGCTCACCAGTAAGGCATGAGTAAAAATACTTTAATTTGCTGTAACTAAGTATGTTCGCACAGCTTGTTTTATCAACGCAGATTGTTTTATCAACGCAGATTGTTTTATCAACGCAGATTGTTTTATCAACAGAATCGGATTTTTATCCACCTCTGTTGATGCTGTATCGATATCCCGTCATGAATTGTTACCTTTGAAATGTCTATGGCAGAGATGCACACTTGAATTCAATCAAGCTATGTGATGTTATAATATATCATTTAATCACTTGCTCTTTTCTGACATGAATAAATTTTCTGCTCGGTTTACCCCGCTACCACACTGGACGTTATTTTCACTTTCTTCCTTACAGCGCATTGTCGGTGTTGCCTTACTTTGCGTGTTGCTGTGGTGTGCCATTTATTGGGCGAATGTATTGCCATGATAAATTTGAGAGATATTGAGATTGGATATGAAAATCGTGCCCTAACACCATCAATTAATGGTTGTTTTTCCGCCGGTTCGCTTACTGCGATTATCGGAGCCAATGGGGCGGGTAAATCCACTTTGCTTAAAACTTTGGCGGGCTTACAACCCGCGGTCGCGGGGAAAATGACATTTACTGGCGGGAGATCCCCGCAAATGGTCTACCTTCCTCAACAAGCTGAGTTAGACAGGCAATTTCCTATTGTTGTCCAAGATGTAGTAGCGATGGGGTGCTGGCCACAAAGTGGATTACTGGGGGGAATTAATCACCCATCACGGCAACGAATCAAACAGGCATTAAGCGCAGTTGGTATGCAGGATATGACTCGCCAGCCGGTTGGTGAGCTTTCGGGTGGGCAATTGCAGCGGGTGTTATTTGCTCGTCTTTTAGTACAGCAAGCGCAACTGATTTTGTTGGATGAGCCTTTCACCGGTATTGATAGCCAAACTGTTGGGCTGTTACTTGAGATTATTCATCAGCTGCATAATGAGGGGAGAACCATAATTGCTGTCCTGCATGATATGTCGATGGTGGCGGACTATTTCCCTCATGCATTGTGGCTAACATCTCAAGGTTATTGCTGGCAATCCTCTGATCAGGTTTTAGCCCAGTGGCACCATTCTCAAGGTTCATCTTGCCCGTTTTCCACACAGCCCAACTCTCTGAGGGCAATCAATTTATGATATTGCTTCATTTACTTGTTGATCCCTTTCTGGATTTTGGCTTTATGCGCCGGGCATTGGTCGCGTGTTTAGCTCTGTCACTCAGTTCTGCGCCGCTCGGGGTTTTCTTATTATTACGACGAATGAGTTTAGTCGGTGATGCTCTGTCGCACGCAGTATTACCAGGGGCGGCTATCGGATACCTAATTTCGGGTATGTCATTGGTGGCCATGGGCGTAGGGGGATTTATTGCCGGGCTGGCGGTTGCCATGATGTCGGGGTGGGTGAGCCGCCGAACGCTGTTAAAAGAAGATGCCAGTTTTGCCGGTTTCTATCTGGGTTCTTTGGCTTTAGGGGTCACGCTAGTCTCTTTGCGTGGTTCCAGTATGGATCTGCTCCATGTGTTATTCGGTTCTATTCTCGCTGTTGATGCCAACGCCATGACCATGGTCGGGGTAATCACCACTTTCTCTATGTTGGCTTTAGCGGCTATTTATCGCGCGCTGGTGGTGGAGTCATTTGATCCTGTTTTCCTGCGGGTCAGCATGGGGCGTTGGTTGATGGTGGTTCATGCGCTATTTCTGTCATTAGTCGTGCTTAATTTAGTGGCTGGATTTCAAATTCTGGGCACGCTGATGTCAGTCGGATTAATGATGCTACCGGCCGCCAGTGCACGTTTTTGGGCCAAAAACCTACCTCAAACCCTGGGCATTGCCATGGCGATTGGCATGATTGCCAGTCTCGTCGGGCTACTGTGGTCGTATTACGCCTCATTGCCAGCCGGGCCAGCTATTGTCCTGAGTGCCAGTCTAATTTTCTTTTTATCTATTTTATTTGGAACGCGCGGTGGAGTTTTAGCCACTGCGCGCCGTTGAGAACTATTTATTATTATTGAGAACCCGAGTCATTAAAGGAGATTTAAATGAAGTACTTACCTATTAGTTTGGCGGTAGCTGCTCTACTGTCAAGTCCGCTGGCAATGGCGAAAACGGTCGAGGCCGTCGCCAGTTTTTCTATTTTAGGTGATATCGTCAAACAGGTTGGGGGCGACCATGTCAATGTGGTGACCTTAGTTGGCCCGAATGGGGACCCCCATGGTTTTGAACCCACACCGAAAAATAGCAAGCAATTGTCCAAAGCCGATGTGGTGTTCGTCAGTGGGTTAGGGCTGGAGGGCTGGTTGGAGCGGCTGATCACCGCCTCCGGTTATAAAGGGCAAGTCGTCATTGCATCAACCGGGGTTGATACTCGCAAGATGGATGAAGAGGGCAAAATGGTGACCGACCCTCATGCCTGGAACAGTATGGCGAATGGTATTAAATATGCTAATAACGTAATGAATGCATTGATTGTCGCCGATCCTGAAGATGCAGATTATTTCCGTAAGCGCGGGGGGGAATATATTCAACAACTGGAGAAATTGGATGCTTATGCCAAGGCGCAGTTTGCCGCGATCCCTGCTGGGCAGCGCCAGGTTCTAACCAGCCATGATGCATTTGGTTATTTTAGTCAGGAATATGGGGTTAACTTCTTATCACCTGTTGGTTTCTCTACTGAGTCTGAAGCCAGTGCCAGTGGGGTTGCTGCGCTGATTAACCAAATCAAAAAAGAGAAAATAAAAACCTATTTTATTGAAAACCAAACTGACCCACGGCTGGTAAAACAGATTGCTGAAGCCAGTGGAGCACAAGCTGGCGGAGAGCTTTATCCAGAGGCATTATCTGTAGCCGACGGTCCAGCAGCGACTTACACACAAGCCTTTAAACACAATGTGGACACTATTGTGGGTAGCATGAAGTAGCTATCAGCAGTAAATTTCTCAGCCCCAAAGGAAACTAAGGGGCTGAATTATCAATCCTTTATGACAAATAGAAAAGCCCCGTTGAGCAGCAACGGGGCTTTTTACTGCAACATATTCAACATCACCGCTTTTTATGAGTACCTCCCTGAACGGCTTTAAAACGTGGATTACTTTTGCAAATAACATACACCCGGCCGCGGCGACGGACGATTTTGCAATCGGGATGACGGTTTTTTGCCGATTTCAATGAACTCAATACTTGCATAATTAACTCTCAGAATTAGCTTTTTTTGGGGTCAGGAAGCTGCCGAACCGCTTATGGAAACGTGCAGTGCTGCCTTCTTTTGAAAACTCTTTTTGTTTACCGGTGTAATACGGATGCGATGCCGAAGAGATATCCAATGTGACATAGGGATAGGTTTGTCCATCGCGTTCAATGGTTCGCGATGTGGCGATGGTTGACCCGACGGTGAAATAAGTGTCCGCACTGGTATCGTGAAAAACCACGGTCCGATAGTTAGGGTGGATGCCAGGTTTCATGAAAACTCCAATTGTTATGTTATACTATAACAATAATTATGCTCTATTCGTTTTTCAGTTTCAAGTGCGAATAAATAAAAAAAGTCCGCAAACCGAAGCTTGCAGACTTTTTTAAAGTGGGTGAGGCGCTGGCTTGCGATTAAGCGACCACGTGTAACCCCAAAACAGCAAAAATGTTCGCCAATACCCCTACGATAATAGCCGCGATAGGGCCTGCCGCCAGTTTCATGACCGGGCGGCCACAAATTTCGTTGAGGATATACAAGCTGACGACCACAAAAATGCCGGTTCCGGGCCATATTTGATTTGCGGCATTAACCCCGCCTACCAAAAGTGCAATTTCAAGAATTTGCGTCATGGCGGTACGAATATTATCCCCGGACATTTTTAACGATGGGAAACGGTTCATCGCCTTGCCAATTCGGCTCAGACTGGTAATTTCAACGCCCATCGCCCCGGCCCCGAGTATGCCCGCAACCACTGGGTTCGGCGCAAGATAGCCTAAGCCGAGGAACCAGTCACACCAGCCGTTGGTGCCATACACACCACTTATCATTGCGGTGGTAATAATCAGTGGCATGAAAGCAAGAGCTTGAACAATGGCGACAATAGCTGCTGAGGTAATTTGCCCTTTTCCGAGCAATGCCGCGGCAATTGGCTCACCGGCAATCCAATGGTAGTGGGCAGTGATGGTGATTAACGCCGCCATTGGGAGGAGATAAATCGCGTTTTTCCGAATACGCTTAATATTGTCGTCAAACAAGCTATGTTCCATTTCTTCACCGTGGCGTTTATCACGGGAAGCAAAGAACAGTAAGCAAATCATGCCAAACAGCATCGCAATGCCTTCTGGGCTGAGTGCCACTTCATTACCGGCAATAGTGACTGGGTTAATTCTCTCAATCACAACACGGGCCAGGAAGGCGATAATAATGGTGATTAATCCCGCTTTTTTGCCGAATTGATAACCGACGGCAATAGCAGGGAAGGCGACAAACGCATAAATTATTGGGTCACCTACTGACGCGAGGGCATCAAGGAAATTGACGGGTAAATAACTGAAACCCTTAATCAGCCCATCCAGTGCAATAGTGATTAATGCACCATAAACAGTACCAATTAATACGGCCAACTTAGTATTATTCAGTGATACACCAATAATATCCGCTGTCAGCAAAACAATATGAATAACAATAATCCCCGTTGCCAACGTAATTGGCATGGCGAAACCGGTGATGAACCCAATACTGATAGCAAAGGAGATACCCGCCAGCTCTTTTCGGCTCATATTGCCGTTCATAAACTCCGGCATAATAGGCCGCAATCCATCGTGATAAACCGCGATAGACTTGTTGGCAAGAAAAGTGGCATATCCTCCCATTAGAGCGAAAAGAATAATCTTAACTAAATTAAACGATTCCATATCACGACCCCATCGGGGCCAATAGGCCCCAGGCTAATGTGTTTATTATTGTTGTTATACCCTTCGTATTTGAAGCCGCAGGGGTGTTAGCTACACTCACGCACCCGAATCACTGACTTGATGTAAGCTTATTGGGGTTGGTTCGCTTGCCGCTTACCTGCAACTTCAACTTTCTTGGGGATATATTAAAAAGTGATTTATCGCCAAATAGTTACAGCATTATTTGTCTGCCAATAAAACGGCACATAAGGCTTTAACAGAGTTTTCAACGCGATCATTGGTAAAGCCAAATGCTTTTTTACCCTGCTCGATCAATTGGCTGATATTATCCTCAGAGGGCTGGGTCAGAGCATTCGCTATGGTGGCGCACTTATCGCGGCCAATCAGGGCATAAGCCATAGCAAGAGCGCCGCCGGCACCACTTTGGCAAGCGCCCACGTAATAGTCGAAACTGCCATTTTTGACTTTCATGGCGGCATCCATGTCAGTAAATATTTCGCAGGAAATTTTATCTGCGCCATATTTAGCTAAACAATCTCGTATTTCGTTTTTATTCAGTTGCCCACCAATAGCGATTTTAAGCATTCTTACTTCCCCTTAAGTATCCTGAATATATCCCATTATTTGCTAGCGCCAGTGAGCTGCCGCCAGAAAGAGTGGCCGTTTTGTGGTGCAGTTGCCGCAAAAAACTCACAAACTGTCGCACCAACATCTGACATTGTTTCTCGGGTTCCCAGGCGAATGGCCTTTTGCGGCGCTTGCGCCATTCCCGCATGATAGACCAGCAGCGGCACCTGTTCCCGGGTGTGTTTACTATGGCCAATTGTCGGGTCGTTGCCGTGATCTGCCATCACGACCAGGCAATCACCTTGCAACATAGCTGCAGTTATTTTGCCTAGCATGTTATCGACCAATTGCAGGCGTTCTGCATAGCGCGCAACATCCTGCCCATGGCCCGCCAGGTCAGTTTCCTGAATATTAGTGCAGATGAAGGCACTGCCCGCACGTTGCACTTCTTCCAATGTAATATCCAAAATGGTTTGTGAATCAACCAATTGCTGATAGCTTCGCCCAGCTGGGCTGGCAACAATATCAGCGACTTTACCCACCAGCACTGTGGGAATATTCACTTTTTCAAGCTGATGAGGCACCTGAACATCGGCGTCAACGCCATAACCGAGGTGAATAACCTGAAAACCATTATCGTAAACACCTGATTTTGGGCTGTTAATACCAATATAATGTTGTTGCTTAACTTCAGCTGCGCTGATGATTGCGTGGCTATTCATCAGCACCCCTCCATAGGCGATGACGCGGTTCACTGCTACACAACCCCGCACTATCCGACCTATCTTTTCGACCTGCTCAAAATTAATGGCATCTAAATTAGCACAAATATTAAATACTTGGCCTAAATCTGCTTCAAGATTATCGCCAATTGCGACGCAGTTATTGACCCATAGAAATTGCAAATTGCTGCTATCATCAGGCGCACTGCGCTCTTCAACTTGATAACCCTGCTGGCGTAATGCATCAGCCACACGCGTTTTTACACTGGAGAATGGCATGCTTAACGGTGAGCGGGGTAGGGTGCCCATGATCTCCTGGTGGCCCATAAAAGTGTCGCCACCCTCATGTTGCAACAGCGCGACACCAAAACTGGCCTCGGGGTTGTCTTGCATCACACTGTCGTGAAAATCTGGTGAGCCGATATGTAGCGCATTGATTAGCCCCATTTTTTCTAAATTGGGTAAATGCAATTCGGGGTAGGTCTGCAAAATATGGGCACAGGTATTCGCCTCTATATCCTGTGGGCGAACCTCTGCGACATCGGACATGGCCCCTACGCCAAAGCTGTCAATGACCAGCACGATAAACTTACTCATAACCCCTCCGGTCCGGTGGGCGTGGGAATAGTATTCCCCTGGCTATCATAAATTCCGAGTAATCTGGGCTGACCAGACTGGATCCCGCCGACCAGAACCACGTCACTGCGGGTGACGAAAATCTGTGTACGAAAGCACATCACCACTGGGCTGCCGACGGCGAATGGCTCGGTAAGGCCTATTGTGTAATCAATACTGGCATTGTCAGGATTCAGCACCTTACTGGCATGCCATTGTTGGTCATACACCAGTGCATGACTCAAATGACCGCGCCGATAGTAACCGCCACCATAGCAATGACTTTTACCTTGATGGCAATGGGAAACCTCTGTCAGATACAGCATGGCAATATGTTCGGGCTGGTTACCCTGTTGGTTAGAGGGCATAGTTCCGGTCAATGAGTGGCCCGGTTCGGCGTGTGTGACACCCCATTTAGCCAGTTGCGGCAAGCTTTCAATGCTAGTTGCAGAAGGGCCGTTGACCTGTTCCACATGGATGCCGTGCTGCTCAAGAATACTTTTTGCTTCAATCAGGGTATTAAGATTTGGGCTGGGTAATGTCTGGCCTTTTTCACTATCAAAAAGCATGCAAGGGAAATGAGTAAC
This sequence comes from Yersinia thracica, assembly GCF_902170565.1. Lineage (GTDB taxonomy): Bacteria > Pseudomonadota > Gammaproteobacteria > Enterobacterales > Enterobacteriaceae > Yersinia > Yersinia thracica. Next base: position 66,175 of record NZ_CABHXX010000002.1, read on the forward strand.
ACCCACCAAACGGACACCAGAAATTGCCTTTATTTCTTTGATAACAGTGGGTAATTCATCCAGTGAGAATCCTGCTTCTTGCCCTGGGTAAATAAGGTCATCGTGATGCCAAACTTTTAATAACAGCGCTTGCTCTTTATTCTGACGTACAGCGGCAGCCGCAATTTCTCGTGCTTTGGCGACACTGTAAACGGTAATGACTTCGGGTTGACGGGACACAATTTCATCTACCATCCCGCTGGGGATTTGGACTAAATGGCCGATGTGGGCCACTGGCAAATTATGTTGATAGAGTTGGCGCGCCTCTTTGAAATCCACCGCGACGATACCTTGATAGCCACATTCCAGCAGGAGCTTGCACAGCAGGGGATTTCGGCCAAACTGTTTGCTCATCAGATAAAGAGTGATGCCGTGACGTGTTGCTGTTTCCAGCAGTAAACGCGCATTTTGTTTGACCTGATCAACATCAATAACATAGCTGTCAGGTTTGATAACCCCTTGTTGCCAAAGTAAAAAGGCCGCTTCTATGAGCGCTGGGTTCTGTTTTTGTAATGCTTTTAGTAGCATATTTGGTCCCTAAATATACCCGTCATAATTCAAGCTGCATGTGCGTTGACCGCTTTCCTGCAACTCGAATTATTTAGAGTAAAAAGATATTTTAATTGTTCATTTTTTTGAATATTTAATAGATATCTAAATTATTCACTCTCCATCTGTTGGGCCAGATGCAAACCATATAAGTTTACTAATAAATATCCCAATTCGTGATCGGGTACTTCAAAGACAAACAGTGAGAGTAGATCGTTATTAATTTCCCTGATATTGGCAAAAATTGCTGTGGCTTCGATCTCTTTTAATATTTCATCGTCGATAGCCGGAATAACCTGTCTCTGACTCGCTCGCATCAGCGCATTGGCCATGTGAGTAATCAGCATTTCTCCTTGCGGATGACGAATAGATAACTGCCAGTGTTGTTCCAAACGAGTGAGAACATTGAGCATGCCGCAGTAGACCGCAGAATCAATAACCTGCGCGTCATATAAAATTTTCAATCTCGTTTCCATTGGTTCATTATCTTCATTTTTATGAATATTTATATCATAGTAATTTATGGTCTGGCTGCAAATGCTCAACTCACTATTTGATATATTGATCACAATATAAACGCTCTGGCGGAATTGGCTGCTTTAAGGGGGCATTTATACCCTGTGTTCTGCTGGCCCAATGTGAGGATCAGACCAATGACAAAGAAAAAGGCCGCTGAGTTTAGACTGAGCGGCCTTTTTAGTACGACATTATTTATTGCGAATAAGGTTTATTTCACCTTATGGTCAACCGCATGTGCATGTTCTACATCTTCACTTTTCCGGCTAAAGCGGCGGCGAACCACCACGAAGAACACCGGAACAAAGAAGATAGCCAGTACTGTCGCGGTTATCATACCGCCCATTACACCGGTACCGACCGCATTCTGTGCACCAGAACCTGCACCGCTACTGATAACCAGCGGCATAACCCCAAGAATAAAGGCCAGTGAGGTCATCAAGATTGGACGCAGACGCATACGCACGGCTTCTAAGGTTGATTCCACCAAACCTTTGCCTTCTTTATCCATCAAGTCTTTAGCGAACTCAACAATCAAGATGGCGTTCTTGGCCGATAGCCCAATGGTGGTCAATAAGCCCACCTGGAAGTAAACGTCATTTTCCAGCCCACGCAGAGAGGCGGCAATTAACGCACCGACCACACCCAGTGGCACCACCAACATCACAGAGAATGGAATTGACCAGCTTTCATACAACGCCGCCAGACACAAGAAGACCACAATCAGTGAGATGGCATACAGCGCTGGAGCCTGGTTACCCGACAAACGTTCCTGATAGGACATACCCGTCCAGTCATAACCCACGCCACTTGGTAATTTAGCGGCCAATTCTTGCATCAGGTCCATAGCTTCACCGGTACTTTTGCCCGGAGCGGCCTGACCCAGAATTTCCATGGAAGGTAAGCCGTTATAACGTTCCAGTCGCGGTGAGCCGTATTCCCATTTGGCAGTGGAGAAGGTGGCAAATGACACCATCTGACCTAGGTTGTTACGGACATACCACTTATCAATATCATCCGGTAACATACGGAATGGAGCATCCGCCTGCACATAAACTTTCTTCACACGACCGCGGTCGATAAAGTCGTTTACATAGCTGCCGCCCATGGCTGAACCCAAGGTGGTATTGATATCAGAAATTGCCACGCCCAGCGCTTGTGCTTTTTCCTGATCGACTTCGACTTTGAACTGAGGTGTATCTTCCAGCCCATTTGGCCGCATACCCACCAGCATATCTGGGTGTTGCGCTGCCATTCCAAGCAGTTGGTTACGGGCTTCCGTTAATTTCTGATGCCCCACGTTACCTTGGTCAATTAACTGGAAGTCAAAGCCGGTAGCGGTACCTAATTCCACAATCGCAGGCAAGTTAAAGGCAAACACCAAACCGTCTTTAATTTGCGAGAAAGCCGCGGAGGCACGGCCCACAATGGCCGGAACTTTGTTTTGCTCACCAGGGCGTTCATCCCAGTTTTTCAAACTCACGAATGCCAGACCGGTATTCTGACCCTGACCGCTGAAACCGAAGCCGTTAACGGTAAATACTGAGTTAACCACGTCTTTTTCTTTGTCGAGATAATAGTCAGTAACCTGATTCAGGACGTTCTGAGTTCGTTCTTGGGTCGCACCCGCAGGCATTTGTACCATGGTCAGGAACACGCCCTGATCTTCTTCCGGCAAGAATGAAGAGGGTAAGCGCAGGAACAACACGCCCATACCAATCACAATAGCCAGATAGATCACCAAATAACGGCCAGTGCTGCGCAGGATATTGGCAACACTGTCGGTATAGTGGTGGGTACTTTTTTCGAACATGCGGTTAAACCAACCGAAGAAGCCGGTTTTCGGGCCATGTTCGCCTTTAGCGATAGGTTTCAACATGGTGGCGCACAGTGCTGGGGTCAGAATTAATGCCACCAGAACCGAGAGCACCATGGCCGAAACGATGGTAATAGAGAACTGACGATAAATCGCCCCGGTTGCGCCGCCGAAGAAGGCCATCGGAATAAATACGGCAGAAAGCACCAACGCGATCCCCACCAATGCACCCTGGATTTGCTCCATGGATTTCTTAGTGGCTTCTTTCGGCGGTAGCCCTTCCTCTTGCATCACACGTTCGACGTTCTCCACCACTACGATGGCGTCATCCACCAATAGCCCTATCGCCAACACCATCCCGAACATCGTGAGGGTATTTATCGAAAAGCCAAAGGCGGAAAGAATAGCGAACGTCCCGAGCAATACGACCGGTACCGCAATCGTTGGAATCAACGTTGCGCGGAAGTTTTGCAAGAACAGATACATGACCAAGAACACCAGGATGATAGCTTCGACCAACGTTTTAACCACTTCGTTAATGGAGATTTTAACGAACGGTGTGGTGTCATACGGGTAAACCACTTTCAGCCCTGCCGGGAAGAACGGCTGTAATTTTGCCAGTTCCGCTTTTACCGCAGCCGAGGTGTTCAGGGCGTTAGCCCCTGTCGCCAGCTTAATACCGATACCTGCCGCTGGCTTACCATTATAACGAGCAATAATGTTATAACTTTCAGCACCCAGTTGAACGATAGCCACATCTTTCAGGCGAACCTGCGAGCCATCTGTATTGACTTTCAGCATGATCTGGCTGAATTCTTCCGCATTGGTCAGACGGGTCTGAGCAATAATAGAGGAGTTCAGTTCTTGACCCGGTACTGGTGGCGTACCCCCTAATTGCCCTGCGGCAACCTGGTTATTCTGTACTTTAATCGCGTTGATAACATCAACCGGCGTCAAACCGTAGTTATTCAGTTTGTGCGGGTCCATCCAGATACGCATCGCGTATTGGGAGCCGAACAACTGAACATCACCTACACCTGCGGTACGGCTGATCGGGTCTTTAATGTTAGAACCGACATAGTCAGCGATATCTTCTTGCTGCATGGTGCCGTCTTCAGAAATAAAGCCGGCAACCATCAGGAAGCTACTACTGGACTTTTCAACGCTCACACCTTGCTGCTGCACTTCTTGCGGCAGTAATGGCATGGCTAATTGCAGTTTGTTCTGGACCTGAACCTGCGCGATATCGGGATCCGTGCCGGAGTTAAAGGTCAACGTCAACTGAACGTTACCGGAGGAGTCACTGCTGGAAGACATGTACAACAGGTTATCGATACCGTTCATGTTCTGTTCGATAACCTGCGTAACTGTATTCTGCACAGTCGTCGCATCGGCGCCAGGATAGTTGGCGGAGATTGTAATTGCCGGTGGCGCAATGGTCGGATATTGCGCAACAGGTAATTTCATGATCGCAAGGATACCCGCTAACATGATTATGATAGCGATAACCCAAGCGAAAATAGGGCGATCTATAAAGAACTTAGCCATGAATTACCGGCTCCTTTTAAGACTTCTTCTCTGTATCAGCCGGGGCTGCTTTTTGCGCCGGGTCAGTAACTTCCTGCACTTTTACCTGCACACCCGGTCTGATTTTTTGCAAGCCGGAAACAATAAGACGATCGCCTGCTTTCAATCCGTCAGTCACCAACCATTTATTACCAATGGCTTGATTAGCAACCAGTGTACGCAATTCAACTTTGTCATCAGCCCCAACGACCATGGCCGTTGCTTCGCCGCGTGGGTTGCGGGTTACACCTTGTTGAGGCACTAATAGTGCATCAGGGCGGACACCTTCATCCAGGCGTGCACGGACAAACATCCCTGGTAACAGTGCTTCATTCGGGTTAGGGAATATGGCGCGGATAGTGATAGAACCGGTGGTTTCATCCACGGTCACACCAGAGAATTCCAACGTACCGGTTTCCGCGTACTCAGTGCCATTCTCCAGTAACAAGCGAACTTTAGCTTTACCGTTTTCTTGTTTGAGCGTGCCATCAGCCAGCTCTTTTTTCAGACGCAGGAACTCATCACTTGACTGAGTAACATCAACGTACATCGGGTCAAGTTGTTGGACTGTTGTCAACGCGGTTGCCTGACCACTGGTCACCAATGCACCTTCAGTCACTGAAGATTTACCGGTACGGCCACTGATTGGCGAGGTCACTTGAGTATAAGCCAGGTTAATACGGGCACTTTCTACCGCTGCTTTTGCTGCCAGAACGGAAGCATTGGCTTGCATAGAATCAGACACCGCTTGGTCATACTCTTGCTTACTGATGTAGTTGGTACCGAGCAATGGTTTGTAGCGATTAACGGTCAGGCGAGCGATTTCAGCGGCAGCTTGCGCTTTAGCCAAGTCACCTTTTGCGCTGTCATAAGCGGCCTGATAAGTCGCAGGATCAATTTGATAAAGTGATGTTCCGGCGGTGACATCACTGCCTTCAACATAGTTACGTTTAAGGATAATACCGCTAACTTGCGGACGAACTTCTGCAACACGGAATGCGGACGTACGGCCAGGCAATTCGGTTGTGATATTCAGTGGTGCTGCTTTCAATGTCACAATGCCGACTTCAGGTGCCTGTTGAGCATGGGCTTGCGCCGCATCTTTGTCATTACATCCTATAAGTACTAAGCTGCCTGAAAGTACCAGAATTGCAGCCAGAGGCATTACCCCTCTGTTTTTGCTCATAGATAAACCTCAAGTGTCCGATTTTTAATTTCATTCAATGGATCACAAGCTTTAAAACCCATTGCTGCGTAAATTATATGTGCGTGCTATGGTACATACATTCGTGAATGTATGTAAATCGCACCCCCTCGAAAAAACAACGCTATGGCACGAAAAACCAAACAGCAAGCCGAAGAGACCCGGCAACACATTCTAGATGCCGCAGTGCGGGAATTTTCTGCGCACGGTGTTTCCGGTACTTCACTTACTGATATTGCTGTCGCTGCGGGAGTTACCCGTGGCGCAATTTACTGGCACTTCAAGAATAAGGTAGACCTGTTTAACGAAGTTTGGGAGTTATCAGAGTCTAATGTCGATCAGCTCGAATTAGAGTATCAGGCAAAATATCCTGATAATCCACTCCGCATTCTGCGTGAAATACTCATTCATGTGCTTGTTTCTACAAGTGAGGATTGTCGCCGCCGCGCGTTAATGGAAATTGTATTCCATAAATGTGAATTTGTCGGGGAGATGACCTCTTTCCATGATGCACGCAAAGTTCTTGATTTAGCTAGTTATGAGCGAATTGAGTCTGTTTTGCAAGGCTGTATTGATGCTAATCAGCTCTCCGTCAATCTTGATACTCGCCGTGCTGCGATTATCATGAGGGCCTATATTACAGGTTTGATGGAAAACTGGCTTTTTATGCCAGAAAGTTTTGATATAAAACAAGAGGCACCGATATTAATTGATGCTTATCTGGAGATGCTAAGCAACGGGGTTTCATTGCTAAGAAAGACATAGGATTAACTGGAGATGTTTATATGAGCGATAAAACGAGTTCACTGGTTGTTATTGCTAATGGTGCTGCATATGGCCAAGAGTCGCTATTTAACGCGCTGCGTTTATCTATCGCATTGAAAGAACAGCAGACAGATCTCGATTTGCGCCTATTTTTAATGTCTGATGCCGTTATTGCCGGTCTTAATGGGCAGCAGCCCCGAGAGGGTTATAACTTACAACAGATGTTGGAAATCCTTACGGCACAAAATGTCCCGGTTAAGTTATGTAAAACCTGTACGGATGCTCGTGGTATTAGTGAGTTAGCCTTGGTTGATGGTGTAGAAATTGGGACTTTGGTTGAGTTGGCTCAATGGACACTGGCTGCTGAGAAAGTTCTGACGTTTTGAGCAGCAAAAGAAAAATGCCTATTAAATGCACTAATCAACCACTATTTCGGGCTGTTACATTCGATTCCACCGTAAGTGCGTAACTGCCCGCATTATTACAGCTATTCACGCCCTGAAAGACTTTTCTTATTATGACTCGAGACTGAACGTGATAGGATTTCAGCCTCTCTGTTGAAATGAAGTTCAAATATGAGCAGCAGATTTCACAATCCATATTTTTTACCCTTTTCTTTGCCGGTTTCTTTGTCAACAGGCGCATTTTTACTACGTCTACAGACAATAATTACCCTGCTTATAATTGTATTGATATTTTCGCCGTCACTTTTCGCGGCTGGAATGAATATAGATGTGCCGACGCGCAGTGAAGTGCTGAGCCAACTGGATGCATTATCAAAGCAAAAAATATTGTCGCCAGCGGAAAAGTTATCGCAACAAGATCTGACCAAAACACTGGAGTACCTTGATACAATTGAGCGTACCAAGCAGGAAGCCAGTCAACTTAGACAACAATTAGCACAGGCCCCGGCGAAATTACGACAGGCGACTGACGGGCTGGATGCACTTAAAAACAATTCAGCGGATACTCTGACTCGAGAGTCCCTGGCGAACTATTCATTGCGCCAGTTGGAATCACGTCTAAATGAAACACTGGATGACTTACAATCCGCGCAAGAAGACCTTTCCGCTTATAACAGCCAGCTAATTTCTCTGCAAACTCAGCCAGAACGCGTGCAAAGTGCGATGTATAACGCATCGATGCGTTTAATGCAGATTCGCAATCAACTCAATGGATTGGCTCCGAATCAAGACGTTTTGCGGCCGACCCAACAGCAAGCGCTATTGACTGAGCAAGTCATGCTAAACGCGCAGCTAGATTTGCAGCGTAAAAATCTGGAAGCTAATACGACGTTACAAGATTTGCTGCAAAAACAACGAGATTACACGACTGCGCACATTAACCAACTGGAGCGTTATGTCCAAATACTGCAAGAGGTAGTAAGCGGAAAACGGTTAATTCTTTCAGAGAAAACAGCCAAAGAAGCGCAAGTCCCCGATGATGCTACTGATATTCAAAATGACCCATTAGTCAGCCGCGAATTGGCGATTAATAAAGAGTTGAGCCAGCAATTGATTAATGCCACTAAAGAAGGCAACACACTGGTACAACAGAATATCAGAGTTAAAAACTGGCTGGATCGCGCTCTGCAATCTGAACGCAATTTAAAGGAGCAAATTACCGTTTTACGCGGCAGTTTGCTGCTTTCTCGTATTCTCTACCAGCAGCAACTCAATTTGCCGACCTCCGGTTTGATTACCAATATGGGGCCGCGCATTGCCGATTTGCGCCTTGAACAATTTGAAATTAATCAGCAGCGAGATCAGTTATTTCAAGGGGATGACTACATTCAATCCTTGATGACGGACAGCAAAGAGAAAGTCAGCCCTGATGTAGAAGACGCGTTGGGGCAGATAGTCGATATCCGACGTGAACTACTAGACCAGTTAAATAAGCAGCTAGGTAACCAACTGACGCTGGCGATTAATCTGCAAATTAATCAGCAACAGTTGCTGAGTGTCAATGAGTCACTGCAACACACGCTGACACAGCAAATATTTTGGGTTAGCAGCAATAAACCCATGGATTGGTCTTGGCTGAAAGCCTTGCCGAGTGCATTAAAAACTGAACTGAGTAGTTTTCACTTTACCCTATCATGGGATGACGTATTAGCAGGTTTAATTAAGTCGTTGGTATTCCTGATACCCATGCTGATGGTGGTGGGTGTAATCCGCTCACGCTACAACATGATTAATAAATATTTAGATAGATTGGCCTCTGACGTCGGGCAATTAAAGCATGATAGCCAAATGCACACACCTAAAGCCATTTTACTCACTTTGCTGAAAGTGTTGCCCGGAGCTTTGGTTATTTTGGGTGTAGGTTATTGGTGTTTACGTTCAGACTTCAATCTCAGTGATTTATTCTGGACCTTCTTCCAACGCCTGGCCCTGTTCTGGCTGGTGTTTGACCTGACATATCGCATGCTATCGCCAGGCGGCATCACTGAGCGGCACTTTATGATAGTGCCTGACCGATGTGCGCATTATCGGCGCCAAATGGTGCGTTTGGGCGTTGCATTGCTACCCGTTATCTTCTGGTCTGCCTTGGGTGAAAAAAGCCCACTTCGGCTGGTAGATGACGTTATTGGACAGGTTGTCATTGTCATTGCATTGGCGCTATTGGCCTTGTTCGTCTATCCATTCTGCCGTGATAGCTGGCGTGAGAAAGACTCCCATGCGGTACGATTAGTGATAGTGACTGCAATAGCGGGAACACCGATCATATTGATTGGGTTAATGATTGCCGGATATTTCTACACCACCCTGCAACTGGCTGGCCGCTGGATTGATAGCCTCTATTTATTATTTCTGTGGAACATCGTTTATCTGACAGCCATTCGTGGATTAGGGGTTGCAGCGCGGCGTTTAGCTTACCGTCGCGCCATCGCCCGGCGACAAAATTTAGTGAAAGAGGGCGCAGAAGGGGGGGAGCCAGTAGAAGAACCTCCATTGGCATTGGAACAAATTAATCAGCAATCATTACGTTTGACGACTATGGCTCTGTTCCTGATTTTCGCCACCTGTTTCTACGCAATCTGGGCTGATTTGATAACAGTTATCTCCTATTTAGACAGCATCTCTTTGTGGCATTACACCACCACCGTGGCGGGTGCGAGTGTCGTGCAGTCTGTCACATTGGGAAATATGCTAGTGGCTTTAATGGCGTTAGTGGTTGCTTATATTCTGACGCGCAACCTGCCAGGCTTGCTTGAAGTGGTGATATTGTCGCGGCTACAACTGCGCCAAGGGACTTCTTACGCCATTACCACCATTTTGACTTATCTGATCACCGCCGTTGGGGGGATTACTGCGCTTAGCTCGCTTGGGGTTTCGTGGGATAAACTACAGTGGTTGGTTGCGGCTCTGTCTGTTGGTTTGGGGTTCGGCTTGCAGGAAATTTTTGCTAACTTTGTATCGGGCTTGATTATTTTGTTCGAACGGCCTGTGCGTATCGGCGATACCATTACTATCGGTACCTTCTCTGGTAATGTTAACAAAATACGAATTCGTGCTACTACAATCACCGATTTTGACCGTAAAGAAGTGATTATTCCGAATAAGGCCTTTGTAACCGAGCGGCTGATCAACTGGTCTCTATCTGATACCGTCACCCGAATTATTATTAAAGTCGGGGTTGCGTATGGCTCTGATTTAGCAAAAGTAAAAGAAATATTGCTAAAAGCAGCCCATGAAAATCCTCGGGTCATGACAGACCCTGAACCTCATGTGTTCTTCCTTAATTTTGGCGCTAGCACTCTTGATCATGAGTTGCGTGTGTATGTGCGTGAATTACGCGATCGCAGTTATACGGTGGATGAATTAAATAGCGCGATTGATAAGTTATGTCGTGAGAATGACATTAATATTGCATTCAATCAGTTAGATGTGTATTTACACAAGCCCGACGGTACTGAAATTCAGGAAGTAAGTCGGCCATTTGATGCCCAGGGTTTACCTTCAGTACCATCTGAAAAATCTGCGATGGGGGATACCAAACCTGATTTGCCGGATATCAATAAGCCACTCGCTTAAGGTTATCTGACGGGTGAGATTGATAAACTCAATCACTCGCCTTGTAATGATTCACAGCAAGGCGATATCTGCTTGTATCTCCTTGCTGCACATCAAGACAATACGGTTAATCAGACACTCGATTACGCAGCTTGCGCTGGTAATCGAGTTGCACGATAGCTAATGCTGCCAATGCCGTTTCCGGCGCTATCTCATTACATTCCAGCAAGTAGATAAGATCTACTGCCAGTTGCAGTTCTGGTGATGCTTTTTCAACTGACATAATCTGGCCAATATTTGATTTTCAGTGAGTTAGAAAAGCCAGGTGAGGATACCTTGCTGCCGGTTTCCACCTGACTTGATTTCAATCCATCTACCCAATAGGTTTCAAGCAGTGCAACGGCGGCAAGTGAGAGAGCCCGATAAGCTCACATAAACAAGGGGCTTGGGAGATTGAATCCAATCAGCACACCTGCAACTTGAAAGACGGTAGATATAAAACATTATAGAAAAGTATTCGCTATCGAAACCCTAATGATTCAAAAAATGTGACAAATATTCAAAAACCGTTCTCTTTCTTCTCAATACTGCGCTCTATTTTTATCAGCGCCTGTCGGCAACGCATTAAACGTCCCTCCAGTGCGGCAAGTTCTTTCTGTATTTTTTGCTGCTCAGTTAATAAATTTTGCTTACCCAATTGGCTCTCTCTGTCTTGAATCATAGACAGTATTCGCCGCTCATAATCTTGATGCTCAGCCAGCTTGTGGTAAGGATCCAATTTATTATACTTGGGCTCAGGATTGGATTTTCTTAGCTTCTGTGTCGCTAACTCTCTTTGTAAGGCGGAGATTTGTGCAACCAACTTCTCAGCCAAGAAAGCGACCTGCTGCGTGCGATTGTCAGCAACAACCTGTTTCAGCTGGGCCATGTTTTTATGAACTTCCAGTAAATAATCGCGAAAACGATTACCATGGTTACCAAATAAATTCAGGTCAAAACGTGCTTGCTGAGACGGAGTATTGGCTTGTGGGCCAACTTGTGCCGACAATGCCTCAATTTGGCTTTCAAGCACCTGCAATAGCTTTTCTGTACTCATGGCGCTTCTCCCGGAAATCTTTCCGCCAGCTTGCCTTTGAATGCCAGAGGTTACAAGCAAGGTGATGGTTAAAACGGTATTTTGAACGAATAATGCTAAGAATACCCATTGATGCTAATGAGTGCATGCGTTAATGATAAAGGCACATTAATGAATGCTATGATAAAGGGCGTTTATGTCTCGTTGGTTGTTGATAGCTTTAGGTTGGCTCGCCGTGGTTTTGGCCACCTTAGGTGTCGTGCTTCCTCTTTTACCCACTACGCCATTTTTGCTACTGGCCACGTGGTGTTTTGCACGTTCCTCTCTCCACTTTCATCATTGGCTGCTTCATCGCTCATGGTTTGGTGGTTATATACGCACCTGGCAACAACATCGAGCTTTGCCTCCCGGCGTTAAATGGAAAGCAATATTGGTCACCGTCCTCACTTTTGCCGTTTCACTTTGGCTGGTGAAAATTTGGTGGGTCAGAAGCTTATTGTTGGTGATATTAACGCTATTATTGATATTTATGTTGCGGATGCCAGTTATTGACCTATCGCAACAAAAAAGGCACTGAGTCGCTCACATCAGTTGCATTTTTATGCCAGTTTGCATAGATTTGAGCGTTTTCGTGTGCGGGATCTTCCCTCGTTGCGTCCTTAGAGCTAAGGGCACAGTCATTTACTCTGTCGAAGTGTGGCGAGTAGATAGAATGAGTTACTCAATTGATACCATTTTAACATCGATTGACCGCGCTTTAGTATGTACAGCAGTTTTATCAGGCACAAATTATGACCGCTACTGCACCTAATACAGCACAACAGCTTGAATATATTAAAAACAGTATCAAAACTATCCCTGATTATCCGAAAACGGGAATACTGTTCCGTGATGTGACCAGTTTGCTGGAAGATCCATTAGCCTACGCCGGCAGCATTGAGCTACTGACTGAACGCTATCTGGATAAGGGCGTGACGAAAGTCGTGGGCACTGAGGCCCGTGGTTTTTTGTTCGGTGCGCCAGTCGCTTTGTCTCTTGGGGTTGGTTTTGTTCCAGTTCGTAAGCCCGGCAAGTTACCACGTGCAACCATCAGCGAAAGCTACGAGTTAGAATACGGTACTGACAAACTTGAAATTCATACTGACAGTATTCAACCGGGCGACAAAGTCCTGGTTATTGATGATTTACTGGCTACTGGCGGGACGATTGAAGCGACGGTTAAGCTCATTCGTCGACTGGGTGGTGAAGTGACTGATGCTGCGTTTGTGATTAATTTACACGATCTGGGTGGCGAAGATCGCCTGAACCAGCAAGGGATTACTTGTTACAGCTTGGTTGATTTCGACGGCCATTAATTGTAATGAAAATATCAGCCTCGCAACCTATTGTGAGGCTGTGTTAGAAATATGCCCCTTCATAGTCATCTTCTCTATTGTTGAACTAGAATTATCGAGTATTCGCTGCTGGAGGCAGAGTTTCACAATATATTAAAAACTTAATTTATTTATAGTGAAAATATTAAATGTCATTTGTATATAGTTAATTTTATTAAATTGCAGAGACTCACCTGTAGTTCTAATCTACTTGAATTATAAATATAAAACCAACATCTCTGCCAATTCTTCGAACGATAAGAGCAGCATCAGATTACTAAAAGTAACGTTCAGAAGCAGTGGGGGAAATATATCTATTAAGAAGTGAATATGTCAATTATGGTCTAAAAGTGAGCAGTAGTTAAAGCCGGTACCTGTAGCAGCACAACTACAACTTCCGGAGGCGTCAGCGGCAATGATTCAGAAGCGAGAGCCGAACTTTCAACAGAGAATAGTGAGTTTTTTCTCAGGATCGGGGGAGAAGCTGACGAAGTAGTCAAACATCTTGTAATGTGTCAGGCTACGGTTACTGGCTATAAGTCTGCTGTTGCTAACTATAACCGAATACTGCGCGGTTTTTAGTCACTTTGTTCTTGTGACGGTATATAAGACGGTATAAACCTTTTAGGTAATCGATACTACACATACTTATCAATAGCTTACGCCTTACCTGGACAATTGAGTGGGAATGAATATTTTATTTTATCAATAAAACATTGGCACTGATATAAATGAAATCTCCGATATTTCGGTATTTTTTATTTTTTATTTTTTATTTTAGTTATAAGAGAAACTGTATTTATTATTTTGTCTTTAAATATCAATAAAAAATGAATTCATTTTATGTGGATTGTTCTTTGATGTCGTTTATGTTTGTGTGAGTATAAAAAAGCAAGTTATTACCTATTGGCTCATGCAAAATCGCATGTTTCTGCTAGCTTACTTTTTAAAGGTGAAGCATGAATATCAATGATCAAGTATATAAGATGTTTTATAGCGTAATTTTTATCTCATTTGGTGCAATATCCAATAG
>NZ_CABHXX010000003.1 GCF_902170565.1 Yersinia thracica
TGCAACTGGATAACTGCTGGGGATGATGCACAGTGACCGCTCAACACAACACTGCCATCGGCTAGCCAGACTGCGTTTATTCCCTCTAAAGTGGATATTTTTAATTGTTCCGATAATTGTGCTGGGATCGAGGGAGGAAGATAAGAAAACAGCCGATTCGATTGTTGTGTAAACCAAAATATAAAAGAGAATAACAATCCTAATAGGATAAATGTTGCCACAGATAAGCATAATAATAAGCGAGACCCTGAACGGCGGGGCACTATTATCCCGCTTAAGACATCTTTTTCCTCGCCGAGTACCAATGCTAAACCTTCTGTTTCAATGGCTTGCCGTAAAGGAACAGGTTGTTGTAAATCATGCTGTAAACCATTAATCCAAACAATACCCGGCACCTGTAGCATTATTTGGTTCTCGCTGATTATCAAGGTTAATATTTTCCCCTGAGGTAATGGCAATAATACATCGGCCCCCTGATCCCCCAGAGTAAACACCCCCTTAGGCAAAACCAGTTCGCGGCCATTGAGTTCACCATCCAATATGCGAAGCTTGAATTGCGCTGCCATATTATTCCCCTGTGTTAATCGGTACGGCTTTGATTAAAAACAACCGGACAACACTGTGAGATTGCTTATTGCTATTACGAAACAACCCGCCTAATAAGGGAATATCACCCAATAAGGGTATTTTATTTTGTGATTCAATTTGTTTATCTTGAATGAACCCACCCAAGAGTAAACTTTGTCCAACTCGCAATGTAGCTTGGGTTGAAATATCTGAGTTTTGTATTTCTGGTAAAGGCTCACTGCTACTGATTGATGCCTGTTGTTGTCCATCCTGGATATTAAGGTTAAGTAGGACTTCTTTCACACCATCAGAGTCAATCATTCTTGGCGTTACTCGTAATAATGAACCGGATGTTATTGACTCAAGTTTTGCCACCTTATCACCTTGCAGTTTTGTATAAAAAGTCACATTTTTATCTAATACTGCCTGGATATTATTCAAGGTAACCACTGATGGGCGGGATAAAACTCGCGCGCGTGAGTTCTTTTGTAACGCATTCAGGCGAACCATAAAGTTTCCGCTATCCCCTATCACGGTGGAGAATCCATTGGCATTATGTTGAGATTCCCCACTGTTAAATGAAATTCCAGTTCCGCCAATGGATGTGGATGCTGACCAATCGATACCAAGCTGACTGATATCACCTGCATCAACATCAATGATCGTCACCGAAATCTCTATTTGGACAGGCCGTAAATCCAACTGTGTAATCAAACTACGATAAAGCGGCATATTTGCCTGGCGATCGCGAATAATAATCGCATTCTGCCGAGGGTCCGCCGAGAAAAGTGGCATGCTGGCAGGCCCCCTCTCTGCTTCTTTTTCGCCCCCCAAAGATAAATGATTACCTGCACTCATTTCTCGCAGCACACTAACAAGGCCCGGTAATTTAACTTGTTGATCCCTATACTGGTAGTTAGAGTCAGCGGCAGAAGCATATTTTAGCTGGAAGACTTTCACTGTTTCTTTATTTTGGTTTTGCTCACGAACTTGCGCGGAAAACATTTTAGTCAGAGAACTCACACGCTCAATGCAGACTGGCACCCCCGTAACTTCAATAGCATTAAGTGGCGAAATAGCCTTTACAGTACAGTTTTTAGCCGCAGGCACGCCACTTTGATTTAGATATTTTATTAAGGAAGCCGTTGACAGACCTTCAGGAGATATAAGCTCCCTTTTAATAGATTGAGTTTTGTAGAAGTAGAGGATATCCCCGTCATAATACCAAGTAATATTGTATAGCCCAGCCAACTCGGACAGTATTTGTTCTGGTGTTTTATCCCGGATTTTACCACTAAATTTTTCAGTTATTTCTGGGCTAACAACCACAGGAATTCCATAATTAACCCCGAGATCCTGTAATAAATGAGTGACCGTCATGCCTCGACTATAAATAAAAAAAGGTTCACCTTGCCAAGGAATAGTTTTGCCATTGACCTGAGACATAAAAAAAAACAATATTAAGCCAGCAATTTCTTTCATACAGTCACCTTGCTGACATCTATTTTATATTCGCCTAAAATACGTTTTTTAGGTGCTTTAAGTTGAGTTGTCAATGAGTTAAAAATATCAACTAACTCATTGAGTTTATTTAGTTTTATTGACAACCCCTGACCTTCATCATTAATATTGCTTCTATCATTAATAGTATGCCGATACCAAAGCCACCAATAGTTACTCTTAAGCTGTAATGCAAAGTCTTGCGTATCCTCAAGAACCGTTAGCATGAGAGAAATAGAATAAATCGTCGAGTCAGATATCATTTTTCTTTCAATGAAAAAAAGGCCGATACAAATAGAATGGTCGTAATCCATCGCTTTGGCGGGGATACCATTCAATGTAAAGTGTATAATGTCAGTATCTGATGAATTAATATCTTTAATTAAAGTCTGCATTTTCAATATTTCTAACATTGATAATAACTCCAGCAATACCACGATTAAATTATCCTCTATAATCAAATATCCGTTATAAGGTTAAAACCTGATTTACTCATTATTCATAATTAAACGAATCTATAACGAGTAGTCATGAAATCAGTGTAATTCTTGATATCATTTTTAGGCTGTGGCGTACTAAAAAAAACAGTCAGGTGACCTCATGGAAAATTCATCATCACTCGTCACTCGATTGACATTCTTACTCGGTATAACCTTAATGGCTATTTGGTTAATTTCAATTGCCACAACAGCATTCTTTTCATATGAAGATATACGTCAACGGTTAGTCAATGAATTAACACACATGGCGTCATTACGTGCAGATTTAAGCAATTACCAATTTGAAGGGGCTGAACGGGATGCTATCTCGCTGATCAACCGCCAAACTCATCATCAAATGAACTGGGGATTCCCTATATCGCTTAAAGGCGAGAATATGAATAATACTCTCGTTAACTCAATAATATGTAATACTCCGCAATCGAAGCATGACCTTCAAGTAACACAGGCTTATGGTACTTCAGGTCAAACCTATTATCTTGATAGTTTTACGATTAAAAGAAATCAGGGGATTACAATATTTAAGCCGCAAAACGCATCTAATGATTATTTGCAGCAACGCCGCAAAGAGCTAATTTTACTCCCTGTATTTCCCACTCACGATAATATTTTTTGGGGTACTCCTACGTATACAAAAAAAAATGGCTGGCATGTTTCTGTCGCCGCCTGTGATCAGGAAGGTTCATTAGCCGGATTTTCATTAAAACTAAATGAATTAGTCACTAATAATCAATCAATTGAGCAGAGAGACATTAATTTATTGCTGGATAAGAATGGTGAGTTATTGCCTATTTATCAACAGAATATACCGTCAAACCAATTATATGAAATTCTCCGTCAATTGAAAAATAGTCCCTTACATGATGGTTGGCAGCAAACACCAGATTATTTAGTGCTAAGAACTCAGCTGAAAGGCCCTGGCTGGCAACAATTAGTTATTTATCCACGAATAGGTTTTGCTTGGGAAGCGGCAAAGCCCTCATTGCATCAACTTCCTTTTGCATTAGCTATTTTGCTGTTACTCACCCTGGCGCTTTCTTTATTACTACGATATTACCTGGCTATTCCCTTATGGAACTTTGTCAATATCATTGGTGCTACTGGACCACATGCGATGGAACCGAGATTACCCGTTAAACGCATGGATGAATTAGGCCATATTGCTCGTGCTTACAATAACTTACTAGATACATTGAATGAGCAATACGACACACTGGAAATGAAAGTAAAAGAACGTACACTGGCATTAGCAAAATCGAAATTAGCCGCCGAGCAGGCAAATCATCGTAAAAGTATTCATCTAACAACAATAAGTCATGAAATTCGCACTCCCTTAAATGGAACTCTAGGTGCAGTCGAATTATTACAAAATACCTATCTAACACCTGAACAATATCGGCTGGCAGAAACGGCTAGCCAGTGTTCACATTCATTGTTAGCGATAATTAATAATCTTTTGGACTTTTCGCGTATTGAGTCGGGCCAATTAACACTGTCCCAAGAGAAAACGGCGTTATTACCTTTACTGGATCAGGCAATGTTAACTATTCACAGCCAGGTGCTCAGTAAGTCTATTGCTCTCTCGACTTATGTCAGCTCGGATATCCCTCTAGAGCTTGAGCTGGATAGTCAGCGCATAAAGCAGATCCTGATTAATCTATTGGGTAACTCGGTTAAATTTACACAACACGGGCGTATTAGCCTCACTGTTGAACGCAAAGGCCAACAACTCTGCTTTACCGTTGAGGATACTGGTTGTGGCATTGATTTACAGGATCAACAGAAGATATTCCGCCCTTTTATTCAGACTTATGATCATAGGCAAGGGACGGGTTTGGGGCTGACTATTGCGGATAATCTGGCCAAAATGATGGGGGGACACATTACGCTTTACAGCAAACCAAACTCTGGGAGCCGTTTTTCATTAATTCTGCCGTTTAATGGAATAACTCCTGCGATGCCTTTTAAGGGGGAGTTCTATGCACCACTCTCACCATTACAGGCACAATTATCTGCTTGGGGTATAACCTGCCAATCGAAAAATAGCCAATCTGACGTCCTCCCACTGACGCTTTTGGCGGAGAAAGAATTATGTTATTTACCAGGCCGTTTATATACCAAAGTAAAACAGTATTTGGATAATAAAACCACGCCTTACCAGCCAGAAATACGACATACTCTCCCGTTACAACCTTGGCATATGAATATATTGCTGGTCGACGACGCAGAAACCAATCGTGATATTACCGGCATGATGCTGCGGCAATTGGGGCATAACATTACGCTGGCGGAGAGCGGCGAAGTAGCGCTGCGTATTGGGCAGAGTCAACATTTTGATCTGGTGCTGATGGATATTCGCATGCCGGGCATGGATGGCCTGATGACAACTCAGCGCTGGCGTAATGATGCAATTAATCTGGACAGCCGCTGCATGATAACAGCGCTGAGTGCGAATACTAACCCTGACGAAAAGATAAGGGCATATCATGCAGGGATGAATCATTATATTTATAAACCCGTGACATTCAGTCAATTGGCTAAGGTTCTGGATCTGACGGCACAATTTCAACTCGAACGTGGGATTAATCTCACTCCCCAAATAGCCGCGCCCCAACCATTATTGAACCTGACCGACGGCTCACTTCGCCTGAAAGTATTAAAATCACTACAAGATTTACTGCAACAAGCAAGAGACTCTCTTACTCATCCCCCCACATTATCGGACCATCTTCACACTCTAAAAGGCTGTGCCGGGCAAGCAGGGTTAATTGAATTACAAGACGCCGTTATCCAACTGGAAATAGCCATTGATACTAAGAAAGTGATTACACAGGAAGATATTACCCGCCTCGACGAGATAACCCATTGGCTATTTCAGCCACAAGACCCCGTGGCACTATTTAAATCATCAGGTAAAGGATTCACTTTATGAACACAAAACTATTAATTGTCGACGATCATGAGCTGATTATTAATGGCATTAAAAATATGCTTGTTGCTTATCCACGCTATCAAATTGTCGGCCAGGCAGAAAATGGGCTGGACGTGTATAACTTGTGTCGTCAAACCGAGCCAGACATTGTCATTATCGATTTAGGGCTACCCGGAATGGATGGTCTTGATGTCATTATTCAGCTTCTCCGCCGCTGGCCTACCATGAAGATCTTGGCATTGACTGCGCGTCATGAAGAGCATTACGCCAGCAGGACACTCAATAATGGTGCGCTAGGGTATGTTCTGAAGAAAAGCCCACAGCAAATCTTGCTGGCCGCGATTCAAACTGTCGCTGCGGGTAAGCGCTATATTGACCCCGCACTGAATAGCGCCTTATTGAGTAAACTGGCTCAAGGCGGCGAAACAAATCAAACTATCCTGACGCCACGCGAGCGACAAATATTAAAACTGATCACTGAAGGTTCCTGTAATCGTATTATCGCAACTCAACTTTCAATCAGCCAGAAAACCGTTGAAACCCACCGCCTTAATATGATGAAAAAACTGGATGTACATAAAGTCGCTGAACTGATTCACTGGTCATATCGCTTAGGTTTAAATGAATAATGTCCGTGAATTAACTACATGCTCATCTTTGGCCGGAACGTCCAATAAAAACCCCCCTGTTAGTATCGCTCCAACAGGGGGGGGTTTAACTGATAAGTCATTTATGATAGATAGCTATTTTTGGCTGATAGCTATTTTTGACCAATAAAGAGCTTAACCGCTAGCTTTGAACCGGCGTCTGTTTCGGCGCAAACAATGCTTTCTCATAAGCTAGAGCTTTCTTATCATCAAACTGATTTTCCCACTTGGCAATAACCAGCACCGCTAATGCATTACCCACCACATTCAGTGCGGTACGCGCCATATCCAGAATACGGTCAACGCCAGCAATAAAGGCCAAACCTTCTAGCGGAATACCGACACTGCCTAATGTCGCCAGCAAGACAACAAAAGAGACGCCCGGAACACCGGCGATGCCCTTTGAGGTCACCATCAAGGTCAGCACCAGAATAATCTCTTGCCCAAGGGACAGCTCAATACCGTAGAGTTGAGCAATAAATATCGCCGCAATACTTTGGTATAAAGTGGAGCCATCCAGATTAAATGAATAACCGGTCGGTACCACAAAACTGGTAATCGCTTTTGGCGCACCATAAGCTTCCATTTTTTCAATAATTCGTGGCAATACAGTCTCAGAACTGGCCGTGGAATAGGCCAGAATCAACTCATCCTTCAGAATTCGAATTAATGTCCAAATACGCAATTTACATAATCTGGCCACAGTGCCCAGTACCACCAATGCAAAGAACAGAATGGCGGCGTAAACCAGAACAACTAATTTGGCGAGTGGAATAAGCGATGCAAAACCAAAGTTGGCGACGGTCACCGAGATCAAACCAAACACCCCGATAGGCGCATAACGCATAATCATGTGTGTGACTTTGAACATGCTTTCAGATACAGCTTTAAACACATTCAACAGTGGTTCTTTGGTTTCTTTTGGCAATGAAGACAGCCCTAAACCAAACAACACTGAGAAGAAAATAATTGGCAACATATCGCCTTTTGCCATAGAGGCAAAGACGTTGGCAGGGATCAGCGACAAGATAGTACTGACCAAACTGTGGCTACCACTTTGCACTTGTTCAGTGGTTTTTTCATACTGGGAGATATCGACCACGGTCAACGCAGACATATCAATACCGTGCCCTGGCTGGAACACATTCGCCAAGGTGATCCCGACAATAATGGCAACAGTAGTGATCACTTCGAAATAGATGATGGTTTTTAGGCCAATTCGCCCAAGCTTCTTCGCATCACCCACACCTGCGATGCCCACTATCAAGGTTGAAATAACTATCGGCACTACAATCATTTTAATTAAGCGGATAAAAATATCGCCCGCTGGACTTAAAATATTACTAACTAACCACTCTCTTGATTCAATTTGGTTATGCAGAATTGCACCAACCAAAATACCCAACACCAGTGCAATGAGTATTTGCCAGGCCAGACTTATTTTTACACTTTTCATACCCTAAAAATTCCTCAAAGCATTCAATAAAACGCAAGTTACCAAGCATCTCAAATAGAATACTTAATCATTAAATACGGGGCTATAGTTGATGAAACTTGTGGTTCAGCCTCCCGCCAGCCGTCCACGTTATAAATCAGTATCATTTCCAGGCACTCCTCTGCAAGCCTTGTTTACACTCAGCCGACATCAGACCCGCGCCTGGTTTCGGTGAAAATAATCATTAATTCCCAGTAAACATTTGTTATTAAAAAAGTAAAATGTATCAATAGCAAATAACAGCTTAACTGGACAGTAGGAAAAGTGAGCGAAATTAAATTACTGTATAATCCATTATTATGTTTGGTTTTATGCTTTATTTTGTTTGTATTTTGTTAAAACAGATTGCAGTAATTCTCCGCCTATTTGAGATATTACACAACCAAATTTGGCTTTTATTAAGAAAATTCTCAAGAGATAATTAGAAAAATAAAGATATTAAAATGCATATTTATGCCATTCGTGATTTTATTTTTAATGGCATATTTCAATCTGAAATATATATAATGTTTTAATTACAGAAAAATATTAGAAT
>NZ_CABHXX010000004.1 GCF_902170565.1 Yersinia thracica
CAGGAATATGGAAATGGCGGCGACTTTGATCAATGCAAACCAGAACTCCATTTCTGCAAACCATTTCACGCCAATCATGTTCATGGTGGCGACAATTGAAAGTGCGCCTAATGCAAATAACCATTGGGGTACATCAGAAAAAGTGCCCCAATAATGCATGTAGAGGGCAACGGCGGTGATATCGACTATCCCGGTCATTGCCCAGTTGAGAAAATACATCCATCCAGCAACATATGAGGCTTTTTCGCCGAGAAACTCACGGGCATAAGAAACAAAGCTGCCGCTGGAGGGGCGGTGTAAAATTAGTTCACCAAGAGCTCTGAGAATGAAAAAAGAGAAAATACCACAGATCAAATATACCAAGGCTAATGCTGGGCCAGCCATTTGCAAGCGAGCACCGGTGCCCAAAAATAAACCCGTACCAATAGAACCGCCGATCGCTATCATTTGTATATGACGTCGGCCCATACTTTTGTGATAGCCCGTATCATGAGAATCTAACCAGCGCTTTCTCGCGGCGTGATGGGTTTCTGCAGAGTGTTTTCCTGACATCATAGACATTCCCTATTTTCCTGTCTGTTGTACAATC
>NZ_CABHXX010000005.1 GCF_902170565.1 Yersinia thracica
GTTCCCGGTCAGTGGAGGCGCATTATAGGGAGTTCCTGACAGCCTGCAACCCCTAATTTGAAAAAACTTTTCAACCGCTCATTAATGCGGCAAAAACACCGAATTCGGCGAAAAAGTGACTTGTCCTGATATAGGTTGACACTTTTCAGTCTTAAAACGCCTGATGAACTTCATCGGGCGTTTTGTATTTTAACGACAGATGCGGTCGCCGGGTATTGTAGGTTTCCACCGACTCCCTGACCATCTTTCTTGCCTGCACGGTAGAGCTACCCTGAATACCGTAGCGGTCTTGCGCCTGGCGGGAAGTCATTTCCCCTTTTTCGACCTGTTGGACAACGGCCAATTTAAAGGATAGAGGGTAATCGCGTTGCGTGCGTTTAACATATTGGTTCATCACATTTTTCTCAGTGTGCGAGTTAAGTGTGTCAACGCTATTTAGGACGGGTCACAGACAACAAAAAGGGGGCGATTTCTCACCCCCTCAAGCATTAACCATTACTGCTTAGCAATGATATGCCCATTTTCTACATCCAGAGTTACTGGAACTCCCGGTATTAATTTGCCGGAAAGTATCTGT
The DNA here is from genome assembly GCF_902170565.1 of Yersinia thracica. Lineage (GTDB taxonomy): Bacteria > Pseudomonadota > Gammaproteobacteria > Enterobacterales > Enterobacteriaceae > Yersinia > Yersinia thracica. The sequence continues at coordinate 578 of NZ_CABHXX010000005.1, forward strand.
TGCGCCAATGGATTCTCGATTTCCTGTTGGATAGCGCGTTTCAATGGCCGCGCACCATAGACAGGGTCGAAACCAGTTTCACCCAAGAACTCCAACGCAGGCTGAGTAATGGTGACCTGATAGCCACGTTCTTCCAGACGTTTGTATAGCCGCGCCAGTTGGATGCTGGCAATAGAAGCCAGATGCGCGCGCCCCAACGGATGGAAGACAACAACCTCATCTATACGGTTGATAAATTCAGGGCGGAAGTGATGAGTGACAACTTCCATCACCATTTCTTTCATTTCGCTATAACTTCTTTCACCGAAACGTTCCTGAATCAAATCTGAACCGAGGTTCGAGGTCATGATGACCACTGTATTACGGAAGTCGACCGTTCTGCCCTGCCCGTCAGTCAAGCGCCCATCATCCAACACCTGCAAGAGTATGTTGAATACATCCGGATGCGCTTTTTCCACTTCATCCAGCAGAATGACAGAATAAGGACGACGGCGTACAGCTTCCGTCAAATACCCACCTTCTTCATAGCCTACATAGCCTGGAGGCGCACCAACCAACCGAGAGACAGAATGTTTTTCCATAAACTCGGACATATCAATACGCACCATGGCATCGTCACTGTCGAACAAGAACATTGCCAGCGCTTTACACAGTTCGGTTTTACCGACCCCTGTTGGCCCTAAGAATAAAAAGGAGCCAATCGGCCGGTTCGGATCTGACAACCCAGCACGACTACGACGGATAGCATTGGAAACAGCTTCAACCGCTTCATCCTGCCCAATCACGCGTTTATGCAGATCTTCCTCCATGCGCAGCAACTTATCGCGTTCGCTTTCCAGCATGCGAGATACTGGAATACCCGTCCAACGCGCCAGCACTTCTGCAATCTCTGCTTCAGTTACCCGGTTACGCAGCAACTTCATGGTTTTCCCTTCAAGCGCCGTTGCCGCCGCTAGCTGTTTTTCCAGCTCAGGAATTTTACCGTACTGAAGTTCTGACATCTGAGCCAAGTCACCCACACGGCGGGCCTGCTCTAAAGTGATTTTGGCTTGTTCCAGTTCAGTTTTAATATTCTGAGTGCCAGTGAGGGCAGCTTTTTCCGCTTTCCACTCTTCTTCTAACTCGGAATATTCACGTTCTTTCTGCTCTAACTCAGTGTTGAGCATTTCGAGACGTTTTTTGCTGGCGTCATCAGACTCTTTCTTCAGCGCCTGCTGTTCCAGTTTCAATTGGATAATCCGCCGTTCCAGGCGATCCAGTGATTCTGGTTTTGAATCCATCTGCATACGGATGCTGGAACCGGCCTCGTCAATAAGGTCGATGGCTTTATCCGGTAGCTGACGATCCGAGATATAGCGGTGCGACAGTGTTGCCGCAGCCACAATTGCCGGGTCAGTTATCTGCACATGGTGATGCAGTTCATAACGCTCTTTCAGCCCGCGTAAAATGGCAATGGTGTCTTCAACAGTCGGCTCCGCCACATACACTTTCTGGAAACGCCGCTCCAGCGCCGCATCCTTCTCTATATATTGACGGTACTCATCGAGTGTCGTTGCACCAACGCAATGTAATTCACCGCGCGCTAATGCAGGTTTTAGCATGTTGCCAGCATCCATCGCCCCGTCGCCTTTACCTGCGCCGACCATGGTATGCAATTCATCAATGAACAAGATCACACTGCCTTCTTGTTTTGATAAATCATTCAACACGCCTTTCAAGCGTTCTTCAAACTCACCGCGATACTTCGCACCCGCAATCAGTGCGCCCATATCTAATGAAAGCACACGTTTATGTTTCAAGCCTTCCGGCACTTCGCCGTTGACGATTCGCTGTGCCAGACCTTCAACAATGGCTGTTTTACCGACACCAGGCTCACCAATTAACACTGGGTTGTTTTTGGTCCGGCGTTGTAACACCTGAATAGTGCGGCGAATTTCTTCGTCACGGCCAATAACCGGGTCGAGCTTACCTTGCTCCGCACGCTCAGTCAGGTCGATAGTGAATTTTTTCAATGCCTGGCGCTGGTCTTCGGCACCTTGGTCATCAACTTTGTCACCACCACGCATATCTTCAATTGCCTTATTTATTTTATCTTTTGTTGCACCGGCTGTTTTTAACATGTCAGTTAAGGTGCCGCTGCTTTCAAGTACCGCCAGTACAAATAGTTCTGACGAGATAAATTTATCTGCACGTTTTTGCGCTAATTTGTCACAGAGATTCAATACACGGACCAGCTCGTTTGATGGTTGAACATCACCGCCGGTCCCTTCAACTTGTGGAAGACGACCTAATGCTTGCTCAATGTCGCTGCGCAAATTGGCGACATTAACCCCCGCTGAGGTCAACAATGGGCGAACCGTCCCCCCATCCTGATTGAGCAGTGCGCTCATCAAATGTAACGGTTCAATAAATTGGTTGTCGCGCCCAAGAGCTAAAGATTGGGCATCGGCGAGGGCAAGCTGGAATTTGCTAGTAAGACGATCCAGACGCATAACACCTCCGATATTGGTCAAAATTGCTACTGGAGATTAGATGAGGTCATCCCTCAAATTTTCAAGGTTATTTCGACACTATATTTAAAGTAAAACGTTATGCGCCAGCGGACCGTCCTAATTCAATAGGTTATATCAGCCAGATTAAACTTGCCATACGCCCAGTGATTCCATCACGCCGATAAGAGAAAAAATGTTGTTTTTCAGTCAAGGTACAGCGATCACCGCCGTAAATAGCGTGAATACCTACGGCCTGTAACCGCAATTTGGCTAATAAATAGATGTCGGCGAGATATTTAGAACCGAAAGGTGTGAATGCAGCAGCGGATTGTGCGTCAAAATTGATAAAGGCCTGTTTAACCTCTTCGCCCACTTCGAACTGCTGCGGACCAATGGCTGGGCCTAACCAGGCAATAATAGAAGAAGGATTTGCATTGAACTGAGTGAGCGTTTGTTCCAGAACACCGGCACAGAGGCCACTCCACCCCGCATGAGCGGCGGCCACTTCATCACCCGCCAACGAGCAAAATAGCACTGGCAAGCAATCTGCTGTCATTACCGCACAAACTTGCCCAATAACGTGGCTGTAGACCGCATCAGCCTGTACATCAGAAACCGCCTTGCCATCCAGATGCAGGACACGAGTGCCGTGCACCTGTTCTAGCCAAACGGGCATGTGCGGCAATCCCGCTTGTTCCACTAAATATTGGCGGTTTGCAGCTACACTAGCCGCAATATCCCCTACATGAGTACCAAGATTTAATGAATCATAAGGGAATTCGCTGATACCACCATGACGAGTCGTGCTACATGCCTTAACGCCAGCAGGCAATGGCCAATCGGGGAGTATCAGCTTATTCATTACCAATCCATCTGATCTTTGAATTCTTCGGTATCAGCTTTCAGCGCATTAATCAGCTCAACCATATCTTCTGGTAATGCCGCATGCCATTCCATTTGAATACCACTGATAGGATGATACAAACGCAGCATAGTTGCATGCAGCGCCTGGCGGTCAAAGCCACGCAAAATAGCAATAAAGGAGTCCGATGCGCCACGTGGCGGGCGCGGGCGGCCACCATAAAGCTGATCCCCCACCAGCGGATGGTTGATATGGGACATATGCACACGGATCTGGTGCGTACGGCCCGTCTCTAAACGCAGGCGCAGACGAGTATGAGCACGGAAGTGCTCCATAATACGGTAGTGAGTTGTCGCCGGTTTACCCATCGGGTGTACTGCCATGTGTGTCCGCTTGGTAGAGTGACGAGAAATTGGCTCGTCAACTCTGCCGCCAGCGGTCATATTGCCGATGGCCACAGCTTCGTATTCACGGGTAATTTCGCGTGCTTGCAATGCCTCAACCAATCGAGTCTGAGCCGGAACGGTTTTCGCCACCACCATCAAGCCGGTAGTATCTTTATCCAGACGATGTACGATACCTGCCCGTGGTACATCCATGATTTCTGGATAATAATAGAGCAATGCATTCAAAACTGTACCATCTGGGTTACCGGCACCAGGATGCACCACTAAACCGCGGGGTTTATTAATAACCAGAATATCGTTATCTTCATAGACGATATCCAGTGGGATTTCTTGAGGCGCCCAGCGGGCATCTTCCTCAATTTGCGCGTCAATTGCGACGAGCTCGCCACCCAACACTTTTTCTTTAGGTTTGTTAATTGTTTTACCGTCGACGGTGACTCTGTCTTCCAAGATCCATTCTTTTATGCGAGATCTTGAATAATCAGGGAACAATTCGGCCAAAGCCTGATCTAACCGTTGACCGAGTTGTGATTCGGCCACCGTTGCGCTGAGTTGTACTTGTTGTGCCATATGCAGCTTCTTGTTCGTTAACGTTGGGTTTTGACGGCGATGCCGTTTAATATAATGTGCTATTGTATCTAGATCTTTGTCGGGAGCTTAACGGACAGTCTCCCGGAATAACACTTCGAGGATAATCAAAACGTCATGACGCGTATGAAATATCTGGTGGCTGCCGCCACGTTGAGCCTGGTGCTGACCGGTTGCTCCAGTAACAAGGACGTGGTTCCCGATAACCCGCCTTCTGAGCTCTATGCTACCGCTCAGCAAAAACTGCAGGACGGTAACTTTAAGGGAGCAATTACGCAACTAGAAGCGTTAGATAACCGCTATCCTTTCGGGCCTTACTCTCAACAAGTTCAGCTTGATTTGATTTATGCGTATTATAAATCTGCTGATCTGCCGTTGGCGCAAGCCTCAATTGATCGCTTTATGCGCCTCAATCCCACACATCCTAACATCGATTACGTATTATATATGCGTGGTTTGACTGACATGGCTCTGGATGACAGTGCATTGCAAGGCTTCTTCGGGATTGATCGTTCAGACCGCGATCCGCAACATGCTAAAGCCGCTTTCCGCGATTTTAACCAGTTGATTCAAAGCTATCCGAACAGCCAATACGCAACTGACGCGCAAAAACGCCTAACATTCCTGAAAAATCGTCTGGCCAAGCATGAACTGGCCGTGGCGCAATATTACACTAAACGAGGCGCTTACGTCGCGGTAGTTAACCGTGTCGAACAAATGCTAAGAGATTATCCTGATACTCAAGCCACTCGCGATGCGCTGCCGTTGATGGAAAATGCTTATAAGCAATTGCAACTCAATGCTGAGGCAGACAAAGTTGCCAAGATAATTGCGGCGAACCCAGCCTGATAGTGTTTGTAACGAAAAATAGGTCTGGGATGATAAAATAACAAACGGCAGCTCAGGCTGCCGTTTTCAATTCTGTTTTATCGCCACAAACCGATGAGATTCATGTTCTTATATTATCGCACTGAGATCCTAGCTAAAATGCAAAAATAATGCGTTTTACAACTATATCCAAGCAACATAACTTATCGATAATGCGGCATTCCAATCAATGATTCAAGCCCCCTGCGCCCATTCCTGACGTTAAATCACAGTTCCCATGACCTTTGCAAAAAGTGACAAAAATAAGTGATCTTGATCATACATTTTGTGAAAAAGAGAGGTATGCTGAAGTTATCCAAGACGGAGCAGACAGAGAGGTAAGTCATATGACAGTCAACATTACCAGTAAGCAAATGGATATCACCCCAGCAATTCGCAAGCATGTTGAAGACCGTCTCACCAAACTGGATAAATGGCAGGCCCAGTTGATAAACCCACATATTGTACTGTCTAAAGATCCGCAAGGATTCGTTGCCGATGCAACTATCAGTACACCGATGGGGCCCTTGGTTGCCAGTGCCAAACATGATGATATGTATGCTGCAATTAATGAACTTATCACCAAACTAGAACGCCAATTAAATAAAGTTCAACACAAAGGTGAAGCTCGTCGCGCAGCAAGCAGTGTTAAAGAGGCTAATCTGGAGTCAGCAGATTCGGTAGATGTCGAAGAAGAGTCCGAGCAGGAACAATAGCCGGGACAATCCATCTCATTTCGGATCTAACGCGCTTTCGAGCGCGTTTTTTATTGACAGCAATTCAGACTGGCGGTTATGTTTGTTTTGGCTATAACATGTTATTTCCGTCAGCAGCATCAACAGGTAACCAGCAACGATGATCAATAAAGTGTTTTTCTTCGCATTCTTTTTTACCTTCCCCTGATTGGGAGGCGTTTCGTCGTGTGATAAATAATGCGAAGACGAACAACAAAGCCTCCCAAGCCGGGAGGCTTTTTTTATGCGAAAAACATCCAGAAAAAATAATAAGGCAAATCCCTATGACCGATAATCCATTACTGGTGCTACGTGAGCGCATCAGCGCACTAGACTTAAAACTGCTGGCGTTGCTAGCAGAGCGGCGTGAATTGGCGGTGGATGTGGCTAAAGCCAAACAACTCCATCACCGCCCGATTCGCGATAAAGAACGTGAACGTGATTTGCTGGATGCGCTTATCACCGCCGCAAAACCTTATGATCTGGATGGCTTTTATATCACCCGCCTGTTCCAACTGATTATTGAAGATTCAGTATTGACTCAGCAGGCGCTGTTGCAACATCAGCTTAATCAAACTGCCCAACACTCTGCCCGTATTGCCTTCCTTGGCCCCAAAGGCTCTTACTCACATTTAGCTGCGCGCCAATATGCTGCTCGTCACTTTGAACAATTGATTGAATGTGGTTGCCAAAAATTCCAGGATATTTTTACTCAGGTAGAAACCGGTCAAGCGGATTACGCTGTATTACCTATAGAAAATACCAGCTCAGGTTCCATCAATGACGTATATGACTTACTGCAACACACCAGCTTGTCGATTGTCGGGGAAATAACCAATCCTATTGACCACTGTGTATTGGTCGCCACCGAAACTGATCTGAGCCAAATTAAAACCGTTTACAGCCATCCACAACCTTTCCAGCAATGCAGCCAGTTCATTAACCGTTTCCCACATTGGAAAATCGAGTATTGCGAAAGCACCGCCGCTGCAATGGAAAAAGTGGCGCAGTTGAACTCACCACAAGCAGCGGCATTAGGGAGTGAAGCAGGTGGCGCACTTTATAACTTGCAGGTGTTGGAACACAATTTGGCGAACCAGCAGCAGAATATCACTCGCTTTATTATTCTAGCCCGTAAATCCATTGATGTTTCTGACCAAATCCCAGCAAAAACCACTTTAATTATGGCGACAGGTCAGCAATCAGGGGCATTAGTGGAAGCGCTACTCGTACTGAGAGATCACGGGGTCGTCATGACCAAGCTTGAATCACGGCCAATTAATGGTAATCCATGGGAAGAAATGTTTTATATCGATGTGCAGGCCAACTTACGTTCTGAATCTATGCAAAAAGCGCTGGCAGATTTGACGCCAATAACTCGGTCATTAAAAGTATTAGGCTGCTACCCAAGTGAAAACGTGGTGCCGGTCAATCCTGGCTGACATCGCTTTTGAGGCTCTTTCATTAGGCTTTACGCAACGTGAGATCTATACCCTATAGATTTCACGTTGCAGGAAGGCGGCAAACAAGTGAGTCCCGATGAGCTTACTCAAGTAAGTGATTCGGGTAAACGAGTGCAGCCAACACACCTGTGGCTTGAAAGATGACGGGTATAATTACTGGCGATTGTCATTCGCCTGACGCAATAATGAACGGCTCTCCACCAGGAAACGCTCCGCATAATCGCCAAACCAGTGCTCAACTTTCTGGAAACTTTGCACAAAGGCTTGTTTGTCACTTTGTTCCAACAAGGTGATCGCCTCGCCAAAACGTTTGTAATAGCGTTTAATCAGCGCCAAATTATCTTCTGATGACATAATAATGTCGGCATAAAGCTGTGGATCTTGCGCAAACAGCCGCCCCACCATTGCCAGCTCCAAACGATAAATCGGTGAAGACAGCGCTAATAGCTGTTCAAGCTGCACATTCTCCTCTGCTAAATGTAATCCATACGCAAAGGTCGCAAAATGGCGCAATGCTTGGATAAACGCCATATTCTGGTCATGTTCAACTGCACTGATGCGATGTAATCTTGCCCCCCATACCTGTAGCTGCTCGAGTAGCCACTGATAAGCTTGTGGGGAACGACCATCGCAATACACCACAACTTGCTTTGCCAAACTGCCAACATCTGGCCCAAACATCGGATGTAAGCCGACAACTGGCCCTTCATGGGCGGCGAGCATAGCTTGCAACGGCTTATTTTTGACGGAAGCGAGATCCAACAAAATGCAATCTGGCGGTAATTTTGGTAATCGAGCTATCACTTCTTCAGTGATATGGATCGGCACACTGACAATCACCATCCCGGCATCCGCCAGAATAGATTCAGCCTGCGGCCAGTCCTCTTGTTCCAGCGTTTTTACCTGATAACCGGATAATGTAAGCATTCGGCTGAATAACCGCCCCATCTGCCCGTCACCGCCGATGATAACCACCGGGCGCAACTGAGGGCACAGCGTCTTAAACCCTTTGTCATTCTCGCTGGTATAAGACTCTCGCATTACTCGACGCAATACATCTTCAATCAAATCAGGCGGGACACCTAAAGCCTCGGCTTCCTGTCGGCGTGAGGCTAACATCAAAGCCTCCCGGTCTGGGACATAAATAGGCAAACCATAACGGCTTTTAACTTCACCTACTTCGGCCACCAAATGCAGGCGCTTTGCCAACAAATCCAACAGTGCTTTATCGACTTCATCAATTTGATCGCGCAAAGCGGTCAGTTCAGCCACCATACTTACTTTTCCTCTGCAGTCCGTGCCGCCAGCGCTGAACGTAATTCCTGATGCATACCACGTAACAGGGTTTCGGTACTTTCCCAATCAATACAGGCATCGGTCACCGAAACACCGTAGCGCATATCGGCGCGTGGTTGCTCAGATGATTGATTGCCCTCATGAATGTTACTTTCCAGCATCACACCAGTGATAGAACGATTGCCAGCCTTGATCTGTTCAACCACAGATTCAGCGACCGCAGTCTGACGACGGTAGTCTTTATTCGAATTACCATGGCTGCAATCTATCATTAAGGATGGAACGAGTCCCGCATCCTGCATCTGTTTTTCACACTGTGCGACATCTTGCGCACTGTAATTAGGGGTTTTGCCGCCGCGTAAAATCACATGGCCGTGTGGGTTGCCCTGAGTTTGCAATAAGCAAACCTGGCCCGACTGATTAATCCCCATGAAGCGGTGCGGCATAGCAGCAGCGCGCATAGCATTGATTGCCGTACCCAAACTACCATCAGTGCCGTTTTTAAACCCAACCGGCATGGACAAACCGGAAGCCATTTCACGGTGAGTTTGTGATTCAGTGGTACGCGCGCCAATAGCTGACCAGCTAAATAAGTCGCCTAAGTATTGCGGGCTGTTCGGGTCCAGAGCTTCGGTTGCCAAAGGCAGCCCCATGCCCACTAAATCCAGCAATAATTGACGAGCAATATGTAATCCTCTTTCCACATCGAAAGAGCCATCCATTGCCGGGTCATTAATCAACCCTTTCCAGCCAACAGTGGTTCTCGGCTTTTCAAAATAGACTCGCATAACGATATACAGGCTATCACTCAATTCAGCAGAAAGAGTTTTCAAACGACGCGCATACTCCAGAGCAGCATCAACATCATGGATAGAACATGGGCCACAGACCACTAATAAACGTGGATCATTTCCCTGAATAATATCAGCAATGGTTTTGCGGGCAGCTTCAATCGCATACTGATCATTTTGGCTCAATGGAAACTGGTTTTTCAGTTCTTCCGGGGTTATCAATACTTGTTCGGCACTGATATGGACATTATTGAGCGCATCTTTTTGCATGATCATATTCTTTACCTATCTCTGTTTAGCGGATGTCGTTTAGCATGTTTATCGTTTGAGAGCACCACAATATCATGATGTGTAAAGTTTTCAATCCATATGTGTAAATAAATAATTACCACTAACTTTACAGGCACATTTATGTCTGACTTTTGCGGTAAGTCGCAGTTTCTGCAGATGGTCCTAACCTCCTCCTGAGGCCATGATAAAATGCGGAAAATTTGTGGAGGCTGTATGTTAAGAGTCATCATTGTCGACGATGAACAACCTGCGCGTGAAGATTTACGCGAAAGATTAACTGAAGAACAGGATATTGAGATTGTCGCCGAATGTAGCAACGCACTAGAAGCAATCCCCGCAATACAGCGCCTGCAACCCGATGTGATATTTCTCGACATCCAAATGCCAAGAATTAATGGCCTGGAATTAGCCTCAATGCTGAATCCAGAAACTATGCCGCACATCGTGTTTGTCACGGCTTACGATGAATATGCCATTCGGGCTTTTGAAGAGCATGCCTTTGACTATCTGCTAAAACCTCTCGACCATCAACGGTTAGCAAAAACGCTAATTCGCTTAAGGAGAGGTATTGGTGTAAATAATAATTTACATAAAATAGCAGAGCCGATGTTGCGCCATATCCCTTGCTCTGGTCACAACCGCATTTTTTTACTGAAAATTGAAGAAGTAGAATATCTCAGTTCTGAACTCAGTGGAGTGCATGTTATCGGAACTGTACAATCTGGCTATACCCAGCTATCACTCAAAACGTTGGAAGAGAAAACGCCCTTTGTCCGCTGTCATCGACAATATATGGTCAATACTGAACAGTTGGGTGAAATACAATTGATGGATAATGGTTCTGCTGAAGTGATCACCCGCAGTGGTAAACATATCCCCGTGAGCCGCCGTTACTTAAAACCCTTAAAGGAGAAATTGGGAATTAACTAAAAGCTATTTGGGTTTGGAATATATTTATATGTTGCGTCATTGTGCTATTAATGAATTATTTAAAAACAATGTTAATACATTATTTTCACAACCAGCCTTTATATTCTATTAATACCATTCCATTCCACTTTAATTAATTAGAAAAGTCCGGGCTGATATAAAAATAGAGGCAGATCTCAGATTTAATTAGTTACATAACTGAACAATATAGCCTTGATATTCGCAAGGTTTTAATCAATGCCAATTGTGCTCTGATAGATAAAAACGAGTATGAGCCATGTTCATTGCTTAAAAACAGCCAATATACAACCGAATTTCATTCATGTTGGAAGCAAGGTAACGTTATGATAACACTACAATTTATAATTATAATTCTCTGTCTATTAGTCGGTACACGCTATGGGGGCATGGGGCTGGGGTTAATAAGTGGTATTGGCTTATTTATTCTGACCTTTATCTTTGGCCTCGAACCCGGTAAACCGCCTGTCGATGTCATGCTCACAATATTAGCCGTTATTGGTTGTGCTGCTGTATTACAAACTGCCGGCGGATTAAATGTCATGATGCAATTTGCTGAGAGATTATTACGGCGACATCCTCAGCATATTACGCTACTTGCACCATTTACTACTTGGTCATTAACCTTTTTATGCGGCACTGGACATGTTGTTTACACCATGTTCCCTATTATTTCTGATATTGCGATTAAAAAAGGTATTCGTCCGGAGCGCCCAATGGCGGTGGCATCCGTTGCCTCGCAAATGGCGATTACAGCTTCCCCGGTCTCGGTGGCGGTAGTGTCATTGGTATCAATTATTGGTGCCAATCACGGTATAGGCCATGCTTATAGCATTCTAGAGATTTTGGCGGTATCAGTACCAGCTTCTTTAGTTGGGGTGTTGATGGCTGCATTGTGGAGCCTACGCCGCGGTAAAGATCTCGATAAAGACCCTGATTTTCAAGCAAGAATCAAAGATCCTGAGCAGCGCGACTTTATCTATGGCTCAACCGATACATTGTTAAATCAGGTTTTCCCGAAACAAGCTTATTGGTCTACCTGGATATTCTTCGCTGCTATTGCACTGGTCGTATTACTGGGTGCGTTTGCAGACCTGCGCCCTGCTTTTGAAGTCAAAGGCAAAATGCAGTCATTATCAATGAACCTGGTTATTCAGATGATGATGCTGATTGCTGGTGCAGTTATTCTTATTGGCTGCAAAGTTAAACCCAGCGATATCTCTAATGGCGCCGTATTCAAAGCCGGTATGGTCGCTATATTCTCTGTATTCGGTGTTGCCTGGATGAGCGATACCTTCTTCCAAGCCCATATGGGCGACTTAAAACTGGTGCTGGAAGACGTGGTAAAAAGCCAACCCTGGACTTATGCCATTGTGTTGTTCTTGGTTTCCAAGTTGGTCAATAGCCAAGCCGCAGCATTGGCAGCAATCGCCCCCATGGGTTTGCAGCTCGGTGTTGAACCTAAAATGCTCATTGCCTTCTTCCCTGCAGCTTATGGCTACTTTGTTTTACCAACTTACCCAAGTGATCTTGCTTGTATCGGCTTTGACCGCTCGGGCACCACTAAGATTGGTAAATTTATTATTAATCATAGTTTTATCATTCCTGGCCTTATCGGTGTCATCTGTTCGTGCATCACTGGTTACTTGCTGGTAACCACTTTTATGTAGTTAATGAGTCACAGTTGAGCTAAGAGCCAGAGCAATACTGGCTCTTTTCATTTTTTCTTTTCGCCAGTATTCAAATATAAATTCTTTTCTATTTATGACATTTTAAGAATGAACTCATCAAAAAAGCCCTCTTATTATAATTAATTATTCAATCTGAAATATCTTATGAGTAAGTAGGATCACAACTGCTACAATGCTGGCCGCATCACAAAAACCATCTTTTTCACCATAGGCTTATTATGTTTTCTTTGCGTCATACCAGGGCGTTGCCGTTTTATATCAGCACACTCGCACTATCCCTCGTCAGTACCGCTGTTCTTGCTGACGCAACTGTTTTTACTGCTTTAGACGATCCAGCCACAGCCAAAAAGAGCTTCGATGGAACCGTTGAAGCAGGTTATACCGCACAATCAGGCAATACCAACAACTCAACATTGACCGCTAACTCAACGTTGACCTGGTTCCAGCCTAATACTGCTTATAGTTTGTGGGGGGCGGCGCGAAATACCAGTTCTAATGATCAGCGATCTTCTGAACGTTATCAATTGGGTGGCCGTACTCGATATAATCTGACGGATAGCAACTATTTATTTGGGCAGGCGGGTTGGTTAAATGATCGCTATAACGGTTTTGATTCCCGCTCTGTTTTAACCACAGGTTATGGTCGTCAGATTATGACCACTCCGCTGCACAATCTGCGAGTGGAATTTGGTCCAGGTGTCCGTCACGATGAATATTATCAAGGTGGCCGCTCGACGAGAGCATTAGCCTACGCGGGTGGTAACTATACTTACCAGCTGACTGACAACACCGTGTTCAGTGAAGGGGTTTCAGCACTGGCAAACGAAGAAACAACATTGAACTCAGAAACCGCGTTGAATGTTGCTATCAATAAAAGCTTTGCATTGCGTTTAGCCTATGTCGTGACCTATAACACCAAACCACCGGCCAGCGCACCAAAGAATACTGATACCACAACATCAGTGACTCTGGTTTACGGCCTGTAATCATTTATTCAATATCCATAGCGTGGTGTGATGCCGCGCTAATTCCCTCTGATATCCCTGCTATTTATGATCTATACCTTAAATAATTCGAGTTGCAGAAAGGCAGCCAACGCACATGCAGCTTGAAGTATGACGAGTATAGGAATAAAAAAGGGGTCAGCCTATGGCTAACCCCTTCATAACTATTAACTTTTGGATGAAGCCTGAGCTATACCTTAGTTAGTGCGGTTAAGACGCTCTTTGATACGAGCAGACTTACCAGTACGCTCACGCAGATAGTACAGTTTCGCTTGACGAACGGCACCACGACGTTTCACAGTAATGCTGTCGATTACTGGGGAGTGAGTTTGGAATACACGCTCAACACCTTCGCCGTTGGAAATTTTACGAACGGTGAACGCAGAATGCAGACCGCGGTTACGAATAGCGATAACCACGCCCTCGAATGCCTGCAGACGCTTTTTAGAACCTTCAACAACCCATACCTTAACTTCCACGGAATCACCCGGACGGAATGCAGGCACGTCTTGCTTCATCTGCTCTTGTTCGATTTGCTTGATAATATTGCTCATAATAAGTCTCTTACCCTAGGTAAACTGATATATCAGGAAGTTGGCACGCGGCACAACATTCCTTTCATAGTTCTGTTGCTTCAGGGCTTGTGTTCCCGTTGGAACTCAGCCAGCAACACCATTTGCTCGTCAGTCAGAGCTAGGCTTTCTAGAAGTTCAGGTCTTCTAAGCCAGGTACGGCCCAGCGACTGCTTTAAGCGCCAGCGACGAATCTCGGCATGGTTACCCGACAGTAAAACTGGCGGAACGTCCATCCCTTCTAACACCTCAGGACGAGTGTAGTGTGGGCAATCCAGCAACCCATCAACAAAGGAATCTTCCTCTGCTGAGGCCTGATGACCCAGCACGCCCGGGATAAAGCGGGATACTGAATCTATCAGAGTCATTGCCGGCAGCTCGCCACCGCTGAGAACGTAATCGCCAATTGACCATTCTTCATCAATCTCAGTTTTGATTACGCGCTCATCAACTCCTTCGTACCGACCACACACCAGAATCATCTTCTGGTTAGTCGCCAGTTCGCAAACACCCTGTTGGTCCAGTTTGCGTCCTTGAGGTGACAGATAAATCACCTTTGCTCCCTCGCCTGCCGCTGCTTTTGCTGCATGAATGGCTTCCCTTAACGGTTGCACCATCATCAGCATTCCCGGGCCACCGCCATATGGGCGGTCATCCACGGTACGATGCCGGTCGTAGGTGAAATCACGAGGACTCCAACACTGCACGCTCAGCAGGCCATTTTTTACTGCCCGGCCAGTTACCCCGTAATCGGTTATTGCGCGGAACATCTCGGGAAACAGGCTAATAACACCAATCCACATTGTTTTGTTCCACTCATCTTTGCCGTTTAATTCGGAGGTCAAAAACCAGGATCCCAATCTACTTCAACACGTTGAGCAGTGAGATCGACATTCTTGATAACCTGCCCATGAAGAAACGGGACCAACCGCTCCTTCATACCGAATGCATCTTTCAGGTTTGCCTTTACTACCATCACATCGTTAGAACCGGTTTCCATCATATCGATGATTTTACCCAGTTCGTAACCCGTGGTTGTTACTACCTGACAGCCCATAAGGTCTTTCCAGTAGTAATCATCCTCTTCCAGTTCAGGTAGTTGTTGGGAATCTACGATAATTTCGCAATTAGTCAGTAAATTCGCGGCATCCCGATCATCAACGCCTTTTACCTTGATGATCAGATCCTGACTGTGGCGCTTCCAGTCTTCCAACTCGACATGCTGCCACTTACCACCCTGCTGGATAAACCACGGCTGGTAATCAAAAATACTTTCGGCGTTCTCGGTGGATGAAAATACTCTGAGCCAACCGCGAATGCCGTAAGTTGAACCCATTTTACCGAGAACAATCGGCTGTTCGGGAACCACTGGATTGAGTTGCTTGCTCATAATAACCACCACCGCGACAGATTAAGCTGCTTTCTTAGCGTCTTTGATCAGCACAGATACGCGATCAGAAACGGTTGCGCCCAAGCCAATCCAATGTTCGATACGGTCCAGGTCCAAACGCAGAGCTTCAGCCTGACCAGATGCGATCGGGTTAAAGAAGCCTACACGTTCGATGAAACGGCCGTCACGAGCATTACGGCTGTCAGTCACTACTACTTGATAGAACGGACGCTTTTTAGCGCCGCCACGAGCCAAACGAATTGTTACCATAACATCCTCTTTAGTTAATAAAACAACTAGACCCCATCGGGGAACGGGGTCCAGTTGCAATATAAAAAGCCCGAAAATTTTACTCATTTTGGCGCAAAAAGCAATCTAAAGCGTAGATTCCTATGCGCCAGCTTTGTAATAAGCACAATTTTCTTCGTTTACCGCTGTTCTCAGCGGGAAATCTTTACTCACCTCACGCTGGTTTACCTCACAGCGTGAAATATACCCTTCGTACTTGAAACCGCAGGGTTGTTGGCTGCGCGCACTAACCCCGAATCACTTACTTGAGTAAGTTCATCGGGATTAGTTTACTGGCTGCCTACCTGCAACCCCAATCACTTTGGGTATGACATTTAGCGGCCTGGGAAACCCGGTGGCATCATACCTTTCATGCCACGCATCATTTTGGCCAAACCGCCATTTTTCATTTTCTTCATCATGCGCTGCATATCATCGAACTGCTTCAGCAAGCGGTTAACATCCTGCACTTGCACACCAGAACCGGTGGCGATACGGCGCTTACGTGAACCTTTAATGATTTCTGGCTTAGCACGTTCTTTCAGCGTCATCGAGTTGATGATAGCCTCCATCCGCACGGTTACCTTATCATCCATCTGCGATTTCACGTTATCTGGCAACTGACCTGCACCCGGCATTTTACTGAGCATGCTGGCCATACCGCCCATATTGCGCATTTGTTTTAGCTGATCAAGAAAGTCATTAAGATCAAAGCCATCGCCTTTTTTCAGCTTGGTCGCCAGTTTTTCCGCCTGCGCGCGGTCAACTTTACTTTCGATATCTTCAATTAGGGACAGCACATCGCCCATCCCCAGAATACGTGAAGCCACGCGGTCTGGGTGGAACGGCTCAAGCGCATCTGACTTTTCACCAACGCCGAGGAATTTAATCGGCTTGCCGGTAATATGGCGGATAGACAGCGCAGCACCACCACGAGCATCACCATCAACTTTGGTCAATACTACACCGGTGAGCGGCAATGCTTCATTGAAGGCTTTAGCTGTATTTGCGGCATCCTGACCCGTCATGGCATCGACAACAAACAAGGTTTCAACCGGATTAATCGCGGCATGAATCTGTTTGATTTCGTCCATCATCGCTTCATCAACATGCAAACGACCGGCGGTATCGACAATCAGGACATCATAAAACTTAAGTTTCGCCTGTTGCAGAGCCCGATTGACGATATCAATCGGTTTTTCCTGTACATCAGACGGGAAGAAATCAATGCCAACACCTTCAGCCAGAGTTTCCAACTGTTTGATCGCCGCAGGGCGATAAACGTCGGCAGACACCACCAGCACTTTTTTCTTCTGTTTTTCTTTAAGGAACTTACCCAGTTTAGCCACACTGGTGGTTTTACCCGCACCTTGTAGGCCAGCCATTAACACCACTGCTGGCGGTTGCGCTGCCAGGTTCAGCTCGTTATTGACCTCGCCCATGGCGGCAATAAGTTCATTCTTAACGATTTTGACGAATTCCTGACCCGGCGTGAGGCTTTTGTTCACCTCATGCCCGACAGCACGCTCTTTTACCCGGTTAATAAAGTCACGAACCACCGGCAGAGCGACGTCAGCCTCCAGTAACGCCATGCGGACTTCACGTAGCGTTTCTTTAATATTTTCTTCTGTCAGCCGGCCACGGCCGCTGATATTGCGCAGTGTGCGCGACAATCGATCAGTTAAGTTCTCAAACATTGTCTCATACTCAACGTGGAAACAGGCCGCTCTGGCGACACAATGGGGGGATTATAACACGAAGCTTAAACGATCTCTGCCCTCACATCGGAGAACGGTTGGAGAGGAACGCTCTCAACGCTATACTGGCTATCTAATTCACTTAGCCGATGCCCATATACCGCTATGCCCGTGTTCTCCATTTTGGCTTTGATCGCTTACTCGCTCAGCCTGGGCTTGATTGTCCCAAGTCTGGTGCAGAAAAATAGTGCTTACCGGCGCCTGGCGCTGATTTCTGCCGTCGTGGCGCTAGTGTGCCATGCTATTGCTCTGAAGCATCAGATTTTTGATGTCGGTGGCGGTCAAAACCTGACTTTATTGAATATCGGCTCCATTGTCGGGCTGATGATCTGCACTATTATGACTATCGTCGCCTCACAGGGCCGCGGTTGGTTCTTATTACCGATTGTCTACAGCTTTGCCATGATTAATCTGGCACTTGCCAGCTTATTGCCGGGTGAATTTATTACCCATTTGGAAACCAGCCCTGCCATTTTTGTCCACATTGGGCTAGCCCTCTTTGCCTATGCAACACTTATCATCGCAGCACTGTATGCCCTGCAATTAGCTTGGCTCGATTACCAGTTAAAAAATAAGAAAGTCACCTTTAATGCTGATATGCCGCCCTTGATGAGCATTGAACGTAAAATGTTTCATATCACCCAAATTGGAGTGGTCTTACTGACCCTAACGCTGTGTACTGGCCTGCTTTATATGGATGATATATTCAGTAAAGAAAACGTCCATAAAGCGGTTTTATCGATCATGGCTTGGTTTGTCTATATTGTCTTATTGTGGGGCCATTACCATGAAGGTTGGCGCGGGCGTAGAGTGATTTGGTTCAGTTTTGTGGGCGCATTTTTGCTAACTTTGGCCTATTTTGGCAGCCGCTTACTACAGGAAATTATGATCTCTTAGCCGTAACCATCCGCACACGACCCTGTTGAACTGAACTAGCAGGGCCTTCACATCATTAAGGAACACTGTGTTGGATCATGTTTCCACTAGCACGCTGATCATCATTCTGGTCATTATGGTCGTGGTTTCGGCTTATTTTTCTGCCTCCGAAACCGGCATGATGACACTTAATCGCTACCGATTACGTCACTTGTCCAAACAGGGTAACCGTGCCGCGCGGCGGGTTGAAAAGCTGCTGCGCCGCCCTGACCGCCTGATAAGTTTAGTCTTAATCGGCAATAATCTGGTCAATATTCTGGCCTCAGCACTGGCAACAATTGTTGGCATCCGGCTCTATGGCAATGCCGGGGTTGCTATCGCCACTGGCGTATTAACTTTTGTGGTCCTAATTTTTGCTGAAGTCATGCCGAAAACTATCGCCGCCCTTTATCCTGAGCGCGTTGCATTCCCCAGCAGTGTTTTACTGGCTCCATTACAAAAAATCATGCTACCGCTGGTGTGGTTACTTAATACCATCACCCGCGGGTTGATGCGTCTGTGTGGTATTCGCGGAAATGTACACCGCAGTGATGCCGTCAGTCAGGATGAATTGCGTAGTATTGTGAATGAATCACACTCACAAATCTCTCGTCGTAATCAAGATATGTTGATATCGGTGCTGGATCTGGAGAAGGTCACTGTCGGCGATATTATGGTGCCGCGTAATGAAGTGGTAGGTATTGATATTAATGATGATTGGAAATCAATCATGCGGCAGCTTACTCATTCGCCCCATGGCCGCATTGTGTTGTATCGCCAATCATTGGATGATGCTATCGGTATGCTGCGGGTGCGGGAAGCCTATCGGCTGATGACCGAGAAAAAAGAGTTCAATAAAGAGAATTTGCTACGAGCGGCCGATGAAATCTACTTTATTCCTGAAGGCACGCCATTGAATGTGCAACTGGTGAAATTTCAACGTAATAAAGAGAAAGTCGGCATGATCGTCGACGAGTACGGTGATATTCAAGGGTTGGTCACAGTTGAGGATATTCTGGAAGAGATCGTCGGTGATTTTACCACATCCATGTCTCCTAGCCTGGCAGAAGAGGTTAATCCGCAAAGTGATGGCTCAGTGCTGATTGATGGTAGCGCCAATGTGCGTGAACTGAATAAAGCATTCAACTGGTCACTCCCTGTTGATGCCCGCACTATCAATGGCATGTTATTGGAGGAGTTGGAGGATATCCCCCAGATAAATACTCAGATTCGTGTTGGAAATTATCTGATTGATGTGCTGGATGTACAAGAAAACATGATTAAGCGGGTGCGAGTGACACCTATCCTACCAGATAACCATGTTGGGTAATTCCACTGCTCGGTGATATCAAAGGAAATAAAAAAGACGCCTTTTGCAGCGTCTTTTTTACATTTACCGTTCAAGAACTAGATATGTAATTCAGCTAGTTTCTTTTCCGACAGAGCCAGCTTCTCACTGTCGTTGATACCCACATCATTATCAAGAATGTGTTGGGCAATCTCCTGCGCTTCTTCCAGCGAATGCATATGGTAAGTGCCACACTGATATTCGTTCAGCTCAGGAATTTTTCGCTGGTCGGTGACGTTCAGTACATCAGCCATAGCGGCTTTCCAGGCATCAGCAACACGTTGCTCATCTGGAGTACCAATCAAGCTCATATAGAAACCGGTACGGCACCCCATTGGCGAGATATCAATAATCTCAACACCATTACCATTGAGATGGTTACGCATAAAACCAGCAAATAGGTGCTCCAGCGTATGGATTCCTTTCTCTGGCAACACTTCTTTATTGGGTTTACAGAAGCGTAAATCAAATACAGTTATCTCGTCACCATGAGGAGTTTTCATCGTCTTAGCAACACGCACAGCCGGTGCATTCATGATGGTATGGTCTACGGTAAAGCTATCCAATAATGGCATTTAGTCACCTCCTCATAAAAAAATAATTTTTATTCGATCTTTTTTCGCAACCTGTGAAACTTTTTTCTATCCCGCGCGTCTTAATAGGTGAAAGACGCGCATTTGTTATCATCATCCCTGTTATCAGAGATGTTAATTTGGCCACAGCAATGTGGCCTTTTCTTTTTTATTGGCCGCCGTGAAGTACCAAATACTCTTCAAAGCTTAGCTTATCTTTGAGTTCCAGCTCACGTTGACGCACCCAAGAGGCTGCGCCCTCTTCAGATAATTGCTCTTCAGTGAGCAATTCTAAAGGTTCAGTTTGCAGCATTTCTCGGTAGCGTTCTGCTAACTCAAGACCAACACCCCCAATACCACCTTCTTTCATTGCTTGCAAAATACGCGCTGAGAACGTCAAACTCGGATCATCAAAGAACGCGACAAGTTCGTCACAAACCTGTTGATATTCAGTGCTATCTTTACCATCCAATACTTCGGCAACACGGCGCAAGTCCGCAAACAGATCTTTACCCACTTTTTCTAGCGGTTCACGGGTATCATTACAGCCCATACCGATAGTCTGACCGGGTTTACGCCCTTCCAAAATGACCCGATTCCAGTTTTTCCGGGTACACAGTAATTCGTCACTGCTCATTTCAGGCGCATCAGCCAACACACACCAAATCAAGAATAAATCGAGGAAGCGCGCTTGTACCGCATCAACACCAATGGGTGAGAATGGGTTAATGTCCAAAGAGCGAACTTCAATATATTCAATCCCACCGCGCAACAAAGCATCAGAAGGGGATTCGCCAGCACGAGTCACTCGCTTAGGCCGAATCGGGGCATAGAGTTCATTTTCAATCTGTAACACATTGGTGTTCAGTTGCAGATGACGCTCACCGTCTTTTAGTCCCAATGCTGCATATTCTTCTGATGGCGTTTTAATTGCGCGCTTCAGCCCAGCAACATAGGTATGCAGGTCATTAAACGTAATACCCAAATTACTCTGTGATTTATTGGTATAACCCAAGTCACTCAAGCGTAATGAGGTGGCATAAGGCAGATAACACATTCCTTTATCATTGCGTTCAAACGGCAATGCAGTTTCACGCCCTTGCAGGAATGACGCGCAAATGGCCGGTGAAGCACCAAACAGATAAGGGATAACCCAGCCAAAACGATAATAATTGCGGATCAGGCGGAAATATCCAGCTGAAATTTCTTCCTTGCCACTTTTTTCATCGGTAACACCCGCCCATGCCTGCCAAAACTCTAGCGGCAAAGAGAAATTATAGTGCACACCTGAAATCGTCTGCATCAAAGCACCATAACGATTTTTCAAACCCTCACGGTAAAGTGTCTTGAAACGGCCAATATTAGAAGAACCATATTTAGCCAGCTCAATATCCTGCTCTGCGCCAATAAAGCAAGGCATGCTCAGTGGCCACATGCGCTCATCACCCAGCTTACGGGCGGTATAGCGATGGATATCGCGCAAAAAAGCCAGCAAATGGTCAATATCGCCATCTACTGGTGTAATAAACTCCAGCAATGCCTCAGCAAAGTCGGTGGTAACCCACTGATGTGTTAATGCGGCACCCAATGACTCTGGATGGCCTGTCGAGGCTAATTGGCCATCGGCAGTCACTCTCAATGTTTCCCGCTCGATACCACGACGGATACCTTTCAGGGCTTTAGGGTGCGCTTCCAGCCAAGTTAGCGCGTGTGATACATCCGGGATCAAATCGACCTCCCGCTCTTGAAAACCATAACTCGCCAGCATACTGAAACTGCATAGATGTGACTATGTAAGTTTGTCACACTCTTTACTGCCACCAGGCAATTCCTTGTAACGTAACTATCGTTAACACGATATAACGCAATGCTTTTCCCAGACACAGAAAAAAAGCCACAAGACCCCAAGGCATACGCAACCAGCCTGCCAACACACACATCAAATCGCCCACCACCGGTAGCCAGCTCAATAATAAAGCTGCCGGGCCAAAACGTTGAAGCCAGCCAAGAGCTGTACTCATCCCGCGCTGTGGCTTTAGTTCCGGTAATAAGCGGCCTATAACAACATTAGTTAGCCCCCCAAGGGTATTCCCGACGGTCGCAGACAACACCAGCATCATGGCTGGCGCACTCCCTGCCGTTAAGAGGGTGACTAACAGAATTTCCGAATTTCCCGGTAAGAGCGTTGCGCTAAGAAAGCTACTCCCAAATAATGAAACAATAGCTAGCGTACTACTCACAGTAGACGCACATCAACTATTGCCATATTGGCTCTTTTTGCCGCCTCAACACCAAAATCAGCATCTTCAAAGACCACACACTTCTGTGCAGGCACACCGAGTAACTGCGCGCAGCGCAAGAATGTCTCAGGCGCTGGCTTATGTTGAGTAACATCATCGGCACCGACAATGACATCAAAATAGTCACGCAAGCCTAAGTGGCGTAAAAGCAGCTCAGCCATGGCGCGTTCGCTTCCAGTGCCAACAGCCATAGGTTTACGCCCATGATAGGCTTTAACCACGTCTATGAGCGGCAGAGGCTTCACATTATCCATCAGCAGTGATTTAAACAGTGCAGTTTTCTCAGCAGCCAACAAATGAGGATCCAGATCCGATTGATGATTAGCAATAATTACGCTAGCAATTTGCCACGTTGGCGCGCCATTTAAAGCGACCAAGGCCTGTTCGTCAAAAGCCATACCATAAGGCGTCAGCACTTGCCGCCATGCCTGACGATGCGTGGGCTCAGTATCCAGGATGGTGCCATCCATATCAAAAATCAGGCCTTCATAGCGATCGTACATCGTGACCCCACGACCAGGGAAAAAATGAAAAGCTACTTTATCGCAAACTAACTAAATTGTCGCTCACTGTATAATCAATTGAATTTAATCAAAAAACACCAGCCTCAATAGGAAATAGCGCTATAACGCATAGTAAAAATCAATGAGTGAGAAGTATAGAAAGATAAGAGGCTGAAAACATTCAAATGGCAGTGCGGCGTAAGGCCTAAAAAGCAGAAAAACCCGCCGTAGCGAGGTTTCTTAATATGGTGCACCCAGGAAGATGACTCGGCTTACGCCTCGCCCTGCGGGCCGTTGCTAAAGCAACGTTGTCTCGCTTCGCTCGGCTCGAACTTCCGACCGCTCGGTTCTATGCCTTTCTGGCATCCAATAGCAGAAAACCCCGCCGTAGCGAGGTTTCTTAATATGGTGCACCCAGGAAGATTCGAACTTCCGACCGCTCGGTTCGTAGCCGAGTACTCTATCCAGCTGAGCTATGGGTGCAATTAATTCTTTGACACTACCTGATGTTCATTTGACTATTTCACCATACTGCAAAATATGGTGCACCCAGGAAGATTCGAACTTCCGACCGCTCGGTTCGTAGCCGAGTACTCTATCCAGCTGAGCTATGGGTGCATAGTAAATGGCGGTGAGGGAGGGATTCGAACCCTCGATACAGCTTTTGACCGTATACTCCCTTAGCAGGGGAGCGCCTTCAGCCTCTCGGCCACCTCACCATACGCTTCTTTCGAATTGTGCCTAACTTGCTTTTGAAGAAGCTCATCGGCACTGCGTGGCGCACATATTACTTTCCCGCACTTATAAGTCAAACAATTTTTCCTAACTCACGTTCATTTGCACAATTCACACACAACATGGGCAGTTTCACGTCAAAAAGAGTGTTTTATCAACAGGGATGATAGAGTTTATTGTGGTGTAGCCAGAGAGTGAGAAAAAAGAAATTATCCTGATCACCCCATTAAATTAATCGTGAGCAGATAATTATTACAGAAATAAGAACACAAAAAGGGAATGAAGAGCGAAATGAGGGGGAAATAAACAGCAGTAGCGCCTCGTGTAACACGAGACGCTTCTTCATAATCAGTAAGTCGTCGGTTGGGACTTTTCTGCTTGGATACGCTGGTAGATTTCTTCACGGTGAACAGAAACCTCTTTCGGAGCATTTACACCAATACGGACTTGGTTGCCTTTAACCCCTAATACAGTAACCGTAACCTCATCGCCAATCATGAGTGTTTCACCAACTCGACGAGTCAGAATAAGCATTCTTTGCTCCTTGAAAAATTAAAAGAGTCGGGTCTCTCAGTTTCCCCGCCATTATCCATCATACACCGTGAAAACGTAAGCTATCACATTCACATAAAATGTAAGTAGCTTGGTCAAGTCTCTAACTAATACAAGTTTAGCTGAAGCAAACAACTTTGCGTTTAACTTTGTTTTCGAACTATGACAGGAAAATTGAAAAACGCCATACCCAACATACAGATATGGCGTATTGATTTACTGACTTATAGTCGGGATGCTACCCATGCTTCAACACTGGCTAATGCTGATGGCAATGCTTGCACATCGGTACCACCTGCCTGAGCCATATCAGGGCGCCCACCGCCTTTACCGCCGACCTGCTGGGCAATATCGGCGATTAACTCACCCGCTTTTACTTTACCGGTGAGATCTTTGGTTACACCAACGATTAGGCTGACCTTATCATCTGCGGTCGTTGCCAGCACAATAATTGCAGAACCCAGTTGATTTTTAAGATCATCAACCATGGTACGCAACATTTTTGGCTCAACATTATCCAACTGGCTAACTAAAAGTTTCACACCATTGATCAATTTCGCACTAGACGATAATGAAGCACTTTCCTGAGCAGCTTGCTGATCTTTCAATTGCTGGAGTTCACGCTCGAGCATTTTACTGCGATCCAGCACCGCACGAACTTTATCGGCCAGATTATGGGTATCGCCTTTAACCAAATGAGCAACATCCGAAAGCAGGTCACTCTGCTGGTGCAGTAGCGCAATAGCACCCTCGCCAGTGACAGCTTCAATACGGCGAATTCCCGCGGCAGTCCCTGATTCAGACAAAATACGGAACAAACCGATATCACCGGTACGGCTAGCATGAAGACCGCCACATAGCTCGGTTGAGAAATCCCCCATGGTCAAAACTCTCACCTGGTCATCATACTTCTCGCCGAACAGAGCCATCGCGCCTTTTTCTTTCGCCGCATCCAACTCCATCACTTCGGTTTGGACTGGCATATTACGGCGAATTTGCTCGTTAACGATATCCTCTACCAGACGAATCTGTTCCGGTTTCATTGCTTCAAAATGCGAGAAATCGAAACGCAGGTATTTATCATTAACTAATGAGCCTTTTTGAGCAACGTGCTCGCCCAGAGTTTTGCGTAATGCTGCATGCAGTAAATGAGTTGCAGAATGGTTCAAACGAATACGGTTACGCCGCGCAACATCCACCCGAGCATCAATGCTGTGATTAACTCGCAATGTTCCATGAGTTAACTGCCCTAAATGACCGATAGCCTGACCATATTTCTGAGTGTCAGCCACAGCAAAAGTTGCAGTCGCATTTTTCAGTTCGCCTTTATCACCAACCTGGCCGCCAGACTCACCGTAGAATGGGGTTTGATTCAGGACAACAACAGCCTCTTCACCTTCATGAATCTCATCAACAGCTTCGCCATTGCGGAACAACGCGGTCACAGTTGACTGCTGCTGAACATGGTCATAGCCAGAGAACTCGCTTGCGCTATCGACACGAATCAAACTGTTATAATCGGCACCAAAACCACTGGATTCACGAGCACGGCGACGCTGGGCTTCCATTGCTTGTTCAAAACCGGCTTCATCCACTTTCAGATTACGTTCACGGCAGACATCTGCGGTTAAATCAACCGGGAAGCCGTAGGTGTCGTACAGGCGGAAAGCAGTCTCGCCATCGAGAGTATCACCGGTCAATTTACCAAGTTCTTCATCCAACAGAGCTAAGCCGCGCTCTAATGTCCGCGCAAACTGTTCTTCTTCGGTTTTCAGAACCTGCTCAACCATCGCCTGCTGTTGCTTCAATTCAGCAGCAGCAGAACCCATTACAGCAATCAGCGGAGCAACCAGTTTGTAGAAGAAAGTCTCTTTCGCGCCCAGCATGTTGCCATGGCGGATAGCTCGACGAATGATACGGCGCAGTACATAACCACGGTTTTCATTCGACGGAATAACACCATCAGAAATAAGGAAAGCGCAAGAGCGGATATGGTCAGCAATAACTCGCAGCGACTTGCTAGAAAGGTCAGTCGCACCAGTAACTTCCGCTACTGCTTTAATTAAATCTCGGAACAGATCAATCTCGTAGTTCGAGTTAACATGTTGTAATACCGCAGCAATACGCTCAAGCCCCATACCGGTATCAACCGATGGCTTAGGCAATGGCAACATCGTACCATCAGACTGACGGTTGAACTGCATGAAGACAATATTCCAGATCTCAATATAACGATCACCGTCTTCTTCAGCCGATCCAGGCGGGCCACCCCAAATGTGGTCACCATGGTCAAAGAAAATCTCTGTGCATGGACCGCAAGGACCAGTATCACCCATTTGCCAGAAGTTATCTGATGCAAATGCACTACCTTTGTTATCACCAATACGGATAATACGCTCACGCGGGATCCCGATGTCATTGGCCCAGATTTCATAGGCTTCGTCGTCGGTTTCGTAAACGGTTACCCACAGTTTCTCTTTTGGTAAATTAAACCACTGTTCGCCAGTTAATAATTCCCAAGCGAAACTGATGGCATCATGTTTGAAGTAATCGCCGAAGCTGAAGTTACCTAACATTTCAAAGAATGTATGATGACGCGCGGTATAACCTACGTTTTCAAGGTCATTATGCTTACCACCTGCTCGCACACAGCGCTGAGAGGTTGTCGCACGGGAGTATGCCCGTTTATCCAAACCTAAGAAAACATCCTTAAACTGGTTCATCCCGGCATTGGTAAACAACAGCGTAGGGTCATTATTAGGGACCAAAGAGCTGCTTGATACAACCTGATGTCCCTTGCTATGAAAGAAATCGAGAAACGCTTGACGAATCTCAGCGGTGCTCTTGCTCATAATTGCCCCAGAAACAAGCTAAAAGAATAGTCCGCGAGCGGATTGCGTTACTTTAAATAGCAACACAAAGGGTAAGCTCACGAACAAAAAGTGGGACTAAGATAAATTTTCTTCAAGGGGAAGTAAAATCCTGTGTGCATTCATTCGACAAAATCATTGTAAATCGACTGAATTTCCTCCTGGAGGAAACCACGATAGAGCAGATAGCGCTGAACCTTAGCTTTTTCTTTCCATTCAACAGGTAAAACTTCACTAAATTTACGCTGCGCGATCTCTTTGGCAAGTAAGCACCAATCTATTTCACTAATTTCAAAAGCAACCTGAATAAGTTCTTTATCAACACCTTTTTGCATCAATTCCGAGCGGATACGCTGTGCGCCATATCCTTTACGACTGCGGCTATTAATGTAACTGGTCGCAAAGCGGGAATCATCTAACCAATTATGTTGGTAGCAATAAGCAACAATTTGCTCAATAACTTTCGGATCAATCTCTGCGGCAGGTTCGCAATCCCCACTACCAGTGCGTTTCCCCCAATTTCCTTTTGCCGAAAATGGTTGTGCGGCAAGCTTGCGACGCAATTCAGATTCACTATGGTCACGTTGGGAGAGGAGCCTCATGGCACGGCTTAGTAGGTCATTCATAAATATCCTTTTTACTTGGGCCACAGCAGTGTTAGCGACACTTATTACTCGGCCCATCTATGGCCTCACGGCTACAAGCTTATTCAGTTTAGTCCCAACGCTAATTATCTATAGAAGTTGCCACCCTAGTTACTGACTGCAATATTCATTCGTTTGTAGACTTGCTTCCACTTCGATTATGTTGGGTATGAACATAAATTGAGATTGTCGCGCACATCAGGGGTGGCTAAAACGGATACATCATTTACTAAAACGGCCCACGTATTAGGTGAGCCGCATATTAAATACTTAATTTACTAACCAGGCCGATAGCCTTATAAATTAAAACTCTTCGCTGGTTTCATCGGCTTCATCAGCAAGTGCTGCTGTGGCTACAGGTTGTTCGCCATTACCACCATTGAGAAGCATTTCACGCAATTTCTTATCCAACTCAGCGGCAACCGCTGGGTTTTCTTTTAAGTAGTTACTGGCATTCGCTTTACCCTGACCAATCTTGTCACCGTTATAGCTATACCATGCACCAGCTTTCTCAATCAGTTTGTGTTTAACACCCAAATCAACCAATTCGCCGTTGATATTGATTCCTTCACCGTACAGGATCTGGAATTCAGCTTGTTTAAATGGTGCTGCGATTTTGTTTTTCACCACTTTAACGCGAGTCTCACTACCCACAACCACATCACCGTCTTTTACTGCACCAATACGGCGGATGTCCAAACGCACGGAGGCATAAAACTTAAGGGCATTGCCACCCGTCGTGGTTTCTGGGTTGCCAAACATAACGCCGATTTTCATACGGATCTGGTTAATAAAGATCAATAAGGTATTAGCGTTCTTCAGGTTACCGGCCAACTTACGCATCGCCTGGCTCATCATTCGTGCCGCGAGGCCCATGTGAGAATCACCGATTTCGCCTTCGATTTCAGCTTTTGGTGTAAGTGCGGCTACGGAGTCAACAATAATGACATCAACCGCGCCGGAGCGAGTCAATGCATCACAGATTTCCAGAGCTTGCTCACCCGTATCTGGTTGAGAACACAGTAAGTTATCAATATCTACACCTAATTTTTTGGCATAAATCGGATCAAGTGCATGCTCAGCATCGATAAATGCGCAGGTTTTACCTTCACGCTGCGCGGAAGCAATAACCTGTAAAGTCAGTGTTGTTTTACCTGATGACTCTGGGCCATAAATCTCAACAATACGCCCCATCGGTAGGCCACCAGCCCCCAATGCGATATCAAGAGAAAGTGAACCGGTAGAGATGGTTTCAACATCCATTGAGCGGTCTTCGCCAAGGCGCATGATTGAGCCTTTGCCGAATTGTTTTTCAATTTGGCCCAGTGCTGCTGCTAACGCCTTTTGTTTATTCTCATCAATAGCCATTTTTACTCCCTCTCTGGGATGCAGGATTGCCCCTATCATCACCACTGAATGTTGTTTTGTGCAGGAAATTACCACTAATTATACTGTACAATCATACAGTATCAAGACTAATTTTGCAGAAAATCATCTAATAGTGTTTGTAGTGCGAAAACAGCTGCTTGCAGCCTGACCTCGTCACGATCACCGGGAAAAATTTGTTTTGTAGCACTGATCTGACCGTCACGCGTAGCAAAAGCAAACCACACGGTACCTACTGGCTTCTCTGCTGTGCCGCCATCAGGCCCGGCAACCCCGCTGATCGATACTGAGAAGTCCGCACTAGCTGCGTGCAATGCGCCCTGCGCCATTTCCTGGACAACAGCTTCACTGACAGCACCGTATTGTGCCAATGTGCTTTCTTTTACACCCAGTAAATCATGCTTTGCCGCATTGCTGTACGTGACAAAGCCACGATCAAAATAGGCTGAACTGCCCGCGATATCCGTCAGGGCTTTGGCGACCCAGCCGCCAGTACAGGACTCAGCACAAGTCACCCAAGCACCACGGGCCTTTAACTTACGGCCAATTGCAGTACTGAGCTGACGTAATTGTTTCTCGCTCATTGTTGCCCCTTACTCTAATCAAATCTTCTGGCGCTGATAGTAGCACTTCTTTAGCCCGTAACGGCAACCACTGTCAGTTATGCGAAACGCTTCGCAGGGTGCAATGAAAAAAAGCGCTTTTTCTTACAAAGCTTTACCTCAGAGACTCAGCTGTTAGTATCAAAATAAAGAAGATGCGGCTGGCAATCAGTGATACCGGTGATTTATCCGGATATGATGAACTAAGGACGTGGCAGTGAAAAAAATTCTTAACGCCTTCTTCCCCCTCTATAGCGCAACCGTGTTGATGTTATTAGGCTCAGGTTTATTGACCACCTATATCTCGTTACGGTTGACTGCCATACATGTCTCAGGTGCATTGATCGGGGCAATTATCGCCGCAAACTATATTGGTTTGGTTATCGGAGGCAAGGTAGGCCACTTCCTGATTGCTCGGGTGGGCCATATTCGCGCCTATGTGGCCTGTGCCGGTATTATTACGGCTGCGGTATTGAGCCATGGGCTTACCGAATACATCCCTGCCTGGGTGGTTCTACGCTTGATTATTGGCCTGTGCATGATGTGCCAGTTTATGGTACTGGAAAGCTGGCTTAATGATCAGGCCGAGTCCAATCAGCGCGGTACCGTATTTGGCTTTTATATGGCGGCAACCTATGCTGGGATGGCATTAGGTCAGGTGGTATTAATGCTTCAACCTGAATTGGGTTTAAGCACACTCATGATTATTGCTTTGTTCTTTGCTCTCTGTCTGGTACCGGTCGCACTGACGACTCGCAGTAATGCCCAGCAGATGTCACCAGCGCCCATGGAGCTGAAATTCTTTATCCGCTCGATCCCCAAAATACTGGCTTCAACATTAGTCATTGGTATGATTGTCGGCTCGTTTTATGGCCTGGCACCGGTCTATGCCAGTTTACAGTCGCTTTCAACGCAAGAAACTGGCTTGTTTATGGCGTTATCTATTTTTGCCGGATTGGTTGCTCAGCTCCCGCTCAGTTGGTTGTCCGACCGCTATAACCGCACACTATTGCTCCGTATTAACGCATTATTGCTAGCATTAACTGCGCTGCCGCTGGCGCTGGTGCCCCATATCTCGTTTCATTTTTTATTGGGTTTAGGCTTCATCGTCAGTATGTTGCAGTTCACACTTTATCCGTTGGTCGTTGCGTTAGCCAATGACCTGATTGCCCCAGAACGGCGAGTTTCTTTAGCTGCGTGTTTACTGATGTCATTCGGGGTAGGCGCCAGTATCGGCCCCCTTGCTGTGGGGGCGTTGATTGCACCTCTGGGAGGCAATATTCTGTATGCGTTCTTCTCACTGTGCGGTTTAAGTCTGATAGCATTCAGCCGAACGATTAAACAGGATCAAGACGAATTTGTTAACGATGCTCCGGTGCCGCATATGGCAATACCCGACAGCTTGGTCAGTTCCCCATTGTCCCCGGCACTCAATCCCAGTTTTGATGAACAATTGATCCACGACATTATGCCGCCGCCCGATCAATCTGAAGCAGAACAGGAGCCAGCAGAAAGCCCGCCCAAGGATAATTCTCAACAGCAATAATACCTGAGTGCAGAGTGAGAGCAAGAAAGGTAGCTGTTGGTCACCAATGGGTCGGTACTAACTAAAATAATAAAGAAAACTATTGAGAAAGGCGTTTTTAATAAGAAAAACCCATGAGGTTATTGACAAAGTGCCCGCAGCGGTGAAAACAGGCAGATCGTAAAGACGCCGTCAATACATCCATGTAGGCTCGAGCCGCGCCATCCCTGGCGCGGACGCTTTACTCTTCTGCCCATCCTCACCACAAGAGATCGAGTCATTGGGGTTGGTCAGCAGTCTGAACCCATCATGAAGATGGGTTTAAAGAGATTATGTGCTTCAGTGATATATCTCAACCACTGCTGGAGTTACCTGCAATTCATGTTGCCAATGGGTAAGTGTCAAAGTTGCCAGTTCTGCCAACCCTTGATAAAACGGATGCCCGGCAACTGATTGCTGCAACGCCAAATAACGATACCCCCATGGCAGTAAATGATCTGCCAGTAACTCGGGTAAATCGGCGGGTTGGTGTTCTGCCAGCCAGGCGGTCATCATGAGCATTAGACCGAACTGATCTTCCGGTTCCCCCTGCTCCAATGTGACTTCTACGTGCTTCTGCGCCATCCAGTTACGCAGTTTTAGGGTGGAGTCGCCAAATAACACAATTTCTTTATCGAGATAGACGGAACCCCAAGGCGGCGCGGGCAAAGCATAAGGGCCAATAAACAGCCGCTGCCAGGCTTCTTCCCGTGTTTCTTCACCCGCCAATTGCGCCAGCAAAGCTGCAATTGGCAGCAATTGATCTTCAGAACCATAAGGCCACTGTGCGGCCCATGAACCATTGCTCAATTGCGCCACAATATCACTGCATTCTGGGCTATCTGGCTCACAATAAAACAGTATGCCCAAGACTCGCCCCGTCAGCTCAATATGCTGATAAATCATGTCATTCCCACCGTCATATGCAGCCCATAAAACACGCCACGGCCAATCAATTCAGCAATAATAATTAATAACATGGCAAAAATCATCCCGAGAGTCATGGGGGTGCGACCTCGGATTAACGGGCAAATCCAGCATCCCAACCCCAATACCAACAACACCAAGCGCCAAACCATCAAGGTGCCGTAAAGAGGAATAAGCTCGAAAGCTTGCTGTACTGAACTGTAAATCAGCGGCAAACTCGCCGCCTGCATAATGACACTGGCGATACTGATAATCAGCGCCAATACACTGATCATCGGCAATTGCAGCATGGCTCGCCCATGAATATCAGCCAATTGCAGCAGCAAATAACCCAAAATCGGCCCGCCGATAAAGACGGTCAGCACAAAACTCAACGGAGTATAAAGATTATCCCACGTCGGAACCGTATCAATGGAGTAGACCCGGCACATGGCATAAACAAATATCACGCCCAGCATCATCGCCACCACTAGCCAGATCTTACCCAGCACGGCGGGCATCTTATCTAATACTGCCAGCAACCAGTAAAAACCCGCTACGGCAAAGAACAGCGAACCGGCCGCTATCTCATTGCTCAGTGCTGATTCTCCGACGCGATTTAATGAGTTGAATGCCCGCATCGGCGAGCCAAGGTGCAGCGTCGAGGCGATAAAGGCCAGCGCCATTAGCACCCACAAGACAAACATACTGCGGTAAACCCGCTGTTGCTGCCCGCGGCTCAAACCGCCAAATAGCAGCGCCAGCCCCAGGACAATAAAGCCCCCGACCACGCACTGCCCCAGTACCGTAAAGACCATTAGTGGCCATTCATGCCATCCCATACCCATGTTATACCTCCTTCGGATTTGCCAGATGACCGGTGGTATCTCTGACCGGGCGGCTGTTGGCATTTGGTTTCACGACAATATTCGGTAAGGTAAAATGCGCAGCTGGCAGTGGCGCGACTTCGGCTAACTCACCATATTTCTCTCGCAATTCATCGATAGGGGCCATATCCAGCGCCCGCAATGGACAGGAATCGACACAAATCGGCTTTTTACCTGCTGCCACGCGCTCATAGCAACCGTCACACTTGGTCATATGCCCTTTTGCTTCGTCATATTGCGGTGCGCCGTACGGGCAAGCCATGTGGCAGTAGCGGCAACCAATACAAATATCCTCGTTCACCACCACAAAACCATCATCGCGCTTATGCATCGCGCCACTCGGGCACACTTTGGTACAGGCGGGGTCACTACAGTGGTTGCAGGCGATAGAGAGATAGTAAGCAAACACATTCTGATGCCATGCACCGTTATCCTGCTGCCAGTCACCTCCGGCATATTCGTAAATGCGCCGGAAACTGACATCCGTTGATAAGTTTTTGAAATCCTTGCAAGCCAGTTCGCAAGTTTTGCACCCCGTGCAGCGGCTGGAGTCGATGTAAAAACCATATTGCGTCATCAGTTAGCTCCTTAAGCCTTGGTTACTTGAACGAGGTTGGTATGGGATGGGTTCCCTTTCGCCAACGGAGAGGGGCGCTGTGTGGTCAATACGTTAATACTGCCGGCCCTGTCGATGCGGTTTTCATCCGGGCTGTACCACGCCCCCTCCCCCAGCGCCACCACACCTGGCATCATGCGCGGCGTGACTTTTGCATCAATATGGACTTCACCACGGCCATTGAAGATCCGCACGATATCGCCATTTTTGATGTCGCGTTCTCTGGCATCTAGCGGGTTAATCCACATTTCCTGGCGGCAGGAAGCTTTCAGTACATCGACGTTGCCATAAGTCGAGTGAGTTCTGGCTTTGTAATGGAAGCCGGTGAGTTGCAATGGATATTTCTGGTTTAACGGGTCGTCAAAACTCTCGAAACCCGCGGCATACACTGGCAATGGATCAATAATATCGTCCGGCTGTAACTCCCAAGTGGCGGCAATTTGTGCCAATTCAGCAGAGTAAATTTCGATTTTGCCCGATGGGGTGGTTAACGGATTAGCTAAAGGATCGGCACGGAATGCTTTATAGGCAACATGATGCCCTGCTGGATCGCGCTTTTTAAAAATGCCCTGCTCGCGGAATTCCTCAAATGAAGGCAACTCAGGAATAGCCTGTTGTGATTGCTGATAAAGATGGCGTAACCAACCCTCCTGCGTGCGTCCTTCAGTAAATTGCTGCTCGACCCCCATGCGTTTTGCCAGCTCACTGGTCATTTCATAGATGTTTTTGCATTCAAAGCGCGGTTTGATGGCCTGATCGGCAAAAATCACATAGGCCATATTGCCGCTGGAAGCATCCAGACAGAAATCCATCTGCTCAGAGGCCGTGCAGTCTGGTAGGATAATATCGGCATATTGGGCTGACGAAGTCATGTGGTTATCAATGACCACAATCATTTCGCATTTTTTATCATCTTGCAGAATGTCATGGGTGCGGTTGATTTCAGCATGCTGATTAATCAGGCAATTACTGGCGTAGTTCCAGATGAACTTGATTGGTACGTCCAGTTTATCTTTGCCTCGTACCCCGTCGCGGGTGGCGGTCATTTCTGGGCCGCGCTCAATGGCATCAGTCCACAAGAACATTGAAATACTGGTTTTAACCGGGTTTTCCAAAGTCGGCATACGGACAAACGGCAAGCTATAGGAACCCTCACGCGCACCTGAATTACCGCCATTGACCCCCAGGTTGCCCGTCAGGATCGCCAGCATGGCAATGGCCCGGCTGGCCGTTTCACCATTGGCATGGCGCTGTGGGCCCCAACCTTGCGCGATATAAGCGGGCTTGACCGAGCCGATTTCGCGCCCCAATTTAATAATTTTCGCCGCCGGAATACCGGTGATGACCTCCGCCCATTGCGGTGTTTTGGCGGTTTTATCTGCGCCTTGCCCTAAAATATAAGCTTTATAATGGCCATTTTTTGGCGCGCCTTCCGGCAAGGTTTTCTCGTCATAGCCAACGCAATATTTATCGAGGAACGGCTGATCCACCAGATTCTCACTGATCATCACATAAGCCAGCGCAGAGGCGAGTGCGGCATCCGTCCCTGGTCGCAGCGGGATCCATTCATCCTCACGACCGGCGGCGGTATCGGTATAACGCGGATCAATCACAATCATCTTGGCATTGGATTTCTCCCTTGCCTGCTCCAGATAATAAGTCACGCCACCGCCGCTCATCCGGGTTTCGCCGGGGTTATTGCCAAACAACACCACCAGCTTGCTGTTTTCAATATCTGAGGGGCTATTGCCGTCGGCCCAGCCGCCATAGGTGTAATTCAGGCCAGCAGCAATTTGTGCAGTGCTGTAGTCGCCATAATGATTGAGGTAGCCGCCACAGCAATTCATCAACCGAGCCAATAATGTTGAACCCGGCGGCCACGAGCGGGTCATGGTGCCGCCCAGCGTGCCTGTGCCGTAATTCAGATAGATGGCTTCGTTTCCATATTCCTTGATGATGTCTTTCATGCTGGCGGCGAGGGTATCAAAAGCCTCATCCCATGAAATACGTTTGAACTTGCCTTCCCCGCGTGCGCCGACGCGTTTCATCGGGTATTTCAACCGATCAGGGTTATACACCCGGCGGCGCATGGAGCGGCCACGTAAACAAGCTCGCACTTGGTGCAAACCTTCAAAATTGTCGTCACCGGTATTGTCGGTTTCAACATATTTAATTTCATCATCAACCACATGCATGCGTAATGGACAGCGGCTACCGCAGTTAACGGTGCAAGCGCTCCATATGACTTTGCCATCATTAGCGGGGTTTATAGCAGCGGAGTTTATAGCAGATTGAACCGCGCGGGCCGTGCGCGAAAACGGTAGCGAAAATGCCCCAGTCGCCACGGCGAGGCCGCCGATAAGAGTGGTTTGGACCAGTTTTCGGCGCGTGACTTCTGCCGTAAACAGCCGGGATTCATTGGTCTCTTTCATAAGATTCCCACTTGGTTGCATTCCAGAAAATAGATAACACCCCAAAGGGATGGAATCCGATTAATTCAAAAAAAATGAGTCATTCAGCGGGAGGGGGGATTAAGACGGAGCGCAGTGGCCCTATGACAGCAATTGTTATAATTAGGATAATAAATAGCCCGTCCCGCAGCAGCAACCCTACCTCTTTTGGGTAGTGCGGGAGTTGTTTGGTATCAATAAAGCTCTGAAGATGGCGTTATCTCGATGGCTTTATGACCAATTTGTGACAGACACCCTTATTGATAGAATGGGCAATTGAACCCAAAAGCGCGTATTCAACAGGCAGAGTTTAGCGGTGAAAAGCCCTGTTATTGCAGTGTTATATACTGGCGGTCGGCCAGTGTCCCACCAACATCCTGCCAGAACCATCGATAAGTGTGGAAAATGAGACCCACCCTTTATAAAGAAGCTGGAGCCGTCGCCTCGCGCTGACAATCTATAGTAAGATCATCAACAAAGTCAGAGTTAAAAAAATATCGACTTGGCTCCGCTAATGGTTCCACTAACGATTGTTTCTGTTATCGAACACTTTCGCTAACTGATGTTGAATGTGAGAAAAATATGTCAAACAAACCGTTCCACTATCAGGATCCCTTCCCGTTAAAGGAAGATGATACTGAGTATTACCTTGTCAGTAATAATCATGTCTCGGTTGCACAGTTTGAAGGCCACGACATTCTGAAAGTCGAGCCAGAAGCCCTGACCCTCCTCGCCCAACATGCTTTCCATGACGCCTCATTCCTGCTCCGCCCCGCGCACCAAAAGCAAGTCGCCGCTATTTTGGATGACCCCGAAGCCAGCGAAAATGACAAATATGTTGCCCTGCAATTCCTGCGTAACTCGGAAATTTCGGCCAAAGGAATTTTACCGACCTGTCAGGATACCGGCACCGCCATTATCCAGGGCAAAAAAGGTCAACGCGTCTGGACTGGCGGTAACGATGCCGAAGCCCTGTCGCGCGGCGTGTATAACACTTTCATTGAAGATAACCTGCGCTACTCGCAAAACGCGGCGCTGGATATGTACAAGGAAGTGAACACCGGCACCAACCTGCCCGCGCAAATCGACCTATACAGCACCAAGGGCGAAGATTACAAATTCCTGTTCGTCACCAAAGGCGGCGGCTCAGCCAACAAAACCTATCTGTATCAGGAAACTAAGGCGCTGCTGTCACCGGGTAAGTTGAAAGACTATCTGGTTGAGAAAATGCGCACCTTGGGGACGGCTGCTTGTCCGCCATACCATATTGCTTTTGTTATCGGCGGCACCTCGGCTGAGAGCACGCTCAAGACCGTCAAGCTGGCCTCCACCAAATATTATGATGGCCTGCCGACAGAGGGGAATGAGCACGGGCAAGCTTTCCGCGATGTTCAGCTTGAACAAGAATTATTGGC
Organism: Yersinia thracica; assembly: GCF_902170565.1. GTDB lineage: Bacteria > Pseudomonadota > Gammaproteobacteria > Enterobacterales > Enterobacteriaceae > Yersinia > Yersinia thracica. The sequence goes on from NZ_CABHXX010000005.1 coordinate 38,284, forward strand.
AGCCGCGCAAGACTTAGGTCTGGGTGCGCAATTTGGCGGCAAGTACTTTGCTCACGATGTGCGCGTGGTTCGCCTGCCACGCCACGGCGCATCCTGCCCGGTTGGGATGGGGGTTTCCTGCTCCGCTGACCGTAATATCAAAGGCAAAATTAACCGCAAAGGTATCTGGCTGGAAAAACTGGAGCAGAATCCGGGGAAATATATCCCTGAACATCTGCGCAACAGCACTGAAGGCAAAGTGGTCAAAATCGACCTTAATCACCCGATGGCCGATATCTTAAAAGAACTGGCGCAGTATCCGGTTTCTACCCGCTTGTCATTGACCGGAACTATTATTGTTGGCCGCGATATTGCCCATGCCAAATTAAAAGAGCGGCTAGATAACGGCGAAGGTTTACCGCAATACATTAAAGATCATCCGATTTACTACGCGGGGCCGGCCAAAACACCAGAAGGTTATGCTTCCGGCTCACTCGGGCCAACCACCGCGGGCCGCATGGATTCTTATGTGGACCTGCTGCAATCCCACGGCGGCAGCATGATCATGCTGGCGAAAGGGAACCGCAGCCAACAAGTGACGGATGCTTGTCACAAACACGGCGGTTTCTATCTGGGCAGTATCGGCGGCCCAGCGGCGGTGTTGGCGCAAAACAGCATCAAAAGTCTGGAATGTGTGGAATATCCTGAATTGGGGATGGAAGCCATCTGGAAAATTGAAGTCGAAGATTTCCCGGCCTTTATCCTGGTGGATGATAAAGGTAATGATTTCTTCCAACAGATTCAGGCATCGAAATGTAACCGCTGCGGTTAACATCAAAATCCAACCTCGGTGATTTCGCTGGGGTTGGATTGATGATAAATAAAAATCTTACCGATAAAAACAGACAAAATTTTGAATGAATTTCAAGCACTCCACTGGTGCAATTTATTAACCTCTACCACCATATTCCACAAGTTCCTCCTGGCGAATCTCACCGCTTTGCTCTTCCTCACCCGCCGTTAGCGCTTGCACATTAATGAGCTATTTTCGTGCAACAGAAAGCCCTGATTTAGTGCAACGATTTTCAATTTTACTATTTGATTTTTATTGAAAATTCTTCGTTGACAACCACTCTAAATGCTTTTTATAGTGGCCATGACTTCTCCGCAAGAACGCCAACGTTGTCGGCTTGTGGTTATGGCAATAGAGCCCTCGCAATGTCATCTGACTTTGCCGGGCTTTTTTTTTGGCTTTTTTTCAGACCCACTTTTTTAACCAATGCCAGGGGTACTTATGTTCAGAACAAAATGGTCCAAAATAAAGTGTCATCACACCACGCTGTCAATCGCGCTGGCAGCTGCATTTGCCGTGACCTACTCAGGTATGGCGATGGCGGCAGAAACGCCGGTGAAAATTGGTTTATTGGAAGATGCATCCGGCAACTTTGCCTTACCGGTGATCCCCAAAATTCATGCCACAGAGCTTGCTGTAGAAGAAATCAATGCCAAAGGCGGCATACTCGGACGCCAAATCGAGTTGGTCAAATACGATACGCAATCCGATAACACCCGCTTCCAACAAATGGCTCGTCGCCTAATTAAAAATGACAAAGTGGATGTGATTTTCGGGGCGTTTTCCAGCGCCTCGCGTGAAGCTATCCGCCCAATAATGGATCGCGAAAAGCAGCTTTATTGGTATAACAATCAGTATGAAGGCGGGGTATGTGACTCCAATGTGTTCGTCACCGGCGCGGTGCCTGAACAGCAATTCTCCACCTTGATCCCGTGGATGATGGAGAAGTACGGCAAAAAAGTTTACACCATTGCCGCCGACTATAACTTTGGGCAAATCTCGGCTGAATGGGTGCGCAAAATTGTCGAAGAGAATGGCGGCACCATGGTGGGCGAGGAGTTTATCCCGCTGAGTGTTTCACAATTTGGTCAAACCATTCAAAACATCCAGAAAGCCAAACCTGATTTCGTGATGACCTTGTTGGTCGGGGCCAACCAATCCTCTTATTACGAACAGCAAGCGGCGGCAAAACTGAACTTGCCTATGGGCAGCTCGGTGAGTGTCGGCCAGGCTTATGAGCACAAGCGCTTTAAAGCCCCGGCGCTGAAAGATATGTATATCACGGCTAACTACATTGAAGAGGTGGATAGCCCCGCCAGCAATGATTTCAAACAGCGTTTCCATGCCAAATTCCCGAATGAACCTTACATTAATCAGGAAGCAGCCAATGCTTATGATGCAGTTTATCTGTACAAAGCAGCCGTAGAAAAGGCGGGCAGCACAGATATGGACGCGGTGCGTAAGTCACTGGAAAACGGTGATATTTGCACTGACGGCCCCTCAGGAAAGGTCTGTATCGATCCGAAAAGTCATCATTTGAGCCACACCATCTATCTGGCTCATGTGAAAGACGACCACTCGATCGAGATCCCGAAAGTGTGGACCGACATCAAACCTTATTGGTTGGGTGAAGCCGGTTGTAATTTGCCGGTGAAACCTGATAACAGCCAATACACCCCATCATCTCCACCGAAAAAAGCCTAACAAAACCGGTGAGTGAAGGGTTGACCGCACCCAGGGGCACTCCGACGGCTCACACCGTTACGGCCCCAACGGCACGTTTCCCCTTCATTTGGCTCTGTCAGCAGTCTGAAAGGGCAACTTTGTCGGGAAGTCACCGCTTGAGCGGGCTTCCCGGTGTTCTCCATTTTCAATGGTGTCAATCAGGACACCCAGGATTGCCAAACCATGTTAACGCTATCCTTTCTCTATTCGGTGATTTATCAGTTTGGCGATAACTTCGCCTATCTGGTGCTGGCAGCACTGGGGCTGGCGGTTATTTTTGGCATGATGGGGGTTATCAATCTGGCGCACGGCGAATTCATTATGTGTGGGGCTTATGTCACCATTCTGATGAATAAAGCGGGCTTGCCACTGCCTTTTGCCATGCTGGCCGGTACTTTGGCGGCGGCGTTCTTCGGCGGCGTAGTCGAGCGCTTGGTGGTGCGCCATCTTTATGGTCGTTTGTATGATTCGGTAGTCGCCACTTGGGCTATCAGCTTGATTGTACAGCAAAGTATGCTGCTAATTGCCGGCCCGTCACTCGAGGGGCTGTCGACACCTTTCGGCTCTTTCACCCTCGGCGAATACTCGTTTGCCACTTACCGTGCCTTACTGCCCTTCTTCGCCATTGCCATTTTAATGGTGCTCTATTGGCTGTTTTTCCACACCAATTACGGCGTCTGCGCCAGAGCCACCATTCAAAATGCCCGCATGGCTTCTTGTTTGGGTTTGGAAACTGACCGGATTTATACCCTGACATTCGCGCTAGGGGCTGGGCTGGCTGGGTTAGCAGGGGCCATTTATGCCCCAACACTGACCGCCGTTCCCACCATGGGCAGCAGTTTTATCGTGCAAGCCTTTGTTTCGGTGGTCGTGGGGGGCGCAAATGTACTTGTTGGCACCATTCCTGCAGCGATTGCATTAGGCGCAATACAAACTGGGCTGAATTCCTGGTATGGACAATTAGCCGGGCAAGTTGGCTTATTGGTTACCGCCGTCTTAGTTATCCGCTTATTACCTAACGGTATTGGCAGCCTGTTTACCCGTAACCGCTAGGAGCTGCATGTGACAACAACTTCTGTTCATTTATCGGCGGCAAAACAACGCACGCCGTCCACCACTCGGCTGGCAGCGCTGCTCATTCTGGCGGGCGCTCTCGCCCTGCCGTTGGTGGTCGATAGCGCCATGATCGGCGACTTTTCCTACTTCCTGCTGTGGACATTCTGTGCCATCGGGTTGGCGGCAATGTGGGGGCATGGCGGCATTTTATCTTTCGGGCAGACCGCGTTCTTTGGCCTGGCCGGTTACACCTACGGCGTGATGACGTTGAATTTCGGCGATGGGGTGCTCTCCACCTGGTCGGGCTTGATTATGGCCTTGCTGGTGGCCGCTGCGGTGGCTGCGGCACTGGGTTATCTGATGTTTTACGGCGGAGTGACCGGCATTTTTATCGGCATCGTGACCTTGTCTTTCACTCTGGTGCTGGAAACTTTTATGTCGCAGACCGCTGGCCCGCAATGGTCTATCGGCAGTGCGCGACTGAATGGTTTTAATGGCATGTCCGGTATGCCGCCGCTCTCCCTGCCGTGGTTCGACGGCACATTGCTGACACTGGAAGGCAATGCCTTTTACTACCTGATTATTCTGCTGCTTGCCGGTGTTTACTGGGGGGTTCGGCGGTTATTGCGCTCTGATTTTGGCTTGACACTGGCCTCTATCCGCGAGAACCCGCGCCGGGCAGAAATGCTGGGGATTGATATCCGCCGCTACCAATTGCTGGTGTTTGTGCTCGGCGGCGTGCTCTCCGGGCTATCCGGCGCGCTGTATACCTTATGGGGTTCTTATATCACGCCGTCCGCCATGGGGCTGACCGCCGCCGCGATGCCAGTTATCTGGGTGGCGACTGCCGGACGTAAAAATATTTTTGGTACCGCAGTCATCACCGCCCTGCTGGTGTGGCTATCCCAATGGCTGGCTATTTACGGCAGCGAATACGCCATGATTTTGCTGGGTGCCATTCTGCTGTTTGTGGTGCTGACCGCGCCCAACGGCCTGTTACCTTGGTTGGCGGAGAAAATCACCCGCTGGTCTGCCGCTCGTCAGAAAAAAGGGGAATCGCTATGAATCAAACAGCGCAAGATTTGATCCTCGAAACCCGTGGGCTAAGCAAGCGCTTTGGCGGTATTCAGGTTATCAATCAAGTTGATTTGCAAATCCGCCGTGGTGAAGTCCGCTGTGTGATTGGCCCGAATGGCGCGGGTAAAAGTACCTTTTTCAAATTGCTGACTGGCGAACATACGCCAAGCAATGGGGATATCCGCTTCTTTAATCGGCGGCTGAATACTTTGCCGCCCTTCCTGCGCATTCGCATGGGCATGAGTATTAAGTTTCAGATCCCCGGCATCTTCCCGGAACTGACTGTTGAGCAGCATTTACAGTTATCACTCAGTCACTTACGCCCAGAAGTTCGCTCGCAGGCGGTCAGTGTCGATGAGCTATTAGAGCGCTTTAAACTCAGCACTGAATACCACCAACTGGCCGGTAATTTATCTCACGGCAAGAAACAGTGGTTGGAAATTGCCATGGCGGTGTCGCTACAGCCCACTCTGCTGATGCTTGATGAGCCAGTCGCCGGTTTATCTATCGATGAAACCTATCTCACCGGCGAACTTATCAAGCAGATGCAAAATGACGGCCTGACGCTGATGGTGGTGGAGCACGACATGACATTCGTACGGCAAATAGCTTCACAAGTCACCGTCCTGCATGGCGGGCAAGTGTTCGCTGACGGCAATGCCGCTGAGGTGCTGGCGCGCGAGGATGTGGCAGATATCTATTTGGGGAAAGCGGTATGAATAACGTGGTTTTGCACATAGAGGGGCTGACTGGCGGTTATGGCGGCGGGCAAGTGCTCAATGGCGTCGCGCTGCAACTGCATGCGGCAGAAGTCTTGGGGTTGATTGGCCGCAATGGCGTGGGGAAAACCACCTTAATGCGCACTTTGATTGGCGCAGTTCCGGCGCAACAAGGGCAAATTTTGTTAGGCGAAATTGATATCACTCAAGCCTCGCCGCAGCGCCGTGCCCGGCTGGGGATCGGCTATGTGCCGCAAGGGCGCGAAGTCTTCGCGGGGCTAACGGTGGCGGAAAATCTGCAAGTCGGCATGCAATTTGTCCGTGAACACCGCGAGTTTGCCCAAGACTTACTGGAGCGGGTACTGGATTACTTCCCGATTTTGCGTCAAAGACTCAAACAAAAAGCCGGCACCATGAGTGGCGGCGAGCAACAACAGCTAGCTATCGCCAGAGCCTTGGTCGGCTCGCCAAAAGTGTTATTGCTGGATGAACCTTCTGAGGGCGTACAGCCCTCTATCGTCAATATCATTGCCGACACTTTGGTGCGCATTGCCCGCGAGCTGCATGTGGCGGTGATTCTGGTCGAGCAGGATATCGCGATGATCCAGCGGGCCGCGCAACGTTGTGCGGTAATGGATAAAGGTCAAGTGGTAGAAAACCTTTCACAACAACAACTTGCTGATGATCTTTTAATGCGCCGTCATCTGGCTTTGTAGCCGGATACCGCTATACCCTAATGACGTGGAGAATTGCTAATGAAATGGCTGGAAGAATCAATCATGGTCAAACGCGGTGTCGGTGCGGGACGTAAACCGGTGACCCACCATTTGACGGAAGAGATGCAGAAAGAGTTTCACTACACTATCGGCCCTTACTCAACGCCGGTGCTGACCATTGAACCCGGTGACCGGGTGATTGTCGACACGCGGGATGCTTTCGAAGGGGCGATTAGCTCAGAGCAAGATATCCCAAGCCAACTGCTCAAAATGCCGTTTCTCAACCCGCAGAATGGCCCGATCATGGTCAATGGCGCGGAGAAAGGCGATGTGATTGCGGTCTATATTGAATCCATGTTACCGCGAGGGGTTAACCCGCACGGCATCTGCGCCATGATCCCGCATTTTGGGGGGCTGACCGGCACCGACCTGACCGCCATGCTCAATGATCCGCTGCCGGAAAAAGTGCGCATGATTAAGCTCGACCATGAAAAAGTCTACTGGAGCGAGCGCCATACCCTGCCCTATAAGCCGCATATCGGCACCCTGAGTGTGTCGCCGGAAATTGACTCCATCAATTCTCTGACTCCGGATAATCACGGCGGAAATATGGACGTGCCGGACATCGGGCCGGGCAGCATTACTTATCTGCCGGTGCGCGCCCCCGGCGGCCGCCTGTTTATTGGTGATGCTCATGCTTGTCAGGGGGATGGCGAGATTTGCGGCACTGCGGTGGAGTTCGCCTCCATCACCACCATCAAAGTGGATTTGATTAAAAACTGGCAACTCTCCTGGCCACGGATGGAAAACGCCGAAACCATCATGAGTATCGGCAGCGCCCGCCCATTAGAGGATGCCACCCGCATTGCTTATCGTGACCTGATTTACTGGTTAGTGGCCGATTTTGGTTTCGAACAGTGGGATGCCTACATGCTACTCAGCCAATGCGGCAAAGTGCGGCTGGGCAATATGGTTGACCCCAAATACACCGTCGGCGCGATGCTTAACAAAGAACTTTTAGCGTAATAATCCCTACCCCTCGGTATACGCCGGGGGGTTATGCGCATTCGCACAATCATCCTTTTAATAGTGTAAGCAGGTGCCTATGAGCTCAGATATCCCGGTCAATATTGGCTTGCTGTACTCTTTCAGTGGAGTGACGGCGGCACAAGAATTGTCGCAATGGCGTGGGGCGACACAGGCGATTGCTGAAATTAACCACCATGGCGGCATCAACGGCAGGCCGCTGAATGCAATTCATTTTGACCCACAATCTGACGATGCGCAGTTTCGTGCTCTGGCCGAGCAACTGATTGTCGAGCATGAAGTTAATGTGATTTTTGGCGGCTATACCTCCAGTAGCCGCAAAGCGATGTCGCCCATTGTAGAGAAATATCGGCGGCTGCTGTTCTATTCGCAACTATATGAAGGCTTTGAGTTTTCTGACAATATTTTCTATGGCGGTGCTGCACCCAATCAAAACTGTGTGCAACTGGCGGATTATTTAACTGGGCAGTTTGGCGCGCGCGTGTATTTGATTGGCTCGCGCTATATTTACCCCTACGAATGTAACCGCAACATGCAGGAGCTGATTCTGCAACGCCATGATGGCGCGGTGATTGGCGAGCGCTACCTTGATCTGAATGCTCCTTATGAAGCTTTCCTGCCCATCATTGAGGAAATAAGCAAAAAGCAGCCAGATTTCATCTTTAGCACCGTGGTCGGACAAACCGTCCCTTTCTTGTATCAAGCTTATCAGGCCGCGGGGCTAGATCCTGCCCGTATGCCTATTGGTAGCCTGAATACATCAGAAACAGAGATTGCCATTATGGGGGCGGAACTGGCACAGGGTCATTTCAGTTCAGCCCCTTATTTCCAAAGTATTGATACTAAAGCCAATCAATCGGCGCTCAAACAATTCCATCAACAATTCGGGCCGGAACTCACCACCGACATGAATTGGGAAGCCACCTACAGTCAGGTGCATTTATTCGCTAAAGCTATGGCAGAGTGCGGCAGTGACCATATTTATCCACTTTCTGCCGCCCTGCGCGGGAGCCAGTTTGATGCGCCACAAGGCCGCATTCGTATTGATCCGCTGAATCAACATACCGGGCTTTATCCGCGCATTGGTATGGCGAATGAAAGTGGGCAATTTACTATCGTGCAGGAATCTCGCCGTATCGTCGAACCCGACCCCTATATGACCCACCAGATTCAGGGCGATTGGGTCACGAAACTCACGACAGTGGGGTATCCACATGCGACCTAGCGATAGCAGAATCAGCCCAACCGCCCTCTTACTCAGCCGCGGAGTCCGCTGTGTAGTGTTACACCCCGACGATGACGATGGCGAAACGCTGACCAATCATTTGCGCCGGATGGGGTTTAAAGTTCAAGCTTTCTGGCCCATTCCCGAGCAACTCCCCGCCGATACTGACTTAATTTTCTATGCATTACAGTCAGATAATCCCGAACCGGATGTTTCATGGTTCGCTCCCAACAAACATGCTCTGATCGCGGTTATCGCCTATGAAAACCCCACATTTATTGACCAGGCACTCAAAATGGGCGCGGACACCACCATAACCACCCCCCTGCGCGCCTCCGGTTTGCTGTCGGCGATGGTGTTTGCTTTGCACCATGCCCAACAGCAGCGGCAGATGAGTGAGCGTATTGAGCGGCTGGAGAAAAAAGTGCTGGGCGTCCGCCAAGTCGGTGAGGCCAAAGCCATCCTGATGCGGATGCACAGCATTGGTGAAGAACAGGCCTACGAAATCCTGCGCCATCAGGCCATGGACAAACGCATTACTGTCGAAGAGATTTCATGCGCACTGATTCAGGCCAATGATATTTTCTCCTGGACCACCCCAGGAGCCGCTAATAACCGGAAAAACTGAGTTTCGATTATTCGGAGCCACCCCAATACATCATTCAGAATTTATGAGGATAATCATGTCGATAGCCCCTTATCTTGCCGCCGCCATTCAGTTTGAACCCCTCATGTTTGCCAAAGAGGCAAATTTGCAGCAGTTATTGGCATTGGTAGAACAGGCGGCACAAAAAGGTGCTCGTCTGATTACCACCCCCGAAATGGCCACCACCGGCTACTGTTGGTTTGACCGACAGGAAATCGCGCCAATGGTCGAAACCGTCCCCGGCGAAAGCACCGCCCGGTTTACGGAATTAGCCCAACGTTATCAATGCTATATCGTGTTAGGCATGCCGGAGGTAGACCCGCAAACCGCCCTGTATTACAACAGTGCGGTACTCATCGGGCCGCAAGGGGTCATTGGCTGTCATCGCAAAAGTCACCCGTATATTTCAGAACCTAAATGGGCCGCCGCAGGGGATGTCGGGCATCAAGTGTTTGAGACGCCGCTGGGGCGGATTGGCATGTTGGTCTGTATGGATATTCATTTTCCCGAAACCGCCCGCTTGCTGGCGCTGGATGACGCTGATGTGATTTGCCATATCAGCAATTGGCTGGCGGAGCGCACACCCGCCCCTTACTGGATCAGCCGGGCCATGGAAAATGGCTGCTATTTATTAGAAAGCAACCGCTGGGGGCGAGAGCGCGGAGTCCAATTTAGCGGCGGCAGCTGCATTATTGAACCTGATGGCAACATTGCGGCGGTGGTGGATGACGGCAACGGAATAGCTTATGCCGAAGTTGATATCAGCCGCAGCCGCCAGCGCCAGGTATTGGGCGAGTTAGTGTTTGAGCAGCGCCGCCCTGACTATTATCACTCATTATTAAGTGACAGTTTTTTGTGGAATCCGCAGGATTTCTTTGGGCTTTACGGGCAACAGCCTTTGCCTGCGGGCAAACAGAGCCGCATCACGGTGGCGCAGTTCTGCTCGACTGAACAGGTAGAGGACAATCTGGCGACCATTACCGCCATGACAGAAAACGCCGTTTTACAACAAGGTAGCGAACTAATTGTCTTCCCGGAATTAGCCCTGACCGGCTATCACGCCGGCGCGGCTGATGCTCAAACACTAGAAAGCCCAGCCGTGCAGGCGCTAGCTCGCCTGGCGATGAAATTGCGGGTGTATCTGGTGGTGGGAATGGTCGAAAAACAGCAGGATAAAAACTACAACACACAAGTTTTGTTTGGGCCAGAGGGAATAGTCGGCACTTATCGGCAAATTCATCTTTCCCAACAAAATCAACAGTGGGCCAGCGCAGGGGAACACTGGCGGGTGTTTGATACCGCGCTCGGCAGAGTCGGATTGCTATTGGGCCATGATGCACTGCTACCCGAATCAGCGCGCATTTTGGCCCTGATGGGTTGCGATATTATCGCCTGCTCCGCCGCCCTGCCGGCCGGTTTTACCGCCGCGCATAAGGGCAGTGCTGTGGTGCAGAATTACCCCATTCCGACTGGAGCCGACCCGCTGCACTGGCACTTATTCAGAACCCGCGCAGGGGAAAATAATCTTTATCTGGCCTTTGCTAATGCCGTCGATGACATCAATGAGCGCGGAGGATATAGCGGAGTATTCGGGCCAGAAACCTTTACTTTTCCACGGCTTGAGCGACTGCTTTGGCAAGAAACACAAGCCGTCACACAGACAATTGATACTCGCTCACTCGCGGGCAGCCCCTATCCTACCAATGTGGTGCGCCGTAAAGATTTGGTCGCCATGCGCCAGCCCCATCACTATAAACCGCTGCTGAATTAACCCCCTTTTCCTGACAACTCTCGGCTAATTCTCGCTGGGAGTTGTTCTGCAATAAACCTTATTTGCACATATGTGCAAAACCCACCCTATCACGCAAAATAAAAATGTGATCGGAATCGAATATTTGTTCGGAATAAAGCAGGATGACACAAAAACCGCTTTTCCAATTATTTAATATAAATCATATCATTAAAGATAATTGCACAGGTGTGCGATATCTGAAGTTAATTTAAATATGATAATGAGTGGATTATTGCACAGTTGTAATGAGATTCATTATTTTGTGCTTTTGACTTAAAAAATAGAAAGTGATTATATCAGGTCATAGATAACTTAATGACATCTGCACAAATGTGCAAGAGGCTGAAATGGAAAAGAGCGATGATCTGCGCCTGATGGTGAAAGTTGCACAAATGTATTATGAGCAAAATTTCACACAAGCTGAGATAGCGCGGGCGCTGGGAATTTACCGCACCAGCATCAGCCGAATGCTGAAAAAAGTACGCGAACAAGGCATTGTCACTATTTCAATCAACTATAACTATAACGAAAATTTGTTGTTGGAACAGCAGTTGAAATCGCGCTTTAAATTACGTGAGGCAATTGTTGTTTCTTGCGAACAGGACTCATCGCCAGAAAATCAACTAATACTGATGGCAAAACAGTGCAGCGCATTACTGAATAGAATTATTGAAAATGGCGATATTCTGGGCTTCTCCTGGGGCAGCGCGATTGCCACACTGGTTGAGCAAATGGATACCTCGCCGGTATCGCGCCAATTAACCTGTATTCCTATGGTTGGCGGCCCTTCAGGTAAATTAGAAAGCCGCTTTCATGTCAATACGCTGGTCTACAGCGCCGCCATGAAATTAAAAGGCGAGTCATTGTTGATCGATTTCCCGGCCATTCTGGAAAAGAGTGTTATCCGTGATGGTATTGTGCAATCTCAGCATTATCAGGCTATTGCCGATTATTGGCAGCGGTTGGATATCGCTATATTTGGCATTGGTTCACCCAATATTTCAGGGAATTCCACCTGGCGCGCTTTTTATGGTAGTGATGTTATTGACCACTTTAATGACCGGCAGGTTGCCGGAGATATCTGCTCGCGTTTTTATGATTTACAGGGTAACCCGGTTGAAACCACTATCTCGGATAAAACCATTACTATTCAATTAGACAAAATTAAGAAAGCCCGTTATTCCATTGGAATTGCGCACTCTCACGATAAAATCAGCGGGATCATCGGCGCGATTAAAGGAAAATATATTAATAGCTTGGTGACCACCAAAGAAACTGCCGAGGAGATATTAAAACTCACGGCATAATTTATTCATTAATAATGAAAGTGGGGTTAACTCCCCCTTAAAACCTAAAGACCCTTTAACAAATCATACTTTCGGTATGTGGCCGAGTATTATCCAAAATTAGATAGACAGGGAAATTTCATGAGCGATTGGCTAAATTTAAAAGATAAAGTGGTTATTGTCACCGGTGGTGCGTCAGGTATTGGTTATGCCATTGTAGAAGAATTACTGGCGGCAGGAGCCAAGGTTCAATTAGCTGATGTTAATCCACTTGAGGGTGATATTAAAAACAATCCACAGTTGAATTTTATTCAGCTGGATATTTCTGACCGCACCAGCGTACAAGCAGCAATAGATAATATTTTGACTCAACACGGGCATATTGATGCGCTGGTCAACAATGCGGGGATTAATCTCCCACGACTGTTAGTCGATCCCAAGCAAAGTCATAGTCAATATGAACTGAAAGATAATGAATTTGAAAAAATGGTTAATGTGAATCAGAAAGGGGTCTATCTGATGTCACAAGCTGTAGCACGCAATATGATAGAAAATAAAAACGGCGTCATTATTAACCTCACCTCAGAAAGCGGATTGGAAGGTTCAGAAGGCCAAAGTTGCTATGCCGCGACTAAAGCCGCGCTATACAGCTTTACCCGCTCATGGGCCAAAGAACTGGGGAAATACGGCATCCGTGTGGTAGGTGTCGCACCCGGCATTTTAGAAAAAACCGGTTTGCGCACTCTCGATTATGAAGAAGCTCTGGCCTACACCCGCAATATCACCGTTGAACAATTGCGCGACGGTTATACCAAGAATGCGATTCCAATTGGCCGTGCCGGGAAACTATCAGAAATTGCCGATTTCGTGACTTACCTATTATCCGAACGTGCCAGTTATATCACTGGTGTGACCTATAACATTGCCGGTGGCAAAACTCGCGGCTAATAGGAGGCATAATGGTTAATGTCATTTTTTGTGCCCACGGTGACTTAGCAGTTTCAATGCTCAACTCGGTCAATATGGTGTATGGCGAAACACAAAATATTACCCCGTTGCTGTTTAACCGAGGTGAAAACGCCGAAGACTTAGTGAAGAAAATGCAGGATGTCATAGCAAAGAATAAAAATGATGCCTGGCTGATTGCGGTGGATTTACAAGGTGGTAGCCCTTATAACGCCGCCGCGCGACTGGCATTCAGTGATAGCCGTATTCAGGTCATCAGTGGGTTATCTCTGCCCTTAGCACTGGAAATTGCCGATAACCAGCAAGTGATGGCGGCAGAAGAACTGACAGACTATTTACTCGATATTGGCACCCAGTGCGTGCAGTCATTCCGACACCAACAAAATAGCGAAGAAGAAGAGGCTGACTTTATATGAAAATCAATCTGGCAAGAATTGACGACCGGCTGATTCATGGTCAGGTCACCACGGTTTGGGCTAAAGAAGCCAAAGCCGGGCGTATTATTATTTGTAGCGACGAAGTTTATAACGATGAAATCCGGAAAACATTATTAAAACAGGCGGCACCACCGGGAATTAAAGTGAATGTCGTGAACATTGAAAAAGCAGTGGCCGTTTACCACAACCCGAATTATGTTAACGACACTGTTTTTTATTTATTTACCAATCCAAATGATGTTTTACGATTGGTGGATCAGGGTGTGAAAATTTCCGTCATTAATATTGGAGGCATGGCCTTTAAACACGGAAAAACACAATTAACCAAGGCTGTATCAGTTGATCAAAGTGATATTAACGCCTTTTACGCATTAGCTGAACGCGGCGTTCATTTAGATTTACGGGTAGTCACTTCCGATCCTGACGTGGATGTGATTAAAAAATTACGCGAGTTGGAGTCTAAATAACGGCACGTCAATTACCAGACAAATAATAACTCAGGCTTTATTAAACATTTAAATCCGATTAATTAACCTGGGCAATGCAACTATTTAATTATAGTCAACGGCTATAGCAGTGATGACGGTGTTGTATTGTCCAAAGGGGTCCACCATGGAAATAAGTTTACTACAAATAATCTTAATCTTTATTTTCTCATGTATTGCCGGTATCGGCAGCGTGCTGGATGAATTCCAAACTCACCGACCATTAATTGCTTGCACCATTACTGGCTTGATTCTTGGCGATATGACCACTGGCGTTATCCTCGGCGGTACGCTGGAGTTAATCGCCCTGGGTTGGATGAATGTGGGTGCTGCGCAATCCCCTGATTCTGCGCTCGCCAGTATTATCGCCACCATTCTGGTGATTGTCGGTCATCAGAATATTGCCACCGGGATCGCCATTGCCCTACCGGTAGCCGCTGCTGGCCAAGTATTAACCGTCTTTGCCCGCACCATCACTGTGGCGTTCCAGCACGCAGCTGATCGAGCCGCGGAAAAAGCTAATTTTGCCATGATTGATTTTATGCATGTGTCGGCATTACTGGTTCAGGCCATGAGAGTCGCCATTCCGGTATTGATCGTGTCTATCTTTGTCAGCGCCGATACCGTTAGTCATATGCTCAGTGCCATTCCAACGGTAGTGACCCATGGGTTGCAAATTGCGGGCGGATTTATCGTGGTGGTCGGCTACGCCATGGTACTCAATATGATGGGCGTGAAATATCTTATGCCCTTCTTCTTCCTCGGTTTTATTGTCGGAGGTTATCTCGGTTTCAGCCTGCTCGCGTTCGGCGGCATCGGCCTGATTATTGCCTTGCTGTATATCCAGTTGAACCCGCTTTATCAGAAACCGGCAGCGCCTGTAGCCCAAGCCAGCCAAGCCAAACTTGACGAATTAGAAGATTAGGAGACGCCGACATGACCACATTAAACAAACGATTAACCCGGTCTGATCTGTTTAAAATGTTTTTACGCAGTAATTTGCAACAGGCCTCTTTTAACTACGAACGTATTCACGGCCTGGGTTTCTGCTATGACATGGTGCCCGCAATTAAGCGCTTGTATCCATTGAAAGAAGACCAAATTGCCGCGTTAAAACGCCATTTAGTGTTCTTTAACACCACTCCCGCAGTTTGTGGGCCGGTGATTGGCGTCACCGCCGCGATGGAAGAAGCACGAGCCAATGGCGCTGATATTGATGAAGGGGCAATCAATAGCTTGAAAGTCGGGCTGATGGGGCCGCTGGCTGGGGTCGGTGACCCGCTGATTTGGGGGACTTTGCGCCCAATTACAGCAGCTTTGGGAGCCTCGCTGGCACTGAATGGCAATGTGCTGGGGCCGATTCTGTTCTTCTTGTCCTTTAACTCTGTGCGCCTGGCGCTGAAATGGTTCGGACTGCAATACGGTTTCAATAAGGGCATCAATATCGTCAAAGATCTTGGCGGGAATTTGCTGCAAAAACTGACCGAGGGCGCATCTATTCTCGGCTTGTTTATCATGGGGGTATTGGTCACCAAATGGACCAGTATCAATGTGCCGCTGGTGATATCGAAGACACCAGGTCACGACGGCACCACTGTGACCATGACGGTGCAAAACATTCTGGATCAGCTTTGCCCGGGCTTGCTGGCGCTGGGGCTTACCCTGTTAATGATGCGTTTACTCAAACGCAAAATTAACCCTATCTGGCTCATCTTCTCCCTGTTTGGCCTCGGAATTTTAGGCTCATGGCTTGGTATTCTTTCCTGATTAATGCCGGGAGGTTTTTTATTCGATTTGAAGTTTTTTATTCGACCTGCTGTTTGATATTTAAAAATAATTGAGGTGGTTCCAAATGAAAACTAAAGCACTGCGTTTATATGGTAAAAATGACCTGCGACTGGAAAGCTTCAACTTGCCGGAAATAGGCGATGATGAAATTTTGGCCACTGTCGTGACCGACAGTATTTGCCTCTCATCGTGGAAAGAAGCCAATTTGGGGGCTGACCATAAAAAAGTGCCGGATAATGTGGCGGAAAATCCGATTATTATTGGCCATGAGTTTTGCGGCAATATCCTGCAAGTCGGTAAGAAATGGCAGCATAAATTCAAGCCCGGCAGCCGTTATGTGATTCAGGCTAATCTGCAATTACCCGACCGCCCGGATTGCCCCGGCTATTCTTTCCCTTATGTCGGCGGTGAAGCCACTCATGTGGTTATTCCCAATGAAGTTATGGAGCAAGATTGCTTGCTGCCATATGAAGGTGAAAGTTATTTTGAAGGTTCATTCGTAGAGCCACTGTCTTGCGTTATCGGCGCATTTAATGCCAATTACCACCTGGTTCCCGGCACTTATCAACATAAAATGGGGATCAAACCCGGCGGTAATGTATTAATTCTGGGGGGCACCGGCCCAATGGGGTTATTAGCCATTGATTACGCGTTGCATGGGCCAGTTAATCCGCAATTATTGGTTATTACCGACCGTCACCAGCAAAAACTGGATTATGCCGCCCGCTTGTATCCGAGCGAGCCGCAGACTCAAGTACATTATCTTAATACCAAACAAACTGATGATCAGTTTGAACGTTTAATGGCACTGACGGAGGGCAAAGGTTATGACGATATCTTCGTTTTCGTCCCTTCAGCTGAATTAGTCACATTAGCTTCGAGCTTATTAGCACCGGATGGCTGCTTTAATTTCTTTGCTGGTCCACAGGATAAGAATTTTATGGCGTCGGTTAATTTCTACGACCTCCATTATTCCTTTACCCATTATGTCGGCACCTCAGGGGGCAATACCGAAGACATGCGCGAAGCCGTGAAGTTAATTGAAGCGAAGAAAGTCAATGCCGGCAAAGTGGTATCCCACATTCTTGGGCTAAATGATGCTGCGGAAACCACCTTGAATTTGCCGCAAATTATCGGCGGTAAAAAGTTGGTATATACCGGTAAGAATATGCCGCTAACCTCATTAAGTGAATTGATGAGCACCGAACAAGATTCGCCGTTACTACAGGAATTACAAGTCATTTTGCGCAAAACTGATGGGTTGTGGTCAAAGGCAGCAGAAGATTTTGTGTTGGCACACGCCCAAGAGATTTAACCTGCTCATCGAGGGCGGTGAATATGATAACCGCCCTCAACTCACTCTCCCGGTAGATGTTTTGCCGTCGACTCATCGGTAGTCGCATCATTGGCTACCGCATTGAGCAACACATCCAATAAGCCGGGGAAGCGGGCATCAATATCATCGCGCCGCAGTGATAACAAACTCTCGCGCCCGCTAGGCCGTTGCCAGATAACACCACTTTCCCGCAATACGCGCCAATGATGGGTTAAGGTCGATTTAGACAGCCCGTGCACCAGAGTGCCACAGGCATGTTCCCCCCCCGCCGCCAGCCTACGCACCACAGCCAACCGCAGTGGATTACCTAAAGCCGTCAGCACATTTTCCAACCGAATCTGCTCACGCTCAGGATGATTCGCAATCATAGTGTTCCTATAAAATAAGTAGCAATCCGCAGGAAAATCTCCCGTCAAACTGCCGGGTTCGGCCATATCAAGTGGCCCTTGGCGGGCGGCAATATAGCCTATACTCCATCTTGGCCCTACTAATAATTCTAGTGCAATGATGAAAACCCCCTCAACCATTGCCCACCACTATTATTGCACAGTTTCAGAACAAATAATTAAATTGTACGTGTATATTCGTACAATGGGGCTATACTAATGGCGATCAAGAAATCATTAGCAGCAATACTGAACATAAGCCAACAACTTCCCGGTAGGGCATAAAACCGCCCACCCCGAAATTGCCATCATCTTTAAGGACTTAATATGGCACGTAAAACTCCTATCGAACGCTATCGCAACATTGGTATCTCCGCCCACATCGACGCCGGTAAAACCACCACCACCGAGCGTATTTTGTTCTACACTGGCGTCAGTCATAAGCTAGGTGAAGTGCATGATGGCGGCGCGACTACTGACTGGATGGCACAGGAGCAGGAACGTGGCATTACCATTACATCGGCTGCCGTGACCTGCTTCTGGAAAGGGATGGACGGAACCTTACCCGAGCACCGCATCAACATTATCGACACCCCCGGACATGTGGATTTCACCATAGAAGTGGAGCGTTCCATGCGGGTGCTTGATGGTGCGGTCATGGTGTATGACGCGGTCGGTGGCGTGCAGCCACAATCCGAAACCGTCTGGCGTCAGGCCAATAAATATCGTGTGCCACGCTTGGCATTCGTCAATAAAATGGACCGCCCCGGCGCTGATTTTTTCCGCGTCCGCCAGATGATGATTGATCGGCTGAAAGCCAATCCAGTGCCCATTGTGATCCCCATCGGCAGTGAAGAGCACTTCACCGGCGTGGTAGATTTGCGGCTGATGCGCGCCATTATCTGGGATGAGGCTTCTCAGGGCATGACGTTCAGCTATGAACCCATCCCGGAAAACTTGCTGGCGACCGCGAATGAGTGGCGCGAAAAAATGGTCTCCGAGGCGGCTGAAGCTTCTGAAGCGCTGATGACTGAATATCTGGAAACCGGCGACCTGACGGTGGATGAAATTACTCAAGGTCTGCGCATCCGGACTATTGCCGGTGAAATTCAGCCAATGATGTGCGGCAGTGCTTTTAAGAACAAAGGTGTGCAGCGCATGTTGGATGCAGTGGTTGAACTGATGCCATCGCCAATAGACATTCCGCCGGTCAGCGGCACAGATGAAGACGGTAACGAAGTGAGCCGCAAGGCCGATGATAATGAAAGATTCTCGGCGCTGGCGTTCAAATTGATGACCGACCCCTATGTCGGCCAGCTGACTTTTGTGCGCGTCTACTCAGGTGTGCTGAGCAAAGGCGACAGTGTTTACAACCCGATTCGCGGCAAAAAAGAGCGTATTGGCCGTATTGTTCAGATGCATGCCAATAACCGGATTGAAGTGGACGAAATCCGCGCTGGTGATATCGCCGCCTGTGTCGGCTTGAAGGATGTCACCACCGGGGAAACCCTGTGTGACCCAGATGCGGTGATTACGCTGGTGCGAATGGAATTCCCTGAGCCGGTTATTTCGCAAGCGATTGAACCTAAGACCAAAGCCGATCAAGAGAAAATGGGTCTCGCACTGCAACGGCTGGCATCGGAAGATCCGTCATTCCGTATCCGGACTGACGAGGAATCAGGCCAGACCATTATCTCCGGCATGGGTGAATTGCATCTGGAGATAATTGTCGACCGCATGAAACGCGAGTTCGGTGTGGCAGCCAATATCGGTAAGCCGCAAGTCACTTACCGCGAAACCGTGCGCAAGACCGTGACAGATGTTGAAGGCAAATTTGTGCGTCAATCCGGCGGTAAAGGGCAATACGGCCATGTGGTCTTTACCCTCGAACCGCAGGCACCGGGTAGCGGCTTTGCTTTTGTTGATGCCACTAAAGGCGGCGTGGTGCCGCGTGAATATATCGGCGCGGTAGAAAAAGGCGTGCTAGAAGCCACCAATACCGGGGTTCTAGCCGGTTATCCGGTGGTGGATGTGAAAGTGACCCTGACATTCGGTTCTTATCACGAAGTGGATTCATCGGAACTGGCGTTTAAAATGGCCGCCATTTTTGGTTTCAAAGAAGCTGTCAAACGCGCCTCGCCGGTGATCCTTGAGCCAGTGATGAGTGTCGAGGTGGAAACACCGGAAGAGTATGCCGGTAATGTGATGGGCGACCTTTCCTCTCGCCGTGGCTTGGTGCAAGGCATGGAAGAGATGGTCGGTGGCGGGAAAATTATCCGGGCGGAAGTGCCGTTATCAGAAATGTTCGGTTATTCTACCGTATTGCGTTCCATGTCACAGGGCCGCGCGACTTATACTATGGAATTCAAGCATTACGCTGAAGCACCACGTAATGTGGCCGATGCCATTATTGCCGCGCGAGGCACCAAAGCCTAGCTCTGCCCGACACGTAAAATAATAAACCAAGCCGCCAGTGGATCATATTTCCGCTGGCGGCTTTTTATTGGCGAGCCGCTTTATTATCAACTAAATAACAACCCGGCGGCTGATCTCCACCACTTGATCACTCGGCAGGTGATAATAATAAGTCACATCATCCAGTTCAAACTGACAATCCATATCAGCACTACCTTATAATAACGCCGGAATATGCGGCCGTTCCATAAAACCGTACTGTGCGGCACCACGCCAATAATCCGGCGCTTACTTGGTCATCACCAGCCATTCTCTTATTCCATAGGCAAGGGCTATCTCAATGATAGGCAAAGCTGCTCCAGTAGCTTGATAAAAGTCAACCCTCCCTCAGCACAACCCAGAGATAATCCCATTTAATAAATAGGGTTATTGTCTGGGTGAAAACATAAATGTGAAAGCGACTAGCGCTTTCCACACAACAAAGGAGTGCTGCTGTGATAAGAAAATGGCTAATTGGTGGAGGTATATTAGTAATTGCAGGTTATCTGGGCGTAACGGGTTATATCTACATGGCGGATAACGCACGCAGTAACACATTAATCAACGAGGAGAAAAAATTATCTCACGATACATCCCCCTCTGTAAGCAATACAAAAATAACTAACCAACAGATCAGCAATCTGTTTTATCAAAAGGGTTGCGATTATTGCCATACCCGCAGTGCATCTCTGCCGTTTTATGCGGCGATCCCTGGCGTGAAACAATTAATGGATTACGATATTCAACAAGGTAGCCAATATTTCTCATTGGAACCGACCTTATTGGCGATTAAAGAAAATCGCGCAGTACCGGAGGCTGATTTAGCAAAAATCGAATCGGCCATTGATCGCGAACAAATGCCACCGCAGCGTTTTGCCGTTTTACACTGGGCTTCAGGTATCAATGCTGAAGAAAGAAATCAAATTCTTGATTGGGTTAAAGCACAGCGGGCGGAACATTTCCCTTCCACCAGCAGCAGTGACATGCAACATCTGACATTGCAACCACTGCCAGATGCATTGCCCGTCGACAGTCAAAAAGTGGCATTGGGTTCCCGCCTCTTCCATGACCCGCGGTTGTCCAGCGATAACACCGTCTCCTGCACCAGTTGCCACCTGCTCTCCAAAGGTGGGGTCGATAATTTGGCGACCTCAACCGGCGTTGATGGTCAGAAAGGCGGAATAAATGCGCCAACAGTCTTCAATGCCGTGTTCAATGTGAATCAATTCTGGGATGGCCGCGCCGTTGATTTACAACAACAGGCCGGTGGGCCACCACTGAATCCGGTGGAAATGGCATCAGCCTCGTGGAATGACATTATTAATAAGCTGCAACAGGATGCACAATTAACACAGGAATTTGTTCAAGTTTATCCGCAAGGCTATTCAGAGCACACCATTACTGATGCTATTGCTGAATTTGAAAAAACACTGACCACGCCAAATAGTCCTTTTGACCGCTATTTGAAAGGTGATGTTAATGCCCTGACTGCCAGCCAAAAAAATGGACTGGCTTTATTCCAGCAAAATAAATGTGACACTTGCCACGTGGGTAAAAATATTGGTGGGCAGTCTTATGATCTCATGGGATTAAAAGGTGATTACTTTGCAGATCGATCAAAAGAGCTGACAACCGACGACCAAGGGCGTTTTAATGTCACTAAAGATCCTCGTGATATGCACCGTTTTAAAACACCGGGTCTGCGGAACATTGCTTTGACAGCACCTTATTTCCACGATGCACAAGCCGAAGATTTAAATCAGGCCGTTGAAATGATGTTGAAATATCAGGTGGGGACTAGCCTACCGCCGCAAGACGTCAAAGATATTGTCGCATTCCTTGAAAGCCTGACTGGGGAATATATTCCACATCAATAGCAAGAATTGATATCATCAATATCCGCAGCCTTGATAATCTGCGGATATTCTCCACTAATTATCGATAACATATAACAGCACCTAACGAATATTCAGTCAATTATCTTAACATTGATCTGGATCATTTTCATGCGCAGCTAAGATTTTTCCTACAAAGATGCTCGTGAGTTCCCATACTCTGCCAAAGATTAGTTTGTTACAATCCTCTCATCGATTTAGAACATTAACATTCATTAATTTGAATTTATAAATCATTTCAAATAATCATTATTATATTTATTAAAAATACCACTCATTAAATCAATAAACACCTCTAAATAATAACGTATCAACTGAGAATACGTGAATACCAATAAATTTAATAAAATAACCAGGAATCTTGCCGTAATGAATATCCATATAAAAAGAACCTATTTGAGCATTGCTATTTCATCTATTATTTACACGGCGAGCACAGCAAGTGTCAATGCAGCGCCTTGTGTAGGCTACACCGTCAATGATATTTGCGAACAAACAAAATCTGGTGCAGGTGAATTTCACAGTATTTCTCTCGGAAACGGCGTAACAGCAGGGACAGAAGATCACCATTTCATCTTTAATGGTGAAGGATATGAATTATATAAACCTCATGATTACTTCTCTGCCGCGGTAGCTCTGGGTACTATTCGCTATACCGAGGTCAATAATAGCCGTTTCACTATCACCGGCACTCATTATCAAGGTGGCCCAACTTATGAAGGGCGGGCAGAAAATACCACGCTGAATAATAGTCTGATGTGGGTAATGACATCAGCAGACCAAACGGTTGCCAAAGGTCATTCCGCGGTAGTGGTTTCCACGCAATTCGCAATGGGTGGAAATATTTATACTGAGACTGCTGAGGATGGCAGTATTGAATTTAATCCGTATATTACTAATAGCCGCTATCAAGATACTTCCTATGAAATGTTATGGGGTATGAAGAAAGAGTCGAATAACTGGGATACCAAAGCCACATCATATGACTCTGGATTTGTAGACTCCAGCCGACAAATTGTTGCAGCTAATGGTCATAGTGTTGATGCGAAATTTTATGATAAAGCCTCCCAGCGCATTGATGATACTGGGCTTGCTAATGCTGCAATATTTAACGGCACCTCTTACCAAAATATTTATGCTGGTGGTGAATCACAGGATACCACCTTATTTGACGGCGCTTATTCTTGGGTGCGAGCCGGAGGTAAATTAACCGGACTGACACAAATTAATAATGCGGCCTCTGTCTATCTTGATACTGATGAAATTAACGGGGCTTATGCACAAAATGTAGTTCTTAATGGTGAAGATACTCATTTAGTCGTGCGCTATAATGCTGCGAATCATGCCTCTGCAACCATTGATGACTTAATTTTGAATGGCGGTGAGGTTGCATTCCAGTCAGGTACTGGCAGTCATTATACCTCATTAAATATTGGGACACTTTCGGGCTCAGGTTCTTTCCTGTTCAACACGTCAATTGCTGAAGGTAAAGGTAACTTTGTGACTATCGCGAATGCCAGCGGTTTGCACAAAGTGATGGTAAACGATTCTGGCGCTGAGATAACCGCGCCAGGCGAGACAACATTGGACCTTATTCACGATCTTAGTGGCCATGCTCAATTCACTCTAGCCTCACTCAGTGGTGCAAACATCACTGAAATTGATGGTGGTACATATGTCTATGGTCTGAACAAGTGGGATAACTCGGCACGGGCCGGAGGTAACTTATGGTATTTAGGCAGCACTTTGGATGCGGGTCTTGAACCTGAGCCTGAGCCTGAAGGTCCCACTGCGCCATTAGAGCCAGAACCCGAGGTACCTGTAACAATTGAACCAGGACCTGCACCCATAGAGCCAGGAACAAAGACAACGCCATCCACTGATGCGGTGTTAAGTATGGCTTCAGCAAATCAGTTTATTTTTGATGGCGAATTGCAGAATTTGCGCTTACGCAAAGGTGATTTAAATAACAGTAAGGGTGACAACGCCAGTGTTTGGGGCCGCTATTTGACCAATAATACTCGCGTCAGTGCCGCTCATGATGCTGCGTATCGTTTACAGCAAGATGGCTTTGAAATAGGTGCCGATAAAGTATTTAGTTTGTCTTCAGGCCAGTTAGTCTTAGGCGGTTTTACCTCTTATAGCAATAACAGCGTGAAACATGCTCGTGGCGGAAACAGTAAGATTGATAGCTATAGCCTGGGTGCTTATGGCAGTTATTTCGATAATAGCGGCTATTATATTGATACTGTTCTGAAAGCTAACCGCTTTAAAAACTCACTGAATGCCAATATGACTAACGGCGGTTCTGTACAAAGTGATTATAACCAAAGTGCAGTAGGTGGGTCAGTTGAGGCGGGTTACCATTACAAGCTTTCTGATAATTGGTTTGTAGAACCTTATGCTCGTGCCAGTTATTTCACTGCACAAGCAAAAGATATTGCACTTAGCAATGGCATGAAGGCGAACATTGATAATAACCGCTCAGCAAAAGGCGAATTAGGGACCCACGTTGGGACGAAGTTTGATCTGAAAAATGGCGCGATTATTCGCCCTTACGCTAAAGTTGCGATTGAACGAGAGTTTATTACGTCAAATACAGTAATTATTAACCAATTTAATGATTTTAATAATGATTTATCTGGAAATACAGCTAAGTATGGGCTGGGTATGGATGTTAACCTGACTAAGCAAACTACGGTTTATGCTGAAGCCAATTATCGCAAGGGCACGTATGTCGAGTCACCAGTGATGGCTAACATCGGCTTCCGAGTTAACTTCTAAATAAAGTGTCTGATATAGGGCCTCTTGTGGTAATGCAGGAGGCCCATTTTTTATTCTCCAATAAAATCATTGATTAAAAATAAGACATCACGTTATTCTCATTTTGAATTTTATAAAAAAGCAGGAATAAAATGAAGAAATTACCTCTGGGAATTATGGTCGTAGCATTAATCAGCAGCCAACCGGTTTTAGCGAAAAATTGGCAAGAAATAAAACAAAGTGGGGAATTACGGATTGGTGTTCCCGGTGACTACGCCCCTTTGGCCTTTCATAATAAACAGGGGAAATTGATTGGTTACGATATTGATATGGCAAAATCCCTGGGTGACAATCTGCAGCTTAAAGTCAATTTTGTACCCAGCAGTTGGCCAACACTTTCTGAAGATTTAGCGGCAGACAAATTTGATATTGCGATGGGTGGCGTCACAGAAACACCCGGCCGCGCAGCACAATTCGCATTATCCAGCCCGGTGGTGAAGAACGGCAAAATAGCCTTAGCCAATTGCCAGCAATCCAAAAAATTCCCTACATTGGCGGCAATTGATCGCGAAGCGGTGAAAGTTATTGTCAATCCCGGTGGTACCAATCAATCGTTTGTCGACGCCAATATCAAGCAAGCACAAATCATCCGAACCAAAGATAACGTGGCTAATTTGCAGGGAGTCCGAGATCAAAGTGCGGATATTATGTTTACTGACTTAATCGAAGGGGATTATTACCAGAGCAAAGAGCCAGGCGTATTTTGTGTCGCAACACCGGAAATATTACCCGGCACCGGCAGCTACAAAGTGTATATGATGGCGAAAGATAATCAGCCATTATTGAAAGAAGTAAACCAATGGCTGGCAGGCGAGACAAAATCCACATTAGCGCATAAATGGAATATATCCGAGTAGCGACTTTTGATTGCCAGCGCATAGGGGCTGGCAATAGCCTATGACATTGATAGCTTTGATAACATTGATAACTTTGATGACCTTGCCCTCCATGGCAACCCTCATCACGCCGTTAACCCACCATCCAACACCAAGGTCTGGCCGGTCATATAGCGGCTATCATTACCTATCATAAAAGCACTGACTCGAGCGACTTCCTGCGCACTTCCCAAACGCCGTAAAGGTATCTGTTTACGCAATCCTTTTAAGGCATCGGCAGGCATGTCGCGCGTCATATCGCTGTCGATTACCCCTGGCAATAAGCAGTTAACTCGAATATTAAAGCGGCCCATCTCAAGCGCCAGTGAGCGGCCAAGGCCAATCATCGCCGCTTTACTGGCACCATAAGCGCTCTGTCCGATATTACCTTTTATCGCGGTCACCGAGGACATCAGCAACACGGCACCTTCGCCCTGCATC
The DNA here is from genome assembly GCF_902170565.1 of Yersinia thracica. Taxonomy (GTDB): domain Bacteria; phylum Pseudomonadota; class Gammaproteobacteria; order Enterobacterales; family Enterobacteriaceae; genus Yersinia; species Yersinia thracica. The sequence continues at coordinate 64,291 of NZ_CABHXX010000005.1, forward strand.
ATCATTGCTGGCAAAACATGCTTATTCCAGTAGAAAACCGCATTCAGATTGGTGTCCAGCACATTGCGCCAGTTATCACCATTCTGCTGAATATGTAAGCTGTCACCGCTAATACCGGCATTATGAATTACCGCGCTGGGTGGGCCATATTTTTCTAACAATTGCGGCGCGAGTGCATCGACATCCGCTTCATTGCTGCCGTCACAGCGATAGCGGGTCACCTTACCGGGTAGCCCTTCACAGCTGTCGATAACATCGCGGCTCTGTTGCTCACCATTGCGCCAGGTAAACACCACATCCCACTCTTTAGCCAGTTCTTCGACCAAGGCGCGACCAATACCACGGCTGCCGCCGGTAATTAACACCCATTGCTTGCTCATAATATTATTTCTTTTGCTCGGCCAACTTCTGGCAAAGCTCTCCTAAAGTCATGTCCGGATTTTCCATAAACATTTCAGCATTCAGCGTCGCGCCGAATTCGCGCTTTGCCAGCACCATCAATTCGACATAATCCAGACTGTCGAGTTTTAACTGATGCAGTGGCATTTCAGGTGACAATGCAGACATCTCTAAGTCTTTGGCGTCACACAACATTTCACATACAGTGTCATAAACGTGTTGATACTTTTCCATGATCTTATCCTTTTTTAATGCGCGGCTAACGGCCACGTTTTCAATGTTACAGCTGTGGTCATTAATGGCCCTAAGTCGGAACGGGCCGCAATAGCCGCGCGCAATACCCAGCCATCATTCGGGTTGCCGACAATCAGTGTCGGCTCAATGGCGTAGTGCAATGCACTGCGGACAAATAGATTCGGGTTATTGATGCGCAGTAAATCCGCACTGAAATGCACATCATGGTGAGTCTGGATAACCGGCACATACTTGAAAACATCAATCAAGGTTTCTGCTTCAATCCCCGGTAACACCTGTTTGGCGGTAGCCAGTGTTTGCGGCGCAGCAACCAACAATTTAAACAGCAGAGCATCAAAAAACCCCCAGCATTCAGCTGGTTGTGATGCATCATCCAGGAATTGCTGGCTTGACTGGAAAACCTCGTCCGCAGACAAAGAAACCCAATGTTCATTGTCAGTTTGTACCAGTGCGGGCGCACTGCGCAGCTTGCCGTTAAAGCAATTCTCACCGCTGCTAATATCAATCAGATTGCCACTCACCTGCTCGGGCATTTGACTGACTTGCAGCTGATACGGCATATGGCACTGTACCGGTTGGCGTAAGCGGGCGTTAAAACGCAGAAACTCCACTGGCGGCAATACCGGCAATAACGCCGTGCTGAGCTGATATTTGATATCCAGCATGGCGCGCATGCCGTGGACAGTCAGTTGTTCCAGCCCCAAATGCTGCGCATGTTGCAGATCAAAATGGATCGGGTTGTAATCGCCGGAAAACGCCGCCCAACGTTCCGCATCATTGAGGTTGTAGTTGTAGTTAAACGTCGTGTTAACAGTCATGCTTAATCCAACCCGATAACCAATGCGGCATTCGCGCCACCAAAGCCGAAACTCAGGTTTAGCGTGTTGCGCAAAGCTTTTGGCCGATGCCCTTCGCTGATGTAATCAAGGTCACATTGCGGGTCGGCATTTTTCAGATTACAGGTCGCAGGCATTATCTGATGCGCCAGCGCTTGCAGACAGATAATAGATTCAAAGCTGCCCGCCGCCGCAATCAAATGGCCGGAATAGGATTTGGTGCTGGACAGTGGCGTAGTATAAGCCGCAGCGCCAAAGGCCTGTTTAATGGATTGGGTTTCATTCAGGTCATTAAGCTGAGTCGAGGTGCCGTGCAAGTTCACGTAATCAATCTCATCGGCGCTCAAACCCGCTTGTTGCAAAGCGTGTTGAATCGTTTTCACCCGTGCAACCCGGTCTTCCGCCGGTGCAGTGAAATCAAAGGCATCGGAATAGTTACCGTAACCTTTAATTTCGCCGAGGATGTTGGCACCACGGGCAATCGCCCCTTCCCGCTCTTCCAGACATAGCACCGCCGCGCCTTCGGATAATACAAAGCCGTTTCGGTCCAAACTGAATGGGCAGCTCGCTTTGGTCGCATCTTCTTGCTCGCGCGCCAATGCACCTAAAATATCGATATTCCACACGGCCGCATCACTGCGCAGAGATTCACCCGCCCCCGCCAACATCATTGATGCTCGCCCGCTACGGATGATTTCAAATGCATCGCCAATTGCAATGGTGCCGGTGGCACAGGCAGCAATCGGGGAATTCTGATAGCCGCGCAATCCCCAGTACAAACTGCAAGCGGCGGTACCGGCATTAGGCATCGACAAGAAACAGCCGAACGGCGTGCCCAGCCCAGTTTCCAAATAACCTTCATAGTTATCGTGAGTTTCATCCTGCCCGGCCCAGCCGCTGCCGATAATGGTGCCGCAATCGAGCAAATCATAATAATCTGCGACAGATTTCTCAGCGAACGCCATCTGCATCGCTTCGCGGGCCGCGGCCAATGCCAACCGGGCATAGCGCGGCAGGCGGCGGCGTATAGCCGCAGGAACTGATTTCAAATTGGGTTCCGCATCCAACAGGCCGAAAAAGCGCGATTTAATGCCCTGCTCGGATTTATCGTAATAACGATAACCTAATTTGTTATCCATAATCGCGGCCCAGCTTTGCTGCGCGCTCATGCCCAGAGGAGTTACCGAGCCGTAACCGGTGACAACAACCCGGCGCTGTTTAACTGTATTCGTCATGATTTAATTCCTTTACTGTCCCTGCTGTTATCAACACCGCCACCTAATGCCAACCACAATTTCATGGTGGCATTTAAATAGTTATATTGAAGTTCGAGCAAACTGGTTTCACTGGTCAGCAGGGCATCCTGCGCGTCCAGTAAGGTCTGAAATGAAACGGCACCTGCTTGATATTGGCTGTTCGTCAGGCTGAGCCGACGCTGGCTAAGTTGCAGGTTCTGCCACTGATTCTGTTTTTGCTGCTGATAACTCAGCCGCCCTATCATTGCGTCATCAACATCTTTCAGTGCGCTGTAGACTTTGGTGCGGAAATCGACCGCGGCTAATTTCACCTCCAGCTTTGACTGGTCGATGGTGAGCTGCACCCTGTTCCACTGCAAGAAAGGCAGCGCGCTGTTGACACTGAGTGTCCGGCTCGGATTGCTAAACCATTGTGAAAACACCGCGCTACCAGCATCTAATGTGGCACCCAGCGAAAGTGTCGGGTAGAAATTCAGTTTTGCCACATCAGACCCGGCTAAGGCGGCGCGCAAGCGCCACTCGGCCGCCTGTACATCCGGGCGCTGGGCAATAACTTCTAGCGGTAAACTGGCGGCAATCGGCACCTGTTGCTGTAAATCCAATGACTTACGCTCCGCTTGACGATAATTAGGGGCGCGGTTAAACAGCAAAGCCATGGCGTTACGCGCCACTTCGCGCTGCTGCTCCAGATTTTGATACTGATTTTGCCTATCCAGCAAAGCTTGTTGCGCCTGCAACAACTCGATTTCACTGGCATCCCCCGCCGCCAAGCGCGAGCGCACAATCTTGAGGGTGTCTTGCGAGATAGCCAGTGCCGTCTGTTGGTAATCTAACTGCTGATTAAATTTCGCAATCTGCCAATAGAGATCGGCGGTGGTTCCAATCAATAACAGCGCGGTGACCTGTCGATCCTGTTCAGTCGCATTGACCAACCATGCGGATTGCTCACGAGCGCGGGCCAATTTACCCCATAAATCCAGCTCGTAACTCAAGCCAAACGAGGTGCTATAACTTTCGCGCGGCCCAGTATTCTCATTCAGTGATCGGGTATTGCTGCCCGCGCCAGTCAAAGTGACATTCGGGGTCATATTGGTATTGGTCAGCCCGGCCGTCAAACGTGCTTGCTGTAACTTCAAGCCCGCCGTGGCCAAGTCATTATTACTGACCAGCATGCGGCTGATGCTTTCTGATAATTGTGGATCGTCGAAATTTTCCCACCAGTGCACACTGTGATGCAGGTAACTGCCGCCACTGTCTTTAATTCGCCATTCGTCGGGAATCGACACCATCGGGCGCTGATAGTCACTTTTCAGTAATGCGCCACAGCCCACCAGCACCAAGCTCATCATTAGCACCAGGCTTTTAAATAACACTAAGCTTTTAAATAACATGGCGTTAATTAATCTTTTCATTCTCGTGCCAATGCCTCTGTAGGGTGTAAACGAGCGGCATTGCGCGCGGGGAAAAAGCCAAAACCTAAGCCGATAAGTGCAGAGAAACTGCAGGCCATCACTAACGGCGGCCAGGTGAAGATCATGGTGAATTCTTGGGTAACCCACGAGAAAACCACCCCTGCCAGCGCGGAGCCAATAATGCCAATCAGGCCACCGAGAGTACAAATCACCACCGCCTCAATCAGGAACTGGGTCATGATGTCACTCGGGCGGGCACCTACCGACAGGCGGATACCGATTTCATGGGTGCGCTCAGTCACCGACACCAACATGATATTCATCACGCCCACCCCACCCACCAGCAGTGAAATCGCGGCAATGGAGGTGATCAGCAGCGTCATCGAATCAGAGGTTTTCTGAATGGCTCGGTTCATCTGGTCATTGCTCAGGATGAAAAAGTCCCGCTGACCATGCGCCCTGTCGAGCACCTTTTCGATGTCGCGTTGCACTTCATTCAGGCTGTAGTTTTCACCAATCTGCACGGCTATAGATTCCAGCGGAATATCACCCGAAATTCGCTCAGTGAGAGAGGTATAGGGCATCCAGGCCGTCAATAATCCGCCATAGGACGAACCGGCGCGCTTAGCAATACCAATCACCCGCAATGGGATGCCGTCCAGTTGGACAATTTCGCCAATAGGATCTTGCCCGGCAGCAAACAGGGTATCGCGCAGCTCGGGTTGCAAGATGACCACCGGCTCGCGGGAGTTAACATGATGTTGTGTCAGGCTATCGCCGGCCATAATATTCAGCCCGCTCGCCTTGAAGAAACCCTGGCCGACCCCGGAGAGCAAAATCATCACTTGTTTGTCGCCATGGATCGCCGTCACCGTTTTACTGACCACGGGCGACAGATTCTCGACATAGGGCTGGCGGCTGAGTAAATCGACATCCGCCACACTGAGGGCGCGCTCAAAATCAGGGCGCGGCTTATCCCAGCCAAGTCCTGGGCGAATCTCCATATTACTGATACCCAGTTGGCTGATTTCACTGAGGATTTCCTGACGTGCGCCTTCTCCGACCGCCATGGAAGAAACCACCGACGAGATGCCGATAATGATGCCAAGCATGGATAAAAAGGCGCGAATTCGGTGACCCAATAGGGCGCGCCACGCCATCTTGATAGCTTCTCTCACACTCAACCACCAGTGTGGGCGGCCTGTGGCGACCGGGCTGGGCAATGCGGCGTGAATGGCGGTTGTGCCGATAGCCTCATTATTGCGATCCGCAATGATTTCACCGTCACTAATCTCGATGATACGCTGCGCCTGATTGGCGATATTGCGGTCATGAGTCACGATAATAATGGTGTGGCCGGACTGGTGCAGGCCGTGCAAAATGCCCATCAACTCCTGCCCGCTGGCGCTGTCGAGTGCGCCGGTCGGCTCATCGGCCAGAATAATCCCGGCACCATTCATCAGCGCGCGGGCAATACTCACTCGCTGTTGTTGCCCGCCCGACAACTGTGCCGGTTTGTGCAACAAATGCTGGCCCAGCCCCAGACGGCGCAACAAATAAGCTGCGCGTTCCTGACGTTCGGCGGTGGTCATCGCGGTATAAAGTGCCGGGATCACCACATTCTCCATTGCCGTGAGGTACGGCATCAGATGATAGCGCTGAAAAATAAAACCAATGTATTGGCTGCGTAATTGCGCCAACTGTTCACTGCTGGCCTGCCGCGTCGGGATGTTGTGGATTGACATCTCACCCTGCGTCGGTTTATCCAGACAGCCGATGATATTCATCAGCGTCGATTTACCCGAGCCGGAAGCACCAATAATCGCCACCATCTCGCCACTGTGAATTGACAGCGAAATATCCTTAAGCACCGCCACCGACTCTGTGCCGGAGGTAAAATGACGATAAATCCCCTTGAGTTGAATCAATGGGTCGCGGTTAGCATCTGCGGTATGAACAGTTTCAGCGCTATGAACAGTATCAGCGCTATGAACAGCATTAATCTGCATTGTTAGCTCCCGACGGCGTCCCCGTCAGCACCACCTGTTCACCCGGTTCCAGCCCCTCTTTTACTTCGGCATATTGGTCATTACGCAAGCCGAGCAACACCCAACGCACCGTGGTTTGCTGGCTTTTGCTGCCGCCATTATGACTAACAACCACCCGATAACGTTTATCCGGCTGTTGTTCACCAAGAGCCGCCAGCGGCACCCGCAGCACATTTTTTGCCTGTGCGGTAATGATGAATACTTGCGCAGTCATTGAGGTGCGTAATAGCCGCTCACTGTTGGCGATATTGAATATGCCATTGTAATAAACCGCAGAAGGTTGCTGATTGGTCTGTGGCGCGGTGCTGTCTTCGCGCAAACTGTCGGCAGAAGCCGCCTGAATAGCCCCCATCTGGCTTTCATAGCGGCGCTCGGGGTCAGCCACCACATAGAACCATAATGGCTGGCCGACACTGACTTTAAGAATGTCGGTTTCTGAAATACGGGTGTTGACTGTCATGGTATCGACATTCGCCAGCACCAGAATGGTCGGTGCCGTCTGTGAGGAAACAATGGTTTGCCCCTCTTTGGTGACGATGCCCAACACTTCGCCGTCAATCGGCGCCATAATCCGCGTAAAAGCTAAATTAGCTTTTGCCGTTTCCCGCGCGACCTGGCTTTGCTCAATCAAAGCTTCGTTAACGCGTAATTGCGCTACCTGACTCTCGTATTGCGCCTGCGCTTTCTCTAACGCACTTTTCACGCCCGCGTTTTCCGCTACCAATGTTTGTTGACGGCGCAACTCCAACTGATATTGGCGTAACAGGGCTTGCGCCACTTGTTTTTGCGCCTGCGCACTTTGTAATTCGGCTTCTGACTTGCGCAATTCATTCTGTTGCAAGGTTGGGTCAATCTCCGCCAACAGTTGACCACGGGTCACGCGGTCGCCCTGTTTGACATAAAGTTTGGTTAACTGCCCGTTAACCTGCGCACCCACATTAACCTGTAATGACGGTTTTAAACTGCCGGTCGCCATGACGTACTTTTCAATATCACCGCGCCCAATGGTTTCGGTGAGCGGCGGGGCATCTTGCTGGCTACCCGATAATGACAGCGCAATCCCAATCCCGCTGGCAACCAGCAGCAACACGAATATCAGCGCTAAACGCAGTTTCTTGTTCGTCATAGTGATATGCATCAGTTAACCGCCGCAGGTGTCAGGCGATTTGACGTCGCTGGCTGAGAAAAATGTGCCAACTGGCCGTCATCCAAGCGGACAATCTTATCAAACAGTGGCAAGACACTTTCACTGTGAGTCACGGTTATCAATGTTTTCTGATATTCACGGCAATGGGCCAACAAAGCCTGCATCACCAGCTGGGCGGTGTCTTCGTCCAGATTGGCAGTGGGTTCATCCAGTACCAATACCGGGCAATTGCTGTACATGGCGCGAGCCAGTAATAACCGCTGGCGTTGTCCCAAAGAGAGTGCCGCGTGGCTTTCGCGCACCAGCGCACTGAGACCACCTGGCAACTTATTGATAACTGAAGTTAATTGCAGCCCTTGTAATGAGCGCTCGATACGTTGAAGTTTATCGGTGTCCAGATTCCCATCAAACAAAGTGATGTTTTGTAATACCGAGGCATTAAACAGAATGTCTTCCTGACTTTGCAGGAAAAACAGCGCATGGGCCTGCTGGAAATCGACAGCTTCGCCATCGACCAATACCTGCCCTTCTTGCGGCGGCATCAATCCCGCCATCACTTTCAGCAAGGTACTTTTCCCGGCACCGGACTCACCGATGATCGCCACACTTTGCCCGCGTGTCAGTGACAAGGACAAATCGCGCAATACCGGCTGGCTGGCGTCGTAGGCAAAACGAATATTCTGATAAACCAGCTTATGCGCAAATGTTGGCGGCGCTGTTGGAATTGCTGAACTCTTCTCTGACGGCGTTGACTGCCCGGTAGGGAACAGGTCACGCGCGCGGATATCAATGACGTGCAACTGGTTTTTTTGCAAAATGGCATAGAAAATCTTGGTGATGTACGAGGTGAAAATCTCGCGCACGAAACTGTAGGCAAAGAATTCGCCCAAGCTCAGTGTCCCCTGCTTCAACAATGGCAAAGCCAGCAGCATAAAGAACACCATTTCCAGACTGCCAATCAGCTGATACAGGCTATTTTTAACCTGATCGTAGATTTTCTTCTTCTGTAACGCCGTGAACAATGATAGTGCCAGGCCCGCAAACACCCCTTGGCGTTGGCTGGATAAACCGGCAGATTTAATGGTGGAAAAACCTTGAATGGTTTCCAGAATAAAATCACTTTGCTCAGCACTTTTTACCTGCAACTGCTGGGTGTAATAGCGGTCACGATAGATGGCCCAAATACTGATAAGCCCCATCAACATAACGCCGATAGCAGATACCATCGCCAACAGTGGGCTCATATAGCACATCACTGCCAGCGCGATGGCACCGATTATCCAGTCGGTACGCAAGCCGTTATCCAGCTCGATTTTTTGGGTGGCGGCCATCTGCCAGTTCGAGAACCGGCTGAAAATGTCACCCGGCGCGCGCTTATCAAAGAAGTTAAGCGAGTGGCTCAGTAAGCGGGAGAAACCGGCGACACTGTTAAGCACCACAAAGTGTTTGATATAACGCTCAGTGATGTATCGCACGCAAAAGGCGAGTGAAGTGGACACCACAAACGCCAGGAGGAAATAGAAATAAGGGAAATCTTTATCGCCCGCAGAAGAAAACACGTCATTAATAGCGCTGCTGACCATGGTCGGCATAATAAACAGTGTCAGGGAGATAAGAAATGCCAACGTCATCAGCCAGTAAATACCCCGAACACTGGCGGTTTCTTTCAAACTCATGCAGTCGAGCGCACTGAGCCGCTTGCTGTGTTCAATCTTCTTAGCCGCTTCAGGGTCCGCAGGTGTTTCTGAGTCAAGCACCAGTGCGTAGCCGCTGATTTCTGCTTTTAATGCATCCATTGGCAATAATTGCTGCCCGATAGCCGGGTTCATGACACAGACATAATTGCCTTTACGGTAGGCGAGCAAGACATAATGGTTTGCGCCATAGTGCAGAATGGCTGGCAGCGGTAAAGCCGACAATTCCTGATGTTCAAACACCACCGGATAAGCCGGTATAGCCAACTCAGATAAAATAGTACAAAGCGTAGCCAGTGACGTGCCGTGCGCAGAGGCAGGATAGCGCTCCCGTAAGCTTTCCAGCGGTGCGTTAATGCCTTGCGTCTGTGCCAGCATCGCAATACAGGCCAAACCACACTCATTGGTTTCGCTTTGAAAAACTAACGTTGGGATTATCTTTTCCATTTTCTACTATTCTTCGTAAGTGACATTATTCATTAATAAAAAATAATGAATGTGAGTGCCATAACAGCCAATCTTGCGGATGCTGCGTCATTGATGTTTCAATCAATTCAGGTAATTTACTTTTTATTTCCCGCGCACTAAGCGCAGGATAAATATGAATTTTTATTTCTTTGTCGTAATACAGATAATAAAAAACCACCTGCGCTGACAGTGCTCTGGCAAGGCGAATAATGCCGCTGTGCAAATTGGCAGGGCGGCTAAACAGCTGGCAGGGCATTTTTGCCGTTTCTGCTGGCTGGTTATTGACGGTGTAATCCGGCGTAATATCCGGAAAAATCATAATATTCCGCTTATGCTCGGCGGCTTCCATGATGGCGGCCATCAAGTTACCGGCGATTGCACGACTGTCAGCATGGATAGAACAATAGGAAATATTCACTCCGCCCATTTGCCGCGCCTGCTCTTCATAAGCTTCAGCACTGGCTGACACCACCACAGTGGCCTGCCCCGGATAAGCCCCCGCACCCACCATGCCCGCGAGCACATCAGAAACCATGTGCAGCGGCGCGAGAATAACCGGCGAACCGGCTTCATGTAGCGCACTCACCTGGCTGTCTAACTGCTCAGTACAGGCGGCTAACTGCGCTAAAATTCGCCGATTTTGACCATAAGTTGCGGCCAGCTCCAACACCTGACGGCGCTGTGCGGTACGAATAAAATTCTGTGCCGATGGGCGATTGTGACTTTCTAATAGACACTGGCTATTCGCCGCCGCCACCCGCGCCAGATTTTTCTGATGCCGTGAAACCAAACCTAAAGCCCGGCGCAAAGCGCCGAGCATCAGTAAGAAACGATAATCACCGTGCCGCAACAGCCAGATAGCTATTTTTCCCTGCCAGCGGGCGAGTAAGCGCCCACTAAAAGCCAGTTTGTCGAGCTGGTTTCTCCAGGCGAAATAGCTCCATACGGCTAACAGTCTCATTATTTCTCCAGCGCCTTATCGTGCTCGAGTAATGACAAGAGATGATCTGAGAACGCCGGGAATTGACGATCCTGTAGCGCTAGCCATTTTTTACCCACAATAAAGGTCGGAGTAGCATCAATTTTGTAATGTGCGGTCACCGCCGTCATATAGGCTAGCAACTCTTTCACTTCAGCTGACTGGCTCACTTGCTGATATTTGGCAACATCAATGTCATTGGCTTTTAGCCAGATTTCGAGCTGGCTGTTATCGCTCAGGTCGATGTTGTCTTCGAGCACCGCTTTGTAAGCGCTTTGGCGATGCTGCGGTTCAATACCCATGACAGATAAGGTCGCGAAAACAGGTGCAAAACGCCCCAAGCCGGTGGTTTTATCGCTGCTGATATGCAGGCGAACAAAACGCGTCCCTTCTGGCATGCGGTTTTCTAATTGGGTCACATTCTCTTCATTGATGGCGCAGTAATGGCAGCCATAAGAGAAGATCTCGATAATCGTTTTATCGTCTTTGATTGGGCTGTTTTCAACTTCACTGCTGCTGACAGCGAATAGGGTTTCCTGTTCATCCTGATTAAGAACGAAATAGTGGAAATAGGCCGTTGTTATCAATGAAGAAATAAGGATAACTAACAGTGTATAGCCTATAAAAAATCCCTTACTCCTAAACATATTATTTTCAGTAGACATAGATTCAGTTCTATTCACAATCAGAGTTCAGGTAAGACATAAACAGAATCAAATAACATTTATGCCCACGAAATAATCTTTCTAACATTCAATTAATGCGAAAATTCTTGAATTTAAGCATCAGTGACACATTTAAAGAAATAAATCAGGTAAGTACAGAAATCCCTCCCGCACTTACCTGGGATACTATTAAATATCGATAAAAATTAACGAATACTTAATTTATATATTATTTGCAGTTAGCAATGTTGCTAGCTGTAGCTGTACGGCTAGTCACTTTACCGTGTTTGTCAGTACAAGTAGTAATAGCCTGACAAGTCAAAGTAGTGCTACCTGACAACCACTCGTAAGTATCTTTACAAGTTACGCCAGTACCGCCAACGATTGTATTTGCTTCAGCCATGTTCATTTTTTTCATGAGAAAAATCCTTAAAGGAAAATAAAAAATTTATAGCCTATTATTTAATAGCCCATTGAAGTATGCGTTTTAATCTTAAGTTTTATTGCTAACAACCATTAATTTAACGCAGTGAATTTATACTATATTAATGTAATGCATTACAACTAAAATATAACATTTATTTAATTTTAAATTATATATAAATAAATGCCACGGGAGCCTGCTGCCATAATGAAATAACAGTAAATCCACCCGAGTTACGAATATAAAAATAGCGAATTTAAAGCGCTATTTTATATTCATAATAATCATGTACTCAGCCAATGAGTACATATGATTCTGTATTTAGAGGTAGGACATAATAACCACTCCACTACCACTAAAGGTGCCCGCATCAGGTAATCCCACCGAATGAAGTGTTGATTCAATCGGGAAAGGTGTCTGCCCCGCGGCTGCGTCTATCGTGACACCATTGTATAGATCTTGCCCTGACATTTTTAATGTTGAGGTCAGTTTGCCACTTTGTCCAAGGTTGATACTTTTGCTACCTACCAGAGTTAATTTCAGCGATGTTCTGACTGTGCATTTGATGTTTAATGGCTCACTTTTTATTGCGCCATCAACATTCTGTTGATTAAGTGAACCATAATTGATATAGACATCACCGGTAATTTCACAGGTTTCTGGGGTCGGTGGAACCGCGCCACAATAAGAGCCGGGAATAACCCTACCACTGGTATTACCATCATTCGAACCTTGCCAATACATCACACCAAAGCAGCTGCCAGCCGCACGCAATGGCTCAGTTGTTACAGTACCCCAACTCCCCGACACCCCATTTTTAGCCACAAAGGCCGCTCTCATCACTTCGGCAGTCGCGCCCTGAGAAACAATAACTCGCGTCAAGGCATTGGATGGGTTACCACATATTTCAGCATTGGCCGCTGTCGAGTAGTGACATATCGCCACAGAACAAGATGCAGCAGTACAAAGTGTCCCCTGCATTTCTTCGCTCGGCCAAGAGTATGTTCCTTGGTATTGTTGTCCGACCCGCGTTTGCGTCGAAACCCAAGCACTGGCCTGGCTATAAAGTGGAAATAAAAACAGCACGCAAGCAATTAGCCAGAAATATTGGCTACTTAAGCGCATATTAGGCTGTGTCATTCGTTTAAGTTCCATTGTCTCTATCCGCATATCGGCATTTAAGCTGTTGATAATGAGTTTCAGCGTTAACATATTCGTATTGAAATAAAATTAATGGGGAAATCACATTAATAATATTGCAGATTAAATGTTGCGACGGCGCTGAACTCACCGCGTTTAATCGTGCGTTGCGTTATTGCATCTGGCTCACCCTGAACATAAGCTTTCAAGGTAATAATGTTGTTGCCTGTATCAAGTGCAATATCATCACTCGACTGATTAAGGGGCAAAGCTTTCCCAGCCAATGTTTCAAGACCAATGGCTATTCCGACATCATTACCATCGACGGACAATAATCCGGGTAATTTAAGATTATCATTGCCTGTAAACTTAATATTGGCCGTTGTACCCAGGCTAATGTCACAATCAACCAGGTGTATTTGGAATTGTTTTCCCAAAGTACGCTGATTCGAATATAGGTATTTGTCGACTACCGTACCGAAATTCAAACTAATGGCTTCATCACCTGGGCGAATGGTGCAGGGTTCGGCAACTAATGCGCCATGAAAACGCATATTATCAGCAGCCGATGCCGGTATAGCCCAAAAAATATTCAGAATCAGAATACTTAAAATAGTTCGCCCACGGCGCATCAGCTGATTTAAATTAGTCATCATTTGATCCTATTGATAATCCACTAATAATGTAGCGGTGGCCTCAAAACTGCCTTCACTTAATGTTGCGCCCGTCGCCTTAATAGGAACGGCTTTAAGTACCGGCGGGTTATCTTTGTCATAAGCAACGCGGGTATTCAGCGGAAAAGAAACGCCATTTTTCATAATACGGATACCCAGGTTCCCAACATCAGTTTGTATTGCTGCGGGGTCAAATGTAGCAACAGATGCGCTCACGATCGTGATACCCAATGCCAAACTGCCACCGACCGTTTCACAAGTAATGCTGTAAGGCACTGTCTGGGTATAATTGATGCCATCAATTTTGTTCACACCCAGATTTTCCCCAAAAGGTACATCAATAATTATCCCCCCATTAATCACACAAGGGGCGGGGTTAATTAATGTGCCCGAGAACAGCATGTTGTCCGCATAGGCCAACGTACTACCAACAACCAGCACTACTGCAACTGAACAGCGTGGAATAAGTGAGTTAATTTTCATTATTGATACTCCACAACCAGAGTCGCTGTGCCGGAAAAATAGCCGGTGCTCAACGTCGCATTTGTTTGTTTGATCAGTACCGCCTGCAACAAAGGAACATTCGGATAGGTAAAATTGGTTGTCGCGTTAAGTGCAAGTGGCTGCCCATCGCGCATCAATTTGATCCCCAAAGCTGAATTGCTGGTTTTCAAGAGACTGGTATCAAAAGTCGCACCATTCCCCTTAATACTTATTTTCAGCGCATTAGATGCTGCCGCAGTACAGTTCAGCGTATAGTTCACCGGCTGCATGTAGTTGACACCATCAATATTGGATGTCAGGACGCTATCGCCGAAATCGACGTTAATCGTGTTGTTGCTGTTAATCTCACAAGGCGGTGCAGCAAAAATAGTGACTGAAACAGTGACTGTTGCCGTCTTAGTTAGCGCCCATGCAGAGCTGCTTAACAATAATGTCATCACTGCGGCCGCCGTCCCTGCAATGGCTGTCATCTTAATGATGGACATCATGGCCATCGGAGTCAGCCGGGTAACTATTCCCCTAAAAACAACAGTCATCCCATATTCCTTATTCATTGTTCAGCCTGACATCCGCCCAGTCTTTTTATGCAGCGCCCAGAAATACACCGTTACTTGATGCTTTCAACCACAGAACACGTGCTACCCGTGCAACCAAATACCAATTTTGGTCGGCCACCAAAATCATTGACATAAGTCAGCACGGGTTTACTACCCAATGCGCCGGCACTGACATCCAACATACCCTGCGCTTTTGGCGCAATCATAAGTGGCTTGAAGCCCGCAGCTGTTTTCCCGGTTTTGCTCTCACTGGCATCGACCAGTGTGATGTAATACGGTGTCGGGTTATTAACCTGGTAACGATCGCCCTGACGAGTCAGCTGTAACTTTTCCTGCCAAGGTGTCGACATATCGGCCTTTTGGGGCACGATGCCCACTGGGCGGTAGAAAAGTTTGATGCGCGTTTGCAAAGCAATTTGCAAAGTATTGGGCTTGTCCGAGCGCGGTGGAATTTCACGCAAGTTAAAATAGAACAAGGTTTCCCGGTCTTGCGCCAACTGGCTCACCGCTGGCAAGGACTGTATTTTTAACTGACTCATTGCACCGGGTTCTACACGCTGAACCGGTGGAACCACCGTCAATGGTGAATTGATCTTGTTACCCTGTTCATCTTCAATCCAACCCTGCGCCAGATAAGGCAATTCCTTATTCTGGTTGCTGATATTCAAGCTAATGGACTTATCGCCGCCATTAAGAATGGCCCGAGTTCTATCCAGTGCAATCGCTGCTGTTGCTTGCTGAGTCATAAGTGCCGTCACCAAAATCGTGGTGATACGCAGTTTGTTATTCAATTTCATTACTTTTTCCTTCGAATTAATTTTTGTCAGAACCGGGTGGCACCGAACATTTTCTCTTCTCGGAACCCGCGGTTATCCACAGGTTCATTACTAAAGCTTTCTACTCTGATGCCGGGGGCTTATTCCCCGCCGCTATCGGCTGGCAAGGCAGCAGTAGATTCGCCAGTATTGCCGGAGAAAGTGCCTTCGGTAGGGTGATGCTGCATTGCGCCTTCCCATTCCAGTTTACTGACATAGTTTCACCGGTTTTTATCCCACTGAGATAAGTGGAACCGTCGTC
Organism: Yersinia thracica; assembly: GCF_902170565.1. Classification (GTDB taxonomy): domain Bacteria; phylum Pseudomonadota; class Gammaproteobacteria; order Enterobacterales; family Enterobacteriaceae; genus Yersinia; species Yersinia thracica. The sequence goes on from NZ_CABHXX010000005.1 coordinate 79,826, forward strand.
GTTAACAATGCCGGTCTCTTGCTTATTTTCATTTAATACGGTGGCCCCAAATGGCGGTGAGGTGCCATCTGCCATGCGTATCATGGCCATCGCTTTTTCGCCGGAAATCACATTAAAGCGGCGATAACCAATAGCACCTTCAGTCAGTGTGACCTGTGCTACGGTTCCTCTGGCTTCAACATCATCCGCCAGGTTATCAATATCTATACTGGCCCGGTTGCGGTAATAGCTGTTCACATCACCGACCACCGCTTTACCAAACCTGTTGGTGCGTATTGACGAGCCATATCCCTGAACTGGAACACCGGATACCCCTTGGGTATCAAGTAACAGTCGGGTTCCACCAAGCGTATTCACCCGATGTAGAGCCCCGCCTTCAGCCGTAATAGTCGCCCCGCCCTGAACACCGACACCGACGGAAGAGTATTGGCCTTCCTGATAACTGGCATTGGCGTTAATATCCGCGCTACTGCCAATGTGATTATAGTTACCACTGACCAACGCGCCGCTACGTGCTACACCGGTATTGACCTGGTAGTTGTTATGGGCATCTATGCGATCGGAATACCCCACTCGCTGGCTGTTTTCACGGCCATTGACTGACGCGCTATAACTGATTGTTGCCGTGTTGCCAATCGGCATAGACAAGGACAGATACACCCCATCATCATTGCTTTCGTTATAACGGTTCCGGAAAGCCGAGAATGTCATACTGACGTTTTTCACTTTGCCAATATCAAAATAGCGCGAGAGTGACAGGTTATAGCGGTCATTCGCCGAGCGATCCCAATATGTTTGATGGCTATAGTTCAGATACGCGCTCAGCCCCAGATCCTGAAATTGCTGGTTGAAGCTGATGGTGTACATCTCTTTATTGCCGCCCACGGTATTACCGCGATAACGTGTGTCGAGATATTCCGTCATGCTCATAAAATTACGTTCAGAGAAGCGATAGCCAGCAAATGTCACCTGACTGCCTGTTTCCTGAAAGTTTTTCGAATAGTTGACTCGATAAGAGCCACCACTCAAAGTGCCTTTCTCGGGTAAAGTGGCCCACGATTGGGTCATATCAACCGACACTGCACCAAATTCCATCAAGTCACGGCCAATCCCCATGGATGCCGCTTGATATTCGTTTTCACCGCTGATCCCACCACCAAACAATGACCAGCCGCTATTGATCCCCCAGGAGAATTCCCCGGTACCAAATACCGGCCCTTCAGAGCGATGCCCGATACTCGAAGGCTTACCTGCAGCCACGCGGTAGCGCACCATACCAGGGCGGGTCAGGTAAGGAATACTGGCGGTATTCACCTGAAATCGTTGAATTTGTCCATCAAGCTCTTCTACTCGCACATCCAACGTTCCAGAAACAAAACTGTTCAAGTTCTGGATGCGGAAAGGACCGGCAGCGACCAGTGTTTCACTCAACACTCGCCCTTGCTGACTCACAATGACCCGCGCATTGGTTCGGGCAACACCGGTAATCTCAGGTGCATAGCCACGCAAATTCGGCGGTAACATATTGTCATCCGTCGCCAGGCTAGCGCCGTTGAAGCGGAAGCTATCAAAGATGGCGGAGTTCAGAAAATCTTCACCCAGCGTCAACTTAGCACCCAAATTCGGGATAGCGCGATAGGCGTAATAACGGCTCCAATCCCATTGGCGTTCAGTCGGTGAACCAGAAACCTGATCAATTCGGCTCTGCCAATCAGCACGTAGGCGCCAGGCACCTAAGTTAGCGCCGGTGGTTCCGTTCCCGCTCAAGGTGTTATTGCTGGTATTGCTCTTTTGCTGGCGGTTCAACTGGCCTAACAGGTTATAGTCAAACAGCACACCGGGAAGACCGTCTTCCCAACGAGATGGCGGATCCCAATCCGGTTCGCTGTATTCCAACCAAGCTTGCGGCACACTCAGGTGCAGCGATGAAGTGGCCAAATCGCCCTCCACAGTCAAGCCGGGCAAGCTGCTGATATCCAGACATTCCCCATCACGCGACCAGGTTAGCTTTTTGAAGCTATCTTCTTTCAATGCCAGTAATTCAATTAACTGAGGTGATAAACACGCCTCACTTTTTTTGGGATCTTTCTCAGAAACATAGAATACAATCGGCTGTTCACTGAGTTCCTGCTTATTCATACTAACCAATAAGTTATAACTCCCGGGCATGATATAACCGCGTTGGGAGAACTGGCTCAGGTCAAAGTTAGCGCGATCCTTGGTATCCAGCACATCTGTATTAAACTGAATATCATCACTAGCAAACACACCATACGCATTGCCACTTAATGCAACAGCAATCAGAATTCGCAATAAATCACGACAGGCAATACCGGAGGTAATGGAACGAGCGGATACCATGGGATATGTCACCTTACTCATTGAAATCAGTAATAATCCAATTTGAAACGAACGCTAGAATGATAAGTTCCAGCACGCAGCATCTTGCCATTGCCCACTAACCGCAGGGCATAATTGAGTTTCAGATCAGCAGGGATGATATTTATTTCCGGTGATGCTACCCCTGGAGTTGATGCATTGCCTTTATCATCAATGATTTGCATTGCTACTCCTTCGGCTTCTCCGTAAACCGCAAAATTATTACCGTCCGCGGCACCATCAAATGTCACGGCAAAATGTTGCCGGTTCGATTTGTCTGGATCGGGATGAACTATCGTGCAATCTAGCAAACGGATCGCAAAGGGATGGTCATCTCCAACGCCGTTTTGAACCAACTGACCGATAGGCAGAATTGCCATATCAATGGTTTGTTCCAAACTTCCTGGATCTATAGCGCAAGCGGTATCAGTAATACTTCCTTCCATACTCACGCGGCCCCAATCTGTTTTCATGGGATCAGCCATTACCGGAAGACTCAGCAATGACGCCATCAGTAAGGAAGGAGGCACTATCAAAAAAAATGACTTGGACATAAATCACCTAACTCATCCAGCACGTATCTTTCTCAAGAGAAAAAGACATGCGGAAAAATCCGCATGTCGAATTAGAAAATGATGCTTATTGGTAAGCCAGCGTGAAGTCAGCTACGCTTGAGAAGCTACCTGGTTTGATAGCGTCAGATACAGTGCTGCCCTGCAGGTAAGCAGAGAATGCCAGGGTGTTGTTACCATTAACCAGGGTATGGTCAGCAGTCGCAGTACCCAGTTTAATAGCTGTACCAGTACCATCAACGATTGCGATACCAGCACCTTCAGCTACACCAGTGATACCCAGCAGGCCAGGAACGGCTGATGACTCATCACCGCCGAAAGTGGTAGTTACAGTTTTCAGCGTAGTAATGTCACAGTTTTCCAATTTGATTTGGAAATCATGTGCAGATGATTTGCCGCCATTCTGCAGTGCCACGTTAGAGATCTGGCCCATTTCAACAGTCTGTGCATCAGAACCTGCAGCGATTGAGCAAGGTGCATCAATGATAGAACCATTGAAAGTTACAGTACCTTGACCTTGGTCAGCAGCGTTAGCCACAGAAGCAAAACCCAATACCAAAGCTGCAGCCAAAATCGTTTTATTCATTTTCATTACATAATTCCTTTATACACAATTAAAGTTTTGCCCGCTGATTTACCTTAATAAAATCAAGGTAAATACCGCATCGAAGTTGTTTTAAACATAAGTTTTCATGCAGTTTCTTGTTGTAAAAATACAAGAAGATAAACTACGAACTGCTTAGAGCTATAAAGTCATAATGGAGACGTTGAAGAACGCCTACATCTTAATAAATTATTTAAATAACGATAAAGCCCTTTTGTTCGACGCAGATAATACAAATATAGTGCTCTACTTGATAGCTATTTAATTCAATAGATCAAAATTCAGAGTCTTTATCTTAATTAACTAATTTAAAACAATAATATCGATAACTTTGATCGAAAAACATTGCACCCTCGACACATACCACTACAGAAATGAGCAAATCGACACATTAGATCGCTAAAAGTCATTTTTTCAAAATTAATGATTGCTTATTCCATAAGTCAAATTATAATCGACATTAAATCCTTATAACTTTAATGTAAAAAGCAGAAAAAGCTTAGTATCAATACATTTAAACCTTGCCAATACTTTGTGAATTGCAGAGGAAAGCGAGGTTTTTTTATATATTATTATTTGTAACTC
>NZ_CABHXX010000006.1 GCF_902170565.1 Yersinia thracica
CAAACTTGAGCCAGAGGTGGCCACCGCCACACCAATCGCAATTAATGCCGCCACCACTGGGTTCAGATGTTCACTTTTTTAGTGTGGGAAATAGCAGACTAAAAATCCCGGCTTTTGACCGGGATTTTTGATTAAGGTAGTTTGGTAAGTAAGGTGTTAGCTATCAGCCTTTACAGCGGCTAAGGGCTAATCGCAATGCGGCACCGATTTCAGCGGGCACACTATTCACTGAGATAACCACATCATCCGATTCGGTTAGCCCCGTTCCACTCCACGCTTCAAGCTTTTCGTGGCGCGTGGGTGAGATGGTGATCACATCATTAAGACAATGAATAGAGCAGTTTTTCATATCCTTAAATAATGCCCGCTTGGTTTTATAACCGTATTTCTGCATCAGCATCGCTATCCAGGCAGCATATTGCTCTTTGCCTGTTTCAAGATCAAAAAAAGCCACACGCTCTTCAAGTGAAGTTAATGTCCGGCTGTTTGATAACGCAATCAGCACAGCTTCACCGATACTTTTATCATCTGCATCTGGTGGTAATAGATGGGAAGGAAAAAGTGGATCCCTACGCACCCTACCCAGCCCAGAATAAGTCTCAACACTCAAAAACTCTTTAGTAGAATAAACCGATACCCAGTAGTCTTGATTTTTATTAAACATAACTATTTCACCTGTGTCACAGCGACTTTTACACCCTGGCTTTTACCATACTCGATTACCCGATTTATCTCTGTCCACTGAGTTTTATTTGTCAGGGCTGGAACAGCCAATTGTATTTCTCTGCTCGCGATCATTGAAGGTTTTAACTGTTCGCCTGAAAGGCTATATTCCTTAAACTTCGCAACCGCATCTACATTCCCTTTCAGCGAATTGTAGATTTGCCTTGGATTCGCCACTCTGCCGGCGGTGGTGGTATCCAGAGTTTTTACACTGATGGCCGTTCGGCTAATAGGATTATAGTAATCAAAGGTTTTAAAATTCTTTGGTAATCGAGCATCTGCCGGAAGCTGTGTCCCGACATAATTCTCCCACGGCATTCCTTGCTGGCTAATACCTTGCCCCCATTTGATGCCGGTTGTCGACTGATTTACCGTCGCAATGCTCGGCACCGCAAACTTCTTCACCTGCCCTGCGGCAAACCGGGCGCTGCCTTTTGCTACCGCGCCTACACCGGCAACATAACCGCCATATTCAACCAGCAGTTTACCCG
>NZ_CABHXX010000007.1 GCF_902170565.1 Yersinia thracica
CCGAGGATTATCGCGGCAATGGGCTGGGACAAAGACAATCTCAGCGAAGATCAGAAGCAGACCGTCAGTGCGCTGGCGACACTGGCGGCCGGATTAGCCGGTGGCTTGACCGGCGACAGCACCGCTGATACGGTTGCCGGTGCGCAGACTGGGAAAAATGCGGTTGAGAATAACTTCCTAAGTGCCACTCAGATAGATGATTTTGCGGCGAAAGTGAAAGGTTGTGATGCGCGTGGTGACTGCAAACAGATCGTGAAGGAAATGGAAGACCTGAGCCTGAAGCAGCGTAATGAACTAATTGTAACCTGTGCTTCGGATGCGGCAGCCTGTAAAGAGAAATATGGTGATATCCCTGCTAACAGTATGCTGGTTCATGAAGCAATAGACAGGGCGCTAGGTGAAGATATCCCATGGAGTATGAAGAATGACTTATCAGTCTTATTGCTGCAACAGATGGATGAGTCAGGAATAGTCAACAGCACTGAGTTTGCGCAAAAGTTACAGACAATTTATGGCTTAGATAGCCAGAAAGCAGAGATACTGGCTGCTGCTGCAATGGCTACTGTTACTGGTGGCGCTGGCAAATATCAGCCAAATAAAGGTGCTGTGGGAAATATGAATGAGTTCCTAAAGCAATCGGGCTTTGGGAACCAGATGCAGGATAACTCACGTAAAACCAATCAGATGTACCAAGGGCAAAGTGTGTATCAAGCCAAAGGTGATGTTGGTACATACATTTCTAAAGGCGATAAATACTATCTTGATGGGTTACACAAAAACCATATAGAAGTGTTTGATAGTAATAGAAATATAAAGGCTGTCCTTAATTTAGATGGAACAATAAATCAAGATAAAACCAACAAAGCAGTTGTAGAAGGGAGAAAACTACCAAAATGATTGATATGGACCCCATTAATCGCTTTAAGAACGTTTTTTTGAAAATGATTGTTGAAAAAAAAATCACAAAACCTGAGGGAGAAGAATTATACCTTAGCGAAGATGACGATATTAAATGTCGGCTCGAAAAAAATATCATACGATTAAATCAAGCAATTGATTTGTTTGTCAGTGCAGAGAGTAATAGGGATGAATTAGCTATGAGAGCGGCCCTTTTAGATATCAGAGTTTTTATGATGTCTATTTATGGGGTTTTTTATCAATCAGTTGGAGATATTGACTTTTTTATCAAAGAGACAAAAGAACTTTCTTTCCCTGAAGACTATCAAGTTCCTGAACATTATAACTATCGTGGAGAATAACTCCCTCAGCTTGATAATTTCGCGCAGAAACCTATCTTTATCTGTAGAACAAATTGAATAATTAAAGCCCCGGCCAAGGCTGGGGTTCCTACATCTAAGCCCTAAAAACCGCCACTTCCCGTAACCGCGGCGGCTTACTTCAGGCGGGTAATAACCTGCAACTCAGTACACTGAACAGTGATATTGACCTGACCAGTGCGCGACTCAATGCTACCAAACCACCCTCGACAGCGGCGGTACCCTGTCGCTCAACAACGGCCGCGATACGTCACTCATCGGCGCGCAAGCCAGCGGTGAAAGCGTCAAGGTGGATGTTGGCCGCGACCTGCTGCTGCAAAGCCAGCAAGACAGCGACAATTATGACGCGAAGCAAACCAGCACCAGCGGCGGTGTCAGCATGGCGGTGACCGGCGGCGGCTCGGCCAACCTCAGCATGAGTAAAGATAAGTTGCACAGCAATTATGACTCAGTGCAGGAACAGACCGGCATCTTCGCAGGTTCTGGCGGCTTTGATATCACCGTCGGCGAGCATACTCAGCTCGATGGCGCGGTGATTGCCAGCACGGCTGACCAGAGTAAAAACAGTCTGGACACCGGCACTCTGGGCTTCAGTGATATCGAAAATAAAGCTGACTTCAACGCCGAGCATCAGGGCGGCAGCCTGAGCACCGGCGGCCCGGTGGGGTCTGACCTACTGAGTAATCTGGGCGGCGTGGTGCTGTCGGGTCTGGGTAATGACGGCCATGCCGAGGGCACGACTCAGGCGGCGGTATCTGAGGGCAATATCACCATCCGCGATACCGATAAACAGCAGCAGAATGTCGAAGACCTGAGCCGCGATACCGACAATGCCAACGGCAGCATCAGCCCGATATTTGATAAAGAGAAAGAGCAAAACCGCCTCAAAGAAGCACAGCTGATTGGTGAGATAGGTGGTCAGGTCAGTGATATCGTGCGTACGCAGGGCAAAATAGCGGAAGAAAAAGCGCTGAAAGACCCGGTTGCTATTCAGGCGGCGAAAGAGGCGTTGGCCCAAAAAGGTAACCTGACGCCGACGGAAGAACAACTGACCAACCAGAT
>NZ_CABHXX010000008.1 GCF_902170565.1 Yersinia thracica
GACGACTGATTATTGATGACATGAACGGCACAGCGGCCTGATGATAAACCTGACACAAAAAATGGCTCTTTGAAGCCTAAGGTTCATCAGGCGCGGAACTCATCATGGCGCGGACATCCTTGTCCACCAGACGCCGAATAGATTTAAGCAAGCCCATCATAAATCAAAATCGGTGTTGCAAAAACGGGGGTGACCATAGATTTTATGCCTGGACAACAGGCTGGCGAATCCTCACTTTTCGGTCGATAAGGGCACCGGTTTTTGAATCAAAATAGCGTGTTGGCCAAATTTCGGAAGGATGAATGTCCAGGCATTCTGCGATCAACCATTCTCCCTTGGGCCAAGGGCGTGTTAATGCATTAGCAAGTGTGGATGAACTTAAACCTGCTTTTCGAGAGACCGCCGCCAGAGTGGTGTCTTTCTTACGTAGTGCAGCAATGATGTCGGCAGGGTGCCAATCAGATTTCCTTAAAATCATCTTTAATCCTTTTTTTTTCTAAGCCGCTGACGTGTTAGTGATATAAATAACGGTACATTGTTAATCGTACGGTGAACAGAAAGTAATCATTTAGAAGTATACTAACATTTATTTTCTGAAAGATTTTAAATGTTTTCTAAATATTCCTTTTTTGTGTCATAACGCATATTAGGAAGCAACACCATGAAAAAAGAGTGGTTTGCCGCTAAGGAATTGGCAGGTCTTGATGGGTTACCGTCATCGCCACAAGGAGTCAACCTCATGGCTAAACGTGAGGGATGGGAGCAGCGCCGCCGTCGTGGCGTTCAGGGTAAAGCTGTCGAGTATCACATTGAGAGCTTACCTGTCACCATATTGAATTCATTACAGTTAAGAGAGGAGCCTGCCCAATATACGGCAACGCGACAGGACCCGCTGGCACTATGGGTTGAAGCCTATTATCGTTTTACAGAGGCCGAGCGTGAGCAAGTTATCACATTTATTTTTCGTGAGGGCGCTAAAAGCTTAATAGAGCGGCTGACGACAGATGAGTGTGGATAATGGCGGGCGAGGTGCAGCTTTTGTCATGAATGAAATACAACAGGTTTAGGCTATTTAACTCTTTTAATATCAATATATTGATGTGTATTTCAAGGTTTTGGTGACCAACAAAAGGAAAACTCCGGCAAGGCGCCAGAGTTTCCTAATAATTTCTTAAAATGAGCGTTGTACAGAAATGTGAGCCAACCCTTCCAATGCCAGTCGATATTCGCTTTCAGGAAGGACCTGCAAAGCAGCAATGGCTTTATCGGCTTCTTCTTCGGCACGCTGGCGGGTGTAGTCCAGTGAGCCGCACTGCTGCATGGCAAGCAATACCGGTTCGAGTAAATGGCGGCCATTCCCTTCTTTAATGGCTTGCCGAATCATTACGGCTTGCTCTGGCGTCCCATTACGCATGGCATGCAGTAAGGGGAGTGTCGGCTTGCCTTCATTGAGGTCATCACCGGTATTTTTACCCAAAGTGGTGCCATCGGAGCTGTAATCCAGCAAATCGTCAATAAGCTGAAAAGCGGTGCCCAGATAGCGGCCATAATTCTGTAATGCGAGCTCCTGCTCTTGTGCGGCATCAGACAATATAGCCGCAGACTGTGAAGCCGCTTCGAACAAGCGCGCTGTCTTGCTATAGATGACCTGCATATAGTTTTCTTCAGTGATGTCAGGATTGTTGCAGTTCATTAACTGCAAAACCTCACCCTCAGCAATCACGTTCGTGGCTGCTGACATCAATGTCAGCACCCGCAGTGATTCAAGGCTGGTCATCATCTGGAATGAGCGCGTATAGATATAATCGCCCACCAATACGCTGGCAGCATTACCAAAGGCGGCATTGGCCGTCGCTTTACCTCGACGCATATCAGATTCATCGACGACATCATCATGCAGCAGAGTGGCCGTATGAATAAATTCAATCAATGCTGCGACCGTGATATGTTTAGTTCCTTGATAGCCGAGCGCTCGAGCCACCAAAATAGCGATCATAGGGCGAATGCGTTTGCCGCCGCCACTGATAATGTAATGGCCCAATTGATTGATGAGAACAACATCAGAGTTCAATTGGTCGAGAATGGTTGTGTTTACAGCCGCCATATCTGGCGCGGTTAAGTCGATAATTTTTTCTAGGTTCATTGTTATATTCAGCTGTTTTTCTCTTTAACTGCGATGAGATTACCGCCCACATTATTACATGACGTTCCCTGAGACTATGATTGTACTTGAAAAATCCATCAAATAAACGAGATGTAAGAAACTGTGCTTTTTTTCTTCTCTTGAGCTGATTATATACTTGTCATTCACTACATTTTTGCGTAGAATTCGCGCCCTATTGTGAATATTTATAGTGCGCTCTGGACTACAAAAGTGGAGTGCGCGGAAAGCGGAGTTTTATATGTACGCGGTTTTCCAAAGTGGTGGTAAACAACACCGAGTAAGCGAAGGTCAGACCATTCGCCTGGAAAAGCTGGACATCGCAACTGGTGAAACTGTTGAGTTTGACCAAGTTCTGATGATTGCTAACGGTGAAGAAATCAGTATCGGCGCTCCTTTAGTCGATGGTGGCAAGATCAAGGCTGAAGTAGTTGCTCACGGTCGTGGCGAGAAGATTAAGATTGTTAAATTCCGTCGTCGTAAGCATTACCGTAAGCAGCAAGGTCATCGTCAGTGGTTCACTGATGTCAAAATCACCGGCATCAGCGCTTAAGATTTAGGAGAGCGGATAAATGGCACATAAAAAGGCTGGTGGCTCGACTCGTAACGGTCGTGACTCCGAAAGTAAACGTCTTGGCGTAAAACGTTTTGGCGGCGAAGCAGTTCTGGCAGGCAGCATCATCGTTCGTCAGCGTGGCACTAAGTTCCATGCAGGCATCAACGTTGGTTGCGGCAAAGACCATACTCTGTTTGCTTTGGCTGACGGTAAAGTCAAGTTCGAAGTTAAAGGTCCGAAAAACCGTAAATTTATCAGCATCGAAGCTGAATAAGTTTTTCGCGTCCTGTAAATAGATGTAAGCCCTGCAATTTCGTTGCGGGGCTTTTTACATTTCTGGGTTAACCCCCCTGGTAAAAAATGGATACGAAGCAGCAGGCTGGTTTAGGTATTTTTTTGGCACTGACCACTGCCGTATTCTGGGGTGCCTTGCCGATTGCAATGAAGCAAGTGCTCGAGGTCATGGAGCCTTATACCATTGTTTGGTATCGTTTTATGATGGCGGCTATCGGCTTGGGGATTATTCTGGCTTCACGCCGTCAGTTGCCCTCTCTTAAACTTTTTCGCCAACGTCGCTGGCTGGTATTACTGATTATTGCGACCTGTGGCTTGCTGGGGAATTTCATCTTCTTCAGTTCATCATTACAATATCTCAGCCCGACCACATCTCAGGTCATCGGGCAACTTTCCCCCGTTGGGATGATGGTTGCCAGTGTGCTGATTTTAAAAGAGCGGATGCGCATCAATCAGGTTATTGGTGCGATTATGCTGATTTGTGGCCTGATGTTATTTTTTAACACCAGTTTGCATGAAATTTTTACCCGTTTGACTGATTACACTCTTGGCGTGGCATTGGGTGTTTGTGCAGCGGTTGTCTGGGTGAGTTATGGTGTTGCCCAGAAGGTGCTATTAAGGCGTATGGCATCGCAACAAATCTTATTATTGTTGTACACTTTATGTGCAATTGCATTATTCCCATTAGCAAAGCCAGCCGTTATTTTTCAGCTAAATGGGTGGCAGTTTGCCTGTTTACTATTTTGTGGGGTTAATACCCTGATTGGTTATGGTGCTTTGGCTGAGGCCATGGCGCGCTGGCAGGCAGCGCAGGTAAGTGCGCTCGTCACATTGACGCCGCTATTTACCTTGTTTTTTTCAATTTTATTGGCGCTGGCCTGGCCAGATATGTTCGCCGCACCCTCTCTCAACTTTGTGGGATATGTAGGCGCATTCGTGGTAGTGGCAGGTGCAATGTTTTCCGCAATTGGGCACCGTTGGTGGCCACGTCGGACAGAGATAAACCCGGTTGCTGCGCAAAAATAGCAGCCTGGTGAATGATTTACGGAGAAAGTAAATGAAGTTTGTTGATGAAGCTACGATTTTGGTTGTAGCCGGTGACGGTGGTAACGGTTGTGTCAGTTTCCGTCGCGAAAAATATATCCCTAATGGTGGCCCTGATGGTGGCGATGGTGGCGACGGTGGCGACATTTACCTGCTGGCTGATGAAAACCTCAACACACTGATTGATTACCATTTTGTGAAATCTTTCCGTGCTGAACGTGGGCAGAATGGTCAGAGCCGTGACTGTACCGGTAAACGGGGTAAAGACATCACCATTAAAGTCCCGGTGGGTACCCGCATACTGGATCAGGGAACCGGTGAGATTGTCGGCGATATGACCCGCCATGGTCAGCGCCAGATGGTCGCAAAAGGCGGTTTCCACGGATTAGGTAATGCCCGTTTCAAATCCTCAGTTAACCGTGCTCCGCGCCAGAAAACTATGGGGACTGAAGGCGAGACCCGTGATTTGACGTTAGAGCTGTTGCTGCTGGCTGATGTTGGGATGCTGGGGTTACCGAATGCTGGTAAATCAACCTTTATCCGCGCGGTTTCTGCTGCTAAACCAAAAGTTGCTGATTATCCATTTACCACTCTAATCCCAAGCTTGGGTGTGGTGCGTATGGATTACGAGCAGAGCTTTGTGGTTGCCGATATTCCTGGTTTGATTGAAGGCGCTTCAGAAGGTGCTGGCTTGGGTATCCGTTTCCTAAAACATTTGGAACGTTGCCGCGTGCTGCTGCACTTAGTTGATTTGGCACCCATTGATGAATCTGATCCGGTTCAAAATGCCAAAGTCATTATTAATGAGTTGCAGCAATACAGTGAAAATCTGGCTAAGAAGCCACGCTGGCTTGTTTTCAATAAGATTGACCTGCTAGACCCTGAAGAAGCTGAAGCACGCGCTAAGGCCATTGTAGAAGCTCTGGGATGGGAAGATAAGTATTATATGATCTCGGCTGCCAATCGCGACAACGTGAATGCGCTGTGCTGGGATGTAATGAACTTCATTAACTCGCAACCCAAAGAGATGGCTATTGCTGAAAGCGCGCCAGAAAAAGTTGAATTCATGTGGGATGACTATCACCGTGAGCAACTGGCTGAAGTGGAAGCTGAAGCAGAAGATGAAGACGATGATTGGGATGAAGAAGACGATGACGGCATAGAGTTTATCTACGAACGCTAATTTGCCCGTTGTAGTTTGTTAGTAAAGCATAATTGAAACAAAGGCTACCTTTCATGGTGGCCTTTTTGTTGATAAAACAGACGATGACAAAGTTGATATTTGAATTGCTGACTTTAGCTATGGGTGGTCGTCGGTATCCAACATTGTGCTTTTAACCCGGAGCGGTCAGTGCGATTTTCCAGCGTTAGGCGGCCTTGGTGCAGTTGGGCAATTCGGATCACAATATTCAACCCTAAGCCGCTGCCGCCATAGCGCTGATCCATACGGCGAAACGCCTGAGTCAGTTCCCCTGCTTGTTCCTGCTTTATTCCCGGCCCCTCATCAATGACTTGCAACAGGATGCCCTGTGCTTCGGTCGCGAGTTTGACTGATATTTGGCTGCCGACCGGGCTGTAACGATGTGCATTCTCAACCAAATTACGCAGCATCAAACGCAGCAATGTAGCGTCGCCCTGAGTCTGAGCATCTGGGGGAAGTGACCAGTGTAGGGTTTGCTGGCGCTGAGCACACATTTCCTCCAGTTCTTCTTTCAGTGGCTGCACCACGTTTTCTATCCAATCGAGAGTTTGATAAAGGCCGCTGGCAAAATTCTGCCCAGCCCTCGACAACATCAATAATTGCTCAATGGTATGTATTAATAAATCAATCCGGCTGATAAGCGGTTTGCTTTCAGCAATACCTTGTTGTTCCATCAATTCAAGATGCAGCCGAATACCGGCAAGCGGAGTGCGCAGCTCGTGCGCAGCATCGGCGGTGAATAGGCGCTCCTGTTGAATAGTATTAGAGAGCCGGGATAGCAGCTGATTAAGGGTCGAGGTGACCGAGACAATTTCTTGCATATCACTGTTAACAATGACGGGCGTCAGATTATCGGCGGAGCGCTCGGCCAGTTTCTGCTGTAATTGGTCCAGTGGCCGAATAATCCAACTGATTGCCCAAAAAGAGAGCAGCAGGGTGATAGCCATCATGATGAGTGACGGCGCAAGCAGTGAGGCAATGGCTTCGGCGATTTCGGTATCAACCCGCTCATTGCGCACTTTGGCACTTAGGGTTTCATCGACCAGAAAGCTGATTTGCTCTTGGCTTTCATGCCATAACCAAAACGCGCTGATCAACTGAGTAATCAGTAATATTAACGCCAGCATTAAAATGAGACGGCGGCGCATACTGATCATCATAGTGCTTCCAGTCGATAGCCAATGCCCCGGACTGTCCGGATCCTGTCTTTACCCAATTTACGCCGCAGATTGTGAATATGCACTTCCAGCGTATTGGAGCCGAGATCGTCATTCCAGGTATACAGATCTTGTTGCAACAATTCACGATTGACTGTTTGGCCGGCTCGCATAATTAAGCGTGTGAGAATCGCAAATTCTTTGGGTGTGACTTCCAGCGGTTGGCCCTGCAAACACACTTGCTGGGTAGACAGATTAAGACTCAGGTCATCTTGCTGGACCAGATTGTCACTTTGCCCTTGATAGCGGCGGATCAACGCGCGAACACGGGCCAGTAACTCTGCGAGGGCGAAAGGTTTTATCAGATAATCGTCAGCACCGGCATCCAGCCCGTCAACTCTGTCCTCAAGTGCATCTCGCGCTGTCAGGATAAGCACCGGTAGCGTGACCTGCTCGCGCCGCCATTGACGAAGTAATACGGCACCGTCTTGATCCGGTAAACCGAGGTCAAGAATCACCATGCTGTATTGACTGGTGAGCAACAAACTGTGCGCCTCTGCGGCGGTACCCGCGCAGTCACAGGGATAGCCCGCGCCAGTCAGCGCCATGGCGATCCCTCGTTGTAGCAGTTCATCATCTTCAACAATCAGTAGTTTCATGATTTTTAGCTGCTCTAATAAGAGTTTTAGTTATTCTGATAAATGTCTTTATACAGGCGACTTTCGAAACGAACTAATGGCGCCCGACGATTTTTTTGGTCTTCAGGTGGGACCGCGTAGCCAGATAAAAATTGTACAAAGGCCATACGCTGCCCACTGGCGGTAGTCATAAATCCGGCCAGATTGTACACACCTTGCAAGGCACCTGTTTTCGCTGAAACCTTGCCGTCAACCCCGGCTTCGTGTAGCCCGCCACGATAACGTAATGTGCCGTCGTAGCCTGATAATGGTAGCATCGAAATAAAGTTAAGTTCTTGATCGTGCTGAGCAATATATTGCAACGCCTGCATCATGGTTGCCGGTGAAATAAGGTTATGCCGTGATAAGCCAGACCCATCCACGACAATACTATTTCCGAGGTCTACACCCGCTTTTTGGCGCAATACTTGGCGTACAGCATCAGCACCAGCGCGCCATGTCCCTGGCACCCCAAACCGCTGATGACCAATAGTTCTAAATACCGTGTCCGCAATCATGTTGTCAGACTTTTTCAACATGATTTTCAATAAGTCATGTAGCGGCGCTGATTGCGCTTGAGCTAACAGGGTACCCGCTGGATTTGGCGTAGTTTGACGGCGCAAGCTGCCATCAATTTGGATGTCAGCTTTCTTCAATTCATCCTTCAAAATAGCCCCGGCATAGCTGGCACCATTTTGTATTGCGAAAGCCAAGGGCAGCGGCTCACTGCGTTGTGTCAGGCAACCCGTCAGTGTGAACCGGTTTAACTCACCGGGCACCACATCTAATTCGCAATATTGCGCATCAGGCGAACCTTTGGCTAAGGTGCGGACTTCACTGAACATCTGCACCGGGTAATAAGATGCGACTCGGATAAATGCCATGTCGCCCGGGTTCGGGGCGCTGTAAAGGGAGACTGAAAAACAATTCCGGTCGACAATCGCCGCAGCTGGCGGGGCGCTAAAGCATTGCGTCATGTCGTTCCACGGCCAACCTGGGGCTTTATCATGGCTGGCAAAAACCGACGTATCGATAATCAAATCACCGGCGATTTGTTTTACGCCCGATTTTCTGAGTGTCGCCACCATATTACGCAACTGTTGGCGTGTTAAGGTGGGATCTCCGTCAAAACGAGCAATTAAATTGCCGCGTAATACACCGTCCGTGATTGTGGCGTGGCTTTCCAATGTGGTATTAAAGCGAAAATCTGGGCCAAGTTGCAGCAATGCCGCCAGCGCGGTCAGGACCTTTTGCGTACTGGCAGGTAATGCCATCTGCTGGGCGTGATAGTCTATTGCCGGGGTTGTGGCCCCGATTTTTTGCACGACTAACGCAAGATTTGCCCCATCAGGCAGATATTGTGTGTAATTCTCAACTTGAGCCGCATTGGCATTAGATATGCTGATATTGATCGCAATAGCACAGGCCAATCCACTGACAATTCGTGAAAAATGCATAATTTCGATATAACTGCTGAATAACGTGTTGCCATACTACGGTGCAACGAGGGCGAAAGTAAACGATGACCCTAAAGGAACTCTACGTTAAAATGCATATCAAAATGCAAAATTGATCCTGACTTGGGGTTTTAGCTCCGGGGGTGATTTTTTTGTTTATCGCCCGGAGGCGGGTAAAGTATCAGGCTTGCCGCATTTTCATTCGAAAACGTTAGGATGACGGTTTTTTGAACAGGATAGATTTAGAGGTATTTAAAAGATGAAACAGATTCCGATGACGGTAAATGGCGCAGAAAAATTGCGCGAAGAGCTGGATTTTTTAAAAGGCGTTCGTCGCCCTAAAATTATTGCTGATATCGCTACTGCCCGTGAACATGGCGACTTAAAAGAAAATGCGGAATATCACGCAGCCCGCGAGCAGCAAGGGTTCTGTGAGGGTCGCATTCAAGAAATAGAAGCGAAGCTCTCTAATGCGCAGGTGATTGATATCACCAAAATGCCAAATAATGGCCGCGTTATTTTTGGTTCCACTGTGCGTGTATTAAATGTGGTTTCTGAAGAAGAGCAGCAATACCGGATTGTGGGTGATGACGAAGCTGATTTTAAACAAAATCTTATTTCAGTTAACTCACCCATTGCTCGTGGCCTGATTGGTAAAGAAGTCGATGACGTGGTGGTTATCCGTACTCCAGGTGGCGAAGTAGAATATGAAATTCTTACCGTAGATTATGTGTAATACTTGTTCAACTGAACAGTAAGCATGCATTATTTATAAAAAATGAAGTTGTAAAGAAAAGTAAAAGGCCGCTTGCGGCCTTTTATCAGAACAAAGTGCATGGCACCTTTTCTCTAAAACAAGCGTCATTAACGCGGTAAAATAATTTTGCGCTCTTTTGCTGGACGATAGAGCACTAAAATATTACCGATGATTTGGACGTTAACGGCACCGGTCTCACGCACGATGGCATCAGCAATTAGGGCTTTGGTTTCACGCTCTTCAGCAGTGATCTTCACCTTAATAAGTTCATGATGTTCCAGCGTTTGTTCGATTTCAGCCAGCACCCCTTCGGTTAATCCGTTATTGCCTAACATGACTACTGGCTTTAATGGATGGGCCAAGCTTTTCAGGTGCTGTTTTTGTTTGTTATTCAGATTCATCGTCTTTTTTGCTTAAGTTGGGATTGAAAACGGTTCATTCTACCGCCATCTCATGTGTATCACCAAATCGGTCTACGCCGAGAGGGAGTTTACGCGAGCTAAGCAATAGATGCGCGGACTCTTAATTAAGATAGTTGGAAAAAGAGATGTCTAATAAAAAGCGTTCAGGTAGCTCGAGTCGCTGGTTACAAGAACACTTTAGCGATAAATATGTCATTCAGGCACAGAAAAAGGGGCTTCGCTCCCGTGCCTGGTTTAAACTTGATGAAATACAACAAAACGATAAACTTTTTAAACCCGGTATGACAGTTGTCGATTTAGGCGCTGCACCCGGAGGTTGGTCTCAATATGTTGTAACCCAGATCGGCGGTAAAGGGCGAGTCATCGCATGTGATCTTCTACCAATGGATCCTATCGTTGGTGTCGATTTCCTTCAGGGCGACTTTCGTGATGAACTGGTTCTGAAAGCTTTACTTGAGCGTGTTGGGGATAAAAAGGTTCAGGTGGTCATGTCTGATATGGCCCCGAATATGAGTGGTACTCCGGCAGTTGATATACCTAAATCAATGTATCTGGTTGAATTAGCTTTGGAAATGTGTCGTGATGTACTTGCACCAGGCGGAAGTTTCTTGGTGAAAGTGTTCCAGGGAGATGGCTTTGATGAATACCTACGGGAAATTCGCTCCCTGTTTACGAAAGTTAAGATTCGTAAGCCAGACGCTTCTCGTGCGCGATCGCGTGAAGTGTACATTGTAGCGACAGGGCGGAAACTGTAGTACCCTAACGCTGTTTGTTAACACAGTTGTAATATGAGGTTAATCCCTTGAGTGACATGGCGAAAAACCTAATACTCTGGTTAGTTATTGCAGTCGTATTGATGTCTGTATTCCAGAGCTTTGGACCCAGCGAATCGAATGGTCGTAGAGTGGATTACTCTACTTTCATGTCCGACGTAACCCAAGATCAGGTTCGTGAAGCACGTATCAATGGACGTGAAATTAACGTCAGTAAGAAAGATAACAGCAAATATACGACTTTCATTCCGGTCAACGATCCAAAGCTGTTAGATGTCTTATTGACTAAAAATGTGAAAGTTGTTGGTGAGCCACCGGAAGAGCCGAGCTTGCTGGCCTCTATCTTTATTTCCTGGTTCCCAATGCTGTTGCTGATTGGGGTCTGGATCTTCTTTATGCGTCAAATGCAGGGCGGCGGCGGCAAAGGGGCAATGTCCTTTGGCAAGAGCAAAGCCCGAATGCTGACAGAAGATCAGATAAAAACTTCTTTTGCTGATGTCGCCGGTTGTGACGAAGCAAAAGAAGAAGTCAGTGAACTGGTTGAATACCTACGCGAGCCAAGCCGTTTCCAGAAATTGGGCGGTAAAATTCCGAAAGGCGTATTGATGGTCGGCCCTCCGGGGACGGGTAAAACCTTGTTGGCGAAAGCCATTGCAGGTGAAGCTAAAGTGCCATTCTTCACCATTTCGGGTTCTGACTTCGTAGAAATGTTTGTTGGTGTGGGTGCATCCCGTGTCCGTGACATGTTTGAACAGGCTAAGAAAGCCGCGCCTTGTATCATCTTTATCGATGAAATTGATGCGGTAGGCCGTCAGCGTGGCGCAGGTCTGGGTGGCGGTCACGACGAACGTGAACAGACTCTGAACCAAATGCTGGTTGAGATGGATGGCTTTGAAGGTAATGAAGGCATCATCGTCATCGCGGCAACTAACCGTCCAGACGTGCTTGACCCGGCGTTACTGCGTCCAGGCCGTTTTGACCGTCAGGTTGTGGTGGGTTTACCGGATGTTCGCGGTCGTGAACAGATTTTGAAAGTCCACATGCGTCGCGTGCCATTAGATACCGATATTGATGCTTCCGTAATCGCTCGTGGTACACCAGGCTTCTCTGGTGCTGACTTGGCTAACCTGGTCAACGAAGCCGCATTGTTTGCCGCTCGCGGTAACAAACGTGTCGTTTCAATGTCTGAGTTTGAGAAAGCGAAAGACAAAATTATGATGGGTGCGGAACGTCGCTCCATGGTAATGACAGAAGCGCAGAAAGAATCAACGGCATACCATGAAGCAGGGCATGCGATTATCGGTCGCTTGGTACCTGAGCATGACCCAGTACATAAAGTGACCATTATTCCACGTGGTCGTGCATTGGGTGTAACATTCTTCTTGCCGGAAGGTGATGCCATCAGTGCCAGCCGTCAGAAACTGGAAAGCCAGATCTCGACTTTGTATGGTGGTCGTCTTGCTGAAGAAATCATTTATGGCCCGGAAAAAGTATCTACCGGTGCATCGAATGATATCAAAGTTGCCACGTCTATCGCGCGTAACATGGTAACGCAGTGGGGCTTCTCCGAGAAACTGGGGCCGTTGTTGTATGCTGAAGAAGAGGGCGAAGTGTTCCTTGGCCGTTCTGTTGCGAAAGCCAAGCACATGTCCGATGAAACAGCGCGTATTATTGATCAGGAAGTTAAATTACTTGTCGAGCGTAACTATCAGCGCGCACGTACTTTGCTGATGGAAAACATGGATGTTCTGCATACCATGAAAGATGCTTTGATGAAGTATGAAACTATTGATGCGCCACAGATTGATGACTTGATGAATCGCAAAGAAGTCCGCCCGCCAGCGGGTTGGGATGATGCGAACAAGACTAAATCATCTGACAACGATAGTACGCCAAAGGCACCAACGCCGGTTGATGAGCCACATACACCAACGCCGGGCAATACTATGTCAGAGCAGTTGGGCGATAAGTAAGTCTACTGTTGGTATCTATACTCTAAATAATTCGAGTTGCGGGAAGGCGGCAAGTGAATGACAAATTGGTTGCAAACCATTTTGAACGGCGCTTGCGCTGGCCCGCAGGGTGAGCCTCTGATGAGGCTCATAATCCCGATGAGTTGACGCCAGTCAATGATTCGGGTGAGAGATAGCAGCCAACGCACATGTAGCTTGAAGTATACCGAGTATAAAGCGTTGTGATTAATATAAACCTCGGGCTTGCTCGGGGTTTTTCTTTTTTTAAGGCGCAATAGTATGCATTTAACGGCCAGAGGTCTGACGTTGGACCTCACTCGCCCACAGGTTATGGGTATCCTGAATGTCACACCAGATTCATTTTCAGATGGTGGGCATCACAATAATCTTGATAAAGCATTACAACACGCCCAACTGATGTTATCAGCGGGTGCTACTCTAATTGATATTGGTGGTGAGTCCACTCGCCCCGGTGCGGCTGAAGTTAGTGAGCAAGAAGAGCTTGATCGAGTCGTGCCTGTCGTGGAAGCATTGGCGAAACGTTTTGATGTTTGGTTATCTGTAGATACATCCAAAGCGGCGGTAATCACTGAATCAGCTCGTGTCGGCGCTCACCTAATCAATGATATTCGTTCGTTGCAAGAACCCGGTGCGCTTGAAGCTGTGGCAAAAACCGGCTTGCCGGTGTGCCTGATGCATATGCAAGGGCAGCCACAAAGTATGCAGCAGTCCCCTCATTACGATGATCTTATGACTGATATAAATCAGTTTTTTAAGCACCATATTGACCGTTGTGTTGCGGGCGGTATCGCAAAAAGTAAATTGTTACTCGACCCAGGCTTCGGTTTCGGTAAAAATCTGGCGCATAATTATCAACTACTGGCACGGTTGGCCGAGCTTCACCATTTTGATCTGCCATTATTAGTCGGGATGTCACGAAAATCTATGGTTGGGCAGCTATTAAATGTCCCGCCACAACAACGGGTTATCGGGAGTGTCGCTTGCGCTGTCATTGCCGCAATGCAAGGCGCGCAGATTGTCAGGGTGCATGATGTCAAAGAAACTGTCGAGGCGATGCGTATCGTCGAGGCAACACTTTCAGCGAAGGGATAAATAAAAATTATGAGTAACCGTAAATACTTTGGTACAGATGGCATTCGCGGCAAAGTGGGTGACAGCCCGATTACGCCAGATTTTGTATTAAAGCTCGGCTGGGCTGCCGGTAAAGTTCTGGCTCGACATGGTTCTCGTAAAATTATCATCGGTAAAGATACGCGCATTTCTGGCTATATGCTGGAATCAGCACTCGAAGCAGGCCTGGCTGCTGCGGGGCTATCAGCCTCATTTACCGGTCCGATGCCGACCCCTGCCGTCGCTTATTTGACGCGAACTTTCCGTGCAGAAGCGGGCATCGTTATTTCGGCATCCCATAATCCTTTCTATGATAATGGCATTAAATTCTTCTCAATTGACGGCACTAAATTGCCTGATGATGTGGAAGAGGCGATTGAAGCCGAGATGGAAAAACCATTAACTTGTGTAGAATCTGCGGAACTGGGCAAAGCCAACCGTATCGTGGATGCTGCGGGTCGTTACATTGAGTTTTGCAAAGGGACATTCCCGAGCGAACTCAGCTTGAATGAGCTGAAAATTGTGGTTGATTGCGCTAATGGCGCAACTTATCACATTGCGCCAAGCGTATTGCGCGAGCTAGGTGCAACCGTCATTACTATCGGCTGTGAGCCGGATGGTATGAATATTAACGAAAAATGTGGTGCCACAGATGTTCGCTTGCTGCAAGAACGTGTTCTTGCTGAAAAAGCGCATGTTGGGCTGGCATTTGACGGCGACGGTGACCGGCTGATGATGGTCGATCACTTGGGTAATAAGGTTGATGGCGACCAAATCCTCTATATCATTGCTCGTGAAGGTTTACGTCAAGGCCAATTGAAAGGCGGTGCTGTCGGTACTCTGATGAGCAATATGGGGTTGCAACTGGCATTGAAAGAGCTGGGCATTCCGTTTGTTCGCGCTAAAGTAGGTGACCGCTACGTGCTGGAAGCTATGCAGGAAAAAGGCTGGAGAATTGGTGCTGAAAACTCAGGCCACGTAATCCTGTTGGATAAAACCACCACTGGTGATGGTATTGTGGCTGGTTTACAGGTGCTGACTGCGATGGTGCGTAACCATATGAGCTTGCACGATTTGTGCAGCGGTATGAAGTTATTGCCACAAATTCTGGTCAATGTGCGTTTCTCTGGTGATCATAATCCACTGAAATCAGACTCAGTTGAAGAAGTGACCCGCCAGGTTGAAAAAGAATTGGGCGACCGTGGCCGAGTTCTGTTGCGTAAGTCAGGTACTGAACCATTAATCCGAGTGATGGTTGAAGGTGATGCTGAAGAGGCACTGATTTCTGAAATGGCGAATCGGATTGCTGATGCGGTAAAAGCGGCAGGATAATGATTTTTTAGCGGGGGAGGGGGGTACTCTCCCCTGTAAATTATGCTGAAGTTGAATAACTTGACGTTTTTTTCCGCAAATAAACCTATGTAATGAAATTGCCCTTGCGTGTACTAGACGCTTTGGTTAGTATTCACACCCGCTTAAGTGGGTGAATAAGTCCCCCGCTTGATGGGTGAGAAGCATTTGGCATGCGGTGAACCCGCAAGGATACAGGTACAACTATGTACGAAGCTCTTCTGGTTATTTTCTTGCTGATTTCGATTGGGCTAGTTGCTCTGATCATGTTGCAGCAAGGTAAAGGCGCGGATATGGGAGCCTCATTCGGAGCAGGTGCTTCTGCAACTCTGTTCGGTTCGAATGGTTCCGGTAACTTTATGACCCGCATGACGGCTGTATTGGCGGCGCTGTTTTTCGTCATTAGCTTGATTTTGGGCAATATGAGCACCAACCAGGGCAATAAAGGCAGCGAGTGGGAAAATCTGGGTCAGCCAGCAAAATCTGAGCAGACTACAGCACCCGTAGCGCCGACTAAGCCGAGTAGTGATATCCCGCAGTAATGTTTCAAAAGCAGTTAGTAGTCAGAAATAGAAAGAAAGTTTTAAAGTGGTTGTGACGACTTAATCAGTAAAAACAACCATTTGAATCAGTGCCGGGGTGGTGGAATTGGTAGACACGCTACCTTGAGGTGGTAGTGCCCGATTGGGCTTACGGGTTCAAGTCCCGTCCTCGGTACCAAATCAGACAGATAACTTGCTTTTTTGTCGTTATCAACGTAATATTTGCCACGTTTTCGGACGCGGGGTGGAGCAGCCTGGTAGCTCGTCGGGCTCATAACCCGAAGGTCGTCGGTTCAAATCCGGCCCCCGCAACCACTTTCCTAAAGTGTTTTTTTTCAAATGTTGTATTCGGTAGACCTCAGATACTTTCGATTTCAATTTGAAAAAAATACTTGTCAGAAAGTTGTACCGAAGCCGCTTTGCGGCAAACAGGGTCCAGTTGCATAAAGCCCCGAATTTCGGGGTTTTTTGTTATTTGACAGCAGAATCACTGGGCTATTAGGCCCTTTTTTTATGTCTTGGGGGTGGGCTTGTCCACATTAGAACAAAAGT
Organism: Yersinia thracica; assembly: GCF_902170565.1. Classification (GTDB taxonomy): domain Bacteria; phylum Pseudomonadota; class Gammaproteobacteria; order Enterobacterales; family Enterobacteriaceae; genus Yersinia; species Yersinia thracica. The sequence continues at coordinate 16,048 of NZ_CABHXX010000008.1, forward strand.
TAACAGAGATAATTTCAGCACCGGTAGAGGCCTTAGGCTATGAATTAGTCGGCATCGAGTTCATCCGGGGGCGCCAATCGACGCTACGAATCTATATTGATAGTGACGACGGAATCACTGTTGATGCTTGTGCTGATGTCAGCCACCAGGTCAGCGCTGTCTTGGATGTCGAAGATCCCATTACGGTCGCTTACAACTTAGAAGTTTCCTCTCCGGGCCTTGAACGCCCAATGTTCACTGCTGAACACTATACTCGTTACCTTGGTGAAGAAGTTACTTTGGTCTTGCGTATGGCTATGCAGAACCGCCGTAAATGGCAGGGCATTATCAAAGCCGTTGATGGTGAAATGATCACGGTTACTGTGGATGGAAAAGATGAAGTGTTCGCGCTGAGCAACATCCAGAAAGCGAACCTGGTACCCCACTTTTAAAGTTTGGATGAGGCAACTAGGATGAACAAAGAGATTCTGGCTGTTGTAGAAGCAGTTTCCAATGAGAAATCCCTTCCGCGCGAGAAGATTTTTGAGGCGTTGGAAACCGCTCTAGCGACAGCGACCAAGAAAAAATACGAACAAGAAATTGAAGTTCGCGTCAGTATCGACCGTAAAACCGGTGATTTCGACACCTTCCGTCGTTGGGTTGCCGTTGACGAAGTCACGATGCCAACTCGCGAAATTACGTTAGACGCGGCTCAGTATGAAGATCCATCGCTCCAGTTGGGCGATTATGTTGAAGATCAGATTGAATCTGTCACTTTTGACCGCATTACAACCCAAACTGCCAAGCAAGTTATCGTACAAAAAGTGCGTGAAGCTGAGCGGGCTATGGTGGTTGAACAATTCCGCCAATATTTAGGTGAGATTGTTACTGGTACGGTTAAGAAAGTTAACCGCGACAGTATTGCACTGGATCTGGGTCATAATGCCGAAGCTGTTATTAACCGCGAAGACATGTTACCGCGTGAAAACTTCCGTCCAGGCGACCGTATCCGTGGTGTTTTGTACGATGTTCGTCCAGAAGCTCGCGGTGCTCAGCTGTTTGTCAGCCGTTCACGCCCTGAGATGCTGATTGAACTGTTCCGCATTGAAGTGCCAGAAATCGGCGAAGAATTGATCGAAATTAAAGCCGCTGCCCGTGATCCTGGTTCGCGTGCTAAAATTGCGGTTAAAACCAACGACAAACGTATCGACCCGGTCGGTGCTTGTGTTGGTATGCGTGGTGCCCGTGTTCAGGCTGTTTCTAGCGAACTTGGCGGCGAGCGCATTGATATTGTATTGTGGGATGATAATCCAGCCCAGTTTGTTATTAATGCCATGGCGCCAGCTGATGTTGCGTCAATTGTGGTTGATGAAGACAAACACACAATGGATGTTGCCGTTGAAGCCAGTAACCTGGCACAGGCAATTGGCCGTAATGGCCAGAATGTACGTTTAGCGGCACAGCTGAGTGGCTGGGAACTGAACGTAATGACAGCGGACGATCTTCAGGCCAAGCATCAGGCCGAGGCTCATGCCGCTATTGATACCTTCACCAAATATCTTGATATCGATGAAGACTTTGCCACCATCTTGGTAGAGGAAGGTTTCTCTTCTCTGGAAGAATTGGCTTACGTGCCAATGAAAGAACTTCTGGAAATCGATGGTCTTGACGAAGATACGGTTGAAGCGCTGCGTGACCGCGCCAAAGCTGCATTGACCACGCAGGCCCTGGCACAAGAAGAAAGTCTTGGCGACCAAAAACCCGCTGATGATCTGCTGAATCTGGCTGGTCTGGAACGTAGCATGGCATTTAAATTGGCTGCGCGCGGTGTGTGTACGCTGGAAGATCTTGCCGAGCAGGGTATCGATGATCTGGCAGATATTGAAGGGCTTAGCGATGAGCAAGCCGGCGAGCTGATAATGGCTGCACGTAATATCTGTTGGTTTGGCGATAACGCGTAATAAACTGTAGCAGGAAGGAACAGCATGACAGATGTAACCGTAAAATCGCTGGCAGCTGAGATTCAGACCCCAGTTGATCGCCTGGTACAGCAATTTGCTGATGCAGGGATCAAGAAGTCTGAAGTAGACTCAGTTACCCAGCAAGAAAAAGAAACATTGCTGGCGCACTTAAACCGTGAACACGGTAGTGCGCCTAATAAACTCACGCTGCAACGCAAAACGCGTAGCACCTTGAATATTCCGAGCACCGGCGGAAAAAGTAAATCGGTGCAAATCGAGGTCCGCAAGAAACGCACTTATGTAAATACGCCGGAAGCTGAACAAGCAAAAGCGGAAGAGCAGGCACAGCGTGAAGCGGAAGAGCAGGCACAACGTGAAGCGGAAGCAGCAGCGCAGAAAATCGCTGAAGAAAAAGCTAAACGAGCGGCCGAAGAACAAGCCAAACGTGAGGCCGCTGAAAAAGCTAAACGCCAAGCAGCGGAAAAAGAAAAAGTGACGAATCAACAAACCGACGAAAAAACCAAGCCAGCTCAGACTGATAAAGCACGCCGTGAAGCTGAAGCTGCCGAGCTGAAACGCTCTGTAGAAGAAGAAACACGCCGTAAGGTCGAGGAAGACGCTAAACGCGTTGCTGAGGAAGCCCGTAAAATGGCAGCCGAAAATGAAGGTAAATGGCCAGCACCTGTGGCTGAGCAGACTGAATCTGCCGATTACCACGTAACCACCTCACAACATGCGCGCGCCGCGGAAGATGAAAACGACGCCAAAGTTGAAGGTGATCGCCGCAGCCGCACTCGTGGTGGTAAAGCAACTAAACAGAAGAAAGGCAATAAACTCTCCGAGTCTAAAGCTGATCGCGAAGAAGCACGTGCTGTTGGCCGTAAAGGCAAACGTAAACCAAGCACATTACAACAGAGCTTCAACAAGCCTGTTGTTGCCGTTAACCGCGATGTAGTGATTGGCGAGACGGTAACTGTTGCTGAACTGGCAAACAAAATGGCTGTTAAAGGTTCTCAGGTCATCAAAGCAATGATGAAACTGGGTGCAATGGCAACCATTAACCAGGTTATCGATCAGGAAACAGCACAGCTGGTTGCTGAAGAGATGGGCCACAAAGTTATCCTGCGTCGTGAAAACGAGCTGGAAGAAGCGCTGATGAGCGACCGTGATACCGGCGCTGAAGCTGCAGCTGAGCATCGCGCTCCCGTTGTGACCATTATGGGCCACGTTGACCACGGTAAAACTTCTCTGCTGGATTACATCCGCTCCACGAAAGTGGCGTCAGGTGAAGCCGGCGGTATTACACAGCACATCGGTGCTTATCACGTTGAAACTGAAAACGGCATGATCACTTTCCTGGATACACCAGGACACGCCGCGTTTACTTCAATGCGTGCCCGTGGTGCTCAGGCGACTGATATCGTGGTGCTGGTTGTCGCAGCCGACGATGGCGTGATGCCACAGACTATCGAAGCTATTCAGCATGCCAAAGCGGCGAACGTGCCAGTTGTGGTTGCAGTGAATAAAGTCGATAAGCCAGCCGCTGACCCAAGCCGTGTTAAAACTGAATTGATTCAATACGGTATTATATCCGAAGATTTTGGCGGCGATGTTCCATTCATCGAAGTATCTGCGAAAGTCGGTACCGGTATTGATAATTTGCTGCAAGCAATTCTGCTGCAAGCTGAAGTCATGGAACTGAAAGCCGTTCGTACTGGCATGGCAAGTGGTGTTGTCATCGAATCCTTCTTGGATAAAGGCCGTGGCCCAGTTGCTACCGTGCTGGTTCAACAAGGTACGCTGAACAAAGGTGATATCGTACTGTGTGGCTTCGAGTATGGCCGTGTACGTGCGATGCGTGACGAGCTGGGCCGTGATATCACGTCTGCTGGTCCGTCTATTCCGGTTGAGATCCTTGGCTTATCCAGTGTTCCTGCTGCTGGTGATGAAGTTACCGTTGTTCGTGACGAGAAGAAAGCTCGTGAAGTTGCACTGTATCGTCAGGGCAAATTCCGTGAAGTTAAGCTGGCTCGTCAGCAGAAATCTAAACTGGAAAACATGTTTGCTAACATGACTGAAGGTGAAGTTTCTGAACTGAACATCGTCATCAAATCTGACGTACAGGGTTCTTGTGAAGCTATCTGTGATTCACTGGAAAAACTGTCTACCGATGAAGTAAAAGTCCGCATTGTGGGTTCAGGCGTTGGTGGTATCACCGAAACTGACGCAACACTGGCCGCAGCTTCTGGCGCAATCATCCTTGGCTTTAACGTTCGTGCTGATGCTTCAGCGCGTCGTGTAGTAGAAACTGAAGGCTTGGATCTGCGTTACTACTCAGTCATTTATAGCTTGATTGATGAAGTTAAGCAGGCGATGAGTGGTATGCTGGCACCTGAGTACAAACAACAAATCATTGGTTTGGCTGAAGTTCGTGATGTATTTAAATCACCGAAATTTGGCGCCATTGCTGGTTGTATGGTTACTGAGGGTGTGATTAAGCGTAATAATCCAATCCGTGTTCTGCGCGACAACGTGGTTATCTATGAAGGCGAGCTGGAATCTCTGCGCCGCTTCAAAGATGACGTCAACGAAGTTCGTAATGGTATGGAATGTGGTATCGGCGTTAAGAACTACAATGACGTCCGTACGGGCGATGTGATCGAAGTCTTCGAAATTATCGAAATCAAACGTACTATCGATTAATCGCCTCAGATCTGCTTATATCCATTTGGGGGGCCTTGGCCCCCCAATTTGTCTGGAGAATCCAAATGGCAAAAGAATTCAGCCGTTCTCAGCGTGTTTCACAAGAAATGCAAAAAGAGATCGCACTCATCTTACAGCGCGAAATCAAAGACCCTCGTGTTGGCATGGCGACCGTGTCAGGTATCGAGCTATCTCGTGATTTGGCTTACGCTAAAGTCTTTGTGACCTTCCTGAACGTGTTAACCGATAATGCCTCACCGGATACAGTAAAAAATGGCATTAAAGCACTGCAAGATGCCTCCGGTTATATCCGCACTCTGCTGGGTAAAGCAATGCGCTTGCGTATCGTGCCAGAACTGACTTTCGCCTATGACAACTCTCTGATTGAAGGGATGCGGATGTCTAACCTGGTGACTAACGTCATCAAAAATGATGCAGAACGTCAGGTTAATCCAGGAAACGACGAGGAGAAGTAATGGGTCGTCCACGTCGTCGCGGCCGTGACATTAACGGCGTTCTGTTATTGGATAAGCCGCTGGGCCTCTCCTCCAATGACGTTTTACAAAAGGTAAAACGCCTCTTTAGCGCAAACCGCGCAGGCCATACTGGTGCACTTGATCCTTTGGCGACCGGTATGTTGCCTATCTGTCTGGGCGAAGCGACCAAGTTTTCCCAATTTTTGCTAGATTCAGATAAACGCTACCGTGTTGTGGCCCGTTTAGGTCAACGGACTGATACCTCGGATGCCGAAGGCGCATTAATCAGCGAGCGGGAAGTTAATGTCACGCAGGCGCAGATGGATGCCGCTCTGGACAGTTTCCGTGGTGACAGCCAGCAAGTGCCATCGATGTATTCTGCGTTGAAGCATCAAGGCAAGCCGTTGTATGAATATGCCCGTCAGGGGATTGAAGTAGAACGTGAAGCGCGCAGTATTACTGTGTACGAGCTGCTCTTTATCCGCTGGGAAGGTAATGACCTGGAGCTGGAAATTCATTGCTCTAAAGGGACTTACATTCGCACCATTGTTGATGATTTGGGTGAATTATTGGGTTGCGGCGCGCATGTCAGTTATTTGCGCCGTTTGCAGGTAGCGACTTATCCCAGTGATCGCATGGTGACTTTAGAGCAGTTAACTGCGATGGTTGAAGCGGCACAAGCAGAAGAGCGTTCGCCAAATGCGGAACTGGATGCGCTGCTATTGCCGATGGACAGTGCAGTATTAAATTTCCCTGAAGTCAATCTGTTACCTGCTGTTGCTGCTTATGTAAAACAAGGGCAGCCAGTGCATGTAGCCGGTGCGCCAGGCGAAGGAATGGTTCGTATCACTGAAGGCGAAGAGCGTAATTTCATTGGTATTGGCACCATTGCAGAAGATGGCCGTGTGGCTCCTAAGCGCTTGGTTGTGGAATATGCTGAGTAGGGCCTAGCGGCCTACCTTGCGATCCCGCGGTTCAAAGAGTAGAATAGTGCGGCTTACATATTGGGTTGCTGAATTAGAGATCGGCGCCTGTCTTAATTTATCTATATATTTGGAGTTGTATCATGTCTCTAAGTGTTGAAGCGAAAGCTAAAATCGTTGCTGACTTCGGTCGCGGTGCCAATGACACCGGTTCAAGCGAAGTTCAAGTTGCTCTGTTGACTGCTCAAATTAACCATTTGCAAAGTCACTTCTCCGAGCACAAAAAAGATCACCACAGTCGTCGTGGTCTGCTGCGTATGGTATCCACGCGTCGTAAGCTGCTGGATTACCTGAAGCGTGAAGACATATCGCGTTATGCTTCCCTGATCGAGCGTCTGGGTCTGCGTCGCTAAGTCTGCGAGTTTCGGGAGAAAGGGGCCAAATTGGCCCCTTTTTTCTAAGAAGCAATGATAAAATACGCTAGTATATTGTTGTTGTTCTATATTTTTAAAAAAGGATCTTCCGGTGCAGAGGTTCGCGCGGCTAATGAGAGACTTTAACTCAATGGGAGTTAAGGGTTGTCATTAGTCGCGAGGATGCAGTGTGAAGGTATTAGTAACAGGTGGATGGAGAGTCAATACGATCCGGCACCGCATAGTATAAGGATACTATTTTGCTGACTCCGATTATTCGTAAATTCCAGTACGGCCAACATACCGTCACCATCGAAACTGGCATGATGGCCCGCCAGGCAACTGCTGCTGTAATGGTAAGCATGGATGACACCGCAGTATTCGTCACTGTTGTTGGCCAAAAGAAAGCTAAACCAGGCCAGAGTTTCTTCCCTCTGACAGTTAACTATCAGGAGCGTACTTACGCTGCTGGCCGTATCCCAGGCAGCTTCTTCCGTCGTGAAGGCCGCCCAAGTGAAGGCGAAACGCTGACTTCACGTCTGATTGACCGTCCGATTCGCCCACTGTTCCCAGACAGCTTCCTGAATGAAGTTCAGGTTATTGCGACTGTTGTTTCGGTTAACCCACAAATTAACCCAGATATCGTGGCATTAATTGGTGCATCAGCTGCGCTGAGCTTGTCAGGTATTCCATTCAACGGCCCAATCGGTGCTGCGCGTGTTGGTTTTATCAACAACCAGTACGTGCTGAACCCAACCACTGACGAGCTGAAAGAAAGCCGCCTGGACTTGGTGGTTGCCGGTACTGCTGCTGCGGTATTGATGGTTGAATCAGAAGCACAAATTCTGTCTGAAGATCAAATGTTGGGCGCGGTTGTCTTCGGCCACGAACAACAACAAATTGTGATTGAAAATATCAATGCTCTGGTTGCTGAAGCGGGCAAACCGAAGTGGGATTGGCATGCAGAGCCAGTGAACGAAGCGCTGCACGCGCGCGTTGCTGAGTTGGCTGCTGCTCGTCTGGGTGACGCATACCGTATCACCGAGAAACAAGAGCGTTATACACAAGTTGATGCTATCAAAGCTGACGTGACTGAAGCGCTGTTAGCGCAAGACGATACTTTAGATGCTTCTGAAATTCAGGATATCTTGGGCAGCGTTGAGAAAAACGTCGTGCGTAGCCGTGTATTAGCTGGCGAACCGCGTATTGATGGCCGCGAAAAAGACATGATCCGTGGTCTGGATGTGCGTACCGGCGTATTGCCACGTACTCATGGTTCTGCGTTGTTCACCCGTGGCGAAACTCAGGCGCTGGTTACCGCAACACTGGGTACTGCACGTGATGCACAAAATATTGATGAGCTGATGGGTGAGCGTACTGACTCATTCCTGCTACACTATAATTTCCCTCCATATTGTGTTGGTGAAACCGGTATGGTTGGCTCACCGAAACGTCGTGAAATTGGCCATGGCCGTTTGGCGAAACGTGGTGTGTTGGCAGTGATGCCAAGCCCAAGTGAGTTCCCTTACACTGTCCGTGTGGTTTCTGAAATCACCGAGTCTAATGGTTCTTCTTCAATGGCTTCTGTTTGTGGTGCTTCTCTGGCCCTGATGGATGCAGGTGTACCGATTAAAGCCGCTGTTGCTGGTATCGCAATGGGTCTGGTTAAAGAAGATGAAAACTTTGTTGTTCTGTCTGATATTCTGGGTGACGAAGATCACTTGGGCGACATGGACTTTAAAGTAGCCGGCAGCCGTGACGGTATCACCGCACTGCAAATGGATATTAAAATCGAAGGCATCACCCGCGAAATCATGCAGGTGGCTCTGAACCAAGCTAAGGGTGCGCGTCTGCACATTCTGGGCGTTATGGAACAGGCTATCAGCACTCCGCGCGGCGATATCTCTGAATTTGCTCCACGTATCTACACCATGAAAATCAATCCTGAGAAAATCAAGGATGTGATTGGTAAAGGTGGTTCTGTGATCCGTGCGCTGACTGATGAAACTGGCACCACCATTGAAATCGAAGATGATGGCACCATTAAGATTGCAGCAACTGACGGCGACAAAGCGAAACATGCGATTCGCCGTATCGAAGAAATTACTGCTGAAATCGAAGTGAACCGTATCTATGCGGGTAAAGTGACTCGTATTGTTGATTTCGGTGCATTTGTAGCAATCGGCGGCGGTAAAGAAGGTCTGGTTCATATTTCTCAAATCGCTGACAAGCGCGTAGAGAAAGTGACTGACTATCTGCAAATGGGCCAAGAAGTCCCAGTGAAAGTAATGGAAGTTGATCGTCAGGGCCGTATCCGCCTGAGCATCAAAGAAGCCACTACTCCTGACGCAGAAGCACCAGCACCAGAAGCAGCAGAGTAATTAGTATTCCACAGCTCCTTACTGATGAGTGAGGAGCTGTGTTATCTCGAGGGCAGGATGCTCTTGTATTAAACAAATGGATGAAAGGATATTTATCCAATGTTTGTCTTCGGGAGTAGGAAATGAAGCCTTTCTTGCGCTGGTGTTACGTTGTGACAGCACTGATGCTGGCAGGATGCAGCAACCATGATTGGCGTAAAGACGAGGTATTGGCAATTCCGTTGCAACCTACGTTGCAGCAGGAAGTGATTCTGGCGCGCATGGAACAAATCCTTGCAAGTCGGGCACTTACGGATGATGAGCGCGCGCAGCTTTTATATGAGCGCGGAGTGCTGTATGATAGCCTCGGGCTACGGGCACTAGCGCGAAATGATTTTTCGCAAGCGTTAGCTATTCGTCCTGATATGCCAGAAGTTTTTAACTATCTGGGCATTTATTTAACGCAGGCAGGCAATTTTGATGCTGCCTATGAAGCGTTTGATTCTGTACTAGAGCTTGATCCAACTTACAATTACGCGCGTTTAAACCGGGGTATCGCTCTGTATTATGGCGGTCGATTCCCGTTAGCGCAGGATGATCTGCAGGCGTTTTATCAAGACGATCCAAATGATCCCTTCCGTTCGTTATGGCTGTATCTGGTGGAAAGAGAAATCGATCCTAAGACAGCTGCAGTAGCGTTACAACAGCGCTATGAAAAATCGGACAGAGGGCAATGGGGATGGAATATTGTCGAATTCTACTTGGGCACAATCAGCGAAAAAACGCTGATGGAACGGCTCAAGGCAGATGCAATGGATAACACTTCGCTCGCTGAGCATCTCAGTGAAACTGACTTCTATTTAGGTAAACATTACCTAAGTCTGGGGGACAAGAACACTGCTTCGGCGCTGTTCAAACTGACGGTAGCTAACAACGTTCATAACTTTGTTGAGCACCGCTATGCATTGTTGGAATTGGCGCTTTTGGGCCAAGAACAAGACGACCTATCGGAATCGGACCAGCAATAGCTGACGAACAATTATTAGCCTGATATACCTTGGTTTTTACCAACGTTAATCACCCTAACAGGTGATGGCCTTTTTGTTCGTTTTATAATCTAATTTGAGCCGGTTCACACTTTTCAATGAAAATGACTGAAAATTTTCTCGACGAGTTATGTAGACTGGCTGCCATTATTAATGAGGCACGTGTACATGACTACTGAGCTTGAAACCTCTTTTGCTGATCTGGGGCTGTCCGCTCCAATTCTTTCCGCTCTGACTGATCTTGGTTATGAAAAACCATCTCCTATTCAGTTGGAATGTATTCCACACCTGTTGAACGGCCGTGATGTTCTCGGCATGGCACAAACTGGTAGTGGTAAAACAGCCGCATTTGGTCTGCCGCTGTTGCACAACATTGACCCGACATTGAAAGCGCCACAGGTACTGGTGTTAGCACCGACCCGTGAGTTGGCTATCCAGGTTGCACAGGCACTGACCGATTTTTCAAAACACATGAACGGCGTTAACGTGGTGGCCCTGTACGGCGGTCAGCGTTATGACGTTCAATTACGCGCTTTGCGCCAAGGGCCACAAGTTGTTGTCGGCACCCCAGGTCGTCTGTTAGACCACCTGAAACGCGGTACTCTTAACCTGTCCAACCTGAGCGGTTTAGTGTTGGATGAAGCAGATGAAATGCTGCGTATGGGCTTTATCGAAGACGTCGAAACTATCATGGCGCAGATCCCAGCGGAACATCAGACTGCTCTGTTCTCTGCTACCATGCCAGAAGCGATTCGTCGTATCACCCGTCGCTTTATGAAAGAACCACAGGAAGTCCGCATTCAATCTAGCGTGACGACCCGCCCTGACATTAGCCAGAGTTTCTGGAGAGTCGGTGGTGGTTATAACAAGAAAGAAGCGTTGGTTCGCTTCCTGGAATCTGAAGATTTCGATGCAGCCATCATCTTCGTGCGCACCAAAAATGCGACGCTGGAAGTTGCAGAAGCTCTGGAACGTAGTGGTTACAACAGCGCAGCATTGAACGGCGACATGAACCAGGCGCTGCGTGAGCAGACACTGGATCGCCTGAAAGATGGCCGTCTGGATATCCTGATTGCGACTGACGTTGCTGCTCGTGGGCTGGATGTTGAACGTATCAGCTTAGTTGTAAACTATGATATCCCTATGGATTCAGAGTCTTATGTTCACCGTATCGGCCGTACTGGCCGTGCGGGTCGTGCAGGCCGTGCATTACTGTTCGTAGAGAACCGTGAACGTCGTCTGTTACAGAACGTTGAACGTACCATGAAGCTGACTATCCCTGAAGTTCAGTTGCCAAACGCAGAATTGCTGGGCGAGCGCCGCTTAGCTAAATTCGCAGCGAAAGTGGGCCAACAGCTGGAAAGCAGTGATTTGGATATGTACCGCGCGTTGCTGGCGAAGCTGCAACCAGAAGAAGAGTTTGATCTCGAAACTCTGGCTGCCGCACTGCTGAAAATGGCACAAGGCGAACGTCCTTTGATCCTGCCACCGGAAGCACCGCGTCGTCCACAGCGTGAATTCAATTCTCGCGATGACCGTGGTAGCGATCGCGGCCGTGATCGTAATGACAGCCGTCGTGAACCTCGTTCTGACAGCCGCGACGGTGGCGAGCGTCCAGCACGTCGCGAACGTCGTGATGTTGGCGAGATGGAACTGTACCGCATTGAAGTGGGCCGTGATGATGGTGTTGAAGTTCGTCATATCGTTGGCGCTATCGCTAACGAAGGTGATATCAGCAGCCGTTATATCGGCAACATCAAGCTGTTTGCTTCGCATTCAACTATCGAGCTGCCAAAAGGCATGCCGGGTGAAATGTTATCTCACTTCACTCGTACCCGTATCCTGAACAAGCCGCTGAACATGCAGCTGTTGGGTGATGCACAGCCGCATGAGCGCCGTGAGCGCCCAGCAGGTGGTAATGGTGGTGGTGAGCGCCGTGGTGGTGCTGGCCGTTCAGCCGGTGGCGAACGTCGTGAAGGCGCAGGTGCTCCTCCTCGTCGTTCATTCGGCAGCGACCGTGCTCCAGCGGGTGGTGGCGAACAACGTCGTGGTAATCGTGATGGTCAGCGCTCAGCTGCACCTGCACCACGTCGCGATGATGCCGCAGCGCCAGCCGCACCTGCTCGCCGTCGTTTCGGTGATGCATAAGCCTTAGTTCATCTCTGATGATTAAAACAAAACCAGCCCTCGGGCTGGTTTTTTTATGTCTGCGATATTCAACTTGTGAATGAACTACAGGCGCTCGGCGGGTTGCAAGTCTTGTTGCAAACTGGCAACTATTTCAAATGAATACAATCGTGCTTGGTGATCAAAAATCTGGCCATTGACCATCAATTCATCGGCCTGAGTTTCCCGCAATAGTGACTGAAGCCCGTGCCGGACTTTACTTTTATCGCCAATGATAGACAGGCGCAGCGCTTGGTCGACACCAAACTGCTCTGCCGGAGAACAGATTTTCTCCATATCGTCGACGGGCGGTGGTAATTGGCCCGGTGTACCACGGCGCAGATTGACAAACTGCTGCTGCATCGAAGTAAACAGGAAACGGGCATCACGCTCAGTATCTGCGGCCACGACATTCACACACACAATCGCATAAGGTTTTGGCCACTGAGCGGAAGGTTTGAAATTCTCCCGATACAGTTTGAGCGCCTGGAATAGCATGTCTGGTGCAAAATGCGAGGCGAAAGCAAAGGGCAGGCCCATGGCAGCTGCTAATTGCGCGCTATACAAGCTAGAGCCCAGCAGCCACAGAGGGACATGCAAACCCTGGCCGGGGACGGCTTGTACCGCTTGCCCAGGTTGCACATCGGCAAAATAGTTTTGCAGTTCGCGTACATCGGACGGGAAATTATCAACCTCACCAGAGAGATGGCGGCGTAGCGCCATCATAGTGCGCTGATCACTGCCGGGGGCCCGGCCAAGGCCGAGGTCGATGCGGTCAGGATACAGCGAGGCAAGGGTACCAAACTGTTCAGCTATCACCAGCGGTGAATGGTTTGGCAGCATAACACCGCCTGAACCGACGCGGATGGTGCTGGTGCCACCGGCAATATAGCCAATGAGCACGGAGGTCGCGGCGCTGGCAATGCCGGTCATATTATGGTGTTCGGCCAGCCAGTAGCGGTGATATCCCCATTTTTCAGTATGTTGAGCTAAGTCCAACGAGGCATGAAATGCATCTCGTGGGGTCTTGCCCTGCGCTATTGGTGATAAATCGAGTACTGAAAGTGGCACGGCCTTTTTGTCAGTCATAGAATCGTCCATCTTAACCTTAGTCGAGTCGCTTGAAGGGCGAGCGCGTTTATTGATAAACGCATTGATTTTAAAGAGATAACTACGGATTACCATATTCACTATGTGAATAAATCACAGCAATAACAGCCATTCATGAATAAGAGCATAATCGAAATAGTGTCTTTCGGGAGGGGAATAAATGCGGCCTGAAAGGGGACACAATTGTTTGTGTGAATAATCAGTGTGAATAAATGGGGAACCGTGGCCCCCCCGCCTAATCTATTAGGATACCAATTCTAGCCCGGCTAATCGCCGCCAGTAGCCGTTACAATCGGCTTTATTGGTTAACGCCAGCGGAACCAAACCTTGCTCGTTGGCGCGGAACTGGTCGATGACATTCAGCGTCTCAATACCTTGTGGCGAAAGACGGACGATATCCACTAAACCTTGCATGGAAATCAAATCATTACCGAGGTTATAGCAGTAGCCACTCTGAGTTTGAATGCCATTGAGAATAAACACCTGCTGCTCTTCTTGTGACAGCACTGGCCGCCCTTGCGGGTACTTAATGCAGCAAGTTTCACATTGGTCTTTGGCCAGATTTTCTGAACGCGCAGTAAAACAGCGGGCAGAATAAGCCAGTGGCAGATGGCCGTAGCTCAACACTTCGACTTCAAACTGATGGCGGAACCCCAGCTCTTCACACTGTTGCAGCACATTAGCCAGCCAATCGCGAGATAGCTCAACCGGCATGCACCAGCGCATCATGCCCTGGCGATGTAAAATCCGCAGGGTATAGGCGTTGTAGCAATTGAGCGCATGACCGGCCACAAATGGCAAACCGCGTTCGGCCGCCATATTCACCGCACCCAAATCATTCGCTTCCAGCAAGAATTCGCCGTTTTCCACATAGCGCTTTAATTCATTTAACTCTGATGGCGCTTGCAACAGGGCGAGAGTGGAAATCACCACCTGCTTGCCGCTGGCGGCAACTTCTTTGGCTAAAGCTAACCAATCACCGACTTTCATTTCGCGGCGCTTGGTGCAGACATTCTCACCAAGATAAATGATATCGGCGCTGCTGCTGACTGCGGCCTGATAAAAAGCTTCAATATCGGTTTTTGGCCAGTAATAGAGCACTGCGCCTAAGGCGTACTTCATACTTCCTCCGGCTACTGCCACTTACGGTGATAAGCGCCCAAGGTGGTTTGGGTGCCTTCGGACATTGCGCCCAGTTGTTCCATCCATTCTGCTTTAGCAGAAAATTGCGCAGGATTGGCCTGATAGCGGTCAATTGCCTGCCGCCACACTTTGGCAACCTGGCTGACATAAGCTGGGCTGCGCTGACGCCCTTCAATTTTCACTGAGGCAATATTGGCGGCAAATAATTCTGGCAGCAGTTCAAGGGTATTCAGGCTGGTCGGCTCTTCCAGTGCATGATAGCGCTGCCCATCCACCAGATAGCGCCCTTTACACAGGGTCGGATAACCGGCATTTTCGTTATCTTCATAACGGTCGATCAGCACCTCATTGAGGCGAGATTCCATCCCTTGCGGGGTTTGCTGCCAGCGAACAAAGCGTGCTGGTGAACAGGCACCCACGGTATTGGGGGATTCACCAGTCAAATAGGATGAAAGATAACAGCGGCCTTCGGCCATAATGCACAAGCTGCCAAAAGCGAAAACTTCCAGCGGTACCGGGCTGGTGCGGGATAATTGCTTAACCTGATGCATGGACAGCACGCGCGGTAAAACCACCCGTGCGACATCAAAATGGCGTTGATAGAAACGGATAGCTTCATCATTGGTTGCGGATGCTTGCACCGATACATGGCGCTCCACCTCTGGATAGCGTTCAGCGGCATATTCCAACATGGCCAAATCCGCCAGAATCAGTGCATCGGCCCCCAGTTGCGCCGCCATATCCACCGCTCGCTGCCAGCGGGAATAGCCGTCGGGGTGGGCGAAAGTATTAATAGCGATATGTAATTTGCGCTTGCGGCTGTGAACGTAATTGACCGCTTCCTGTAGTTTTTTCTCGGTGAAATTCAGTCCGGCAAAATGGCGGGCGTTAGTATCATCTTTCAAGCCGATATAAACTGCGTCGGCACCATTATCGATTGCGGCCTTTAATGCGGGTAAATTGCCGGCAGGACAAAGCAGCTCCATAGAATTTTCCCTATCCGAAGATGATATTAAAATATAGCGAAGGGCGATTTTAGTTAACCTGCTGTGAACTGACCTTGATTTAGGGCAGTTTCTTTGGCATTGGTGCCATTCTTCTGATATTTAGCAAGACTTTCAGAGACAACTTGGTGCAAAATTTATCGATATAACATATTTATCTGGATTTAGAAGGAGTCAGCCTGTGTTGGGAGAACTACGAGCGCGCCTTGTGCGCCAAGGGCCGGCGCTGCTGCGGGGGCCGTTAAAATTGACACCATTCGTCTTACAGCGGCAGGTACTAGAACAGCTGCTGGGTTGGCAATTCCGTCAGGCACTGCTGGACGGTGATTTGGAGTTTCTGGAGTCTCGCTGGTTAAAAATTGAAGTGCGCGACCTCGCATTGCAATGGTTTATGACGGTAGAAAGCGGTAGGCTGGTGGTCAGCCAACAGGCTGAAGCGGATGTTAGCTTCAGTGGTGATGCCAACGATCTGATTTTGATCGCTGCCCGTAAAGAAGATCCGGACACACTGTTTTTCCAGCGCCGGTTGCGAATTGAGGGGGATACCGAATTGGGCCTGTATGTGAAAAATCTGATGGATGCCATTGAATTGGAATCCATGCCGACGCTACTGCGAGTGGGTCTGCAACAATTGGCTGAATTTATTGAAGCTGGTCAGCAAGAGGGTGCGGCGAGTACTTCCCGTACATTAGCATCATGCTGATCCGGGTTGAAATTCCAGTGGATGCACCGGGGATTGACGCCTTATTGCGCCAGGCATTCAAGGGTGATGATGAAGCTGAATTAGTGCAACAATTGCGCGAAGACGGCTTACTGACGCTGGGTATTGTGGCGACGGACGACGAGGGCGGTGTGGTTGGTTATGTCGCATTCAGCCCAGTGGATGTGGGCGGTGAAGACCGTCAATGGGTTGCGTTGGCCCCGCTGGCGGTGCAAGAAAGCTTGCGTCGGCAAGGTCTGGCGGAGAAACTAGTCTATGAAGGTCTCGACTCTCTGAATGAGTTCGGCTATGCCGCTGTCGTGGTGTTAGGCGATCCCGCCTATTATCAGCGTTTTGGCTTTGTTCCGGCGGCCCGCCATCAATTAACCTGCCGTTGGCCTGATACCGAAGAGGCCTTTCAGGTGTATGCGTTAGCAGAAGATGCATTGACTGATGCGGATGGCGAAGTGGTGTTTTCTGCGCCGTTTAATCGGTTCTAACGTCTAGCAATGATATCAATGAAGAGGGCTGGTTCATCACCAGCTTTTCTTTTTGCTGCTTACTAAGTTGTTTCACCCGATATTCCAGTTTCAACGCAGTTGAGCGATCCCCTGCTTCACAATGAAATACCAACACTAACTCCCCCTTACCCCGCAGCGCTTTTGCGCCTTTTCCGGCCTGATGTTGTGTGAGTCTTCTCGCTACGTCAGTGGTAATGCCGGTATACAGCATGCCGCTGGTGGTGCGCAGCAGATAGAGATGCCAAAGGCTGTCCGACATAATTTTATTCCAGTCCGGGGGTAGCGGTTCGGAACATTATTACCGGAATTTCCTATTGCATTCTGACTTTTTTATCTGCTGGCACCTAATCAGTTTAAATCGGCTCTATTTTGCTCGATATGAGCCATTCTGTTGCTTATTTAGTCTTTGCTGCAAACTCAAAGCGCGGTGAAACTAAGCCGTACAGTGTCCAACCAAGGAAAGTCACAATCGCGCCCCACGTCATGGCTTCCTGACCTGAACTGTAAAGTGCATAGAAGCTGTACATCGCACCAATAAAGGCAATGATATTGGCTTTGCGCGCTTTGGCTGGTGGAACATTGGCGGTTTTCTGAATAATTACCAATGCTGCCATAGATAGAATGTATGGGATGATATTGGTCACGACCGCCAGATTGACCAGCACATTGAATTGTTTATTCAATGACGGGCTAATGGTCATCAGCGACAAGACACTCTGGATGACAACAATGGTCAGCATCCCTTTGATTGGCGCATCAGCTTTACTGACTTTTGAGAAGATTTTCGGGAAAAAGCCTTCATCAGCAGAGGATTTAAATACCTGAGCAATGGTGAACTGCCAGCCGAGCAATGAACCGACACAAGACATAATCATCAATGCCATGATGATTTTACCCACGGCTGGGGTGAACATATAAGCGAATGCCAGGCCAAACGGCGCAGTTGAGTTCGCCAAATCCATATTCGGCACAATACCGGCGATGACGTTGGTCGAAATAATGTAGATAACCGCTGCACCTAAAGTCCCGCCCAATACCGCGATCGGAACGTTACGTTCAGGGTTTTCTACCGCATCGGTGTTGGCACAGGCAGATTCCAGCCCCAGGAAAGCCCATAATGTCATAGAGATAGAAGAGCCGATAGCTTCAAAAGTTGGTACACCATGTGGGTTCCATGCCGCCGCGTAAGCTGAGCCGCTAAACCAGAACCACCCAATAATCGAAATCCCCACGACGGGGATAATCACCCCCCAGATGGTGACACTACTGATTTGCCCGGTAATACGTGCGCCACCGAAGTTAGCAACGGTTGCCAACCACAGTACGCCGATGGTGGCGATACAAATACCGAATGGCGTTAAGGTGGTACCCAGTAATTCTGTGCCATAACCGACTGCTGATATCGCAATGGCGATATTGGCAATCAGCAGGGATGCGCCATAGGTATAGTTGGCCATAAAGTTGCCGGATTTGCCAAAAGCGTATTCTGCATAACCGCCCATCCCCCCTGATTTTCGGCTGAACATCCCGCACTGAGCAAAGGCATAAGCCAGTGCCATAGAACCCACGGCGGTAACTAACCATGAAATGATAGAAATCGTCCCAACTTCGGCGAGTTTGGTTGGCAGCATAATTATGCCGGACCCCATCATATTGACGGCGGTCAGAATAGTTAGCTGGACGACTCCCATCTTATTATTTGTTTTACTCATTTTTATTATCTCTTTTAAAATTTCAGAGACTGCGAGAATAGTTTCCCGCAGGTTTGAGTTATTGATTGTTTTTAATAGATACTTTTTATTTTACTTATTTTTCATCATGTAGCCGTATGCGCGGTTCCATCCATCTTCATCGACTTGTAAATAAACACCCTGTAATTCAGGTGCAAAGCCTGGCAATAAATTAATACTTTCTTCAAGTGCCAGGAAATAACGTTGAGCCGCGCCACCCCAAACTTCACCAGGGACAACACACAATACTCCCGGTGGGTAAGGAAGTGCACCTTCAGCGGCAATTCGACCTTCTGCTTTGCACAGTGGCACTAATTCAGCATGTCCACGGACGAATTCAATATTGGCATCCTGAGGATTCATCACGACTTTAGGGAAGTATTGTTTACGGAACATTTCTTTTTGTAGCTGTTTAACATCATAGCTGACATAAAGATCATGCATTTCCTGACATAATTTACCGATGGTATATCCTTTATAACGAGTTTCGTTATTACGATAAACCGTTGGTAATACCTCACTTAACAATGCATCTTCTTCAATGAAACGTTCAAAACGAGCAATTTGTGCTACCAAATGTTGCATTTTCGCCAAGTCTTCAGCTGGCGTTAATAAGAACAGAATGGAATTAAGGTCACATTTTTCTGGCACGATACCATTTTCACGCAGGAAATTAGCCAGAATGGTCGCTGGAATACCTGATGCAGTATATTCGCCAGTATTGGTATCAATCCCTGGTGTGGTTAATAATAGTTTACATGGGTCAACAAAATATTGTGACTCTTCGTAACCTTCAAAAGCATGCCATTTTTCGCCAGGAATAAAATTAAAGAAACGTAAATCTTGTGCCATGGCATCGGTGTCATATTGTTGCCAAGGTTTGCCATCAACCTCTACCGGAACAAAAGGTTTAATCATATTACAGGTATTTAAAATCATTTTACGGGCTTCAATACCGGTCTTAACACAATCTAACCACATACGCTGGCCACTTTTTCCTTCATGCATTTTCGCATTAACATCTAATGCTGCGAATAATGGATAAAATGGGCTAGTGGATGCATGCAACATAAAGGCATTATTAAAACGTTTATGGTTACAATAACGATCCTGGCCTTTAATATGTTTGTCTTTCTTATGAATTTGCGAAGTTTGTGAGAAACCAGCTTGTTGTTTATGTACTGATTGCGTAACGATAATCCCCGGATCGTTTTCATTCAGCTCAAGTAATAATGGTGAACAATCTTTCATCATCGGAATAAATTGTTCGTAGCCCACCCAAGCGGAGTCGAACAGAATATAATCGCAAAGGTGACCAATTTTATCCACGACCTGACGAGCATTATAAATAGTGCCGTCATAAGTCCCCAATTGAATAATCGCCAGGCGGAATGGGCGAGCTTCATTGGCGCGGTCAGGCGCTACGCCACGTATTTGTTCGCGCAGGTATTTTTCTTCGAAGCAGTGGGCATCAATACCGCCGATAAAGCCGAACGGGTTACGGGCAGTCTCCAGATATACCGGTGTTGCCCCAGCTTGAATCAGTGCGCCATGGTGGTTGGATTTGTGATTATTACGGTCAAATAGCACCAAATCACCACGGGCTAACAGAGCATTAGTGGCCACTTTATTAGAGGCAGAAGTCCCGTTCAGGACGAAATAAGTTTTATCGGCATTAAATACTTTTGCTGCATGTTTTTGAGCATCACAAGGCGCGCCTTCATGAATAAGCAAATCACCTAATTTGACGTCAGCATTACACATATCAGAACGGAAAATAGTTTCGCCGTAGAAGTCAAAGAATTGACGGCCAGCCGGATGTTTACGGAAGAATTGCCCCCCTTGGTGTCCTGGGCAGGCAAACGTGGAGTTTCCCATTTCTACATATTTTTTTAATGTATTGAAGAAGGGGGGCAGCAATTCTTTCTCATATTTTTCAGCGGCGGATTCCAGTTGTTTACCGTAAAAATCAGTATTGTCACCGCACAGCTCAAATACCCCATTTAAAGACGGTAATACATCAGTATTCAGTTCTTCTTCACAACAAACCGCCGCAAAAATAGGGATATCCAAACCTAATGAATGAATGCTTTCAATGACATTATTATTAATATCCTGAACAGAAAGTACCACGGCAGCAACATCAGTAAAATCTGTGTGTAAAACATCCACGACTTCGCGTTGGGTTTCAAAGCAGGGTATTGCTGAAGTACTTGCTGCGATATTTAACTTCTTCATTTATTTTTCTCTCTTATTTTATTTAGGGTATATGAACCCGTCCAACATTTTTGCAAGTTGGATTTAGTCGTTTAATAAATTCTGCGTATAGCAATCCGTATCAATGAATTAATATTCATTAATAATCTGGGCTGCTTTATATCTTTGCTGCGTAACACCACGGCTGAATTTCAGACGCAGTGATCCATATGTCATTTAGCATTAATGACAAAGGTGACATTAATTTTTTACGAGATAGCTATGTTTCTGCTGAAAGACGTAAACATCGCACCAATATCCAGAAAGTGCACTGGCACCCATCTGTTAGGCTTGAAAATATTACGAGTGTTCGTCTTTTCGAATGACGCAGACAATAGTTAACATCACGTAAAGGCAAGAAAGCACTTTTCGTCGCTGTTAAATATTGAGCATAGACAATGACTATCCAATAAAAATGGATGTCATCGCAGGAGGGAGATTATCTATAATGGTAATAAGAAAAGTTAAAATAACTACGGTGTGCGGGCATCATTAAATGCGTTGTTCGCCTTATATGTGCCATTTTCTTGTTGTTATTTTCCATTTGTGTAAGGTCTCTGGTTTTTTAAACATTAAACAAGGTTGCCGTTTTAAACAAAACTTTCAAAAACGAACTGATGGCGGTTATTCTAGTCATAACACTCATTCATTCTGTGACTTAAGTCACGTTTTTATCCGATTTTAAAATGCCTTTTGACTAATAAATGAATAAATAACTATTTTTATTCATTTTTAACGGTATTTATTCAAAACTGTACTGGATGTTATGCAATACAGTAAGATTATATTTAACACGGCGGATACATTGGCGGGTTTATTATTATGCGATATTAGCAATGAGTGCGGCTTCTTAATAGATTTTGTATTTTATTTGTTAATCCATAATTATTTGTTACATCCAAACTTATACGCTTATTTTGCATATAAATTCATATGCATCTTATGCAGTAAATGCTAGCTAAATCACGTTATCAGGCGGTTTTTCGCCATAAATCCTTTTCTCTGGGAGGATATGCTGAAAACTCTTTCTTTGAGGGATATAAGTGTCGAGAAAGAGGGGCAATGATTGCCCCATCCTAAATAAGACTAACTGAATAGCGGTAGGCTACTGTCGGTAAAGGGAATTTTTACCTGTATAACCTGCTGTTGACGCGTTAATGTGATGGATAATATCTCGCCATTATTGTCCACTTGAACATCCAACAGGGGGTCGTGGTTATTCATATCAAACACGCAAGTGACCAGTGACTCAGGTTGATGATGACGCAAAATCAGATAACTGATATCACGCACCGACGGATTTGCCGGTGCCAACCCCTGAAATAGGGTGGCATCCGCTGCGAGCCAAAGTGATAACGGGCGTGCCGCTGTTTGATAGCGGCACTGAATCACGCCATTGAGTGGTTGGGCGGTCACCTGATGTAAATATTGCATCGGCCCATTGCTGCTAAAAGTGGCACTTTCCCCCACTGATTCCATTGCTGTGCCGTCAATATGCAGTGTCCAGTTCCACTCTTGCTGATGTGGATTAACGATACTGCTGAGGTCAATAATGGCGTCATCCAACCACAAAATACGGCGACGGAATTTGACATCGCGATAAGCTTCGCAATCCCATTGAACACGAGTATGACTGTCTAACTCGGGCGCTTTTTTACTCCAATCTACCTCTGTATCCAAGCAACTAAATTTTGCCGATTGATGCCAGTTATGAATCACCGGCACTGCGGGCGGCTGATTTGCCTGGTTAATACTCAGCGTATTGTGAGTGGCGCTATTTTTGTAGTATCCATAATGTAGCTGCGCGCCATAACCTGTGGTGCCTAAATCCGGCAGGATTTCGTGCCCTTGCTCAAACAAAATTAAATTTAGCCGATCATAATGATCGTGTTCACCTCCGTAAGGGCTGTGTTTTACCAACAAAGCCCGGCCAGACTGCGGTTGGCGCAAGATGGTCAGCCCGCAATCCGGTGCATGCAGTGTATCGGTTGGAATGACATCAATCATTTGTGGTGGTAATTCTTCAACGCCATACAGCAGAGCATCCAAATTTAGGCGCGGCTCATGGCGATAAATATGCTGTAGGGCGGCAGCATATTCATCATTACCATAGGTTTTAAAAGCAAATTCATACAAATGGGCATGATTGAGCTGCTCTTGGCCCGCAGTACAATCATTGATGCGCGGGAATGTGCCATCGGGCATCAGCAGTTTTAAAGGGAAACTGAGCATATCGCGGTAATAAGGCAACGCCAGCAGACTGTAGCGGCTACCGGCGGCCAGTTTTTCAAATGACCAGAAGCCTTGCAGCGCATAAAAGTGATAATGCACCGAGCCTTCAAACCATAATCCCTCATTGAACAACCCATGTTCTAGCTGATAACGCAGGCCATATTCGGCATTCACCGCAAACTCAACATAGTGTTCATCTTCGAGGATCAAGCCGATCACCGCGATAGCGCTGCTGATCTTCACTTCATGGTTATGTAACTGGCGGGTGCGGTGTTGCATTAAGAAATCCGCGCCCTCTCGCAATAAGCGCCCGGCGATGCAGTCGCGTTGTTCCTGACTGAGCGCGTCGGCAATAAAGTCATAACCCAATGCAAAATCGAGCAGGCAATTGGCCTCACACAATGTCTGTGCATTGGCTTTGCCCGGCCCGTTGTACGGAATCCCCCCGTGAACTTCATAGTTAGGATAGTAGCGGGCGTAATTGATCAGAATATCCCGCACCTTTTCGAAGTAACGACTTTCTCCAGTGAGCTGCCACAGCAAACCGAGCTGATTACAGGCTTTGGCATTGAGGCCATTAAGCGCCCGCCACCAGGCACCGTCATAGGGTTCTCCGCTAAACAGATGCGAGTCTATCGGGCAACGGTGTTGAGTCGGTGAATGGCGATCCCACTCCAACATCACACCGTGATCAGGGCAATAATAGTAATGGTTCCAGGTGGCGATACCGGTGGTCGGGACTTGTGTTTCTGAGTCCAAAATCACCTGATTGCCTGCAATCAGCGAGGCAATAATCTCCGGCTGCTGCTGCACTGGATTTCCCTGATGTAGCACTGTATTTTTCTGATATAGCACAGCGCGCTGGCGGATTTTTGCCATCTGCCGATCCGTAAACTGCTTCATATCTGGTGTGTCCTCGCGGTGCTTATTTTTTTGTGTTCAGTGGCTGTGTTATTGGGTAAAGCAGGATTTCAACGGCATCCGGATATTGGGCAATCAGGTATTGCGCTTTTTGTTGGAAATCAGTGTCAGCCGGGTAGGCGCGGGCGGCCGTTATCATATTGACCAAGGCTTTTTTATCTTGCACCCCGTCCAAGTCTTTGTACGGCCAAACCTGGTCGGTATTGATAAAGCCCGCGACATATTGATAGCCTTTTTTCAAACTGTGTTCATCAAGGCTAAAGTTCCAGATATCTTTATCGGCCACTTCACCCAGGCGGCCCAGCTTGTTGTAGGCTTCCAGATGGAAATTACTGTAATGCCATGGGCGGGTGCGTTCCAGTTCTGCATTTTGGCGGCCTTGCATATCAAAATGCGAGGGAATTCGGCGCAGTTGCGTGATTTCTAAGCGCTTTTGTGCGGCGGCTTTTTGGTCGCTGAACAACGCAAAAGAGGCGGCCTGCATATCAAAATAGGTGCCGTGGTTATTATGCCAATTATCCTCTTCGAAACCATTTTGGCTGGTGGTCATCCATTGATAAAAATCTTTGTACCAAAGTTTGATAGCTTGATAGTCGGCGTCATTGAGGACATTCGCGGGCCTTATCAATTCCACCGCATCAATAACGTCTACCAGTGCCCGGCTATCTATCAAGCCAATACCTCGGCCTTCATTGATGCCCGGAATAGCTTGAGCATATTGTAAATTCGGGTTCATTCGGGTATTGGGGTTGACGAACCAATTGACCAATAAATCGCGCGCTTTTTCGGCATACTCTGGCTTGCCGGTAAAGCTATAAGCTAATGCCAGATAATAGACATCGGCACTGAAGCTGTTCATGCGTTTCTTATCAGTCGCGTCACTATTGGCATCAGGATTCGTTTCGCCGTCTTTACGCAAATAAGGCATGCCGTCTTTCTTACTTGGGTCCGGCCACCAATAAGGTGGGAAGCTGTAATAGTCATGTTTATCACCACTGGCGGCCAACAGACTTTTATCCATGACAGAATAGAGCGGCGCTTTCAGGGCAATGTCTGCTTTAGCTATCAGATTTTTATAGGATTTTTCATATAGCGGATTGTTTTGTTTAATTTGGTCAATGCTATAGTTTATATCATCCATTTTTAATAATAATGGGTGGCTTTCTGCCGCGTAAATAAAGGGCGAAGAGCTAAGAAGAATAGCCAGTAATAGGTTTTTTTTACCCAACATTTTCATCATACTTTCCTTATTTTTTATGATTTACATGATTAAAAATAAAGTGTTTTGGTTGATTTAATTAATTTATCCATTCTTAATGAATAGTTTTTCTTACCTTTAAAAAACAAGGTTATTAAATTTATTGGTACGCTATCAATAAAGGGAACGCTGTTCCATTTAAGATGGATTTTAATTCTAGGGTAAAGTTTTAGGACTTTTGTGATCTAGATCTATCTTATAAATTATCTGTTAATAAATGATTTAAATTGTGATTGGCATCAAATTAAATCTCTATTTTAGACATTTTTTAGGCAATTTAAATAATTACACGATTTTTTTATTTTTTAAAATGAAGATATTATAGCTTTGTTTTTAAAAGGTAATTTAACTTAATTGTTATTTTGTCTCATTTTGCAAGTGTGATCTTAAGCAGAAATATTAAAATGGAATTAAGTTTTGTTTTTTATGGTGTAGTTTTTTGTTTTCCTCTGAGTTCTAATGTTGTCGAGTGTTTCGTGATTTTATTCTGTTATTTAAACTTCTGGGTAAATTCATAAAAATTAGATTTCAACGAGGACGCTAAGATGAAGACAAAAATGATAATGTCAAAAGTAAAAATAAAATCTTTGCTGTTGTTAACTTATTTAGCTATGGGGGTTCCTTCTCTCCACGCAGCAGAGACATTACAGGTGTGGATACGCGCCAGTAATGATTCAAAAAATATTTATAAAGCAGAAGCTGAGACTTTTGAGAAGAAAACCGGCATCAAAATTGAATATTTCAATGCCACCACCGATTTTGAACAGCGCCTGGCAAGGGCGGCGGCCGGTAACGCTTTGCCGGACTTGATTTTCAATGATGCGGCGGCTATCGGGCAGTTTGTTCAGCTCGGTATTGTTGAGCCGATCGAGCCGAAAAATATCATTGGTGGGGCAGATGTCTTAGATACTGCTTGGCAGAGCGCCCAATATATTGACGGTAAATATTATGGCGTGCCAACTTCAGCACAAACCTTTGCTTTGTTTATCCGTAAAGATTGGCGCGAAAAACTGGGCTTAGAGTTACCGAAAAGCTGGGAAGATATCAGCACCTTGGCCAAAGCATTTACCTTTAATGACCCCGATGGCAATGGCAAAAATGATACTTACGGCTTTATTTTGCCCGCCTCCACCACTCGTGGTTACGCCAGCTGGTTTATCAGCTCCTATCTGTGGCAAGCCGGTGGTGACTTCATTCGCCCGGCCGGTGAGGGCAAATTTAAAGGCTCATTGGAAGAACCCGCAGCGGTTGAAACACTGAGCTTCATTCGCGGCATGGTGTGCAACAAAACGGTACAGCCGGGCGCAATTAACGCCACCACCGCCGACGCCATTCCTTCCTTCCGTTCCGGTCAAAGCGGCATGTTCGTCACCGGCCCATACCATATTGCTCTATTTGATAAAGATCCCGGTAAAGATGCTTTTGAAGTGATCCCGCCGCCAAAAGGGCCCAAAGGGCAGGCAACACTGGCCGAAGGCACCACGGTATTTATGATGAAAAGTAGCGAGAAAAAAGCAGCTGCTCAGAAATTCATAGAATTTATGATTTCACCTGAAGGGCAACAAATCGGCATGGGCATGGGCAGCAACAATATGCCGGTCGTGCGCTTATCCATTAATAAACTGGTTGATACCAAAGCCGTTTATAACGACCCGCGCTGGGCAATGTTTGCAGATTTGTACGCCGAACATGGCCGCTATATTCCGCAAGTCCCTAACTGGACGCCAATTCGTCAGGTTACTGCTGAAGGTTTCAACCGCATCTTAGCCAACTGTGAGGGTGATATCCCTGCTGAATTAAAAGCAGTGAATCAGAAAGTGAATGATGAGTTGGCTAAACAGAATGTCTTAGGGCAGTGAGTAAATCATGATAACGCTAACCCCCCGACTAAAACGTAATCTGGTTCCGTGGCTGTTCTTGGCCCCGGCACTGGTCATCTTCACCTGGTTTAAATTCATCCCGATGCTGCAAGGGCTGGTGATGAGTTTTTACAAGGTTAACTTTAACCAGCCAAATGAGTGGGTCGGGTTTGACAACTTTTCCCGCGCGATGGGTGATGAAGCACTGCATTCTGCGGTTTTCAACACCCTGTTATATGTGGTGGTCACCATGGTGGTGGCCGCTTTTATCGCCTTCTTCTTAGCGATGTTATTGGAAGGGCCGGCGCGGCATTTGCGTTTTATCCGTACCGCAATCTTCTTGCCTGCGGTGACCAGTGCGGCGATCGTCGCCGAAATGTGGCGAATTCTGTTTAACCCGACGAGCAACGGTGTCGTCAACCACATTTTGTCGTGGTTTAGCATTGAAGCGCAGGGTTTTCTGGCCGACACCGACCAGGCGCTGTGGACCGTGATGTTGCTGCATATCTGGAAAGCCGTGCCTTACAACATGGTTATCTTTATTGCGGGTCTGGTGGGGATTAGCCGTGATTTGTACGACGCCTCGAATGTGGACGGCGCTAACTGGTGGAACCGTCTGCGTTACGTTACTTTGCCGGGCATGATCCCCGCGCTTTCTGTGGTGCTGATGCTGTCATTCATCCGTGGTTTCCGGGTGTTTGCTGAAGTCTATGCCACCACCGGCGGCGGCCCGTCTAATGCGACAGAAATGATCATGACTCATATCTACAAACTGGGCTTTGAGCAGTTTGACTATGGTTATGCGTCAGCGGTGTCCTTCCTGTTATTCGCTTTCACTGTGGTGCTGACTATTTGTCATCTCACATTGAAAAAGCGTATAGCCCGTTACTAACCCGAGCCGGAGACTGGGAATGAAAAGTAAAAGTTGGAACAGTATCGGCCGCTGGGTAATTTATGGTCTGTTGCTGGTGGTGTTTGTCGGCCCCTATTGGGGCATCATTGCCACCGCATTCAGCGGCGCACCGGTAAAACCGGGGGAGCTGTTGGCCTGGCCCAATCAATTCTCGTGGGATAACTTTATCTTCGCCTGGATGGATATCGGCGTCTGGCAATACCTGCTGAACTCCATCGTCGTGGTGTTCTTCGGCACCATTTTACAGGTGTCGGTCAGTGCTCTGGCGGCCTATGCGCTGGCCCGTAAAAAGTTTGTCGGGGTCTCGCTGACCAGCTTGATTATTCTGTCGACCATGATGCTGCCGGAAGAAGTTATCGCCATCCCGCTGTATATGATAATCAACTGGCGACTGCCGGTGATTGATGCCTCGCTGTACAACAGCTATCTGGGCATGATCCTGCCGGTGGTGGGTTGGGCTTTCTCTATCTTCGTGCTGACCGAGTTTATGGCGGCTATCCCGAAAGAGCTGGAGGAAGCGGCGCGCATTGATGGTGCCAGCGAATGGCAAATCTTCTTCCACGTCATCCTGCCGCTGGTTAAACCGGCATTGGGCACCGTGGTGACCTTCGGCTTCATCATGATTTGGGACCAATACCTGTTGCCACTGATTGTGGTGAATCAGGACAGTTTGAACACTATTCCGGTGATCCTCGGCACATTGCGTACTGACGAGACCATCACACCAAATATCTTTATTGCCATCACTCTGTTGGCGATGTTGCCAAGCATCATCGTGTATCTGGGTCTGCAAAAACATTTCAATCGCGGGATCATGTCTGGCGCGGTTAAAGGCTAGGGAGAAACAAAATGGGATCGGTTGTACTTAAAAATGTCTGTAAATCTTACGGTGACACCCATGTGATCCGCGATGTATCGCTGGAAATCCCTGACGGTGAATTCTGCGTGTTAGTTGGCCCGAGCGGCTGCGGAAAATCCACCTTACTGCGCATGATAGCCGGGCTGGAGGAGATCTCCGGCGGCACGGTGGGCATCAATGATAAAGACGTCACTGACGTTGAACCCAAGATGCGCGACATTGCCATGGTGTTCCAAAGTTATGCGCTTTATCCGCAGATGACGGTGCGCGAGAACATGGGTTTTGCGCTGAAAATGGCCAAAATGTCCAAAGCCGAGATCAATAAAAAAGTGGAGTCCACGGCGGAATTACTGGGCTTACAAGCTTTGTTGGAGCGGCTGCCGAAAGATTTGTCCGGTGGTCAACGCCAGCGGGTGGCCATGGGTCGCGCCATTGTGCGTAACCCGCAAGTGTTCTTGTTCGATGAGCCATTGTCGAACTTGGATGCCAAATTGCGTACTCAGGTGCGTGGTGAGATCCGCGAATTGCATCAACGGCTGAAGACCACTTCCGTCTATGTGACGCATGATCAGATTGAAGCGATGACCATGGGGCAGATGATCGTGGTGCTGCGCGACGGGCGTATTGAGCAAGTCGGCTCGCCATTGGATCTTTACGATCGTCCCGCCAACTTATTTGTGGCTGGCTTTATCGGATCACCGGAGATCAATCAGTTGAAAGGCACCGTGGTGCTCAATGCTGGAGAGACGACAGAACAAGGCGACGAATTCCTGCTGCGGCTGGAAGACGGCTCTTTGCTGACATTGCCGGCCGGTTTGCAAGTGACTGATGGGCAAAATGTGGTGTATGCCATTCGTCCAGAGCAGGTCAACGTGGTGGATGAAACACACCACGCCAGCGCACTGAAAGCGACCATTACCGCGATTGAAAATACCGGCTCGGATATGCAGCTATTTTGCAGCACCGGCGGGGGCCGTTTTACCTCGGTCTTCAAACAGCGTTTGGCGGTGAATGCAGGGGAGACCGTGTATTTGCAGCCTAAGCTGGCCGGTATCCACATTTTTGATGCCGCCACTGGCGTGCGGGTTGCCAGTCAGGCCGCATAAAGGAAGCCATGCCCATGACGCCAATGAAAACGTCTGTGACGCCAATGAAATTGTACACGCTCGATGTGGATTGCCTTGCCAAGGCGAAAGCGGTATTGCAGCAGCCATTTTCACCTCTACAACCGGCCTTGCGCCGGTTATTAAGTGAAGCCGATGCATTGCGCGATCAACCGCCGGAAAGTGTGACACACAAAACGCTACTGCCCGTCAGTGGCGACATTCACGATTATTACAGTTTTGGCACTTACTGGTGGCCGAATCCGCGTAAGCCCAATGGATTGCCCTATGTGCGCCGCGATGGGCATACCAATCCACAAAGTCAGAATGACGATACCGATACTCAGCGGATTGAGCGGATGTGTGACCGCTGCCTAACCCTCGGACTGGCTTACTATTTTACCGGCAATAGCCGCTATGCTCAGGTGGCGGCAGAGCAGATCCGTTGTTGGTTTTTAGATGCCAAAACTCGGATGAATCCGCACTTGAATTATGGTCAGGCCATCCCCGGCATTGTTTCTGGCCGTGGGACGGGGTTAATCGATACCCGGCTGATGTGGATGGTGATTGACACTATTGGATTGATATTGCCCGCCAAGCTACTGGATACCGAGGATACCGCGGTGTTGCAGCAGTGGTTCCGTGACTTTAACCACTGGATGTTCCACAGCGAAGTGGGTCACTCGGAATATGTCTGGCACAACAACCACGGCACCTGGTATGACGTGCAGCGCGCGGCAAATGCGATGTTCTATGGCGATCGTGGGCTGGTTTCCACCATTATTCGCCAGGGGATTACCCAACGGCTGGCGGCACAAATAGCGCAAGACGGTAAGCAATGGATGGAACTGGAGCGCACCGTGCCTTTCCATTATTCCTTATTCAATATGGAGGCGCATTTGCTGCTGTGTCGTTACGGCGAACATGTTGAAATTGATCGCTGGGATTGGGTACAAGATGGCCGCAATGTGCAGCAAGGTATTGATTATTTGCTGCCATTTATTGCTGAACCTGAGCTGTGGCCTTACCGTGATTTGCGCGGCATTGATTATGACAGTGCTTTGCGGCTGTTATTACAGGCGGCTCGGGGCTATCCAACAGATGCCAAACGCTATCAAGCGGTGCTCGCCACTTTGCCAGCAGACACCTTAACCTCACGCGACCGTCTGTTGTGGCAAAGTTGATAGAGGCAGAGGCAAAGCTAATAGAAGCAAAAGCTAATCGAGCCAAAGTTGATGTACACTGAAAGCTGTTTTTAGCTGGAAAGTGATGTGAAGAATGAGTGCCGTGAATAACCCCGATGACCTGATCTCCATTACCCGCTTCCTGCGCCAGCAACATGTCCTGACGCTGTGTGCTGGCAGCGGTATGGATATGTGGTGCGCCAACTGTTTTTATGTTTTTGATGAAGCCAAAATGGCGCTTTATCTGATGACAGAAAAACACACCCGCCACGGCGAGTTGATGCAGGTAAACCCGCAGGTTGTCGGGACCATTGCCACCCAACCGCGTACTGTGGCCTTGATAAAAGGTATTCAATATCGCGGCGAAATAACCGAATTAACCGGCGACGCCGAACACCTCGCCCGCCAGCGCTATTGCCGCCGTTTCCCGGTGGCTAAAGTTGCCTCCGCTCCCCTCTGGCAGCTTAATTTGCTGGAAATCAAGATGACCAATAATACCCTTGGCTTTGGCAAAAAACTGTATTGGTCTCGTATTGAGCCGCAGTGATCTACTGTTTTTTGTCATTCGTTTCGTCTGTGAGGGTTTTGTCGTTAAAAATACTTAGAATATTTATATTGTCAGTTAGTTTACACAATGCAAACGTGGATAAACCCCTATAATTAGTGACTCTAATAATTAGTATATATAATTATTTATTAACATATCATTTACTATAAATGGTATTAATGTCGGATTTTCTGCAAATTAAAGTCCCCACAGATTAATAAGATATGAAATTTGCCACACAACACTATTTAATATAGTGTTGTAAATCAATGCGATATGTATTTTTTTGTAAGGCGTGTAATTAACTTCATATTTTAGTGATATATATCACATTTTGTTAATAAACAAAAAAAGCAGTAACACTTCTTATGATTCACATCTATAAATATTAGGTGGGCATAAAACCCCCATATTTATTGCCCCACAAAATATATATTTCAATGTAGTAATATCTTACGACTTGATTAAATATCGAGTTCAACTCTATTCTATTTAAGGTAACTATCATGAATTCAGAACCTAAAAAAGGCTCGGCCAAAGCAACATTCGATTCTAAAGAAAGTGCTGATTTAGTTAAAAATAAAATGGTGACATGTACAACACGCTTTAAATTCTATTTACCAAAAGTTAATGGTGACTCAATAGAGTTCGGATTTGGTATTGAAAGTGATTGTGTAAATGCTGCCGATGATTTTAAAACATTATTTAATTCATGGCTTAACAAAAAATCATTAGCAACATCATCGAGTGAGTTTTGTAAAAAAGTTGATATTCTTACATGTGCAGTAGTCAATAATCCATTAGAATACTCGATGAGCCAATTGCAAGGAGACTTATACACGATATATATAGTCAGTGAGTCTGCCAATACCGAAACATTTTGGTTATTCCTTGATAAACCCGATAAATTAGCTGTCGGTTCTACTATATATGCAAACTCAGCTGCCAATCTAACAATAGCTTCCGGCTCCTCCCCAGAAGCGACCTTTGGTATTCCTATTCAGTATAAGCTCGGGGCGAAATCGTCAAATAATGCTGTTGGACTAAACGTGAAAGTTGCAACTTCGCAATTAAAGGATGTAAATATCCAGGATGTTTGGAAAGCAACCTTTTATGATGGGCCTGAACATCAAGCTCCTGACCTCGATAAAGCGGATGGTGTGGCAAATAAAGATGAAATAAATTATACGGATAACTCATTTGATCCTGATAGAGTTATTCAAAATTCATGGTATCCCAGTCAAACGTTTGGCATACAGACTGAAAATGGATTTGTAGGTATGACTTGGGAAGCTCGGCCAGCTAAAACAGTCGCAATTGCTCCAAAATTAACATTCTTTGTAACGACGGGTGAATATTCAAGTAATCAACTGGCCGATTATTCTACGGTATCAAATAGTGCTCAAATCGTTAACCTATCTGATTTCTCAGGATTTGCAGTAACGGTAACTTATACCAAAGACGGAAAGTGGAACATTAAAAAGGGTAGGCCATAATTGAATTTAAAACTCCAATGCACGAGCCAACTATAGTGAATAAATATTTAATTTTCTATTGTGATTTTCTATAATGGATCATGATAAATTTCACTATATTTATAATGAATATTGGAAAGCCTCATGTCATCATGAGGCTTTGATTGATTAAGTTAAATATTCAGAGAGTCATTTATAACCAGTGTGTTGGTTAATGGGGTTATTTTGTTTGTCATTTTTAAAATGTACGAATAAATTTAATATATTTCACAATGGGTTTATTATTACCAATCATTTAAAAAACAGGGTGAATTTATATATCTATGGTCACTATCAACATCTTATGGCATTTTCTTTTCCTAACTATCTGTCGTAATTAAAAACTGTCGCAATTAAAAAATTTATTTACCAGTATTCCACATAAAACAGTGTGCATCACTCTATGACTGTAAGATATATGTGGTGATTACGCTGATATGACTGACGGTAGCTTGCAGCGCCGCATTAGGTCTGTCACTTGATGACCGTTATCAGGCCACATAGGGGAATGTTGTTGACGACCTCACTGAATACCTGTCGACCCAATGGCTTACCTCCCAGCGCTAACCTTCCTGCCATATGAATTATTTAGGGTATTGTGTTTCTGGTATGTATTATTCATAACAATTGATTTCAATAATTGTCTCCATGTTGGGGGGCGCTAGCTTTTTATCGGGAGGGTCAAATGGCGAAGGTATTATTACTGGGGGCAAGTGGTTTGGTAGGGGGTGAATTACTGCGCTTGCTACGTTTGGATGCCCGCGTGACATCTATTATTGCGCCAACCCGTAAGCCATTGCCTGCTATGAATAAACTGATTAATCCGCAAGGTGAGAATATCGGCGAGTTGCTAAAAACGCTTAATGAGCCGGTGGATTTGGTCTTTTGCTGTCTGGGCACCACCCGCAAGCAAGCGGGGAGTCAGGCGGCGTTTCGGCAGGTGGATTATCGGCTGGTGCTGGCAGCGGGTGAAACCGGTTTACGCCTTGGTGCGCGGCATTTCCTCTTGGTGAGCGCGGTGGGGGCCAATCCAAATTCGTGGCTGTTTTATAACCGCACCAAAGGCGAGGCTGAGCGGGATTTACAAACTCAGGGCTGGCCACAACTCACTTTCGCCCGGCCTTCGATGCTGGCGGGGCAACGCCCGACACCGCGATTAATGGAAAGTCTCAGCGCACCTTTGTTTGCCTTATTGCCTGATAAATGGCGCTTAATTAAAGCCAAAGATGTGGCGCAGGCGCTGCTGGATCACGCTTTTGCTCCGCCGCAAGAGGGCGTGACAATCTTAACCTCTGCCCAAATGCAACATCCCCTTCGTACTTGAAGCCGCAGGGGTGTTAGCTGCACCCACTCACCCGAATCGCTTACTGGTGTAAGCTCATCGGAATTAATGAGCCTCATCCTTGAGGCTCACCCTGCGGGCTAGTATAAATACTGTTCAAATCGGTTCCCGACCGATTTGCCGTTTACTGGCTGCCTACCTGCGATTCCAATTACTTTGGGGAGCAATTATTATAAGCTAATTATCTGATTATCTTGGGCAATAGTGACACCAGCGGGCAGTGTGTTGTCGAGCGCCCAGACATCCAACTGGTGACTGATGTGGGTCAGTAAAGTGGCTGTGGGCTGCAATAGCTCACTGATGGCGAGCGCCATGGTCACATCATTATGATTACGTGGCGGTGGATTATGTTGTGAAAGATCCTGTGGCGGATGGCTGCAATCTTGCACCAGCAAATCAATGTTTTTACTGGCTAAAAACAGCGCGCTATCAGCCGGTAACCCAATGGTGTCGGTGAGATAGGCGATAGTCCGGTTAGGGCTTTGCAGCAGATAGCCGAAAGTGATTTTTGAGTGATTTAAGGGGATGGGTGTGACCCGCAAATTGCCAAATTGAATCGGGTGAAATGCCCTTAATGGCGGCTGAAAAGCCAGTATTCCCGGGTGCTTATACAGATCGTCGCAGCCATCAGGATCTGGCGGCCCGTACACCGGGATCGTATTTCCGCATCCCCAACGTAACGGAAATAACCCCTGAACGTGATCCATGTGGTAATGTGTAAGCAAAAAACGCTGAATTTCCCCCGCCGCAAATTGTTGATCCAGTGTCGGCAACCCCGCATCAATCAAGGTCGTTTCCCCCTGATAACGCAACATTGCACTGCAAGATTTACGGCGCAGCGCGGGTTGCACTCTGGCTTTGACGCAAACCACACACTCACAGCCAAACACCGGCACCAGTTGGGCGCATCCGGTTCCTAACAATGTCAGTTCCATGATTGACTCTCTTTGGTGTGGTCTGATGACGGGCCAATTGCCAGTAATTGCTGTAATTGCCCCAGTGTGTGGTGCAGTTCGCCGTCATTGCAAAGTTGCAGGCAGTTAACCGGCAGTTGTTGCTGATAATGTTGCGCCCGCTGTAAACGCGCCGCGATTTGCTCACTGTTTTCACGGCCACGTTGCTGTAAACGCTGGGCTAAAATGGCGGGCGAAACAGTCAGACACAGCGGCAGTAATTGGTGGTGATAGCGCCGTTCGGCCTCGGGTAAATAAGCGCGGGAGCCATTCACCACCACATCCAGCCCGCGTTGCAGCCAGATATCAATCTCAATTCCCACCCCATAATGATGCTGATGTGCTTGCCAAAACAGCGCAAATAACCCCTGTTCGGCGCGCAATAAAAACTCCTGTTCACTCAGCGCGATATGATTTTCAGCGCCCGCGTGGGCCTCGCGGGTAATATAGCGGTGCGCGACCAGCATATTGGCGGGCATGGCCGCCCGTAGCGCAGACAGCAGGCAATCCTTACCGGCACCGGAAGCGCCCATCAGATAGATTAAGCGCGCCATCAAAATACCTGTATTCCTTGCCGCCAGACATTTTGCACGTAAACATGTTGACCCTGCGGGCCATCATGGGTGCGAGCTAAGATCAAATCCGCGCGTTTTCCCTCGGCAATCACACCGCGATCCTCCAGCCCCAAGGCCCGGGCGGGATTGCGTGTCACCAGATTGACCGCTTGCGGCAAAGTAAAACTGTTGGTCGAGTCCTGCGCGATACGAAATGCCGCATCCAGCAAGCTGGCGGGGTAATAGTCGGAAGACAAAATATCCAATACGCCCAGTGTCGCCAGTTGGTGTGCCGCCACATTACCGGAATGGGAGCCACCGCGCACAATATTGGGCGCGCCCATCAAAACCTGTAACCCATGCTGGTGCGAAGCCCTGGCCGCCACTTCGGTGGTGGGAAATTCGGCAATCACACTGCCCAATTGTTGTGATTCCGCCACATGTTCGGCGGTGGCATCGTCATGGCTGGCTAGCGCAATGCCTCGTTGGCGGCAGTGTGCGGCGATAGCCTGCCGGTTTTGCCCTGACCAGCGGGCTGAAAGGCTGATTTGCTCTTCTTCAAATTCCGCCATCTGCCGGTCGTTAAGGTGATATTTCCCCTGATAATATTCACGATACTTGGCCCGTGAAGCAAACTGGCGCTGGCCCGGCGAGTGATCCATCAAAGAAACCAATGAAAGCTCTGGCTGCATCATCAGTTCTTCAAACAGTGGCAAGGTGCTGTCATGGGGTAATTCACAGCGTAAATGAATCCGGTGTTCAGCTCGATTTAATCCCGCCCGCTGACTCTCGACCACCGCATTAATCATTTTTTGCAGATTATCCAGCCGATGACCGCCATCGCGCACATCGCCGACAGCCACGGCATCTAACACCGTGGTGATGCCGCTGGCCACCATCAGCGCATCGTGGCTGCTCATTGCTGAATGTGCGGGCCAATCCACATTGGGGCGCGGGGTGAAAAACTTGTCGAGATTATCAGTATGCAGCTCGATCAACCCCGGCAATAACCAGCTATTTTGTCCATCAAGAGCCGCTGAAAGTTGCGTCGGGCGATCACTGAAACTGCGGATCACGCCCTGGTGGATTTCTAGCGATCCGCTGACCACTTGATCCTCAAGAATAAGATTAATGTTATTGAGGATCATGATGGGATCTCCGTGCTGACATTAGACGGCGGTGGGGTCATGGTAAGTAGGCGGTCACTGACATGATTGCGCACATTTTCATCGTGGAAAATCCCGACAATCGCCGCTCCGCGCTGTTTGGCTTCATCAATCAAGCTAACCACCGCCGCGCTATTGGTGCTGTCCAGTGAGGCGGTCGGCTCATCCAGCAGTAAAATAGGGTAATCGACGATAAAACCACGGGCGATATTGACCCGCTGTTGTTCGCCGCCGGAAAAGGTGGAGGGGGCCAAATCCCACAATCTCGGCGGCACATTGAGGCGAGTTAGCAAGTCTTGCGCCCGCTGTTGGCAGATTTGCCGATCAAACCCCAGCTCCAGCAAGGGCTGCATCACCACATTTAATGCACTGATCCGCGGGATCACCCGCAAAAATTGGCTGACCCAACCCACGGTATGGCGGCGCACCGCCATAATCTGCCGGGCTTCGGCGCTCACCATATCCAGCCATTCGCCCTGATGTTTCACCCAGATATGGCCGCTGTCGGGTAAATAATTGGCATATAAAGAGCGCAGTAAGGTCGATTTTCCGCTGCCGGAATGGCCGTGTAGCACCACACATTCTCCACTGCTGACTTCCAGCGAAGTTTGATGCAGCACCGGCAGACGAATGCCGTGCTGGTGGTGTAATACAAAGGTTTTACTGAGATTTTCAACTTTGAGTTGTAAGGATTTCATAGGCAGCTGTAGGGGTTTGATAGACAGTTTTAAGGGTTTGATGGACAGTTGCAGGGAGTTCATAGTCAGCTCTCAATCAGTTTTGCAGCACGGATGAAACCAGTAATTGGGTATAAGGATGGTGAGGATCATCCAGCACCCGGTCAGTGAGGCCGCTTTCGATAACCCGGCCCTCTTTCATCACCAGCAGGCGGTTAGCCAATAGGCGGGCGACCCCCAAGTCATGGGTGACAATCACCACCGCCAGTTGCATTTCCACCACCAGATTGCGCAGTAAATCCAGTAACCGTGCTTGCACTGACACATCCAGACCGCCAGTCGGTTCGTCCATAAACACCAGCTTTGGATGAGTCACCAGATTGCGAGCAATTTGCAATCGCTGTTGCATCCCGCCGGAGAAGGTGGTGGGCAGGTCATCCAGACGGGATAAGGGGATCTCAACATCTTCCAGCCAGCGGCCTGCTTGTTGGCGAATTTCGCCATAATGGCGCTGTCCGATAGCCATCAGCCGTTCGCCGATATTGCCGCCCGCCGAGACTTGTGGCCGCAATCCATCCAGCGGATGCTGATGAACCACGCCCCATTCAGTGCGCAGTAAGCGGCGGCGTTGGCTTTCTGCCATCTGATATAAATCAAGCGCTTGCTGTGCATCTGGGCGGTAAATAATTTGTCCCTGTTGCGGCGTCAGGCGGGCTGAAATGGATTTCAGCAAAGTGGTTTTCCCCGAGCCAGATTCGCCAACAATCCCTAATACTTCGCCGGGATACAGTTGGAAAGAGACCTCGCTGAACCCCTTACCCGGCGCATACAAATGGGTGAGATTCTCCACCGACAGCAGCGGATGGGCGGCGGTGGAGGTTAAAATAGCGGCTTGTGAAATCATGGGATATTCACCTCTGGTGCAGCGGCCTGAGCCAATTGCTGCTGGCAATAATCAGTATCCGAGCAAACAAACATCCGGCTGCCTTTATCATCCATCACCACTTCATCAAGATAACTGTGGCGCGAGCCGCACAGGGCGCAAGGCTCATCCCATTGCTGCACGGTAAACGGGTGGTCGTCGAAATCCAGACTTTCTACCTTGGTAAAGGGCGGCAGGGCATAAAGGCGCTTTTCCCGACCGGCGCCAAACAGTTGCAGTGCGGGCATCATGTGCATCTTGGGGTTATCAAATTTCGGGATTGGCGACGGGTCCATCACGTAGCGGTCATTCACTTTCACCGGATAGGCATAGGTGGTGGCGATATGGCCGTAGCGGGCGATATCTTCATACAGCTTTACCTGCATCACGCCATACTCCTCCAAAGCATGCATTTTGCGGGTTTCAGTTTCGCGCGGTTCAATAAAGCGTAGCGGCTCAGGGATAGGTACTTGATAGATAATAATTTGATCTTCAGTCAGCGCTGTTTCTGGAATGCGGTGCCGGGTCTGGATCAAGGTGGCGTCAGTGGTTTTTTCCGTGGTGGCGACCCCGCTGACCCGCTGGAAGAAGCGGCGGATCGACACCGCGTTGGTGGTGTCATCGGCCCCTTGGTCGATCACTTTCAGCACGTCATAGCGGCCAATCAAACAGGCGGTTAGCTGAATGCCACCAGTGCCCCAGCCATAGGGCATCGGCATCTCGCGCCCGCCAAATGGCACCTGATAGCCGGGAATGGCCACGGCTTTCAGTAGTGCGCGGCGCAGGGTGCGTTTGGTTTGCTCATCCAGATAGCCCAGATTATAACCGGCGAGGATTTCAGTCATGGCGCGGCTCCTGTTGTTCTGTAGCTGCGGATAAATGCTCACGCCGCAGGCGCTTGAGTAACTCGAGTTCGGCCTGGAAATCCACGTAATGGGGCAGTTTGAGGTGAGAGACAAAACCGGCGGCTTCGACATTATCGGCGTGGGATAATACAAATTCTTCATCCTGCGCCGGGCTGGCGACCTCTTCGGCATATTCCCGGCTTTGCAGGGCGCGGTCCATCAGAGCCATCGACATGGCTTTGCGCTCTCCACGGCCAAACACCAGCCCATAACCGCGGGTAAAGTGCGGCGGTTCTGACTCTGGACTGACAAAACCATTCACCATTTCACATTCGGTCAGCAGGATTTCGCCGATATCAATGGCAAATCCCAGTTCTTCCGGCTCAATGGAAATTGTCAGGTAGCCCGTGCGGATCTCAGCGGCGAATGGGTGAGTGCGGCCATAACCGCGCTGGGTGGAATATCCTAGCGCCAGCAGGAAACCCTCATCACCACGCACCAGTTGTTGCAGCCGTGCCGAGCGATTGCACGGGTAAACCGGCGGATGGCGGGTGATATCTTCCGGCGGGGTCTCGTCATCTTGCTCAACTTTTGCTAATTGCTCTTGGGCCAATAAATCAAATACATGGGCGCAATTATTTGGCGATAAATCTTCTAACGATGCTGCCCTGCCATTGGGGGTGCGCGGCGCATCTCCTGCGGCCAGCAGGGTGAAATCCAGTAGCCGGTGGGTGTAATCGTAAGTCGGGCCAAGCACTTGCCCGCCGGGCAAATCTTTGTAAATGGCGGAGATACGCCGCTCCAGCCGCATATTGCCAGTGGTCAGCGGTTGGCTGACTGCCAGACGCGGTAAGGTGGTGCGGTAGGCGCGCAGCAGGAAAATCGCCTCCACCAAATCACCGCTGGCCTGTTTGATGGCCAATGCGGCCAATTCCCTGTCATAAATACCGCCCTCAGTCATCACCCGATCCACCGCCAGCCCGAGCTGTTGCTCAATTTGTTCGCAATCGACCGCCGGGATTTGTGTAGCGCCACGGCGCTGGTGTTCCAGTAATTGATGGGCGGCGGCAATGGCTTTTTCGCCCCCTTTGACGGCAACGTACATCAGCACACCTCCACATGGGTAGTGCGTGGGATTGCCATCAGGTTCTCGCCACAGGTGAGTAGAAAATCGAGGCCCGCGGGGAAGGCGGCGGGGCGGTTAAGCAAGTCATTCAGCACGGCAGAGGGTAATTGCGGCGCGACCCTGCGGTAGTGTTCAATTCCCGGTCCGCGTAGGCGCAGAGGTACGCCGTGATGCAGGTTTGCTACCTGAAGAATGACCGTGGTGGAGTGCTCCGGCGAAAGTTCGTTACCCGCTGG
The DNA here is from genome assembly GCF_902170565.1 of Yersinia thracica. GTDB lineage: Bacteria > Pseudomonadota > Gammaproteobacteria > Enterobacterales > Enterobacteriaceae > Yersinia > Yersinia thracica. The sequence goes on from NZ_CABHXX010000008.1 coordinate 56,750, forward strand.
GCAGTTAGCCAGCAAATCTTCTGTTATCTCATGGTCAAATAAGGCAAAACTGGCAGCATTGATGCTAGCCGTCAGGGGTGCTCCGCAATGAAAGCGTACATTCTGCTGCACGGCATCACTGTTAAGTGCTGGTGCTAAATAGAGCGGCGTTTCCTGATCCGCCAGAGTCAGCAAAATACTGGTGGTGGCGGGATTTAATGGTGACCAGCCGCGACTATGGGGTAGCGAAATCAAGACCCCAGGCTCACTTAACGCTTTGAGAATACGGCGAAAAGCGTGCTGGGCATCATCAACCGGCTGGTCGAAATGGGTTAATAAACTCATTAATCCTCTCCTCGCACTAAGGTGAAGAAATCAACTTTGCTGGTGGCGATAGCTTGGGCGCGTAATTCCCGCCGTTCTTGCTGTATCGCCGCCAGCGGGTGAATAACGGTTTTGAGTAGCAATTCACTCAGGCCAGCCGGTTTGCCGTTAACCCTTGAAAGCTGTAATAACGCATCCAGCAGGGCGCAAAGTTCTGCATGGGGCTTATTGCGCCCGGCAATGTAGCTGTAGCCGTAGGTGTCCGCGCTATCATCGAGTTTGATAACCGCGCGGGTGATGGTCATATCGCCCAGAATAAACCGGCGGCCAGTGCCGCCCATCCGCGCCTGCAATTGGTTTAAACCCATCTCGGGGGCGCGAATCACTTGATATTGCGGCGACAGATTCAAAGGTTGCCAATGGGCAAGCAATTGCGCCGGTTGGCTGTGGGCCAACACTGACATCCAGCCCTGCCGCGTGCTCGAGGTACTTTCCATTTAGTGCTCCATAGTCAGTTCAATCATGTCAGCGCGGGTCAGACTGACGGAGTACTCCGCCACCTGCCGGCTAGCAACACCAATATTCAAGGTGCGCACACAGAGCAATGGGGCGTGGGTAGCAATTTCCAGCAAGCGGCTCTCTTTGGCTTGAGCACGGCGGGCGCTAATGCGAGTTTGGCTACGGCTTAATGGCTGTTGCAGATGCTGGCTGATGAATTGATGCAGTGAGCCAGAGTTAAACTGCTGTAATGCGGGCCACCAATTCAGGTCTGGCAGGTAGTGATCAATAACACAGACTGGGACCCCATTGACTCGGCGTAAGGTGCGCAAATGAATCACTGTCGTCCCTTCATCCAAAGACAGCGCTTTGGCGACATGCTCAATACAGGGGCGTAAAACTGCGAGTAAGCGCTCACTGGTGGGGTCACTGCCCTGATCCAATAAGTTTTGGCTAAAGCGCGCATTGGCATGCAGCGGATAATCATAAGGGCGCATCAACACCAGAATGCCGATGCCCTGCCGGCGTTGCAGCCAGCCGCGCTCGACCAGTTCATCGACGGCGCGGCGCAGAGTATGGCGATTCACCTGATAGCGCTCGGCCAATTGTTGCTCGGAAGGCAGATAGTCGCCACAGCGATAAGCGCCGCGCAACTCTTGCTCTAACTGGGCCGCAATTTGTTGATAGCGGGTGGGATAGCTGGTCGGTGGTCTAGATAAGTACATGGCAGATAACCCTTCTCTGTGTATCAACACTCCCGTCAGCCATCCACACTGAAACAACAAAAGTCACAATATTGATGAGCAGGTGGCGGAGTGTCATGGTGATAGCCCGTAAGTTTTCTCACCGCTATGCTGGCGGTTTTTAATGACAGTAGGGTTAAGCTGAGATGGCGGAATGATGAAGTTTTACCGGGTTGATAACGCGGTTTTCGCAGGGGAAGTGTATTTTGGGCGGATATTAAGAGGAAAGATGGGTCGCCATTCTGGACTCGGGCAGTGCGCAGAATGGCGAAAATACATTACCGTAAATGATGAATAACCTGATTACCGCTGCCGCGCCAGATAAGTGAAGGGTCTTTGAGATCTTGCACAAATTTACCATCGACCAGCACATTAATTAAATCAACCACTTGCTGCTGTTCGGTGGTCAGTTCAGCCAGTGTATAGCCGGTCCAGACCCAAATATCTTTGCCGTCGCACTCTTGGCGCACACGTTTTACCAGTTGCAGAATGGCGGGCAGATTTTGCGGATGTAGCGGATCACCGCCGGAGAGGGATAGCCCTTGCCGACGGATGCGCGAGTCATTCAGATCCACAACAATCCGATCTTCCATTTCTTGGGTAAAGGGTTTACCCGAATTCAGTCGCCAGGTGCTTTTGTTATAACAGCCCACACACTCGTGCACACAGCCGGAGACAAACAGCGTGCAGCGGGTGCCAGGGCCGTTGATGACATCGACACTATAATATTGATGATAATTCAATGTGTTAATAAACCTAATAGAGTAATCAGCCCAGTTGTCCGTTCGCCAAATGCTTAACGCGGCGCTTCACTTCTTCCTGCTTACCGGCGTTAAAGGGCCGCGCATCCGGGCTGCCCAAATAACCGCACACCCGGCGGGTGACCGACACTTTCGACGGCTCATGATTACCACATTTCGGGCAAGTGAAACCCTTGCTGGTGCAGGAGAATTCGCCGGTAAAACCGCATTCATAACATTCATCAATCGGCGTATTGGTGCCGTAATAAGGCACTCGGCTGTAGCTGTAATCCCAGACATCCTCCAGCGCTCTGAGGTTGTGCTGCAAGTTCGGGTATTCGCCGTAACAAATGAAACCGCCGTTAGCCAATGGTGGATAAGGTGCTTCGAAGTCCAGCTTGTCATACGGGTTAACTTTCTTTTCAACATCCAGATGGAAGCTGTTGGTGTAATAGCCTTTGTCGGTGACACCCTCGACTACGCCAAATTCTGCGGTATCCAGGCGGCAGAAGCGGTCACACAGGTTTTCACTTGGCGTGCTGTACAAACTAAAGGCGTAGCCGGTTTCTTCTTTCCAGTTATCAGTGGCTTGTCTCATGCGTTCGACGATAGCCACGCCTTTTTCACGTAATTTTTCGTCATCAAAGACATGTGCCTGATGACCAAACAGGGCATTAACTGTTTCATGAATACCAATAAAGCCCAGAGAGATAGATGCACGGCCATTTTTAAAGATTTCTGAAATATTATCATCCGCTTGCAAGCGCACCCCACAGGCTCCCTCCATATAGAGGATAGGTGCCACGCGGGCTTTGATCCCTTCCAGACGTGCAATGCGGGTCATCAGGGCTTTCTTGGCTAACAACAGGCGCTCATCCAGCAATTGCCAGAATTTTTCTTCATCGCCCTGGGCTTCCAATGCAATACGCGGCAGGTTAAGACTAATCACTCCAAGATTGTTGCGGCCATCGTGGATTTGCTTGCCATCTTCTTCATACACCCCCAAGAAGCTGCGGCAACCCATGGGCGTTTTGAAAGAGCCAGTAACTTTAACCACTTGATCATAATTGAGAATGTCCGGATACATGCGCTTGGTTGCGCACTCCAGCGCCAACTGTTTGATATCGTAGTTGGCATCGCCAAATTTATGGTTCAGACCATCACGGATAGCAAAAACCAGTTTCGGGAACACCGCGGTTTTGCGATTTTTGCCCAAACCGGCAATGCGATTACGCAGAATCGCCTGCTGAATCATGCGCGATTGCCAGCTAGTGCCCAGCCCGAAGCCGAAAGTGACAAACGGCGTCTGACCATTGGCGGTATGCAGGGTATTGACTTCATATTCCAGTGATTGGAATGCGTCATAGCACTCTTTTTCAGTGCGCGACATAGCATAACCGGCGGCATCGGGGATCTGCCACTCTTCGGCGACAGCCTTATGTTTGTTAAAGCTTTCAGTGACAAATGGCGCAAGGACTTCATCAATACGGTTGATGGTTGTGCCGCCATAAATATGGCTGGCGACCTGCGCAATAATCTGAGCGGTCACAGCGGTGGCGGTAGAAATGGATTTTGGCGGCTCAATTTCCGCGTTACCCATTTTAAAGCCCTGTGTCAGCATGCCATCAAGGTCAATCAGCATGCAGTTAAACATTGGGAAGAATGGCGCGTAATCCAGGTCATGATAGTGAATTTCACCCCGTTCATGAGCCAAGACCACATCCCGTGGCAAAATATGTTGTTTGGCGTAATGTTTCGCGACAATACCGGCCAGCAGATCCCGCTGAGTGGGGATGACTTTGCTGTCTTTATTGGCATTTTCGTTCAGCAGCGCTTGGTTACTTTGCTCTACCAGACCGCGAATTTCCTGATTTAGGCGACCACGTAGTTCGCGCGAGATATCCCGGTCATGGCGATACTCGATATAAGCTCGGGCGAGTTGCTTATATTGACCGGCCATCAGTTGGTTTTCTACCGCAGTTTGGATGTCGCGGATATCAACTTTCGGCTGGTTCTCCATCGTCTGAGCGACCACACGAGCAACAGTTGCACAATAATCTACGTCTACCACGCCAACCGCCAGCGCTGCGCGCTCGACCGCTTCCTTGATTCGCACCTCATCAAAAGGTACCTGACAACCGTCCCGTTTAATCACTACTGTTTTCACGATGTCGCTCCTGTATCCTGCCGCGTAGGATTATCAACAATACAATCTTATCCACAAGGCAACCCGCAGCACATAAGGGCTGCGAGGGGGTGTGGATGATTTTGTGGATAACTACTACATATAGGTGTTTCACTCAACATAAGCACTATATATAGGTGGTGGTAAACAAGTTTGACTTAGGACAAGGAAAGCGGCGTTAGGTTACTCCCTGTTCATAGCACTTAAAAATAGGCATTTTTATGCCGATTTCTTGCACAAAACGACATGAGTCAGAGATTCTGTGGGCGGAAATGCTCAAGCAGAAAATCGACCCAAACTCGCACCCGCGAAGGTAAATCAGCAGAGGCATAATAAAGCCACAGGGGAACCGGCGCGGGCCAGTCATTAGCTAACACTGGCACCAAACTACCGTCGGCAAAATGGGGTTCTGCATGCCACTGTGCCACATAGGTTATTCCCATATCGGCCAGCGCAGCATTCATTAATACCTCGGGTTGTGAAATCACCAAACGGCCCGATGGCTCAATAGACTGCACTTCATTATTGTGTTGCAGCAGCCATTTAACTATTCGGCCTGTTGATGGGTTGCGGTGTAGCAAACACTGATGTTGATAGAGATCCTGCGGGCTGCTGGGGGTGCCATAGCGCGCCAGATAAGCGGGGCTGGCTGCCAGCACCATTTGCATTGGGTAAAACTGACGGGCAATCAAGCGACTATCGGGATCAATATGGGTGCCGATCCCCACATCAAATCCTTCTCCGACCAAATTAACCACTCTGGCCTCCAGTGAGAGATCTAAATCAATCAGCGGATAGCGCGCCATAAATTCGGGAATCAGCGGCATTAATCGTTGGCGGCCAAAACCGGGGATTAAACTGACCCGAACCGTGCCGCTGGGATGTTGTTCATCATTGCGTGCTGTGTCCAGAGTGTGTGAAAGCGCCTGCCAAAGGGGGGCAACCCGCGCTAATAAGGTTTTACCCTCATCAGTCAGCACCACGCTATGGGTATTGCGTTGAAACAGGCGCAGCGCCAATTTTTCTTCTAGCACGCGGATATTCTTACTGACAGCGGCGGGGGTGACTCCTAATTGGCGGGCGGCGACAGAAAAATTCTCGCTTTGGGCGGCGCTTAGAAATGCGGGCAATAAACGGTGAATATCAACAGGCAGCGACATGGGTTGATACCTTAGATTGAAATTGATGTGACAGATAACAGCCTACACTGACGGCACTGAAAATGAAAAGATAGCGTTATTAAACCTGTTGGAGAATGTGTTATGCCGCGTATTTTAGTGTTGACAGCCCATCGTAAGCCGGATGAATCCCGTATCAACCACCGGTTAATAGAGACCCTTCGCCCGCTACCGAATCTCACTGTGCATGAGCTGATTCGTGAGTATCCGGATTTTCACATTGATGTGGCGCGTGAACAGCAACTACTGGAATCCCATGATGTGATTGTGATGATGTTTCCGTTTTACTGGTATAGCTCACCGGCCATTTTAAGTGAATGGCAGGACGCGGTGTTAACTTACGGCTTTGCTTATGGCAGTAGCGGGGACAAATTGCGCGGCAAGCCATTGCAACTGGTGGTGTCGACCGGTGGCAATGAACAGGCTTACAGCTCACAGGGTTATAACCGTTACCCGGCCTTGGATTTGTTATTGCCCTTCCACGCAATGGCCAATATGACGGGCATGGATTTCCTCCCGCCATTGTTGGTGCAAGGAGCCAATGCCATGGAGGAGGAAACTCTGGATCGCTATGTTCAGGATGTGGTGGCGGTGATTAAAGGGTTTTAGTTGATGGTATTGTGCGTGTACAAATTTAGTATAAATTTGATATTTCGCTGAGCGGATGTTAGCTTGCTTGAAGCATGATTGGCAATTGAAGGAGAAATGACTATGGCCACCACAATGTCTCAAAAAGCAGCGAGAGAGGGGCTGGGATCGCCTGAACTTTTTGACGGTGGCGTTTTCGTCACAAAAAATGGCGTTGCTGAGCTGTTTGTCCAACCCGCAGCAGAAAGGGAGGCGGAGATGAGGGAACGTCATCTTGAGCGCCAATCAAATGCCCTGCTGAAGCTGGTTATGTTGGCTAAACAGGATATTAAAAACCAGCAAGGGATGTCACCGGAAGAAACGCTAAGAAAGCTGTGTGCTGCGCGCAAGTAAATAATATTGAGGTTAGGAATGCCCCAAATAATTATATCACCGGCAGCAGAATGGACTCTTAAGGACATCGAATCTTTTAAAAGCGGCACTATGGGGGCCGTCGAGGCTGGGGAGTTTGTTGATAATTTATTGATATCGTCAATAACAGCAATCAATGAAGATCCGGCCCGCTATCGTTTTAACTCAATGCTATCAGATAGCGGTGTGCAATTGCGTGAGCGGCTGGATCCCGACAGTGAGTACCGCGTCATCTATGACTATGACGGGCAAACAGTGGAAATACTGGCTTTTGTCAGTATGAAACAAGATTTGGAACGGGTTCTTTACCGCTATCTTATGTTTCGATAGCATTCTGCACCCGGTTTTGCCGGGGACTGAATGACCTTTGTTGTCCTATAAAGTGCTACCCCATAAAATGTTCCGCTAACTCAAGATCCCGCCGCGTAAACTCCCTCACAATCTTCCCACTTTCCATCATGGCTGCGCGCTCGGACATATGTGCGACCACATCACTGTCGTGGCTGACCAACAAATAAGTCATGCCGTGTTCGCGTTTCAAGTGATTGAGTAGGTTGAGAATTTCCGCCTGAACTGACATATCTAATGCTGAGGTCGGCTCATCCAGCAACAGCAGCTTGGGCCGCAATAACAGGGCGCGGGCGATGGCAATCCGCTGGCGCTGGCCGCCGGAGAATTGATGAGGGTAGCGCTGTGCCGCCGAAGCCGGTAGGCCCACTAGCTCTAAAGCTTGATCAATTCGCTGCTGAATATGTTGCTCGCCATGAATCTTTAGCGGCTCACCCAGTGTACGCTGAATATTATGCTGGGGATGGAGAGAAGCATAAGGGTCTTGGAACACCATCTGCACCTCTTTGCGCAGTTGGCCGGTAAAACGATGCCCTGGTTGCAAAGGTTGGCCCAGCAAGGTTATCTCGCCTTGCCACTCGCGCTGCAAACCCGCCAGAGTGCGTAACACGGTGGATTTACCACAGCCAGATGCGCCAATCAGACTGAAAGTCTCACCCTCTTCAACGGTAAAACTGACCGACTCAACCGCCGTTTTCAACTGATTTTTTTGGGCAAAACTGACCTGTAAATTTTTGACTTCAATCAGTGCCACGGGAACCTCCAGAGAAATCAGCGCTGCGATCTAATACTGGCAAATCAGTGCCATAGGTGCTGGCATTCGGGCGGCAAGCCCACAAAGTATGGGTATAAGGGTGAGTTGAATGGGGTAAGTCAGCCGCCGCGCCTTGATCCACCAGTTTCCCCTGATACATCACCAACACCCGATGGCAATGCTCGGCAACGAGCGGAAGATCGTGGCTGATTAGCAACAAACTCATATTGCGCTGCTCAGTTTGCTCGACAATTAACTCCAATATTTGGTTGCGCAGTTTGGCATCCAATGCGGAGGTGGGTTCATCAGCAATCAATACCCGTGGGTTATTCACCAAAGCGATGGCTAACATCGCGCGTTGGCCCATGCCACCCGAAAGTTGGCCGGGATAACTGTGCCAGGCACTGGCATTTAGCCCGACCGAGGCGAGCGCATTTAACACCCGCTCGCGCGTATCCGCACCAGAAAGCGCATTATGCAGCAGCAGAGATTCTTCAATTTGTTTCCCCACGGTGCGTACCGGATTCAGTGCATAGCGCGGGTCTTGCAGCACCATGGCAATTTCACTGCCACGTAATGCGCCCCATTGCTTCGGTTTCAACTGCAATAAATCGTGTTCAATAACTTGACCAGAATTGCCTTGTTCGTCGGTATTATCCGCATAATAACTCAGCTTTTTGGCACTGACTTTGCCCGGCGCGCGCACTAACCCCATCAAAGCTCGGGCGGTAATGGATTTGCCCGAACCGGACTCACCCACCAGCGCAACCCGCTCGTGGCCGAGATGGAATGAAATATTATCCACCACCCGCTGTTGTTGGAAATCGACACAGAGGTTGTCGACGGCAAAAATTTTATCAGTCATGGTGAGGGTCCAAAATATCGCGCAGGCCGTCGCCTAACAGATTAAATGCCATACTGCTCAGTAAGATAGCGCAGCCCGGAATAGCGGCAATCCACCATTGGTCAAAAATAACCTGCATGCCATCGGCGACCATAGATCCCCATTCTGACATGGGCGGGCGAGCACCTAACCCGAGGAAGCCAAGACCTGCCGCAGCCAGGATAATACCCGCTAAATCCAATGCCAGCCGCACCACCGCCGAGGGGAGGCACATCGGCAGAATATGGCCCCACAGCAGCCGCAACCCTTTGATTCCCATCATTTCAGCGGCGGCCAGATAATCACTTTTACGCAGTAATTGAATCTCGGCTCTGGCCTGACGGGCATAGGCCGGCCAGGTGGTCAGCGCCAATGCCAGTGCGCCGTTAATTAAACCGGGGCCGAGCATGGCGACGAAAGCAAAAGCCAGAATCAGACGCGGCATCGACATCACCACATCAGTGACGCGCATCAGAATACGTTCGAGCCAGCCGCCGTAATAGCCGGAAAGCACTCCGACCAGCAAACCCAGCGGCAGGGTTATCACGGTCACCAGCAGCACTAGCCCCAAGGTTGGGCGCGTGCCGTAAATCAGGCGCGACAGCATATCGCGGCCATAGCTGTCAGTCCCCAACCAATGGCCGCGACCCGGCGCTAGCAGGCGGTCAGCCGCGTTTTGCCAGTTGGGATCAAAGGGCGCCAGCCACGGGGCGAAAATCGCGATGAACACCAGCAAGGAGAGAATAAACAGCCCGATGCTGGTGGAGGGCGAACGTTTCAGCGCATGGAAGAATTTTGTCATTGGCATATCAGCGCGTTCTCGGATCCAGCAAGCGGACCAGCAGATCCGTTACATTGTTAATCAAAATAAAGCACATACCGAGCAGCAGTGTCCCGCCCATAATGGCGGTGGTATCGCCGGCAAACAGCGCGCTGGTGAGGTAGCGGCCAATGCCCGGCCAGGCAAAGACAGTTTCGGTTAACACTGCACCCTCCAACATGCTGGTATAGGCCAGCGCAATCACTGTCAGCAAAGTGCCGCGGATATTCGGCAGCACGTGGGTGAGTAAAATACGCATCTCACCCGCGCCTTTGGCTCTTGCCAGCGTGATGTATTCTTTATTCAACTCACTCAGACAGGCCGAGCGCGTCAGGCGAGTAATACTGGCAAGCGCGTAGTAAGAGAGCAGGGCAACCGGCAAGATCAAATGGGCGACGGCATTGCCAAAGGCACCGGCATCACCGGAGCGCCAGGTATCAATCAGGGCAAAACCGGTTTTGGCTTCCACGGTATATTGATAAATATCATCGAGGCGGCCAGGGCCGGGGCTCCATTGCAGCCGTGCATAAAACAGCAACAGCATCAACAGACCGAGCCAGAAGATAGGCACCGAGTTCCCCAGCAATGTGATAAAGCGGATCGTGGCATCCAGTTTGCTACCGGCCCAGCGGGCGCACAACAAGCCGAGGATAACCCCCAGTGCCGCGCCAATCACCAGCGATAATGTTGCCAGTTCCAATGAGGCCGGGAAAACCGTTAGCAGATCTTGCAATACCGGCTGACCGCTGGCGCTGGCGATACCCAGATCACCATGGGCCAGCCGCTCCAGATAATGCCAGAACTGCACTGGCAAAGATTTATCCAGCCCAAGTTGTTGTTTAACTTGTTGATAAGTGGCCTCACTGGCGTGGTCGCCCACGATTTGCAACACCCGGTCCACCGGCGACAGCGCCGACAGGAAAAAGGTGATAACCAGTAGACCGAACAAGGTCAGGGCCAGGGTCAATAATCCCTGTAAAAACCCCCAAAGACGACGCCGAGATAAGGTTCCCGGCGTTTGATTTAGTGCTACAGACATTAACGAGCAACTCACTATTTATAAATATATTTATCGATATATCAGGACTATTTGCTCACTCGATCATAATAGACCATATCGGCATTTAGACCTTGTTGGTAGCCTTTTACATTATCTCGCAGCACAACTTGTGCTTTGGCTTGATCAATAAAGATATATGGCGAGTTCTTTTGCAGTTCTTCCTGCAACTGAGTGTAAAGCTCGATGCGTTTGGCCGGATCGGACTCAGCGACTGCCGCCAGTGTTTGTTTATTCAGCTCAGGAATAACCCAGCCATTCAAACCGGCCACAGTGCTGCTCTTGCCGTCATTATAGGCAAAGGCGCTGGCGTTAGAGTGCGCATCAAAATAATCTGGGATCCACAGACGGATAGCCGACTGATGCTGTTTGGCACGCACGCGGCCATAAACCTGGCTACCTGCGGCTGGCAGTAATACCAATTTCACACCACCTTGAGCAAAGCTGGCTTGCAACGACTGTGCAATGGTAATGAATGGCGGTTTGTTCTCCACATCCAGAGTCAGCGTGGCATCTTTAATTCCGGCTTTTGTCAGAATATCTTTGGCTTTAGCCGGGTCAAAGGTGTACGGATTGCTTTCCAACGCGCCCGGCAAACCGACCGGCAGGAAGCTTTGATGCACGAAATACTGGCCTTTCAGCAAATCTTTGGTAATGCCTTGATAATCAACCAAATAGCGGGCAGCCTGCCAGAATTCAGGTCTACTTAACAGCGGATTCGCTTGGTTGGCGGTGTTAAAGACCAAATAGTTTTGTTCGGCAGACGGGATTTCGACAACTTTAACACCCGCCTGAGTTTTCAGTGCCGCAGTTTGGTCTGGCCCTAATTCACGGGCGATATCAGCATCACCTTGCTGAATCAGCAAACGGCGAGCACTTGGATCGGGCACGTTTTTAATAATGATATTTTTAATCAGTGGCTTATCGCCAGGTGACGTCGGGTTAGCATCCAGTACGATGGCCTGATGCGGCTGATAAACACGCATTTTGAATGGGCCACTACCGGCTGAATGCATTTTCAACCAGGCATTGCCGTAATCGTCATCTTTAACATTAGCGGTCACGGCTTTTTTATCAACAATGGAGGCGATCGGCGTTGATAAAATATTCAGTGCCACCGCAGGGCTGACATCTGCGCCCCAGCTCAGTTGCACGGTATTGTTATCGATCTTTTTCACGTGTTGATCGATATTACTCGGATCCCAGCCCAATACATTCAGGATAAAGGCAGGTGAACGGTTCATTTTGACCGCGCGAGTAAAGGAGAAAATCACGTCATCCGCTTTCACCGGATTACCGGATGAGAATACCGCGTCTGGACGCAATTTCACTGTAAGAGTTTTGGCGGCGGCATCACCCTGCCAACTTTCAGCAAGAATAGGCACGACTTTTGCCGGATTATCACGATCGGCCTGTACCAGGCGTTGGTAGAGACTTGGCACGGTCTGAATACTGGAGAGTTCATTACTTTCAGCCGGATCAAGGCTAACGATATCATCCAGGGATTGCACGACAACCAGCGTATCTGGCGGTGTTGCCGCAAAGGCACTGCCAGATAGTGCTGTCAAAACCAATAATGACAGAATTTTAGCTTTCATTGGGACTCCCTGAAATGGATCATGACTATCGATATATTGAGTATGGATAGCGGGTTAAAATTGTAAACATTGCGCGGAAATTATTGTTTTTAAAACTATTTCATCGCATTTTCTCACGATAATAGCTTTGCTGTCTGTGGTCAAAGTCTCAACAGTTATTTGTTATAACAATTAGTGATAAAAAAACTTTATAAAAAAGTAATGATTCTGAGGTGATTTAAACCCGTGGTCGGTATGAATAAATGTCAGAGACTTCTCACTCAATAAAGAATGAAATGGTTATAATGAAACGTCATTTCATTTAATTTATAAGAAAGGGAACAGCATGATCACCGGAAACATTCATCATTTGGAATTAGTGCCTTATTTACCTGCGCAATTAAAAGAAGCTATTGAATATGTGAAAAGCCACATCACCGCAGAAACCCCATTGGGCAAACACGATATTGATGGTAATAATATGTTTGTATTGATTTCCAATGACTGCACCGACTATCTGGAAAATCGCCGGGCGGAATATCATGCTAAGTATCTGGATATTCAGATAATCCTGGCGGGTGTCGAGGGGATGACTTTCAGTAACTTACCTGCTGGCAAACCCGACACCGACTGGTTAGCAGATAAAGATATCGCCTTTTTACCGGCGGGGGTTGATGAGAAGCAGTTTGTGATGAAAACCGGTGATTTTGTGGTGTTTTACCCAGGCGAAGTGCATAAGCCATTATGTGCGGTGGGTGAGCCTGCAAACGTGCGCAAAGCTGTTGTGAAGGTATCTGTAAAATAGGCTATTTTACTTGCTATTTTGGACGCAAGCAGTGCTCGAAATACTCACGTACTACGTGTACGCTCCGTTTTCTCCGCGCTGGTTGCGCCCAAACTATCTGCGCCAATAACGCCTATTGATGGAGCGATTCATCAGCAAAAAATTGAGTGTTTTTATGCCTTGCCCAATGTCGCGACCATCACGGCTTTGATGGTGTGCAGGCGGTTTTCTGCTTGAGAGAACACAATACTATGCGCGGATTCAAACACTTCGTTAGTGACTTCCATGCCGCCCGGTAAGTCATAAAGTTCCGCCATTTGTTTGCCGACGGTGGTTTGGTCATCGTGAAATGCGGGTAAGCAGTGCAGGAATTTAACCTGCGGATTGCCGGTCAGTTTCACTACATTCATATTGATTTGGTAAGGTTTTAAGAGGGCAACACGCTCTTGCCACACTTCTTTCGGTTCGCCCATCGAGACCCAAACATCGGTATACAGGAAGTCGGCACCTTTTACGCCCTCGGCAATATCTTCTGTCAGTGTGATTTTACCGCCAGTCTTTTTGGCCTGTTCCTGACAAACCGCCACCAGCTCGGCCTCCGGCCAACATGCTTTTGGCGCGACTAACCGCAAATCCATCCCGACCAGTGCAGCAGCTTCCAACATCGTGTTACCCATATTGTTGCGGGCATCACCCAAGTAAGTAAATGTCATTTCACTCAATGGCTTACCCGGTAAGTGCTCCTGCATGGTCAGCAAGTCGGCCAGTAATTGGGTTGGGTGAAATTCATTTGTCAGGCCATTCCATACCGGTACGCCCGCAAATTCTGCCAGTGTTTCAACCACCTTTTGGCCGTGACCACGATACTGAATGCCGTCATACATGCGGCCTAATACTCGGGCAGTATCTTTAATTGATTCTTTATGCCCAATTTGGCTTCCCCCCGGGCCGAGGTAAGTCACGCGCGCACCTTGATCATATGCGGCAACTTCGAAAGAGCATCGAGTACGAGTCGAGTCTTTTTCGAAGATGAGCGCGATATTCTTACCGACCAGTTTTTGTTGCTCACAGCCGGATTTCTTGGCTTTCTTCAGCTCAACGGCCAAATCGAGCAGAGCTATAATCTCGGTGGGAGTAAAATCTAATAACCTTAGAAAGTGACGTTTATAGAACTGACTTATCGTGTTCATCTTTTTCATCCCGAAGGGTTAATCTGAATTTAAATTCAATTTATACGTATAAATATTCAAATACAACCCTAATCAATAAATCTTTCTCGTTTATAGTGGAGGCAATAGCGTGGGTGTGGGAAAATAGCGCCATACTAAGCCCATTGACTGAGGATAAAGGCATGGCAAACCGCGAAATGCTGGACGAACAACGTGACGAGACCCGCCTGATCATCGAAGAACTGCTGGACGATGGCAGTGATCCTGATGCGCTGTACACCATTGAACACCATCTTTCTGCTGAGAAATTCGAAGTTCTGGAGAAAGCGGCTGTTGAAGCATTCAAGCTGGGTTATGAAGTGACCGATGCTGAAGAGCTGGAAATAGAAGACGGCTCAATGGTGATGTGCTGTGATGTGATCAGCGAAGTTGCTCTCAATGCTGAAATTATTGATGCGCAGGTTGAACAGCTGATTGCTTTGGCTGAAACTTGTGGTGTGAATTACGACGGTTGGGGCACTTACTACGAAGATCCAAACGGCGAAGATGATGAAGACGGCGAGTTTGACGACGAAGACTTAGTGGATGAAGATGACGACGGCAAGCGCCACTAAATTCCTCTTCGTCCTTGACACTATAGCTGTGTTAGCTGCTCTCACTCACCCGAGTCACTGACTTGAGTCAGCTCATCGGGATTTGCTCGTTTGCTGCCTTGCTGTAGCGCCAATGACGTTGAGGAATCCCTTTTGTTGTCGGCGCTATAGCTGTGTTAGCGGCATTTGCCAGTTAATATTATCAGGGCGCTTAATGCGCCCTGAATTATCATAATGTTTTCAACATCGTGACTTCGCAATCAACATGACCGGTGTTTCCCATCGGGCCATTGATATGCTCAAAACCTAATCTTTCGTATAAACCTACAGCACTGGTCAGGCTCGCTGTCGTTTCCAGATAGCAGTGACTAAAATCCTGCTGGCGGGCAAACTCAAGCGCTTGTAATGCCAATTGTTTTGCTAACCCTTTACCGCGCAATATGGGTAGAAAATACATTTTCTGCAACTCACAAAGGGAAGCTTCGCCACCAGACAAAGGTGCCACGCCACCGCCGCCCGCAATATTTCCATCCACTTCAATCACCCAGTAAGCACTGCGTGGCTGGCTGTACAGCTCATACAAGTGATCCAAATTAGGGTCCGACACGGTATAGCCTTTATCGGCGGTTAAGCCGAACTCAGCTGAAACTTCGCGGATGACATTGGCGATAGCGAGATTGTCTGCGGCGAGGATGGGGCGCACCAACAGGCGGATAGGTGTGGCTGTGGTCATGCTCTATAAACCCAAAGGTAATAACTTAGTTATAATCTGTAATACCATCTATACCCGCCATACTTCAAGCTGTATGTGCATTGGCCGCCTTCCGACAACTCGAATTAAATGCAATGGTAAAAAAAACTGGAGACCAAATGATTATGGCCCCCAGTGAGTGCTTACTTCATGTCAGATTGAATTACAGTGCGGCGATAGTCGCCTGTTGTTCAATTAACTTCTGCTTGGCTTCAGCACAGGCCGCCATTCTTTCGCGCTCTTTGGCAACCACGGCTTCTGGCGCGCGCGCCACAAAACCTTCATTACTCAATTTACTTTCGATGCGCTCAATCTCGGCTTCCAGCTTCGCCACTTCTTTTGCCAGCCTCTCCAGTTCGGTGGCCTTATCAATCAGGCCAGCCATTGGGATCAACACCTCTGCACCTTCAACCAATTTGGTCACAGATACCGGGCCTTTATCACCGTCAGCTAACAGAGTGAGAGAAGACAAACGGGCTAGCGACTGGATGAAACTCTGGTTTTCCAGCACACGGCGCTGAGCTTCAGCACTGGCTCCGCGCAGCATCACTTCCAGCGGTTTACCTGGCGCGATGTTCATTTCAGCCCGGATATTACGCACCGCAATAATGGTTTGCTTGATCCATTCCAAATCGCTTAGGGCTTTTTCATCCACCTGGCTGGCGTCATATTCCGGGAAAGGCTGCAACATAATAGTATCCGCAGTAATGCCTTTCAGGGTTTTAACCCGCTGCCAAATAGTCTCTGTGATGTAAGGAATGATTGGGTGTGCCAGACGCAGCAGGGCTTCCAGAACTTCAATCAGAGTATGGCGAGTTCCACGCAGTTCAGCTTCAGAACCGCTGTTCATCACCGGCTTGGTCAGTTCCAAATACCAGTCACAGAACTGATTCCAGGTAAATTCATACAGAATACCGGCCGCCAAATCGAAGCGGTAAGTGTCCATTGCTTCGCGGTAGGCTTTGATCGTCTGATTAAATTCGGCCAGAATCCAACGGTCAGCCAGTGACAGCACCATCTCGCCGCCATTCTGCCCGCAATCTTGCCCTTCGGTGTTCATCAGCACGAAACGGCTGGCGTTCCACAGCTTGTTGCAGAAGTTGCGATAACCTTCCAGGCGCTTCATATCCCAGTTGATATCACGGCCAGTCGAGGCCAAAGCTGCCAGCGTAAAGCGCAGGGCGTCAGTACCGTGCGGCTCAATGCCGTTCGGGAACTGCTTCTCGGTGCGCTTGCGGATTTTCTCTGCCAGTTGCGGCTGCATCATGTTGCCGGTACGTTTTTCCAGCAACTCTTCCAGTGATATGCCGTCAACCATATCCAGTGGGTCGATAACGTTACCTTTCGACTTGGACATTTTCTGCCCTTCGTCATCGCGGATAAGGCCGGTCATATACACGGTTTTAAACGGCACCTGCGGCTTACCATTTTCATCCTTCATAAAGTGCATGGTCAGCATGATCATGCGGGCAATCCAGAAGAAAATAATGTCGAAGCCACTGACCACAACACTGGTCGGGTGGAAAGTTTTCAGTGCTTCGGTTTGCTCTGGCCAGCCCAGTGTGGAGAAAGTCCACAGGCCAGATGAGAACCAGGTATCCAGTACATCTTCATCTTGACGCAAGGCCACATCGGCGCCCAGATTATTTTCGCGGCGCACTTCGGCTTCATCGCGGCCGACGTAAACTTTACCCTGCTCGTCATACCAGGCCGGAATGCGGTGACCCCACCACAATTGGCGGGAAATACACCAATCCTGAATGTCGCGCATCCATGAGTAATACATATTTTCGTACTGTTTCGGTACGAATTGGATCTCGCCGTTTTCGACAGCTTCGATGGCCACTTTAGCCAGTGGAGCGGTGCGAACATACCATTGGTCGGTCAGCATCGGCTCAATAACTACGCCGCCACGGTCGCCATAAGGCACCGTCAGGTCGTGCGCTTTAACTTCTTCCAGCAGGCCGAGTTTATCGAATTCAGCCACCACGGCTTTACGGGCAGCAAAGCGCTCCAAACCTTGGAACTGTTCTGGAATTGCGCCGCTGCAAGCATCGGACGCTTCGCCATTGGTATCAAAGACTTCGGCTTCTGTACGGATATCGCCGTCGAAAGTCAGAATGTTGATCATCGGCAGCGCGTGGCGCTTACCCACTTCATAGTCATTAAAGTCATGCGCTGGCGTGATTTTCACACAGCCGGTGCCTTTTTCCATATCGGCGTGTTCATCACCGAGGATCGGAATGCGGCGGCCCACCAGTGGCAGGATCACTTCTTTGCCGATCAGATCTTTATAACGCGGATCTTCTGGGTTTACCGCCACGCCGGTATCACCCAGCACCGTTTCCGGACGGGTGGTGGCGACCACCAGATAATCTTTGCCTTCGGCTGTTTTGGCACCATCGGCCAGCGGATAACGCAGATGCCACATAGAGCCTTTGGATTCGCGGTTTTCCACTTCCAAATCAGAAATAGCGGTGCGCAGTTTCGGATCCCAATTCACCAGGCGCTTGCCACGGTAAATCAGATCTTCTTTATGCAGGCGGACAAACACTTCTTTAACCGCATTGGACAGGCCATCATCCATGGTGAAACGCTCGCGCTCCCAATCCACAGAGTTACCCAGACGGCGCATTTGGCGAGTAATGGTGCCGCCAGATTCGCCTTTCCACTGCCAAATTTTGTCGATAAACGCTTCACGGCCGTAATCGTGGCGAGTTTTGCCTTCTTCAGCAGCAATTTTGCGCTCAACCACCATTTGGGTCGCGATACCGGCATGGTCGGTTCCGGCTTGCCACAAGGTATTTTTGCCCTGCATGCGTTGGTAGCGAATCAAGGTATCCATGATGGTTTGTTGGAACGCATGGCCCATATGCAGACTGCCGGTGACGTTCGGCGGCGGGATCATGATGCAGTAGCTTTCTTTGCTGGTATCGCCGTTCGGCTTGAAATAACCCTGTTTTTCCCAGTGTTCATACAGCGGCTGTTCGATTTCCTGTGGGCTGTATGTTTTATCGAGGGACGGCTCAGTTTTGTCGATATTAGAAGGTGTGTTTTCCATTTTCTTTTTATTTCAATTAGTTGGCGGCGTTGCCGTGGTCAAGTGGAAGCCGACGCTGCGATAAGACTTATATCGGTCGCGCGCCAACTGTTTCAAATTTTCTTCGTAAGGAACGAAGTCTACCACTTCATGGAAAGCGGTGGCAAAACCTGCGAACTCAGGCAGCAGGCTAATCAGGAGGTCGCGAGGAGAATTTCCGCGTCGTTCCGGCCACGCCAGTTCGACTGGCGCACCATACTTTGGCCCTTCACCGGCCAGATTATGGGGCACAAATTGCTCAGGTGCCCGTTGCCACAGGGCTTCATCTAGCCGTTGGGCTTGCTCCTGATTTTCACAGGCGATCAGCACCCGTTTGCCTGCCCGCCAACGTTCAGCCGCGATCTCGCAGGCCAACGCTTCATGAGCGCGCAGCTCACCCGCGGGCGTGTCGTGTTCAAGCAGATAAAAGGTGGCGTTCTTCATAGGTTCTCAGCACCCTTCGTCCTTGACGCCGCAGGGGTGTTGGCTGCACTCACTCACCCGAATCACTTACTGATGTAAGCTCATCGGGATGAGTTCGTTTGCCGCCTACCTGCAACCCCAATTACTTTGGGTGTATATCAAATGGAATACATCAAACGATTAATCGTCGCCGTTTAGCCCTGCGCGGTTAAGCAAGAACTGGGATAACAACGCGACCGGCCGGCCAGTTGCGCCTTTGTTCTTGCCCGAACGCCATGCTGTACCCGCGATATCCAGATGCGCCCAGCTATATTTACGAGTAAAGCGCGACAAGAAACAGCCCGCGGTAATGGCGCCACCAGCACGGCCACCAATATTCGCCATGTCGGCAAAATTGGAATCCAACTGCTCATAGAACTCATCACCCAGCGGCAAGCGCCATGCGCGGTCACCGGCCTGTTCAGACGCCCCAATCAGTTCGTGAGCCAATGGATTGTGATTCGACATCAAACCGGTGATGTGATGGCCTAATGCCACAACACAAGCACCCGTCAGTGTCGCGATATCAATCACCAGTTCTGGATCGAAACGCTCGACATAGGTCAATGCATCACACAGCACCAGGCGGCCTTCGGCATCAGTATTCAACACTTCAACAGTCTGGCCAGACATGGTGGTGAGGATATCACCTGGGCGATAAGCACGGCCACCCGGCATGTTTTCACAGCCCGCCAGCACACCAATGACATTCAATGGCAATTGCAGCTCAGCCACCACGCGCATCACGCCATAGACAGTTGCCGCGCCGCACATGTCGTATTTCATTTCGTCCATACCTTCGGCAGGTTTAATCGAAATACCGCCGGAGTCGAAGGTCAACCCTTTGCCCACCAGCACAATTGGCTTAGCGTCCGGGTTTGGATTACCTTTATATTCTATCACTGACATCAATGATTCATTCTGCGAACCATGGCCAACAGCGAGATAAGAGTGCATTCCCAGCTCTTTCATTTGCTGCTCACCAATCACGCGGGTGATGATGTTGGTGCTGAATGCATCGGCCAACTGGCGCGCTTGCGAGGCCAGATAGGCGGCATTACAAATATTGGGTGGCATATTACCCAAATCTTTAGCCGCTTTAATGCCAGATGCCACTGCCAGACCATGCTGGATGGCGCGCTCACCGCTGGTCAGTTCGCGGCGGGTTGGCACATTGAACACCATTTTGCGCAACGGACGACGAGGCTCGGTTTTATTGCTTTTAAGCTGATCAAAGGTATAAAGCGTTTCTTTCGCTGTTTCTACCGCTTGGCGCACTTTCCAGTAAGTATTGCGGCCTTTAACATGCAGTTCAGTGAGGAAGCAAACAGCCTCCATTGAGCCGGTGTCATTAAGGGTATTGATGGTCTTCTGGATCACTTGCTTGTACTGGCGCTCATCAAGCTCTCGCTCTTTGCCACAGCCAATTAACAAGATGCGCTCGGAGAGAATATTCGGCACATGGTGCAGTAACAGCGTCTGCCCGACTTTGCCTTCAAGTTCACCACGGCGCAGTAAAGCGCTGATGTAGCCATCACTAATTTTGTCGAGTTGTTCGGCAATGGGAGATAGACGGCGGGGTTCGAAAACGCCGACTACAATACAGGCACTGCGCTGTTTTTCCGGGCTGCCGCTCTTTACACTGAACTCCATGCACTCTCCTGAATCTTAAAGACAAAGGCGGGAGCTACCGCTAGAATGTAGCACTCCGCAACGATCTCTCTCCGTTGTGTTAACGACGTGTGTTAACCTTAACGGCATAAGTTGTTTTGTTTTGGCGACTATAAGCATGTTCCTATAGGACACCTAAACGCTAGATGCTGTAATACTATTTTAGCTGTGAAGGTTGCCATATGATGAGAATAAATGGCGGATTAACGATGAAACTATCGATTTTCCTGCAAAAAGACAAGTTTTCACAGGCGTATTAGCGTGATCATCATTAGATATCTGGTACGGGAAACACTTAAGAGCCAAATTGCGATTCTGTTCATCCTGCTATTAATCTTCTTTAGCCAGAAGTTAGTACGGATATTGGGCGCTGCGGTCGACGGTGAAATCCCCACAAACTTGGTTTTATCCCTTTTAGGGCTCGGTGTGCCGGAAATGGCACAACTTATCCTACCATTAAGCTTATTCCTTGGCTTATTGATGACGCTAGGTAAATTGTACACGGAGAGTGAAATCACCGTAATGCATGCCTGCGGCATGGGCAAAAAATCCTTGATTATGGCTGCATTAATTCTGGCACTGATAACTTCAGCGCTGGCAGCGGTCAACACTATCTGGCTTGGCCCTTGGTCTTCTAAACATCAAGACGAAGTACTGAATGACGCCAGAGCTAACCCTAGCCTGGCTGCTCTGGCTGGTGGGCAGTTTAAGTCTTCAACAGATGGCAATTCAGCCTTATTTATCGGTAATGTGACGGGCAAAGAGTTTAACCGTGTATTTTTGGCACAATTGCGGCCAAACGGTAATCAACGCCCCTCTGTCGTGGTAGCAGACAGCGGCCATATGACCGAACGGCCGGACGGCTCACAAGTGGTTATCCTAAACAAAGGCACCCGCTATGAAGGCACGGCATTGTTGCGCGACTTCCGTATCACCGATTTTGTCGATTACCAGGCTATTATTGGTCATCAGGAAGTACAGCAAAACAATAATGTCGCTGAGCAGATGACCATGAAACAGCTGTGGGACTCGAGCAAACTTGATGCGCGTGCGGAGTTTCATTGGCGTCTGACGCTTATTGTATCGGTGATCATTATGGCATTGCTGGTGGTGCCGCTCAGTGTAGTCAACCCGCGTCAGGGCCGTGTTCTGAGTATGTTGCCCGCCATGCTGCTCTATTTGATTTTCTTCTTGTTACAAAGCTCCCTGCGCTCTAATGCAAGTGGTGGCAAGTTGGACCCCTTGATTTGGATGTGGACTGTGAACGGTGTGTACTTTGCGGTGGCGGTGATATTGAACCTGTGGGATGGCCTGCCGGCTCGTAAGTTACGTGCTCGATTGAGAGGTGCTGCCTGATGTTTGGTGTATTAGACCGCTATATCGGACGGACTATCCTCAATACCATCCTGATGACCTTATTCATGCTGGTATCGTTGTCCGGCATTATCAAGTTTGTCGATCAGTTACGCAAAGTCGGGCAGGGCGATTACTCTGCGGTTTCTGCGGGCATGTACACTTTGCTAAGTATCCCTAAGGATATCGAGATATTCTTCCCGATGGCGGCGCTGTTAGGTGCATTGTTGGGCCTGGGCACTTTAGCTACGCGCAGTGAATTGGTGGTGATGCAAGCATCAGGTTTTACCCGCATGCAAATCGCCGCTTCGGTAATGAAGACCGCGATTCCATTAGTGTTACTGACTATGGCTATTGGTGAATGGGTTGCCCCGCAAGGTGAGCAGATGGCGCGTAACTTCCGTGCACAGCAGATGTACGGGGGGTCATTATTATCGACGCAAACTGGTTTATGGGCGAAAGACGGTTCCGACTTTATTTATATCCAGCGAGTGTCGGGTGATAACGAGCTAACAGGGGTCAATATTTATCATTTTGATCAACAGGATCGTCTGCTTTCGGTTCGTTATGCCGCCACGGCAACGTTTGAAGACAATCTGTGGCGCTTATCGCAGGTTGATGAATCTGATTTAAGCAATCCAAATAAAGTGACTGGCTCACAGACACTAACCGGTGAGTGGAAAACTAACCTAACACCAGAGAAGTTGGGGGTGGTCGCTATGAATCCGGATTCGCTTTCTATCAGCGGATTGCATGATTACAGCAAATACCTGCGACAAAGTGGGCAAGAGTCGAGCCGATATGAACTAAATATGTGGGGCAAGATATTTGCGCCATTCTCGGTTGCCGTGATGATGCTGATGGCGCTGTCATTTATTTTTGGTCCATTACGCAGTGTGCCAATGGGGGTTCGGGTGGTTACCGGTATCTTCTTTGGTTTTGTTTTCTATGTATTGGATCAAATTTTCGGCCCACTTAGCTTAGTTTACAGCATCCCTCCGGTCATCGGCGCGCTGTTACCGAGTATACTTTTCCTCCTAATCAGTGTTTATTTGCTGCTAAAACGGCGTTGATGGTGGTTTTTTCAACACTTAGACTAAACTTGGTGGGATAACAGTTGCATGCGGACTTCGGGTAGGTATAATTCACCTCGTTCTCCGCATACTACTTCAGTGCCGAAGTGGCGAAATCGGTAGACGCAGTTGACTCAAAATCAACCGCCGCGAGGCATGCCGGTTCGATTCCGGCCTTCGGCACCATTAGTATGAAAATCAAGTCACCGCAAGGTGGCTTTTTTTTGCCTGTCGTTCAGCAAAGTCCATTATCTTCCGTAAAAGTCTATATAAAACAGCATCTAACATTCTGGTGATTTTTGCCACTTCTCCATTCTGGTATTTCTACGTCCATTAGCAGCCATCATCACTGGGGGTCAAAATGGGGGTCAGCTCGGTTCGGAAAATTTGTGACCCCCAAATATGCGTCAGATATAGGTGGTATCAGCCTTTGTGAAGATCTTAGCGGGGTAGGTTGTAGCATCGGGGAGTATCTCTTTACAAAGGACATTTTTGGGGTGTCCTTTGTGCAGAGATAATTAGGCACTATCGTTTTTAGTAATATCATTGATTAACATAATTTTTTTGTAGGAAAGTCAGTTTAAATTTTGCCTTTATCACCCGTTGACAGCCATAACACTCCAATAGCATAGTGAGCGCTTTCTGGGTTCTATATGGATGTGACCCCCAATGGCGCTGACTGATGCCGCAATTCGAAATGCCAAACCTCGCGATAAAGCTTATAAACTCACTGATGCTCAAGGACTCTATCTACAGATACAACCTCGTGGAACTAAGCTCTGGTACCTTAAATTCCGTATCAATGGAAAGGAAAGCCGCATTGCTTTTGGTGGTTATCCTGCCATCAGCTTAGGGCAGGCTCGAGCTGAGTGTGATAAAGCGAAAGCACTGATCGCGCAAGGCATTAGCCCGACAAACAAGCGTGAACAAGAAAAAGATATTATACAAAATACGCATACCTTTGAGTTGGTTGCACGCGACTGGCATGCCAGTAACAAGAAATGGTCTGCACAGCATTCTGAGCGCGTTCTGCGCTACTTCGAGATGTATTTGTTTCCTGCTATTGGTCAGCGAAATATCGATGAGCTAAAAATCCGTGATCTACTTGCCCCTTTAAGAGTGGTTGAGCAGACGAGAAAATTAGATGTGGCCGCACGACTGCAACAACGGATTACCTGTGTGATGCGCTACGCTGTCCAGAACGGTTTAATCGAATATAACCCGGCACAAGACCTCGCAGGTGCTTTAGTTACCCGTAAGGCAACTCACCGTGCGGAGCTCCCGCTAGAACGTCTCCCTGAGTTGTTATTACGCATGGATTACTACTGTGGCAGGCCATTGACCCGGATGGCGGTAAAGCTATGTCTGTTGGTATTTATTCGTTCAAGTGAACTGCGGTTTGCCAGATGGGATGAAATCGATTTGGAAAGAGCCTTATGGACACTACCGGCAGAGAGGGAAGTTATCGATAAGGTTAGATACTCGCACCGAGGCTCAAAAATGAAAACTCCTCACTTGGTGCCATTATCCAGGCAAGCTATTGCCGTTCTTGAGAAAATTAAGACATTAACCCAAGATGAAAATCTGGTGTTCCCTGGTGATCACTATCCCAACCGACCCATGAGTGAAAATACCATTAATAATGCGTTACGCCGTATGGGATACGATACCAAAACAGAAGTTTGCGGTCATGGCTTCAGAACAATGGCCTGTAGTGCTTTGGTTGAATCAGGTATGTGGTCACGTGATGCAGTAGAACGGCAGATGAGCCATCAGGAACGTAACAATGTCCGTGCGGCCTATATCCACAAAGCCGAACATATGGATGAAAGAAGACTCATGGTGCAATGGTGGGCGGATTATTTGGATAGGTGCCGCGATGGGTATGTGGTGCCTTATCATTTCAGCGGAAAGGATTCTCCGGAATGATAATATATTAATGTTTATAAAGGCGTTACAGGTGTGGTGTTCACTATTATGTTTAACACACGGATATCGCCCGAGTAATAAGTATGAACAATATTGGGTGTAGCCTCATCTATTGCACTACATTTGTAATGCGCTATACTGCATTACAAATGTCATTACAGGAGATTTTTAAAATGGGTACTATCCAAATTCGTGTGGATGATGAACTGAAGAAAAGTGCATATCAGGCGTTTGAAAAACTGAATCTTTCGCCTTCTGATGCATTACGCCTGTTCCTACGTTATGTTGCAGAGAACGAAAAGCTGCCTTTTTCAGAAGTATCCGTCATGGTCAGTAATCAAGATGAGGATGCTGATATTTTGGCTGTTGTCCGTGAACGTTTGAAAAATCCTGCAAAGCGTATCAGAGTAAATATTGATGACCTTTAATATCGACTTTGACGAACGGGCATTAAAAGAATGGCACAAACTAGATAAAACTATCCGAGAGCAATTTAAAAAGAAACTAAGAAAATTACAGGAAAATCCCTATATTGAGTCAGCACGTTTGCACGGTGATCTGGCTGGTTGTTTCAAAATAAAATTACGCGCATCTGGCTTTCGGTTAATTTACCAAGTTATCGATGAGGAGATTGTGATTTGGATCGTTGCTGTTGGTAAACGGGAAGCTGAAAAAGCTTATGATATTGCCAAGAAGCGAATCCAATAGGGGACTTATTGAGATGTTTTTATGTTGCGTTATGACGGCTATGGGTAACCCATTAATATCGATTAAATAAACAAGTAGATAATTATCTATGTAGCATTTGAATTGCTCTTGGGAGTATTAGAAATTCTGTGTCATTCCGCTAAAGTATTTAAAAAGAGGAATGACATATGACTCAATCTTTCGATTTTGAAAAAGCGCTAAAAG
>NZ_CABHXX010000009.1 GCF_902170565.1 Yersinia thracica
TATTTAAAGTATTTTCTTTCTGCTACTATTATCCCTCCGAAAAAACCTTTTAAATCAATAGTGAAATTACTTTAATCTGTTAATAGTCACTGTTAGATATTTTTTAAAAGGGTGGTTATTTTAACTTAAGTTAAATTTCGACCATTTATTTATTTCTGCTATAGCATTTAATCTTTTATTGAGAATATTGAATTTATGATGAAGAAAATAGTGTTAGCCGCGACCTTAATAACCGCAACTTTATTAAGCGGTTGTGCGACTGAGTCCTCCCGTTCGTTAGAAGTGGCCAAGGTTGCCTCTTACGGCACGCAATACAACGGCACGCGCAGCCCCATTTCCGTTGGCAAGTTTGATAATCGTTCAAGCTATATGAGCGGAATCTTCTCTGATGGTGTGGATCGTTTGGGGGGGCAGTCAAAAACCATTCTGGTGACTCACTTACAACAAACTGGCCGCTTTAATGTATTAGAGCGCACCAACATGGAAGAGTTGAAAAATGAAGCGGCTATTTCTGGGCAAAACCAGCAACTGAAAGGGGCGACTTACGTTGTCACCGGCGATGTGACGGAGTTTGGCCGCAAAGAAACCGGCGACCGCCAGTTATTTGGTATTTTAGGCCGGGGTAAATCTCAGGTTGCTTATGCCAAAGTGAATCTGAATATCGTTAATGTGAATACCTCTGAAGTGGTGTTTTCTTCACAGGGTGCGGGTGAGTATGAACTGTCTAACCGCGAAGTTATTGGCTTTGGCGGAACAGCCAGTTACGACTCAACTTTGAACGGCAAAGTATTGGATTTAGCGATTCGGGAAGCAGTGAATAATCTGGTCGCGGGTATTGAATCAGGTGCATGGCAACCGGCGAAATAAATCTTAATGACGAGTATGGATACCGCAATATGAAACTGACACAAAAGATGTCTCTGTTATTGGCCGCTGCTGTGCTGGCGGGGTGCGCTACGGCACCGAAACCGATTTACCACTGGGATAATTACCAAGCTACGGTTTATCAATACTATAAATCCGATGCCAACCCTGAACAGCAAATTGCTGCTTTAAAAGAAAGTATTGAAAAGTCACGCGCTAAAGGTCTGCCAGTCCCCCCTGGTTTACATGCCCACTTGGGGATGCTGTATGGCAATACCGGTCATACAGACTTAGCGATGACTGAATTTAACACGGAGAAATCGGCATTCCCTGAGTCTGCGCCGTTTATGGATTTCTTGATGAGCAAGGATAAAGGGGCATTTAAATGAAATCTATTTTTGCGATATGTGCTGTCATGATGGCGCTGTTATTGACCGGTTGCGCCAAGCCAGTGCCACAGGACTATTCTGCGTTTAAGCAAAGCAAACCCAAAAGTATTTTGGTGCTATTGCCACAAAATCAGTCACCTGAAGTGTCAGCCAGTCATGGCATGTTATCTCAGGTCACTTACCCGTTATCTGAAGCGGGCTATTATGTATTGCCAGTGGCCGTGGTTGACGAGACCTTTAAACAGAATGGCATGACCAATGCGGGTGATATCAGTGCGGTCAGCCCAGCTAAACTCCACAAAATCTTTGGCGCAGATGCCGTGCTGTACATCACCGTGGTTCAATATGGTACCTCATATCAGATAATTACCAGTGATACTCGGGTCACGGCGACGGCAAAACTGGTTGATTTAAAAACTGGCAAGTTGCTGTGGAGTGGTAGTGCGACGGCATCCAGTAATGAAAGTGATAATGCCTCCGGCGGTATTATTGGCATGTTGGTTCAGGCGGCAATCTCCCAGATTGCCAATACCATGACGGATAAAAGCCATGATATAGCGGGCATAACCAGTGTCAGAATGCTCTCTGCCGGGACGCCAAATGGTATTTTGTACGGCCCGCGTTCTCCACAATACGGTAAAGATGGCAACTAAGTTTCTTTAGTGCCCATGCCCCTGAAATTATCGGGGGCATTTGTTGACTCCCCAATAACGCTTAATTTAATCCCCCATTCTCTAGCTTGTTAATGCCATTTCCAGTGCCATTGCCGGGCACTTAACCACACATTCACCGCACCCATCGCACAGCTCATCAACTAAAGTTGGAGGCTGGTTGGTCTGCCAGACTAGCGCTTGTTTCTCACAATAATCGGCGCAACTATCACAATAGATATAAATATTCTGGCAGGGATTTTTTATCACCGGATGAGGGTGACTTGCCGGTGATGAGTCGCTAGCCGCCCCTTTTAATAAGCCACGAAATAGCCCCCGGCGGCTAATAACCCGGCTTTCCATATAGGCTTTATAGTAGCGTTCGTCTCTGTTCATCGATTTTTTATCACCGATATAGCTCATGGGGATGGGGGAATAAACCCAATTTCAGTTGCAGGGTTTTCAGGTAACACTCGGAAATCTCAGCCAACAGCGGATAAACCTGATGCTCAAGCTGCGCATTTTTGACCAACTCAAGATAGCGCCAGGCCCAGGGTAGCAGGTGCTCAGTGAGCAGCATTATTGCCGCGTCAGTTGGCTGTTGTTGGGCTGAATGTGGCTGCTGCTGAGTTAAATGTGGCTGTTCAATGAGATGCACCCAAGCCAAAAGCATTAAACCAAACTGGTCTTCCGGCTCATGAATCGCACTCTGACTTGCCAGCCCTAATGTTGACAGAAATTCACGATATTGCAGGGTGCTGGTGCCCATCAGAATATTTTCTTTATCCAGATAAACTGACCCCCACGGCGGCGCGGGCATTTCACCTTGCCCCTCAAACAGCACCGAGAAGTCATATTCCAATTGTTCTGGTGAAATATCAGGTAGCTGTTGGCAACAGCGAGCAATGTTGGCCGGGTGGGGCCATGGGAAAAGATCTTTTATTTGCGGCAGCAATGGCCAGAGACGCCGCACTGTATCGGACTGCGGGGGATAGTAAAAACATGCGCCGAGAATGCGTGGCAAGGTGGTGTTTAGTAACGTCAAAATCTTCTCTCCAGGCCCGGTCACTTTAGTCTTGAGTCGCCGCAGGGGAAGGCGGCGACTCGGTTATTAAAAAAAATCAGTAAGTTAAATTACATCGGAACTTGCCAGAGATTATAGAAAGCAATGCGCCCAGCCAATTCACCGATGACTAGCGCTGAAGCACTCACCGCCAGTGTCGTGCGGGGGATTCGGTCTTTCAGTAATGCAGCTGCGGCCACAAAAACGCCCAGAGTGAGCAGCAGGATTTGTACTCCCCAAAACACAGATTGTTGGCTGCTGAGATCCACGGAGCTTTGCCCCAGGAAACTTAAATAGCCGGGTTTATTCACCAACGTCACGATAGCGCCGACTAACAAGGCCGTGGCACCCAACTGACGTGCGCCAGTGAGGATGGCGAAAGCACCGCCGCCGACCAATACTGTCATCCATAGCTGCAATGAGGTATATGAGGTATCCCAGTTAGGCACTGTGGTTAATTGATAAACTTGAGTTATTGACCACGCAAAGGCTAAGCCAAAAATCACTGTCGCCACATTACACAGCATGGCCAGCATGGCATTTTTCACCATGGCGGAGAAGAACACCGTGCCACAAGCCATCGCCACCAACAGACTACTGAGCAGTATTTCATTGCTCATCGGGGAGCGGCCGACGCCGAGTAACATGTTCATCGCGCGTAGGGGTTGCCCAACATGCAGCGCGCCAATGACTAAGCCCACAAGCATCAAGATCAGGCCGAGAATATTAGCCTGTTTGAGCTGCTGTGCCGTGGTCAGGCCGAGTTGGTGACTGAAGAACACTAAAGCAAACAACCCGACGGCGGTTTGCCCCAGTACGGTGAAGAATACCAAAGGTAATTCATGCATTTTATACCTCCGTCGGATTTTGGATGCGGCCTGATGTATCACCGGATGGTTTGGCATCACGATGGCTTCTGATAACCAGATTAGGGTGTGTGAGATGGGCATGAGGCAGGGGCGCTACCGCATTTTCTTCGCCATATTTATCACGTAATACTGTGATTTCATCGAAATCTAATGCTCGCTGCGGGCAAGATTCGACACAAACTGGTTTATGCCCTTCGGCCACACGTTGATAGCAACCATCACACTTGGTCATCAGTTTCTTTTTGGCATCAAATTGCGGCGCACCATAGGGGCAGCGCATCTCACAGTAACGGCAACCCACACACAGATCTTGATTCACCACCACCAAGCCGTCTTCTTCACGTTTGTGCATCGCGCCGGTCGGGCAGCCGGTGACACAAGTCGGTGACGAACAGTGATTACAGGCAATGGACAGATAATAATTGAACACATTTTGTACCCAAATATTGCCCTGTTGCGTCCAACTTCCTCCGCCATATTCATAAACACGGCGTAATTTCGGCCCGAGATCCAAGTTCTTCTCATCCTTGCAGCTGATTTGGCAAGTTTTGCACCCAGTGCACTTGGTGGAGTCGACAAAAAAACCATATTGCTTCATTTTTCAACTCCTTATGCGCGTTTAACTTCAACGAGGTTAGTGTGTTGCGGGTTACCTTTCGCTAATGGCGAAGGGCGCTGGGTCGTCAAAGTATTGATACAACCGCCCACATCAATGCCCTCCTTGTTGATATTGCGCCATGCGCCTTGTGGCACGCTAATGACACCGGGTAAAACGCGCTCGGTAATTTTGACCGCGATACGCATTCGCCCCCGATCATTGAATATTTCGACCATATCGCCGGGTTGAATGCCACGGGTCTGCGCATCAATGGGATTCATCCAAAACTGGTGTGGCACCGCTTCGCGCAACATGGCGACATTATAATAAGATGAGTGACAATGGCCTTTAACATGGAAACCGGTCATTTGTAGTGGGTAGGTTTTCAGGGTTTCTAAATCACTGACACCTTCAAATGTCGGGCAATATTCAGCGACGGCAGTAATGCGATCTCCGGGTGCCAATTGCCACTCTTTTTCCAATGTGGCGAGCGCTTCAGAGTAGATCTCAATTTTGCCAGATGGGGTTTTCAATGGGTTATTTTGCGGGTCATCGCGGAAGTCTTTTAAGGCGATATATTGGCTGCTATCGGCATAAATTCGGTCAATTATTCCTTTGTCATTGGTTTGCTCAAAGGGCGGCAGTGCCGGGTTCTTTTCGCGCATTTTGTTATAACTGATTTCAATCCATTCTTGCTGGGAATGCCCTTCGGTAAAGGCTTCCCCAATGCCACATTTGGTGGCAATTTCGGCTAAAACATCATAAGACGGGCGACATTCCCACATCGGTTCGATAGCATTTTGCAGCCGCGTCACATAGTGATAAGCCCCGCTGGCATAGGAATTATCAATCAAATCATTTGATTCCACCGAGGTGACATCGGGTAATAATAAATCAGCATATTTCGCCGAACGGGTCATGTGGTTTTCCCACACTAAAATAAATTCGCACAGTGATTCATCTTGCAAGATACGGTGGGTTTTATTCAGGTCAGAATGCTGATTTCCAATCACATTACTGGCGTAATTCCACATAAACTTAATATTGGTATCAAGTTTATCTTTATTCTTCACATGGGCATTTTTAGCGGTCATCTCAGTGCCACGGAAAATAGCGTCTGTCCACATAAAACAAGGAATAGCCGTTTTTACTGGATTGGGAATACTGAATCCCGGCACTGGATATTTAACATTCCCGCCCCAGGCTCCGGTATTGGTACCGGCTTTGCCGATATTACCGGTCATCAATGGCAGCATCATAATTGAGCGCGCAGCTTGCTCACCATTGGCACTGCGCTGAATGCCCCAACCTTGGGAAATCCAGGCAGCACGGGCATTTCCTAACTCGCGTGCGAGTTGGATAATACGGGTTGGTGCAATACCGGTTATTTCACTGGCCCATTGCGGTGTTTTTTCTACACCATCGATACCCAGACCTAAAATATAATCTTTATATGAACTATTGGCCGGGGCAGAAGCGGGTAATGTGCTGGCATCCCAGCCTACACAATATTCCTTCAGGAAATCCTCATCGGTCAGGTTTTCTTTAATTAATACATAGCCCAATGCGGCGACCAGTGCGGCATCGGTGCCGGGGAGTATCGGTATCCACTCAGCATTGAGGGTGGTGACACTGTCGGTCATCCGTGGGTCGATAATAATGACTTTAGCTTTACTCTTCCCCAGCGCATGAACTGTTTCAATATATTGGCCACCGCCGGACATGCGTGTTTCTGCCAGATTATGGCCGAACATCACCACTAAGTCGGAGTTTTTAATTTCATCCAACAGGGTTTCATCGGTATTACCATAAATATAAGGCATCACGGTATTAATTTGCGCCGTGGAGTAGGTGCCGTGTTGATCCAGAAAACCGCCGAGTAAACTGAGCATTCTTTTACAAGCATTACGGCCTTGTAAATTAGCCCCGGTAGAGCCAGAACCATATTGATAATAAATGGCTTCATTGCCGTGTTGTTGAATGGTTTTTTTTAGATTGTCAGCCACAATAGTGGTGGCTTCATCCCAACTGATTCGTTTGAATTTACCTTCGCCGCGTTTGCCCACTCGCAACATGGGATATTTTACTCGGTCGGGATTATATGTTTTCCATCTGACCGAGCGGCCACGTAAACAGGGGCGAATTTGATGTTCGCCAAAGGTGGAATCATCATAAATAGCTTCATTAGCAATTTTAATAATTTCGCCATTTTTGACATGTACTTTTAGTGGGCAGCGGCTGCCGCAGTTAACCAGGCAAGCACTGTATTTAATGGTTTCTTTGTTGACTGGGGCCGCCTGTTCTGGCGCGGCTTGCACAGAGAAAGGCAGGGTGATTGAGCCAGCAATTGCCGCAGCCCCGGTGACTGCGGCAGATGTTTGAATAAATTCACGGCGGCTCAGTGATCCAGCGATAGATCTTTTATTGTTATTCATCGACATTCCCTTTGCGAAGGACACTATTTTGACGAAAATAAAGCATAGAATAGAGTGTTAATACTCCACCTTAGGAAATAATTTGTTACTTTCATATGATATAAATCAATTAAGACGGGATAACGAAAATAGAGACCTTATTTATGTGAGCATGCCGAGGGTTATTAATGATTTAACGCGAGATATTAACTGTTCTCTATACATAAAATTAATATATTTAATGTAATTAAGTGCTGTAATAAAGAATCAATCTCAAATGAAAGGAATGTATTACTATTTCCGAGTTTATTTGATTTTACTTAATTATAATTGAGAAAACTCTTAATATACCCTAAATAATTCGAGTTGCAGGAAGGCGGCAAGGGAGATAATCCCGATGAGCTTACATAAGTAAGTGATTCGGGTTATTGAGCGTAGCCAACGCACATGCAGCTTGAAGTATGACGGGTATAAATGACTGCTGATTATTAGTGACTCTTCCCTGAAATGGATTTCAAGGGCATGAGAGTTATGCAAAAAATGGCTAAAAATATAAGTTTATTTTTTTCTAACGGAAGAGAAAATCGGCATCACGATTTTTAGCTCTGCCCTGAGTAAACTGCTATTCTATATCGATACTCTTCATAGTATTACCATGCAGGGAATGAGTGCGATGTTGAATATGAAAAATCGATTTGAGCGTAATAACCTCTTCGGAGAGAAAAATATCCATGCTGTTTTTGAAGTCAGCCTGCTGCTGAAAGCGATATTAGCTATCATGGAGGTTGTGGCGGGTATTTTAACCTTCTTTATTACTCCCCAGTTTTTACTGAATATATTGCATCGCCTCACACAAGTTGAATTTATTGAAGACAGGGGCGATGTGGTCGCCAATTATGTGTTGCATGCGGCACAAAACCTTTCCATCAGCAGTCTGCACTTTGCCGCTTTTTATTTACTCATACATGGCATTGTTAAGCTGTGGATCATTATTGGCTTGTGGCGCAAAAAACTAGGTTATTACCCTGCGGCAATAGTGATTTTTAGCTTGTTTATTGTCTATCAACTCTATCGTTATACCTTTACTCATTCGGTGCTTTTGATCCTGATAACGGTACTGGATGTGGTAGTTATCGTGCTGACCGTGCTGGAGTATCGGCAGTTGCGACTGAAACAAAAAAGGCCCTAAGCGAGGCCGTTGTAATAGCGATTAAATAGCTACTTGAGCGATTAAATAGCTATTGGGCTATCAGCGGCGGGTGATACCTTCATAAATCAAACGCAGCCCAAATGCCCCCACGGCAACCCCGATAATACCACTTAACAGATGTTGAACTTTACCATATGCACGCCGCACTGCTGGGCGCGAGAATGCCATGCTAAGCAATGACCGCCAGAGGACAGAGGCCAGAACAATACCGAGCCAGGCGACTATTTTTGCCCATGCGGGTGTGGTCGGAGTGAGCGTTACCGAGAAAATACTGATAAAAAACAGCACGGTCTGCGGGTTAGATAAATCAGTCAATAGCCCACGGCGGAAGAACACATACCAAGGTGTCACCGAGGAAGTGGCGACAGCCCCCATGCCCATATGCAGTTCCTGACGGTGGCGCAGCATATTATAGGCATACCACATCAGATACAAACCGCCGCCGATTTTAATTGCCGAGAACAATGCGCCGCCCTCAGCAATCAGTGCAGCCATACCAAATAACCCCAATCCTGAGTAAATCGCGTCCCCCAAGGCCACACCCAGCCCAGTGAGTAAACCTGCATTTTTGCCAGAGCTGAGGCTGGTTTGCACCACAATAAGTAAGTTAGCGCCAGGATTGATAAAGGTGAGTACAAATAGCCCGATGGTCAATATGATGACATGCATTTCATCCATTCTGTGCGGCTCCGGTAGTCGTGATTTCAGTAGCATAATGCAATCTGCGGGAGCGAACAGCGCATTAATCGTGTTTATTGCATTCAGTTAATAGAAATGTGTCGTCAGTCACTCAGCAAAAATATGGGCCTGACCCACTATCGTCAAATCAACCATTAAGCCAACATGGAGCCCTTCGCGACTGATGGTTTTAATTTCTACCATTTCGTCATGTTGAATAACTTTCTCATGCTGGACAATAGATAAAGTGAGCGTCGAAATAAAACCAGCAAAATCAATACTGATAATTTTAGCCAGACAGTGAGTTGGATAATGGTGAGCCGCGGGCAAAGGTGTGATGGTCACTTGTTCGGGACGCAGCATAATGCGAGCTTGCCCATGACGTGTTGCGTCGTCAACGTTGACCCGGCCTAGTGCGCAATCGGCCCATCCGGCCTCAATATGAGCAGAAAGAATTAGCGTTTCACCCAGGAATGTGGCGGTCGGCTCATCAATCGGTCTCAGATAAAGTTCTTGCGGTGGGCCAACATGAGCCAACT
This sequence comes from Yersinia thracica, assembly GCF_902170565.1. Taxonomy (GTDB): domain Bacteria; phylum Pseudomonadota; class Gammaproteobacteria; order Enterobacterales; family Enterobacteriaceae; genus Yersinia; species Yersinia thracica. The sequence goes on from NZ_CABHXX010000009.1 coordinate 9,275, forward strand.
TGCCCGCGCGCATTACGGCCACCTGATCGGCAAAAGACAGCGCTTCGCTTTGGTCGTGCGTAACTAAAATGGAGGCGATATTAGCTTGTGACAGTAACTCGGCCACTGCTTTGCGGGTTGATGCGCGCAAGGCGGTATCCAGTGCTGAGAAAGGTTCGTCCAATAACATCAATACCGGACTTTGCGCCAATGCTCTGGCGAGTGCGACCCGTTGTTGCTGACCGCCGGATATTTCATGGGGCCAAAGCTGTGCTAATCGCCGGTCTAGCGCGACCATTTCCATTAACTCATCAACCCGCCGGGCTTTATCCTGTTTACTGCCTTTTAGCCCATAAGCAATATTGCCCGCCACGGTAAAATGTGGAAACAAAGCACCATCTTGTGGGACAAAGCCAATCCCGCGTTTATGAGCAGGCACCTGGATTGAGTGGTCAAATACGGGATTCCCTTGCAAAATTACCTTGCCGCTATCCGGCGTTTCGAAACCGGCAATAATACGCAGTAAGGTCGTTTTACCCGAGCCAGATGGCCCGACAATCGCCGTGCGGCTTCCCGCCGTAACCTGTAAATCAATGCCGTCTAATACATTGACCGATTGGTAAGATTTGCCAATTTGTTGAAGTTCAAGCGTGCTCATAATCCTGCCGTACGTTGAGATTGAGAATAAAGAAGCCAGGTTAGCGGCAGGGAGAGCGCCACCATGAGCAGGGCGTAAGGTGATGCAGCAACGTAATCTATTTCACTGGTCAATGCCCAAAACCCTGTCGCCAATGTGCGGGTGCCATTCGGGGCCAATAACAAGGTGGCGGTCAGTTCATTGGAGATAGCTAAAAATACCAAGGCCGCGCCCGCCGCAGCGCCGGGGGCCGCCAAGCGCATCGTGGTGCTCCAGATAGCTTGGGTGGGCGTTTTCCCTAAACTGCGCGCCACGTTCTCAAGTTCGACCGGCGCGGTCGCAATACCGGCCCGTAAACTGATTAAGGCGCGTGGCGTAAACATCAATAAATAGGCCAGTAAAAGAGTAAATTCGGTTTGATACAGTGGCCGTGCAATCCGGATGGTGATGGTCACCAACGCCAGTGCGACCACAATACCGGGCAGCGAACTGGTGACATAATTACAGCCCTCCATGACCCGGTGTAAACGGCCTGGGTAGCGCACGGATAACCAGGCCATCGGTATGGCGCATAGGGTGATAATCACCGCGCCACTCAGCGCCAATGCCAATGTTTGTTTCAATGCTGGCAGCAATTCAGGATTCAACCATACATCAATGCCGCCAATATAGAGCCAGCGGGTGAGAGTGATAAGGGGCACGCCGAGCGAGAGGGCTGTCATCGCCAGTGGTAACAGCAGACACAGTAAGGTGAGGGCGGTTCCCATTGAATAAGCAGTTTGTCTGCGTGCGCTACCCGAACCCACGCGCGCGTAGCGGTTATAGCCGCGGCTGGTGGCTTCAATTAGCAATAATCCCAAGCAACATAACGCCAGAACACCCGCTAACATATTGGCCGCCGGGCCATTAAATGTAGATTGGAATTGATCAAAAATCGCGGTGGTGAAAGTATCGAAACGGATCATGGCGTATAGCCCATATTCTGCTAATAAATGCAGTGCAATCAGTATCGAACCACCCCAAACAGCTAATTTTAATTGTGGCAATACCACCCGGAAGAATACTGCGGCAGGCGTGCTACCCAGTGAGGCGGCTGCATCCTCAAGGCCGGGATCAAGGCGGCGCAATACTGCTGAAGCGGGCAGATAAATAAAAGGAAAATAGGCAATAACAGAGATAAATACCCCCGCGCCCAGCCCATGCATTGAGGGTATCAGGCTAATCCAGGCATAACTTTGCACAAAAGCAGGAACAGCCAGCGGGGCGATAGCCAGCAGTGACCAAATTCGTCTGCCGGGTAGAGCGGTGCGTTCAGTGAGCCACGCCAAAGCCACACCAATAATGGCGCAGAGTGGCAAGGTGAATGCCACCAGTAATGCGGTGTTAAGCAGCAACTCCCCGACGCGAGGGCGGAAAACAAGTGCTTTTACTGTTGGCCAGCCAGAATCAATGGCAATGCCAATAACAAACCCCAGCGGCAACAGGGATAGTAATGAAAGCATCACGGCAATGGCCACAATCCTAGATCCGGGACGGCGGCTATAGTGCACTTGAGCGGCTTGACTCAGTGGCATTGGGATAACATCGGGGTTTACATTGGCCATAATCGTCAAGGCACTCGGCGTGTTAATGCCCGTCGGGTCAGAAACTCGACGGGCTAAAAGTACATATTTTCAGCAGGTTGACTTTATTACAGCAAGCCAGCTTCTGTCATCAACTCAACCACTTTCTTGCTGTTCAGTTTAGACGGTTCTACTTTTGGCGCATCCAACTCTTTCAGTGGCACTAATTTAGGGTTAGATGCAGCATCGACCCCCACGGCATATTCAAAAGCATTATTAGTGCGCAAGATATCCTGACCGGATTTACTGGTTATCCATTTCATGAATTCCTGGGCTTCTTTCGGATGCTTGCTTGATGCCAACACGCCGCCGCCTGAGATACTCACAAAGGCACCTGGATCTTGATGTTTGAAGTAGTACAATTGAGTCTTGCCGCTGTTCTCACCGGTTTTGGCTTGGTCAACAAAGCGATAATAATGATAGATAACCCCGCCATCAATCTGGCCGGCGTTGACTGCTTTCATCACCGTGCTATTGCCCTTATACGCGGTGGAGTTGGCTTTCATGGCTTTTAACCATTCCAATGTGGCTTTTTCGCCTTTCAGTTCCAGCATGGCGCTAACAATTGCCTGGAAATCAGCTCCGGAGGGTGATGCCGCCCAGCGGCCTTTCCACTCAGGTTTTGCCAAATCCATAATAGATTTAGGTAACTCGGCTTCACTGATTTTTTCCGGATTATAGACAAAAACAGTGCTGCGGGCGGCAATGCCAGTCCAGCGGCCATGTTCAGGGCGATATTCTTTCGCCACCTGAGCTTGTGTTGCCGCATCCAATGGCGCGAACAATTTTGCATTATCGACCAGCACCATGGCGGGGGAGTTTTCTGTCAAGAAAACGTCTGCGGGTGATGCGCTACCCTCCTGAACCAACTGATTACCTAACTCGCTGTCCCCGCCGTTTCGCAGGGTCACTTTAATTCCGGTATCTTTGGTAAAGCCGTCAACCCAGGATTTCACCAGATTTTCGTGTTGGGCGTTATACACCACAATGCCTTCGTCATTGGATGCTGCATTAGCGGAAAACGCCAGCATCATTGAGGAAGCCAATAGAGCTGCGGGGCAGAGAGAGGATAAACGTAACTTCATAAAGACATCCTTTAACAGGTCAAAGAAGAAAACGAAAGTGTCAGGCAACAGCGAAACAGCTCGATTGTATAGAAAATCAGCATTAATGATAGTGAAAATCATTCGTATTATTTGCTACGAAATGTTTCACTAATGTTGCCATAATTCCTTATTGTTCAAGGGGTTTAGTGTGGTTTTTCCTGAAAAATAAAGGGCGGTGAGCACAATTTCTTGATCAATTACTGCGAAGTATCCCGCATTTTCCTGTTTGTTCGTTACAGACAATGACTTAACATAGCTATTACTTTTTGGCATGGTTTATGGATATACGATGCGTCATTTAGCTGTCATTCTTCCCTCACTCATTTTGCTTTCCGCCTGTAGCAGCAAGCCGACGCCTCCTGTTGCTGCGACGCCGTCAGATAGCCTGACACACAGCGGTTTTTTACTTGAACCACAGCATATGGGCCACGTGCCAAACGGTGATTTTGCCTATAATGCAGATACCGCCCGTTTTGTTGACAAAATGGTGCGTGAGCATGGCTTTGAACGTCAGCAACTCCATGATGTATTAGCACAAACTAAAAAACTGGATTTTGTTATCCGCTTGATGGATAAGCAAGCGCCGAGTTCTGGCCGCCCCTCGGGGCCAAATGGTGCCTGGAACCGCTATCGCAGCCAATTTATTACTCCGGATAATGTGCAGAATGGCGTGAATTTCTGGAATCAATATGAAGATGCCCTGCAACGCGCTTATGAGGTATACGGGGTTCCACCAGAAATTATTGTCGGCATTATCGGTGTTGAAACTCGCTGGGGCAGGGTGATGGGTAAGACCCGTATCATTGATGCGCTGGCAACACTTTCCTTTGCTTATCCCCGCCGTGCCGAGTATTTCTCCGCAGAGCTGGAAACCTTCTTGCTGATGGCGCGGGCCGAAGGTAATGACCCGCTCAGTTTACGTGGCTCTTATGCCGGGGCCATGGGTTATGGTCAATTTATGCCATCGTCATTCAAAGATTATGCTGTTGATTTTGATGGTAATGGCCATGTTAATTTGTGGGATCCGGTGGATGCTATCGGCAGTGTGGCGAATTACTTTAAAGCACATGGCTGGACCAAAGGGGCGGTGGTCGCGATACCGGCAAACGGGCAAGCGCCGAATCTCGACAATGGTTTTAAGACCAAATACCCGGTTTCGGCTTTATCTGCCGCAGGGCTAAGCCCAAGGGGTTCGCTGGGTGATTATCAGGAAGCCAGCTTGCTGCGCCTGGATGTCGGCACCGGTTATCAATATTGGTATGGTTTGCCCAACTTCTACACTATCACTCGCTACAACCACAGTACCCATTACGCCATGGCAGTGTGGCAGTTGGGCGAGGCGGTCGGCCGGGCGTGGCGCGGTTAATTTGAACTGAGCGGATATAACAAAGCAGAAGGCGAACAAAGTTAAATGAAGGGGAATCGTGCCGTCGGGGTCGTAGTCGCTTAAGCGACCGGAGCGCCCCTAGGGGCGGTAAACCCTTCACTCACTGAGCTATCAATTGTTTTGTCATTTATCTTAAACCAGGGCCACATTAAGTAGCCCTTTTCACTCATCACAGTAGATGGGAAATATCATCCGGATGAACTGATGGCGGGGATTGACGCCAGCCGCGAGTGAGCCACAGCAGGTAAATAAAGCCCGCCAGTAACCACAGCAGGCCCACCTCCAGCGCGCGCTGTTCGAGGTGAACCCACAGCCAGACTGACATCACAAACCCCATCATCGGCAACAGCCCGTATTTAAACATGGCCGAAGCGCCACGACGTTTCTCATTGAAAATAAAGTGTTTTATGACACTCAAATTCACAAAAGTGAACGCGCCGAGCGCACCAAAGCTTATCATCGACACCACTAAATTCAGGTCAAGGAACAGCGCCAGCAGCGAGATGGTCGCCACGAATACAATCGCGCGCCATGGCGTATGGAACTTGCGATGCAGATGGAAAAATACTTTGCGCGGCAGCACACCCTCGCGCCCCATGGCATAGAAAATGCGCGACACACTAGTTTGTGCGGTCATCGCCGAAGCATAAACGCCGGTCAGGTAAGTGGCCATAAAGAAGTTATACATCCACTTCCCGCCGACATGCTCGGAGATAATCAGGCTGGCGGTGTCCTGATAAGGAATTAATGATTTCCAGTCTGGATAAGCCAAGTGTGCAGCATAAGACACCGCAATAAAGATGGCACCGGCGCTGATTACGGTAAACAGAATCGCGCGTGGCAGGGTGCGCTTAGCATCGTGGGCTTCTTCTGCCATGGTGGCGATAGCATCAAAACCGAGGAATGCCAGACAAAGCACCGCAGCGCCGGATAATAAGCCCGACATATCACCCGCGTTGACCAACAGCGGCTTCATTAATGCCGCCGGGCTTAAATCCGCCTGACTGAAAGAAAGCGCAATAAATAAGACGATAAACACCATTTGTGCGGCGATCAGCGAGAAATTCACTGAAGTAAGCAGACGCACACCCAGAATATTCAGCAGGCTGACACTGACGATAGACGCAATAATAAAGACCGGAGCCGGGATCGCCGGGAATGCCTCGTGCAAGAAAATACCTAAAACCAAATAGTTAAGGATTGGCAGGAACAGATAATCCAAAATTTGCGCCCAACCCACCAGAAAACCGGTTTTCCCACCAAAACTACGCTGAACGTAAGAATAGGCGGAACCTGATAACGGCATGGCGTTAGTCATCCGGCAATAACTGAGGGCGGTAAATAGAATGGTGGCGACGGTGACCAGGTAGGCAATGGGTAAATGCCCTTGACTTAATACAGTCACCTGTCCGTAGGTCGTAAATACGCCCAAAGGCACCATATAGGCAAGCCCGAAAGCGACCAGCGCGGGGGTTTTAAGCACTCTGCGCAACTGAATGTTTTGTGGCATTACCGTATCATCTCCTGGTGTGGATAAGCACCGCTAAGCTGTATTTCACAGCTTTAAAATATAAAGGAGCGGATTTTGACACAAGGGGAACAGGTTTGAAAGCCAATCCCTTTCCGACTGGGTATTGCCGCGTTATTCGCCAGATTGATGAGTTGGCCCATTCATGGGAATTACTGTTGATTTTGGCATATTTAGCCCCCGAATCACCGAGTTACGCCAGTGACTCGGGGGCTAATGCCTATTTATCCGGCCTGATAAACCACTTTACCGCCGATCAAGGTAGATTCTACCTGAGTTTGATAAATCGTCTCTGACGATTGCTCAAACAGGTTATTTTTCAGAATGATAATGTCGGCGAATTTGCCCGCTTCCAGTGAACCAATATAGTGTTCTTTGGCAATCATATAAGCCGCATCAATGGTCGCGGAGCGCAATGTCTCAATCAGTGTCAGGTCGCGGTCATTATCCAGCCGAGGGCCAGCAGGATTGCCGTCAAGATGCCATGCACGGCGGGTCATCCCCACTTGCAGGTTGTACCATTCATCCAAGCGGTCAATCGGCCAGTCACTACCATAAGCAATGCGCGCCCCGGCATCGAGGAAACGCGCCGCTGGCTCCATATGTTGGAAACGGGCTTCGCCCAGCATCTCGCGCTCTTCATCAATCAGCACCCCCGGCAAACCGCCCCACTGGAAAGAGAGCACCGCAGTGGCCCCTAATTTGGCAAAACGGTCATACTGATGGGGAGCTACCAGCTCATTGTGGGCCAGCCCCGGCCGGATATCTTTGCCCGGCAAGGCGGCGCGCATCTGTTCCACCGCGTCCAGCACCATTTCAATTGCGCCATCACCCACCGTGTGAGTGTGCGGGTGCAGACCGGCGCGGGCACATTCCAGAATCACCGCATTGACCAGCGGCGCGGTAAAATAGAGGTCGCCATAGTGCTCGGTTGGCTGCCAGTCTGGGTTTTCTGCCGTGCCGTGGTTGGCGCGATAAGGTTCGAGCAGAGCGGCGGTCATGGTGGGTGGCTGTAATACACCGTCGATAAACAATTTCAAGTGATCGACGGCGAATCCCGGTGCCGGTGTCCACTGATTACTGCCCCACTGGCGGCCAAATTCCACCACTTCCTGCACCACACGCGCGGCATCTTCCGGCCCTTGCAGGCTATCTGGCGTCACTTCTTTGGCCCCCAGAACCCGCAAAGTCAGCTCATTGCGCTGATATAACTGATGGAAAGCGACTAATTGCTCGGAAAATACGCGGGTATCCATCACTGTTGTGACGCCCTGAGCATTCAAAACTTGCTGCACATGGGCGGCAATTTGCACATTTTTTTCTGGCGTAGCAGAAGGAATGCTGTCAAAGGCGCGCATGGCGGGCGCATCTTCCAAAATACCGGTGAGTTTTCCGTTCGCATCACGGGCTATTTTGCCGTCCGGCGGGATGGGGGTATTTTCGTCAATGCCGAGCAACTCAAGCGCGCGGCTATTGGCCGCCAGCGTGTGACAGTCATTTGAGAATAAAGCTACCGGGCGACGAGTATTGAGTGAGTCGAGGGCGGCTCGGCTCATATCGGCCCCGACCGGCGTCATCGCCTGGCGTTGCCAGGCGCGGACGGTCAGCCAGTCATTTTCACCCTTAAAAGGGTCACTATCGAGATGTTGCTGGATGATATCCAACGTCTGCTCAACACTCAGTGCCGCATAATTAAGATTACAACCAATCAGCTGCTTACCGCCCCAAAAGGGGTGCATATGGCTGTCGATAAGGCCGGGCATCATAAACTTACCCGCCAGATCGATAAGTTGAGTTTTCGGGGAGGAAAACTGGGGGATGAGTTCATCACCGCCAGTTGCCAGAATATAACCCTGGCCCAGTGCAATGGCGCTGCAAACCCGGTTATTGGCATCAGCGGTGTAAATCGTGCCGTTGTAATAGATAACATCGGCGACAGTAGATTGTTGAGTCATAGTTGGCTCTCAATAATCCCTTTTTTCCTTGATGTTGCAGCAGTTTTCACGACTTTGCAGCAACACCACGATTTTGGGAATCGGTGGATTTATAGCCATCATGACCGGTGTCTCGAGTAAAACCTGTGATAAAAGACCGGCTGAGGCTGGTGTTAAGTTAAGGGGTTTTAAGTAACTCGGTCTGCATCATGACCGCCAGATGGCGCAGTATCTCGGCTTCGGAAAAACCTAATTCAGTTAATTGTGTCAATCCATCCAGACCACAGACCAGCCCAATCAAGCGCCATGCGACATCACCGGCATTGATATCAGAGCGAAATTCATCATTGGCTATTCCTGCATTAATCACTTCGACGGTGGCTTGATGCCAATCCGACATTGAGGTGGCGCAGGCCGCTTTAATCAGGTCATCGCGCTCGGCGAGTAGCGAGATTTCATTCCATAACCGAGTCTCGCGTTTGCCCGCTTCATCTTGCGGATAGCCCAATACCAAGAGCACCCGTTCGGAGGCAGGCAAGTTTTGGCTGTTTATCGCGAAAGCCGCCAAAGATTGTTTCACTAATAATAGAAAAGCATCAGCCCGCAGCCGTGAAACTGACGAAAAGTGATGATGCACTTGCCCGACAGCCACCCCCGCTTCACTGGCGACACGGCGCACGGTAGTGGCGGCCATCCCCTCAGTGATTGCAACACGCATCGCCGCTTGCAAAATGGTGTTGTGCCGCTCTTCACGGTTCAAATAGGCCAAAGAGATTCCTTTATCTGACTCATTAGTGTTTTCACCATTATGTGATGAATTGGACGTTAGTTCAACTTTCCGCTATTATTGCAATATTGAACAAGTGTTCAACAATAATATATCTCTAATCCGAGCGTTTTTGTATGTCTAAAAAGTGGATGATTTTCTACGTTATTATTCTGATGTATCTCCCGGTTTCTATTGATGCAACCGTACTTCATGTGGCCGCCCCCCGGCTGGGGATCGCCCTGGCGGCCACCGGTAGTGAGTTACTGTGGATTATTGATATTTACTCATTGGTGATGGCCTGTTTATTACTCCCGATGGGGGCACTGGGTGATCGCATCGGTTTTAAACGCTTGGCTTTACTGGGATCGGTACTGTTTGGTTTGGCCTCTCTGGGGGCGGCTTTAGCACCTTCGGTGGCGGCGTTGATTACTGCGCGCGCCTTTTTGGCGATTGGCGCGGCGATGATTCTGCCCGCGACATTGTCTGCGGTGCGCCATATCTTTACCGATGAACGCGAAAGGGCTTTGGCGTTAGGGATTTGGGTGGCTATCGGCACCATGGGCGCGGCGATGGGGCCGCTGGTCGGTGGGCTGTTAATGGAATACTTCTATTGGGGCTCCGTTTTCCTGATTAATATCCCCATTATTATTGCGGTAGTTATTGCTACATTGGTGGTTATTCCTCAGCAGCCCATGCGCACTGAACAGACGTGGAAAATAGCCCCTGCACTGGTATTGGTGACCGCGATCCTGATGTTGGTTTATGCTGCCAAGACTGGGCTGCGCGGTAACGGCGATCCGCTGATGACGTCACTGGCGGCATTGGTGGGCGGCGTGATGTTATTTGCTTTTGTGCGCCATCAATTATCAGCATCCGCTCCAATGATCGATTTTCGGCTGATAAGCCAGCGAGTTATTGCGGTGGGTATGGTCATGGCGATGACGGCGATGATAACGCTAGTGGGGTTTGAATTACTTCTGACTCAAGAATTGCAATTTGTGTTAGGGAAAACGCCACTTGAGGCGGGGATATTTTTGCTACCGCTGATGATAGCCAGTGGGGTGAGCGGGCCGCTATCGGGCTGGTTAGTGGCTAAACTGGGGTTGCGCACCGTCGCCAGTGCCGGTATTGCATTGAGCTCATTGAGTTTTCTGGGATTGGCCTGGACAGATTTTGCCACGCAGATTTATCTGGCATGGGGGTGGATGATATTACTCGGTTTTAGTATTGAAGCTTCTCTATTGGCTTCCACTGCGGCAATCATGAGCGCCGCCCCCCCTGAAAAAGCCGGTGCGGCGGGTGCAGTCGAGGGCATGGCTTATGAGTTGGGGGCAGGGCTGGGGGTGGCAATCTTTGGTTTGATGCTATCGCGGGCTTATACCGCCTCCATTGTGCTGCCAGAAGATTTGCCGCTGAGTTTAGTCGAGCAGGCCAGCGCCTCCATCAGCGAAACCATTCAGGTGGTAAATAACCTTGGTGGTTATGAAGCACTGCTCAATAGTGCCAAACTCGCGTTTTCAGCCTCGCACAGCTTAGTGCTCGGTACTGCCAGCGGTTTGTTGATCCTGCTGGCGGTCGTGGTGTGGTTTGCAATGCCGGGGCAGCGCGTATCGCAGTGGGAAAAAACACCGCACGACAACGCCACCTATTAGCCGCCAGAGGTTAAATTCTCAGTAAATAAATAGTCCTTACTCTTTAGCCATTACACTGAGTAAAGTGTGTGATATACCTATTTAAGGTAGTGATGTGCGTTTTGATAGCTAAATAGTTTTTATAGGCTAAATGGTTTTTATAGGCTAAATAGTTTTTATAGGCTAAAGAGTATCAAAACCCTATTCCAATAAAGAGTAAGGCTTTATCTATGACCGCGCGGCCGTTCACAGCACAACTCGATATCGACAGCTCGACTCAACCTGTCCGGGTCTCTATCAAAGGGGATTGGGTGCTGGCGCATTACCGCGATTTAGAACCGGTTGTGGCGCAATTTTGCACTAACTCGCCCCCGTCAGTGGTCTTTGATCTCAACCAACTGGGCGCTTTGGACACCGCGGGTGCCACCTTATTAGCCTTGCTGCTGGGTGAGGCGCGCATCAGCCATCTGCGTGAACTCGCCCCTAAGTTGCCAGAAGAACGCCGCATTTTACTGGAAACAGTGAGCCGCGTTTTGCCGGATTTAGCCGCCGAACCATCAGAAAAACCGCCGTCATTTTGGCTTGAGTTATTGGCGAATACCGGCCGGTCGGTGGACAATTTATGGCAAGATATCAAATCGTTACTGGGCTTTGTCGGCCTGACACTTGAGGCCTTATTCGGCACGATTTTCCGGCCATCACGCTGGCGCATGACTTCACTGATTGCCAATATTCAGCAAATTGGCTTGAATGCCGTTCCCATCATTATGTTGCTGACTTTTCTGGTCGGGGCGGTTATTGCTTTCCTCGGGGCCACGGTATTAACCACTTTTGGTGCGGGTATTTTCACCGTCGATTTGGTGGTGTTTTCTTTTCTGCGGGAATTTGCCGTGCTGCTCACCGCCATTTTGATGGCTGGGCGCACCGCCAGCGCCTTTACGGCTGAAATCGGGCTGATGAAAGCTAATGAGGAAATCGACGCCATCCAAACTCTGGGGTTAAATCCGGTGGAGTTATTGGTGTTGCCGCGGGTCTTGGCGCTGTTGATTGCATTACCGATGTTGACTTTTATTGGCATGGTTTGCGGTATTTTCGGCGGCATGGTGGTGTGTGCATTAACACTCGATATTTCGCCCACAATGTTTTTGTCAATTATGCAAAACAGTAATGGATTGCAGCATTTTCTGGTGGGGATAAGCAAAGCGCCTATTTTCGCCTTCCTGATTGCGATTATTGGTTGTCTGGAGGGGTTCAATGTCACCGGCAGTGCTGAGTCTGTTGGCGTGCACACCACCACCAGTGTGGTGCATTCTATCTTTGTGGTGATTTTGCTCGATGCCGTCGCGGCGCTATTTTTCATGGAAATGGGATGGTGAGCCAAATGACGCAAGACCCAATCATTCAAATTCGTAATCTGGTTAACAGCTTTGGCCCACAGTGTGTGCATCAAGATCTCAATCTTGATGTGCAGCGCGGCGAAGTTCTCGGCGTTGTTGGCGGGTCAGGCACCGGTAAGTCGGTGTTATTGCGCAGTATTGTGGGGCTACGCCGTCCAACTGCCGGGCAGATTCATGTATTTGGTCAGGATTTAATGACATTATCGGGCCAGGCCCGTTCCCAAGTTGAGCGCCGATTTGGTGTATTGTTTCAACGTGGCGCCTTATTCAGCTCTTTGACGGTGACGGAAAACGTGGCCTTGCCATTAATCGAAAATGCGGGCTTGCCGCGTGGCGAGGCCGAGCGGTTAGCGCAAGTTAAGTTAGCATTGGCGGGGTTACCGCCGGGGGCGGGCAGTAAATATCCCGCTTCACTGTCGGGGGGGATGGTCAAACGCGTTGCTTTGGCCCGCGCGTTGGCATTAGACCCGGATATTCTGTTTCTCGATGAGCCGACGGCGGGCCTTGATCCTATTGGTGCGGCGGCGTTTGACAGTTTGATCCGTACCTTGCGCGATGCACTCAATTTGACGGTATTTCTGGTCACTCACGATCTGGATACGCTCTATACCCTGTGTGACCGCGTGGCTGTGTTGTCACAAAAGAAAGTGTTGGTGGTGGATACCTTGGATAAGGTGGCTGCAACTGATGATGACTGGATTCAAGCGTATTTTCATGGCCCACGTGGGCGGGCTGCTTATCAGGCGGCGGCAGCGATTAATAGCGAAGAGAGGTTGTAAATGGAAACCCGTGCTCACCATGTTGTCATTGGTTTGTTTACTCTCATTGTGGTCAGCGCCGCACTGTTATTCTGCCTATGGCTGACCAATGCCGGTTCTAATCGCCAGTTCAAGCTATACGATATTGTCTTCAATGAGCCGGTGAGCGGGCTGTCTCAGGGCAGCATCGTGCAATACAGTGGCATTCGGGTTGGCGAAGTGATTCAGTTGCGTTTGGACAGCGAAAACCCCAATAAGGTTTGGGCGCGTATTCGTGTGTCGGCTTCGACGCCTATCCGCGAAGATACTCAAGCTCGGCTGACAGTTGCAGGAATCACTGGCACCTCCAATATTCAATTTAGTAGCAGCACCCCATCAAGCCCGCTATTGGAGGGCAAAGATGGCGAAATTCCTATTATTATCGCCACCCCGTCACCGATGAGCCAATTGCTGGCAAATGGTGAGAATTTCATGAGTAACGCCAATGAAGTGTTGATGCGGCTGAACCAACTACTGGCACCTGATAATCAACAGCGGCTTATCACCACGTTGGATAATCTCGCGCTTGTCACCCAGACTGTCGCTGATCAACGCCAAGATATTCGCACTATGCTGCAACAGTTAGCGCAAGCCAGCAAACAGGCCAATGAGACACTGGCGCAAACCAACCGCTTACTGCGCAATGCCAATGGTTTGATGGATGGGCAGGGCAAACAACTGGTTAATGATGCCGCTAAGACCATGGCATCATTGCAAAATACCAGCATTATCCTCAATAAATTGGTCAGTGAAAATCAAACTTCACTCAATAATGGTATGCAAGGGATGAATGAATTGGGGCCAGCCGTTGATGAATTACGCAGAACATTAGCGACATTGCGTGCTGCCGTTTCCCGTTTGGAAGAAAACCCAGCGGCTCTGCTGCGTGGTCGTGAAAGAACACAGGAGTTTACGCCTCGATGATATCTTTGAAGATAATGCGCTTTGTGGGCCGCCGTATCGGGCTGTTGATGTTATCCATGCTGGCGATGTTACTGTCAGCTTGTACTATTTTACCGACTGCGCCGATATCACAGGTTTATCTGCTGCCGGTGTCCCCAGCGGCAAATGCACCGCGCGCGCAGACCGTGAATTGGTCACTGCGGGTTTCACAACCGGCGACCAACCAGTTTATTAATAGCTCGCGCATTGCTGTTCAGCCCGAGGGGCAGGAAATTGCAGTCTACAAAAATTCGCGCTGGACTGATCCCACACCTATTCTGGTGCGTAATCGCCTGATTCAAGAATTCCGCACTGATGGCCGAATTCCCGCGGTCAGCAGTGATGATGATAGCCTTCAAGCTGATGTAGAGTTGAGTGGCGACTTATCGGCATTTCAGGGTGTGTATAAAGCGGATAACAGTGAAGTATTGATCCGTTTTGATGCCCGGCTGGTGAGAATTTCAGATCGTAGAATTATGGCGACTCGCCATTTTGAAGTTCGCCAGCCTATTAACGGTGCGCAGATGAATGAAGTGGTGGCGGCCTTTGGCTTAGCAAGTGATCAGTTGGCTTCACAGGTATTAAACTGGACACTGCAACAGTCCCCTCAGTAATTGTTTTCTCAGTTAAATAAGCTGCCTTCATCTCAAGTATGCCCTAAATAATTCGAGTTGCAGGAAGGCGGCAAGCGATAAAATCCCGATGAGTTGACGCCAGTCAATGATTCGGGTGATTGAGTGCAGCTAACACACCTGCAGCTTGAAGTATGACGGGTATATGTCAGGTTAAGTAAAGTTCGACAGTTATATTGACTGAGTAATGATCAACTGTTGCAAAATAACTGACCGCAGTTACAAAAATATATCTTATGTCAAATAAGTGTTGATTTTATATTTCATAATGTTTGACTATTGCTCTATGAATTGAGCAAAAGGGAATCATTATGCTTTGGAAAAATACCAAGGAGCAGTTCGGCCGCATCACTATTAGTGTCCACTGGCTGGTGGCATTAACAGTATATTCACTGTTTGCACTTGGTTTATGGATGGTGACTCTGGGCTACTATGATGGCTGGTATCATCAGGCACCAGAAATACATAAAAGTATTGGCTGTATATTATTCGCTGTCATGTTATTTAGAGTCATCTGGCGATTTATTTCGCCACCGCCAAAGCCATTGTCGAGTTATAGCCGATTTACCCGTGTTAGTGCGCTATTAGCGCATCTGGTTTTATATATTTTTTTATTTTGTATTATGTTTAGTGGTTATTTAATCTCGACGGCTGATGGGCAACCCATCAATGTGTTTGGCTGGTTTGCTGTTCCTGCCACTTTAACGGGTTTACCTGATCAAGCTGATACCGCGGGTACTGTACATCTTTATCTGGCCTGGGCTGTTGTAGTGCTTTCACTATTACATGGACTCGCCGCAATTAAACACCATGTTATTGATGGTGATATTACCCTCAAACGGATGCTGGGACATAGCACCGATTAACCAACTGTATTATGGAGAATTAAGCATGTTTAATAAGACCCTCTTGGGCCTGACTGTAGGCGCACTGATGTTTACCGCAGGTAGCGCTGTAGCCGCCGAATATAAAATTGATAAAGAAGGTCAACACGCCTTTATTGAATTTCGGATTAAACACTTAGGCTATAGCTGGTTATACGGCAGTTTTAATGACTTTGATGGGTCTTTCACTTTTGATGAGAAAGATCCAGCAGCTGATAAAGTCAATGTGGTGATCAACACTAATAGCGTTGATACCAATCATGCTGAACGTGATAAACATCTGCGCAGTAAAGAATTCCTGAATGTCAGCAAATTCCCACAGGCGACATTTGAGTCGACCGAAATGAAGAAAAATGCCGAAGGTTATACCCTGGTCGGTAATCTGACATTAAATGGCGTCACTAAGCCAGTGACCTTGGAAAGTAAACTGACCGGGCAGGGTAATGACCCATGGGGTGGTTATCGCGCCGGTTTTGAAGCTAACGGTAATATTAAGCTGAAAGACTTTAATATCACCACGGACTTAGGCCCAGCTTCACAAGAAGTTGAACTGATTTTATCCGTTGAAGGTGTTCGGGTTAAATAACCTTTGTAGTTTTATTTGAAGGAGCCTTTGGCTCCTTTTTTATCGCCCATGTTATAGTCAATAATCGTTATTTTACTTTGAGTGAGTTAAAAAAAGGCCCTTTACTGACCGAATCTCGGATGAGTAATTCAGATTGAAATATATTCTCATTTGATAAATATCCGCCATCCAGCATGGATATCAGCCGATTAATAACTTCATTTATCATGCCACTGACGGGGTCTTTGATGCTGGATAATGGCGGGAGCAGAAAAGGCGCAATAGGAATATTATCAAACCCGATAATGGAAATATCCTCAGGGACTTTTAAACCGGCTTCATTTAATTTCTTCATCGCACCAATGGCCATATCATCATTACTGGCGATAATGGCGCTGAAAGGTAACTGACTGGTTAATAAAGACTCAACCGCAGTTGCGCCACTGGCTGGTGTCCATTTACCTTGCACAATAAGTTTGTCTTGAACTGGCAGCAAAAATTCAGTTAATGCTGCTTTATATCCGGAAAGCCGCTCAATGGCGGTAGGTGAATCAAGTGAGCCAGTAATAAAGGCGATATCCTGATGACCTTGGTCAATAAGATATTTAGTTGCATTATAGCTCGAGCCTTTATGATCACAAAAAATACAATGGCTATGATTTTTTCGCAGCTTTCTGTTAACCACCATAATCGGCTGTTTATATTTATCAATAATAAGATCCATGGCATCAACAGTTAAAAACCGAGGATAAATAATTATGGCATCACAGCGTAAATCAAGTAGAAATTGAATAGCGTCTTGTTCCTCTTCCGCACTGTGTTTCCCATCAACCAGTACCAACTGACGACCATTTTTTTCTAATTTCTGCGCCGCCTGAGACAGTATTTCATTAAAGTAACTGCCGTTATACAGAGTATTGGTTACCACTAATCCGATGCATTCAGATTTATTGGTCGCCAGATTTCTCGCCAGTAAATTTGGCCGATATCCGGTCTCTTCAATGGCTTTAAAAACCTGATTTTTAGTTGCTTCACTGACATAGCCTTTGCCCGACAAAACCCGCGAAACAGTGGCTTTTGAAACACCGGCTTTCTTTGCCACTTCTTGCATTGTAGACATAGGCCCTTCCTGACACGTTGAAATTATTGTCATTCTATACTCTTCGCCCTTGAAATTGCAGAAGAGTTAGCGGCATTCGTGACTTGGCCGTAGCAGTGAACCACAGCCGTTTACGAGATTCTGATATCGATCACCATCACAGAATTAAAATAGAATAAATTCATCTCTTGAATTTTACCTCATATTTTAAGATTCTCACGTGGAACCGGTTACCTATGTGTCAGGGAATAGCTAGCGACATCACCTTTCCGGTCAATGAATAATTTATAACTATATGAATTTAATGGCTAATGGTGGATTTGTGACGATGAGAAATTTTATCTCAGCGCAGAAATGACACTTAGCTCGGCGCGTGCCATTACGGGGAGTTGTTACTCATGTCAAAAAATTATGCCGCAGTATCACAGCAAATCGTCGATGCTATTGGCGGGGCCAATAATATCGGGGCTGTGACTCATTGTATGACGCGTTTACGCTTTGTACTCAATGATGCAAGTGCGGTTGATTTGGCTAAGCTGAAAGCCATAACGGGTGTGCTAGGTGTGGTACATAGTGAGAATCAGTGCCAGGTTATCATTGGCAATAATGTGAGCTATGCCTTTGCTGAAGTGATTAAACTGCTCCCAGAAGGCGCATTACCGGTAAACGCGCTGCCCCAGAAAAATAAAATCACCTTAAAGCGGATAGGGGCGGGGATACTGGATGCATTGATTGGCACCATGTCACCGTTGATCCCGGCCATCATCGGCGGTTCCATGGTGAAACTGCTGGCGATGATACTGGATATGACCGGCCTCTTTGGGAAAGGCTCATCAACTCTCATTATTCTGAATGTCATTGGTGACGGCGCTTTCTTCTTCTTGCCAGTGATGGTGGCGGCTTCTGCGGCGATAAAATTCAAAACCAATATGTCGCTGGCTATCGCTATTGCCGGGGTATTGGTTCATCCGGCCTTTATTGATTTAATGGCAAAAGCTGCGCAAGGCCAACATGTTGAATTTATGGGCGTAACTGTCACTGCGGTGAAGTACACCTATACCGTGATCCCGGCACTTTGTATGACTTGGTTGCTGTCTTATATTGAGCGATGGGTTGACCGCATCACTCCAGCAGTGACTAAAAACTTCCTTAAACCGATGCTGATCGTGCTGATCTCAGCGCCTATTGCCATCATGTTTATTGGGCCGTTGGGAATATGGATTGGTAGCGGCATTTCTTCTTTGGTGTATACCGTTCATGATTATCTGGGTTGGCTCTCCGTGGCGATTATGGGCGCACTCTGGCCATTATTGGTTATGACTGGTATGCACCGTGTTTTTACGCCAACCATCATTCAGACCATTGCCGAAACAGGGAAAGAGGGCATGGTGATGCCATCAGAAATTGGTGCAAACCTTTCATTGGGCGGCTCATCCCTGGCGGTTGCCTGGCGCACCAAAAATCCCGAGTTGCGGCAAACGGCGTTGGCCGCCGCGGCTTCAGCGATTGTAGCGGGTATCTCTGAACCGGCACTTTATGGGGTGGCGTTGCGGCTCAAACGCCCCTTAATCGCCAGCCTTATCAGCGGATTTATCTGTGGCGCGGTGGCCGGAATCGGTGGGCTAGCTAGCCATTCCATGGCTTCACCTGGGTTATTTACCAGTGTTCAGTTCTTCGATCCGGCTAATCCAATGAGCATTGTATGGGTGTTTGGCGTCATGGTTCTGGCGATAGTTATCTCTTTCGTCACGACACTTTTACTGGGATTTGAAGATATTCCTGTTGAAGACAGCGTAAGTGGCGGCGCCCATTCTACTGACCCTGCTGTTTCGCACAGTGCAGTAAAAATTAACTAAATGAAGAGGTATTGAATGTCAGTATCAACATTTCCCGACGGTTTTTTATGGGGCGGCGCATTGGCCGCAAACCAGGCCGAAGGTGCTTGTTTTGAAGGTGGAAAAGGCCTGACGACGGTAGATATGATCCCTCACGGGCCACACCGTTTGGCAGTAAAATTAGGGCAGGAAAAGCGTTTTATCTTAAGAGATGATGAGTTTTATCCAAGCCATCAGGCAATTGATTTTTATCATCGCTATAAAGAGGATATCGCATTAATGGCGGAAATGGGGTTTACCGTATTCCGTACATCGATAGCATGGAGCCGGATTTACCCTAATGGTGATGAATTGACGCCTAACGCCGAGGGCATTGCTTTTTACCGCGACCTCTTTAATGAATGTAAAAAGTACAATATTGAGCCGCTGGTAACACTATGTCACTTTGATGTTCCCATGCATCTGGTGACGGAATATGGCTCGTGGCGTAACCGAAAAATGGTTGAATTTTTCACAGATTATGCCCGAACATGCTTTGAAGCTTTCGATGGTTTGGTGAAGTATTGGCTCACATTTAACGAAATTAATATTCTTCTCCATAGCCCATTCTCTGGCGCGGGATTAGTGTTTGAGCCGAATGAAAATCAGGAGCAAGTCAAATACCAAGCCGCCCATCACGAACTGCTCGCCAGCGCATTAGCAACCAAAATTGCTCATGAGGTCAACCCTGAAAATCAGGTAGGTTGCATGCTGGCAGGCGGGAACTTTTACCCGCGAACCTGTAAACCCGAAGATGTTTGGGCGGCGCTGGAAAAAGACCGCGAAAATCTATTTTTCATTGATGTGCAAGCCCGTGGGGCTTATCCCGCTTACACCAAACGCCTTTTCAGGGAGAAAGGTATTTCAATTGCCACACAAGTGGGCGACGACGATATTCTTAAACATACAGTAGATTTCGTCTCCTTTAGCTATTACGCCTCGCGCTGTGCTTCGGCGGATATGAATGAACATAACAGCAGCGCAGCTAATATCGTGAAATCTTTGAAAAACCCACATATTCAGGCCAGTGAATGGGGGTGGGGTATTGATCCTTTAGGGCTACGCATCACCATGAATATGATGTATGACCGCTACCAGAAGCCACTTTTCTTAGTTGAAAATGGACTGGGTGCTAAAGATGAAATTAATCCGCAGGGTGAAATTGAAGACGATTACCGTATTAGTTATTTACGTGAACATATTAAAGCCATGGGGGAGGCCATTGATGATGGTATTCCGGTCATCGGATATACCTCATGGGGATGCATTGATCTGGTTTCCGCCTCTACCGGGGAAATGAGCAAACGCTATGGTTTTATCTATGTTGATCGCGACGATCTGGGAAAGGGTTCCTTAGCGCGTAAGAAAAAGAAATCCTTCTATTGGTATAAAAAAGTTATTGCCAGTAATGGTGCTGACTTGAGTTAAATAACTCGCCGGGAATGACGTCTATGACTGATATTCCCGGCAATGAATTTTATTCGAATACAGCGGTATTTTTATTGTTATTTTTTGATGTGTTACTCGTGGCGATCGCGTGTCGAGCCTTTCTTCAAGTTGATCATAAAATCCATAAATGCAGTCCGCAATGGGGTAAATATCGGGTGTTTGCGATTCTCCATCATAGTTTCCGAAAACAGCTTCAGACCTAATGCAAATGCGGCTGTTTTCTCTTTACCAAAGTCCAAGTCTTCGCGCGCCTGTAACCGTTCGATGATGCCGAGGATCTCATCGTGATTCTCGGCTTCGAATGTTACCGGGGCTTTATCTATGGCTTCACCTGTGCGATCAGTCAGTGGCTCAATGGTGATCCTATAGCGATATCCCGGCATTAGTTTTTCTCCGCTTCTTGAGTCTCTGCCGCCTTGGGTTCTAACTCTTTTTCAATGGTTTCTACTGCCGTCAATAATGCTGCATTAATATGCTCAACCTGTTGTGGCGTCACATCTGAGCGCATCATACTGCTGCGTAGAATGTGGCGTAAACGGTGCATGGCCTCAGAAATCCCTTCAGCCAAGTTCCCCTCTGGGCGGCGGTTTACCTGCGCCAGTCGTGAAAAAATAACATCAACCATCTGTTGGTTTTGCTGCAATTCAGCTTTTCCAGCATCCGTGATTTGGTAGCTTTTACGCCCATTGCCGGTTGCCACTGGGGTAACAAAATCCTGTTCTTCTAACAATGTTAGTGTTGGATAAATAACTCCTGGGCTTGGAACATATAAGCCTGAGGATGCCTCTTCGATAGCTTTAATCAGTTCGTAACCATGGCAGGGCTTTTTATCAAGTAGTGCTAGCAGGACAACCCGCAAATCACCATGTTCAAACAGGCGATGCATTTTTTCACCACGCCCACGTCTGCTGCCTCTTGCGGCTTCGATTGCTTCCGCTGCCATAGGGTGGCGACCGCCGCGATGCATTCTTTCGTCGCAACGGTGCTGCCCTTCATGGTGTTCTCTACCACAACGATGACCACGTTTTGAAAAACCAAACATAATGAATCTCCTTTAGATATATCGAAACGATTTCGATATATCTAATTTAGATCGATATATCGAAATTAGCAAGGAGGGATGTAAAAAAGATATATCTAAATGATTTTTTCATCAGAATGGCTGAGGGGGATTTCTTAGGTGAGAGACGGAATGGGGCGGTGCAATGAGGGCAATGCGCAATATTTCCTGACTGATTTTCTCAAGCAGGAAACTAAGCCGCAGTAATAAGCGGTGCTATAAAATCCCCTTGCTCCGCAGAACCGCACAGGGCAAGGGGAAAATAGCGGGTTAAGCCATTAGCTTTTCTTCACAAACTCAGATTTCAGCTTCATTGGGCCAAATCCATCAATTTTACAATCAATATTGTGGTCACCTTCAACTAGGCGGATGCTTTTCACTTTGGTTCCGATTTTCAGAGTTGAAGAGCTGCCTTTTACTTTTAGGTCTTTAACCACAGTTACCGCATCACCGTCAGCCAGTAAATTACCATTGGCATCACGCACCACCAGGCCTTCATCGGCTGCTGCGGAATCGCTATTTTCCGACCACTCATGACCACATTCTGGGCAATTTAATTTTTCCCCTTCCTGCCATGTATATTCAGAACTGCACTTCGGACAGTTTGGTAAACCCATCACGCTAACCTCTTGAAATTAAAATTAATAAATATAAAAAAGTGACAAATCACAGACTATTGTATTGATATACACCTATTTTACACATTTTATCACATTAAAGGGTAGGTTTGTCATTGTCCCTATGCGGATAGCCAAGGAATAACGTCATGCTGTTCAGAATACGCATGACCCGAACGCCCAAAATCCCGGCCTCGGCTTCACGGAGCATACAGATGATCTGTTTTTACTTAACTGATGAGTGTCATTGACCCATGACAAGGCTGTTGGGGTGGCTCCACTTTATAATCAAGGCCATTTATTTTCTCAGTGGTATGAAAGTATGGCTTATCAACTTAACCTTAATTGGCCCGAATTTTTAGAGAAATATTGGCAAAAACAGCCAGTTGTATTAAAAAATGCCTTCCCGAATTTTGTCGATCCGATTACGCCGGACGAGTTGGCGGGCTTGGCAATGGAAGCAGAGGTAGATAGCCGTCTGGTCAGCCATACAAATGGTCAATGGCAGGCGAGTAACGGGCCATTTGAGCACTTTGATAACCTGGGTGAGACCAATTGGTCACTGTTAGCTCAGGCGGTTAACCATTGGCATGCCCCTTCTGCTGAGTTAGTGCGGCCGTTTCGTGTGCTGCCAGATTGGCGTTTAGACGACTTAATGATCTCCTTTTCGGTCCCAGGTGGCGGAGTTGGGCCGCATATTGATCAATATGATGTGTTTATTATCCAAGGGATGGGCAGCCGCCGTTGGCGGGTTGGCGATAAACTACCGTTAAAGCAGTTTTGCCCACATCCGGCACTGCTACATGTTGAGCCATTCACACCCATTATTGATGAAGATTTGGCGCCGGGCGATATTCTTTATATTCCACCAGGTTTCCCGCACGATGGTTTCACGCACGAAACGGCGTTTAACTACTCGGTGGGTTTTCGCGGGCCAAATGGGCGGGATTTAATCAGCAGTTTTGCTGACTATGCGCTGGAAAACGATCTTGGTAATGAGCACTACAGCGACCCTGATTTAACCTGTCGAGAACATCCAGGCCGGGTTGAGGAATATGAACTCGACCGTCTGCGTGGGATGATGATCGAGATGATTAATCAACCAGAAGACTTTAAACAATGGTTTGGCCGCTTTGCAACGACACCCCGCCATGAGTTGGATATTGCTCCAGCGGAGCCGCCTTATGAGCCGAAAGAGATTGTCGATGCCCTGATGGACGGTGAGGTCTTGACTCGCCTTAGTGGGCTGCGGGTTCTACAAGTGGGGGACGGTTTCTTTATCAATAGTGAGCGGTTGGAAATAGGTGACTCAAAAGCCGCTGATGCGCTGTGTCGCTATACTATTCTCGGCAAGGAGGAACTGGGGGAGGCGCTCCGTAATCCGGCTTTCATTGCGGAGTTAACTGAGTTAGTTAATCAGGGATACTGGTTCTTCGACGAATAATTATATTTTTAATAGCGGTTTCCGAAAGCGTATATTGTGAGCCAATTCGGAAGCCGCACCTTACCTATGCCTGTTAGCGGGTATCCAACCAGCCAGTCCCCGATAAGTTATCAAAAACGCATGATTATTTGGGGCAATATATTGCCTTGTTTATTAGGCCATTACCTTGATACGTGGCAGAATATAAAAAAGCAATCATTCCCATTTCACCTGAGATGATAAATATATAAATATGGATCGCTCCCGTATATTCAAGTTTCTGTTACCTTATTTGTGGCCTAAAAATAACTCGAAACTCCGTTATTACCTGATTGCCGCCGTCCTATTTATGGTGGTTTCTAAGGTCAGTACCACACTTGTGCCCCTTGCCTACAGGGCGATGATCGACACATTAAGCAGTGAAAGTGCCAAGATGATGGCTATCCCCATCACCTTGATAATTGCTTATGGGGTCGCGAGAGTCAGTGCCTCCCTATTTGAAGAATTGCGTAACGTGATGTTTGTACACGTCAGCCAGAATGCGACTCGATTACTTGGTTTACGGGTATTTAAACAATTACATGCGCTAAGTTTGCGTTTTCATCTGGACAGACAAACAGGCGGGCTATCTTTATCTATTGAGCGCGGTACACAAGCGGTTGCAACAGTACTTTCCCGCATTTTGTTCTCTATATTCCCCATTTTATTTGAGATAACCCTGGTCTCTCTTATTATGTGGCATCTGTTAGATGGTTGGTTTGCGGCCGCTATTCTGGCGACAGTGGCATGCTATATCCTATTTACTGTTGTGGCGGTCAGTTGGCGAACCCGTTTTCGGCGTGAGCTAAATCAAGCTAATTCAGATGCTAACACCAAGTCTATCGACAGCCTGATAAATTATGAAACGGTAAAATATTTTGGTAATGAAGAGTTTGAAGCTGAGCGCTTTAATACTTCGCGCCAACTGTATGAATATGCTGCAATTAAAAATCAGTTCAGTTTTACGGCGTTAAGTCTCGGGCAGACGGCAATTATTTCCATCGGGTTGGTGGTGATGATGTCCATGGCGGCGCAAGGTATCACGCAAGGTCGTATGAGCATTGGTGATTTTGTGTTAGTGAATGCTTATCTTCTTCAGTTGTACCAGCCGCTCAATTTCTTTGGGTTTATTTACTCCGAAATTCGGCAAGCATTAATTGATATGGAAAATATGCTTGATTTGCTGATGGTGGAGAAAGAGATTACCGATAATCCTAATGCGCCTGCTTTGCAGTTGACCAAGGGCGAAGTGCGCTTTGATGCTGTCAGTTTTGGTTATGATCCGCGTAGACCTATTCTAAATAAAGTGAGTTTCACTATCCCAGCGGGCAAAACCGTGGCGGTTGTTGGTGCATCGGGGGCCGGTAAATCAACACTATCTCGACTATTATTCCGGTTTTACGATGTGACTGATGGCGCGATTTATATTGATGATCAAGATATCCGCCATGTGACTCAAGCGAGTTTACGTGAGGCCATTGGCATCGTGCCGCAAGATACAGTGCTCTTCAATGACACGCTGCGTTATAACATTGCTTACGGCAGAACTTCTTCCAGTTTTGCAGAAATAGAACGCGCGGCGAAACTGGCCCATATTCATGATTTTATCATTAGTTTGCCAGATGGTTATGACACGCGAGTAGGGGAGCGTGGGCTTAAGTTATCGGGGGGTGAGAAACAGCGAGTGGCGATTGCGCGCACGATTCTTAAAAAACCGGCTATTTTAGTTTTTGATGAGGCGACCAGCGCGTTAGATACACATACTGAGCGCGAAATTCAGGCCCACCTGCGCGAAGTGAGCCGCGACCATACTACTCTGGTTATTGCCCACCGCTTATCCACCATTATTGATGCCGATGAAATTATTGTGATGGAAGCGGGCTCAATAGTTGAACGCGGGCGGCATGAGGCATTATTGCTGAAAAATGGCCGGTACGCAGCCATGTGGCAGAATCAATACCATGAAGAGGAGCAACTTGCATAATAACAAGTTGCTTATAAAGACTCTGCAAAAGGGTGCATGAACATGAATGTGCACTCTTTTCGCTGATATTGATTGATTTGTGGAACCAGTCGCCTGAAATGCTCTGAAGCACAATGTATATCTAATGCTGCTTGGTCTGGCCATTCTTCAATAAAAATAAAGTTGCCGGGATCTTTGTGATTGATAAATAAATCATAGGAAATACAAAGTGGCTCAAGTTTTGTTCTTTCCACCAATTCTTTATAGAGTGGCATGACATCACTGATGTGCTCAGGTTTTATAAAATCTTGTGCAATGACTTTTAACATAGGTCTGGCGCTAGGCTCCGGTAAAATGCGTGTAAGCGAATACTGCCAGCGCAATTGCGATCATAATTATCGTCGTTTTTCTCATTTCAATTCTCGTTATAAATGATGAGTTTCAAGTTGGCTTGCCAAACGATAACGTAAAACCCGCTAAAAAACAGCTATCCGCGACAGAATATCGAATTTCAGGGTAATGTCAGTAAAATCAATCAAGTCACACTGGACGGGGTTCTTACGGGAGATTAATCCTGTTTAAGTTGATATTGATCTCATTTTTAATATAATTATTTGTGTTAACTTTCATGATGTGCTTTGTCACATAAGGGGGATAATATGTCAGCACTTGAGAAACTCGTTTCAGCATATTGCCATACCAGCCTGGACTTTGTGGCATCCACGGTTGCTTTTATGGAAAACCAAAAAAAGAAAATAAATGTTGATGAAATTGAAGCGAAACTTTCGCCTGATGAATGTGATTTTTTCCGGGAAAGATTAGCTCATTACAGAGATATATACCGGCCTCAGTGATCTTATGGCGGTTTTGTCCTGCATTCGACATTAAATAAGCCGCCTGATGGCGGCTTATTCGATGATAAAAATAGAATCTATGAAGATAGGGCGCTCTTATACTTTCTTGGTAGCAAGAATGACACTTGATGCTTTAAATAATGCAGTGACTTCACTTCCTACAGATAGCGCCATTTCTTCCAAACTTTCATTGGTAATAACTGAAATCAGTGCTAACCCATTAACGGTAACAACTTCAACAGTAGAGTTAACGGCACCTTTTGAGATGGTCTGGACTTTACCCGTAAATTGGTTGCGAGCTGAAAAATTCAAACCACAATCCAGAGAAGTCAAAATAACCCAAGGTGCTTTGACTAAGGCAATTGCAGGTTTTCCAACCGCCAGACCTAATGCTTTGCAGCTCGTTTTAGTAATGACGGTAGTCAGCTTTTCACCGCCATCTAAAAATAGAACAACCTCATCATTGACTGAACCTTCAACAATGGCATGGACTGTTCCAGATAACTGGTTTCGTGCAGAGATAGACATCGTATTCCCTCATGGTCATGTCAAATTGACATCGCGCCAGACGAGATTCCAGCCCGACACCTCATTTGACCAAATACACTTACAGGAGTACAGGTATGATGCTCATGTGTCATAGAAAAAAATGGACGCGTGCTAGCGATCGCACAAATCAAAATGAGATAAAGCGCGATGTATATTTATTGAGTAATAAAATCCGCGATAACAACACTGATGCAGCAAATACGGATAATAGTAATGTGAACCTTAATGTGACATCCGATAAGTTATATGCGCTGGCAATGAAATAGAAAATTCCATCATGCAAAATATAGACCCCAATCATGGATGGGCTGATATAGGCTAATGTTTTCTTTATCCATTCGTGTTGAGTGTCAAAGTTATCAAATATGACAAATAAGCATAAACTCAGTATTAAAACATGTAAGTTATCGAGGAAATAGCTGGCATTTACTGTTTTATAGACATACATCGACATAAAACTTTCATAGAAGTACATGGAAACTGCTGTCGGGATAAGAAGTACTTTTGCTGCAAGACGTATTCTCGGCATTTTGGTTATTCTTTGGCAAACTTTGGAGCAAAGGAACCTGCCGGTCATATAATAGAAAATCCACGTCCATAACCTAAAGTATTGCGGAAAATCAATTAGGTAGGGTTTTTCACTGAATGCACTGATTAAATCGATAGAAACAGAAAATATAACCAGGCACGAGAGGGTTATGATTGCTGTTCTGTTACTTTTTAATATCTTAGATATTATTGGGTTGATTAAATAAATAATAGCAATACTGAATAAAAGCCAACTTTGCAGGAAGTAACCCCGCTTGAAGCCATCTTCGTTGATAAAGTAGAAAAGCACGTTCCAGAAAATAATAATGGTTATTATAGATTTTAATTTTCTGAGTATATCTGCTTGATCTATCTCATCATTCGAGTCGATATAACCAATAATCATAAAGAAAAGTGGCGTTGCGATAATCGATAAAAAGTACAGAACACTCATCACTTCGCCACCGAGAAAACACTGTTCAGTACAAGTTTTACTGGCAGAATAAAAGGTAACGGCAGAAAAGCAGCTTAATGTTTTCAGCGCATGTAAACCGACGTTTCTCATAAAGTTGTTTGGCTTAAAATAAAGTTAAATGAGATATCCAGCTTCAGATAACGTAGGTATAGCATTAGAACCTTCCTGTTTAGGCTACTAATTTTTCACTATTTTTACATACAATCCCAATGCTGTCACGTCTGGCAGACTTAAAGCTAAATAAACAACTAAGAAATATTCTTTTTAGAAAAAGACGTTTCCTACACTCTCCGGTGTTGACATCCTATATATATCTTCGCTCCCCTATGGTTTACTGCAAAGTAAGGTGTGTTCTGGGCTATCTACATAATTTTTAATAGCTTTTATTTCATCACAAACAGATGTGAGTTAACAATTCATAGGGTGCTGAAGCACTAG
The DNA here is from genome assembly GCF_902170565.1 of Yersinia thracica. Lineage (GTDB taxonomy): Bacteria > Pseudomonadota > Gammaproteobacteria > Enterobacterales > Enterobacteriaceae > Yersinia > Yersinia thracica. The sequence goes on from NZ_CABHXX010000009.1 coordinate 37,453, forward strand.
CGGGTGTAGCCAATATGATAAGTTGTATGATCGTTGATAACGACAAATATCAAACGTTGGGTATGGTAACCATCGTAAAAAAGATATTTACATCGTTAGGGTTTAAAAAAGAGATTAAATTCTATCGTAAAGCATTTTATTCAGCAGATATCATTTTTATTGGCGTTGATGAGTTTAGTTTTTTCGATGCTTTAAAACGCCTGGATAAAGCGCCTTCAGAAGCAGATGTTTTTTTGATTTGTGATTCCCGATTGAATAGCTTTTTACAGGGTATCCCAAGGTTCAGTAATGTAACGATGATCTTCAGAGAAGACTCCATCGATACTGTTACCAACAAGATTTCAACTGTTTTTAAACGTAAGGTTCGCGGACTTAAAGAGAGTCTAACTGAGCGAAAATCCCCGAAAGTATTAAGCCAATCATCGTCAGAGCGGCAATATTTGACGCCAAATGAAAATATCGTGCTGAAATTGTTCAATGAAGGGTTTTCGGGCGGAGATATCGCCAGAATTTTGAAAAAGAGTGAGAAAACAGTGAGTGGGCAAAAACGGTCTGCCATGAAAAAATTGGGTGCCCGTACTGACGTTGAGTTAATTAAAATGTTTATGTTCAAGTAGTTAATGTAAAAACGGACTGAATTTTGCTTGCTTTTCCGTCGACACCAGAGAATACCAAAGGGATTTTCTTGTGCTAGCGGGCAGGGATGCCGCTTCAAAACCCCGGGAAGCCCCCGAACAGCCCCAAAGTTATTTGGGGCTGTTTATGGGTTGCGATGCCGCGTTGTTTCGGTAAAAAAACAAAACCCAGACTAAATACTCTTCAACTTGGCAATCGTACTGTCGATATCAACTTCATGCTCAGAGAATGTGTATGTAGTATTTTGGAACGTCGTTATTGATAACATTTTCAATGGCACGGTTTTTTCTGAAATATCTTCTTCCTGCGGTCGGATTTTATTCATCAGTAAATTGACTGAAAGGATGGTATTGGCTTTATCGACTTCAGCCTGTGCAGGAACTTCTTTAGTAAAGGTATTGAATGACTTGATACTGGTGAGTTTGATTCTCTCATTGGCAATAAATATGTATTTGCTCTCAACGGCCACTTTCACTGCAAATGCGGATAACCCTTTAGTATTGGTTGTCGGTTCGAAAGTGACTTCCGCGCCTTTTTTGATCATCTCGGGATTAGCAACTTTAATAACGTGAAAATAACGGTTATCTCCGTTCTCATCGGTGATAAAACCAAAGCCTTTATCTTCAAAAAAAGTTGTTATTCTACCGTTCATCATGCATCTCATATTAGCGTATCCAATGGGTAAGTATAATACAGGTGAATCGCTTTCAGATACAGTCTGGTGCTTTCTTCAAGCCCTTTAGGGTGTGTTGTAAAAGAAAAAAATATGGATTTCTGTGCTAGTAATTGAGCAGAAAAGCTGGCTTTTTCACTTTTTATCTAATTTTTGTGACCTCTACCGTGGACAAAAAACGGTTCTATTGCTGTACTGTATTGGACACACATTTTGTGTCCAACATTCACGTAAAGGTAAGTTTGATGTCTAAGATTAAAGGTAGCGTTAAGTGGTTCAATGAATCTAAAGGCTTTGGTTTCATTACCCCAGAAGATGGCAGCAAGGACGTTTTCGTTCATTTCTCAGCCATCGCTAGCAACGGTTTCAAAACTCTTGCTGAAGGCCAGCGTGTAGAATTTGAAATCACGAACGGTGCCAAAGGGCCATCTGCTGCTAATGTTATCGCTATCTAAGTAGCCCATATTTCTTAAAACCCGCCTCATTGTTATCAGGCGGGTTTTTTATTTCTAGCCCGGAGAGAATTAACTAAAAGAGATATGCCTTTAAGAAGGCGGCGGTGATTAATAGGCAAAAAATGACTGCCAGCCATTCGGTTCCTGTTTTAGGTAAACTAAACATAGGATTTATCCAGCACATCAGTCACCCCAGCGGTTACTGTTCTTAGCTAAATAATTATCCAGTCTGTAGATTAAGAAAACATTAAGACGATGTAAAAAATAGCGCTGTCTTGCCCGCGATTATTGACCAGCAAAGTAATTAACTAATATGAAAGCCAGCATAGTCATAGTAAGTGAACCGGCCAGATTAAGTGCAACCGTACCTGCCGCCCAAGCTAATTTCCCATCCTGAAGTAAATAGACAACTTCAACAGAAAAAGTTGAAAATGTCGTCAGACCACCGCAAAAACCCGTGGTAATCAGTAACTTCCAAACGGGGTCAATGTGTGTAATTCGGGTGAATAGTGCTAATGTCAGGCCGATAATAAAAGCGCCAACCAAGTTTACAATAAGCGTACCCACTGGGATATTGGGTGAAAAACTGTTTAGCTTCATACTGACTAGCCAACGGGCAACGCTACCCACTCCACCACCAATAAATACTGCCAGTAATGTATTAAACATAAACACCTTTCTTTAGATATAACACTATGCCGGTACTTTGCCGTTATTCAGCTTGCTAGTTCAATACGGTTACGGCCATTGTCTTTTGCCAGATACAGTGCGGAGTCGGCGGCTTTTAGCCATTGCTGATAGTTAATCATATCGTGTCGATAATCCGCGATACCGGCACTGACTCTAAGCTGCAAGGAGGGAGCTTGGGTAAAAACTAAATCAGCCAGTTTTTCCTGAATTCGCATTAATACTTCCCGTGTTTGTTCTGCTGTAGTATTAGGCAAAATAGCACCGAACTCATCCCCGCCGTAACGGCCAACAATGTCGATGGCTCGCAGCCCTAGTAATAATTCTTCGGCAAGAACAGTAATTGCTTCATCACCCACTGCATGACCAAAGGTATCATTAATCGATTTGAAGTTATCAATATCAAGTAAAATAAGTGTGGCACCGTGTTGGTAGCGTCGACAACTATCAAATTGATTATGTAGTTGATGTTCCCAATGTCTGCGGTTATAAAGCCCGGTTAATCCATCCCTGACACTAATACGCAATAACTCTTCTTTATTTTCGGCCAGGCGTTTTGCAGTTCGATAGGTGACTAATCCAAGTAGAGACGGATAGATAATTATCATCGGTAAACAGGCATAGACCTGGAGTGGCGAGGTCTCAGGTTTAAAGGGCAAATTAAATATCCATGCAGTCAGTAAACTACAGGCAATCTGCAATGCAAGGCCTTTGCAAAAAACGTTTTTCCCGCCAGAAGCAATATTGTTCATGCTCATCATTGAAAGAATCACGACGGACGGCAGAGCATTGAATGACATTATTGCGACCCAGACACCACCTAGTGCTGAGTCTATTTTCATATTGATGATTTCTTGTTCAAACGGTTGTTCAGAGCGTGTGGCCAGTAGGTATGAAATATGTGGCCAGACTAATCCATTAAGGACGAGCATGAACCAAAGCCATAATGGAGCATTCTGAGTGTAGAGTACTGAGCCGACACAAAACATACCAACGCCTAAGCCAAATACGCGAGGTAAATAAGTCCTTTTAGCAAAACTTAACCCAGATCGGCGGGTATTTATTCTACTTGAATAAGGCAATTGGCGATTCCCTCGTTTTTTCTGCTTTGGGGGGATGTTAACGGCAATGTCTCATCCGGAATGAGTCAAAATAAGTGAGAAAAGACTCTGAGTAAATCATAGTTCACTAACGAAATCTGTTACATATTACTCTTGTTTTAATCGGCAATTTATTCGTAAATAGCCCATGCTTTAATAAACAGTGCTAATCAAGAAGGTGTGTATGGAAGGTCTCAGTATTACCAAATTATTGGTAGTCGGCATATTGATTGTGTTGTTGTTTGGTACCAGCAAATTGCGCACGCTGGGGGCGGACTTAGGTGCAGCCTTGAAAGGTTTTAAAAAGGCCATGGGCAATGATGATGCTCCGCCAGCCAGCACGACCGCTGAGTCTAAAACAGCAACAGAAGCCAAACCGCCGATCGAGCATAAAGACTGATTATACTTGCTTAGCCGCCATCTAGGTCGCCATAGAAGAATGATCATGCATTAGCCGGGGTATTATCAGCAATTGTTCTGTGGTTGATAATGTAAACGGGTTGATAATGGAAACAGGCTGACAATTAAAAACGGATCTCCAATGGAAATCCGTTTTTGGTTATTTATTATTTAAGGTGTAATAAAATATTTCATCCAAATTGGCCTGAACATATATTCAGGTCAATTTGCTTATTTAACTTCCAACCCTTTTGCTTGCAAGTCTGCATGGTAAGAGGAACGCACAAATGGGCCACAAGCCGCATGGGTGAAGCCCATTGCCATTGCTTCCGCTTTCATCTCATCAAACTCTGCCGGGCTGACATAGCGCTGTACCGGTAAATGGTGGCGGCTAGGTTGTAAATATTGCCCTAACGTTAGCATAGTGACGCCGTGGCGGCGTAAATCATGCATAACTTCCACAATTTCGGCATTAGTCTCACCTAAACCCACCATTAATCCAGACTTGGTAGGAATATCTGGATGAGCTTCTTTAAAGCGCTCCAATAATTTAAGCGACCATTCATAGTTAGCCCCTGGGCGAACCTGACGATATACCCGAGGAACGTTTTCCAGGTTATGGTTAAATACATCCGGTGGCGTGACAGTCAGAATATCTAATGCGCGATCCATACGGCCACGGAAATCAGGCACTAGCGTTTCTATTTTAATCGTTGGATTCTTGGCTCGAATGGCTGAGATGCAATCTGCAAAGTGCTGAGCACCCCCATCACGCAAATCATCCCGGTCAACAGACGTGATAACGACATAGCGCAAACCCATATCTTTAATGGTCTGAGCCAGTTTTTCTGGTTCATTGGCATCCGGTGTTACCGGGCGACCATGGGCAACGTCGCAGAATGGACAACGGCGGGTACAAATTGCCCCGAGGATCATAAATGTTGCGGTACCGTGGTTAAAGCACTCCGACAGGTTAGGGCAGGAGGCCTCTTCGCAAACCGAGTGCAGACCATTTTTACGCATTGCAGCCTTGATACCCTGAATGCGGCTGGAGTCAGCAGGAAGCTTGATTTTCATCCACTCGGGTTTTCGTAGCAGCTCTTGGCGTTCGGTAACCACGGTTTTAATCGGGATTAACGCCATTTTATCTGCGTCGCGGTATTTGACGCCGCGTTCCATCTGAATCGGTTTACTCATAATCGTACAGGTTCCAGTTCTGAATCTCTCAATTTGAGATTTTTCATTAAATTCAACGGGATGTGGCGTTCGTTAAAAAATTTTTGAAAATTGTTTAAAAATTATATCATCTTTAGCCCGTCCCATTCAGCCCCCAATTTTGTAGGCGTTTGTAAATGGGATGCTATAGGGTATTTGAACACCCCATATTGACAGTTATTGGACTATTGGGTGCCGACAGGCAAATAGTCAGCCAATGACCAAGGTTGCTGTTCTGCCGGTGAATAGCCTAATTCACGGGTAAACTCGCGCACTAATATGGGTTGGATATCGGCAATAGTAGTGCCCGTTTTTAGCGCGCTGACCTGGGTCATTTGCATTCCGGCGTAACCACATGGATTGATGCGCTGGAATGGCTCCAAATCCATGGCGACATTGAGTGCCAGACCGTGAAATGAGCAGCCTCGACGAATACGCAGGCCCAATGAGCAAATTTTCTGTTGGCCAACATACACACCGGGAGCATCCGGGCGAGCCCGTGAATCAATGCCAAAATGAGCTAGCGTCTCAATGACAGTATTCTCAATCGCGGTGACTAATTGCCGCACGCCCAATTTGGCGCGCTTGAGGTCAATCATGATATACATGACTTGCTGACCAGGGCCATGGTAGGTGACCTGGCCCCCTCGGTCACTTTGGATAATCGGAATATCTCCGGGCATCAGAACATGTTCAGCTTTTCCTGCCTGACCCTGAGTAAAAACTTGCTGATGCTCAACCAGCCAGATTTCATCCGCGCTGCTATTGGTGCGAAACTCAGTGAAATTATGCATGGCTTGAGATACGGGGGCATAGGGTTGTAACCCTAGCTGGCGTAAAATGATCTTGTGTTGTTGCAAGCGAGGCATCATCTGGTTACAGAAATGGTAGCGTCAGTATACCAGCCCAGCAGTGAGGAGCCACTATTTTGGCGATTGAAAGAGATAGTTTGGTGATTGAAGGAATAATTTAGAGATAAAAATAAGGCCCGAAAGCTGAGTCAGCCGTTCGGACCATAGGTGAAAAGGCAGTATTGGAATAGCGTTACAGCACCATTCTGACCAGTTCCAGGTTACCTAATTCTTCATACAGCGTTTCCACCTGATCGATATGGGTCGCTGTGATGGTGATGGAAACGGAGTGATAGTTGCCTTTGCTGCTCGGTTTTACTTCGGGGGTATAATCGCCCGGAGCATGGCGCTGTACCACTTCAACCACCTGGTTAACCAGTTGAGGTTCAGCAATGCCCATAACTTTGTAGGTAAAGGGGCAAGGGAACTCAAGCAGTTCATTCAGTTTAGTTTTCATGTGCGCTCCTGGGGTTGACGGACAGTTTGTTGTCGAAAAAATTATTGCCGGATAGGTATTAAGATAACAATAAAAATTGCCGACTATAAAATTATAACTCCCGCCGGGGCGGGAGTTTGACATTATTTGTAATATGGGGCTTATTTGTGGCTTTTCAAGCCAGGGCCTAGCCAAACCAGCGGTGGAACATGAGCTTGATGTAATCCACCATGCGGCTGAAGATACCACCTTCTTTAACTTCATTCATTACCACCAGTGGGCGTTGATCGATGGTTTTGCCATCCAACTGGAAGTTAATCATCCCGACAACTTGATTCTTTGCCAGTGGCGCATGAATTTCAGGGGTATTAAGCACATAGCTGGCCTTCAGGTCTTTCATCCGGCCACGCGGGATTGTCAGATAAACGTCTTTATCAACCCCTAACTGTACGCGGTCGCTGTCACCAAACCAGACCGGTTCAGAAGCAAATTCTTTACCGACTTTCAGTGGCGCGACGGTTTCAAAGAAACGGAAGCCCCAAGTCAGCAGTTTTTTACTCTCGGTTTCACGGCCTTTATAAGTGTGGCCCCCCAAGACGGCTGAAATCAAGCGCATTTGCCCATCAGTGGCTGATGCCACCAGATTATAACCAGCGGCTTCAGTATGGCCGGTTTTAATACCATCAACATTCAGGCTAGTGTCCCACAACAAACCATTACGGTTCATTTGACGGATATTGTTGAAGGTGAATTCTTTCTCTTTATAAATAGCGTATTCATCCGGTACATCACGGATCAGTGCTTGACCAATGAGAGCCATATCGCGTGCTGAGCTGTACTGCCCTTCAGCATCTAAACCGTGAACGGTTTTGAACTGGGTGTTTTGCAGGCCCAGCGCTTTAACATAGTTGTTCATCAGGTTTACGAATGAGTCTTGGCTACCGGCAACGTAATCGGCCATCGCGACACAAGCATCGTTACCGGATTGCAAGTTGATACCACGGGTCAGTTTAGATACCGGCACACGGTCGCCTGGTTTCAGGAACATCAACGAGGAGCCTTTGAACTCTGGATTGCCAGTCGCCCAGGCATCTTTACCCACGGTGACCATATCTTCTGGCCCGATTTTACCTGCTTTGATTGCCTGCCCAATAACATAGCTGGTCATCATTTTGGTCAGGCTAGCCGGGTTGCGGCGCGCATCCGCATTCATTTCTGCTAATACTTTGCCGGAGTTGTAATCAATCAGAACGTAGGCTTCCGCGTCGATCTGTGGCACACCGGGGATCATGGTTTTTAAATTGACGTCATCAGCGTTTGCAGCAGAAGCTGCGCTCATAACAATGACAGTGCCGAGCGTCAGGCTCTTGATAATGCGAGAAGTAGTTACATATTTCATGATCAGGACAACAACATCCGTGGGAGTAAGTTAAAAAAGTGCTACATCATACCATAGCCTTCTTACTTGACGTTGCTGCCTTGCTGCAACGCCAATTAATTTGGTTATAAACGATGTAGCGTTTATGGTTTTAACCGTAACATCCTGTTTGGACTGAGAGTTACGGTTATTTTTAGTAGACGGGCCTTAAATTGCTACAAGGTATGTATGATTTAAGGTGCCGCCACCACAAATGACTGCTGCTGAGCTTCGCTCGACAGGCGTTGTTGCAGTTCAACGGCCTGCTGGCGGCTGCTGAATGGCCCAAGTTGAACGCGGTGTACGCTACCATTGGCGGTCACTTTCCCCGGTACACCAAAACGTTGGCTCAAACTTTGCTGCCAGGTTTGCGCCCGCTGCGCATCACTCAACGCACCGACTTGAACCACATAACCACCCGATGACGGCGTTGCGGCCGCTGACGAGGTCACCGGGCCGGGGTTGGCGACTACCGGCGGCTGTACAGGTTGTGAACTCACTGCCGTGGGTTCTGAGCTTTCCAGCACTCCCGCCGGAACTGGCGTTGATGCACGCAGGAAGCCACTGCTTTGTGGGGCCACCGGCTGGGTAGCATCGGCACCGGACAAATGACTATTATCAATAGGACGGACAGGCGCACTGACTGCGGGAGCATCCTGTTGAACTGGGGTGCCCATCTCGCTGGAAGTCAAGTCTGGGCGGCTTGGCAATGCATAACTTTGCTTCGCGATAGTGGTACCCACCATACCGGGTCCAGATAATGAGCCATCCGGTGCCACATTGATAAAATCAATCTTCACTTTGGTATTATTTGAAATATTTAGGCGGTCAGCTGCCGCTTTGGATAAATCGATCACCCGACCTGGCGTGTAAGGGCCGCGGTCGTTGACTCGAACCACAATCTGGCGACCATTGCTAATGTTAGTGACTCGCACATAGCTTGGGATAGGCAGAGTGGGGTGGGCCGCTGTCAATGCGTTGGGATCAAAAGTTTCGCCAGTAGCCGTGGTGTTGCCATTGGCCTCTTCGCCATACCACGCCGCGAGGCCAACCTGACTGAAGTTTTGTGGGTCTTTGACAATGCTATAGGACTGGCCATTAACCTTATAATCTTGATTAAAATTAGGATTAAAGGGCTCATAGCGAGGCTCTGCACCGCCGATTTCTTCCACCGGGCCGCTGTATGTTTGCTGCACTTGTTGCTGGGGTGCCGGAGGCTGACTGGTACATGCTGATAACAGCACGCCTGCGATGCCTATCCAAAGCCATTCCTTACGCATTGCTCACCTCTATAAATTCTTAGATAACATTTTTCGATGAGTATGTATCGACATCACGATACCAAACCCGGCCATCAGCACTATCAGCGCCGAGCCTCCATAGCTGACCAAAGGCAAAGGTACGCCAACCACCGGTAAAATTCCACTTACCATACCGATGTTAACAAACACGTAGACAAAGAGTATCAGCATTAACCCCCCGACCATCACCCGGCCGAAGGTAGTTTGCGCGTGGGCCGCAATCACCAGGCCGCGCATAATAAGGCACAGATAAAGGGCTAATAACACCAGCACACCAATTAAGCCCAATTCTTCGGCTAACACGGCAAAGATAAAGTCTGTATGGCGCTCGGGTAAGAATTCCAGCTGTGACTGAGTTCCATGTAGCCAGCCTTTACCTGATAAACCACCGGAACCAATAGCAATTTTAGACTGAATAATATGATAGCCAGCCCCAAGAGGGTCACTTTCCGGGTCCAGCAGCATCATCACGCGATCGCGTTGGTAGCCATGCATCAGGAAGAACCACAGGATAGGAATAAATGCAGCAACCAAAACAGCGGCAATCGCGATTAAGCGCCAGCTCATGCCCGAAAGGAACAAAACGAATAACCCGGAGGCGGCGACCAGGATAGAGGTGCCAAGGTCGGGTTGCGCGGCGACTAATAACGTCGGCATAAAGATTAAAATCAGTGCAATGCCGGTATTTTTCAATGAGGGTGGGCAGACGTCACGGTTCATAAAACGGGCGACCATCAATGGAACCGCAATTTTCGCAATTTCAGAGGGTTGGAAGCGGATAAAACCCAAATCCAGCCAGCGCTGTGCCCCTTTACTGATTTGCCCAAATGCATCGACCAGCACCAGTAAAATGACACAAACGAAATAGAGATAGGGCGCCCAACTTTCGTAGACGCGGGGCGGTATCTGCGCCATCACCAGCATCACAACCAAGCCCATCGCAATTTGACCTACCTTGCGTTCCATCATGCCGATGTCTTGACCGCTAGCGCTCCACATCACGAAGGCGCTATAAGCCAGCAGCGCCAATACGCAAATTAGAAACGGCAGGTCAATGTGCATTTTGTACCACAAAGAGCCTTTTTGTTGATTATCAGTCATGAGTTACCTTAATCCGCTTCAACTAATTTGCTTTCGCTAGTCTGCTTCAACTCCCGGAGGCAGAGGAGCCGCGTCCGGTAATTCAGTGTTGTTATCGCCCAACAAGATATGGTCGAGAATTTGACGAGTAATTGTCCCCACCGCAGGCCCGGCACCGCCATTTTCTAAGATCATGGCGACAGATACCGTCGGGTTTTCATAGGGGGCATAGGCGACCATTAATTTATGGTCACGCAAATGCTCGGCCACTTTATGAGCATTGTAGGTTTCGTAACTGTAAACCTGCGCCGTACCAGATTTTACCGCAGCCTTATACGGCGTACCTTCAAAGAACTTACGGCCTGTTCCGTTAGGGCGGTTGGCTACACCATACATGCCATCTTTGGCGATTTCCCAGTAACCGGAATGTATATCACCAATTTGAGTGGTATCTTCTTGTTTATAAGGCACTAAAACGCCATCAATGCGGGTGCTTTGCAACAAATGCGGTGTTTTAACCGCACCATCATTAATCAGAGTCGTCAATGCTTTTGCCATCTGGATAGGGGTGGCAGTCCAATATCCCTGACCGATACCTACAGGGATAGTATCCCCTTGATACCATGGCTTTTTATGGCGTTTTTGTTTCCATTCGCGAGTCGGCATCAGGCCAGCCCGTTCTTCGGATAAGTCGATACCGGTATATTCACCATAACCGAATTTGGTCATCCATGAGGATAAACGGTCAATCCCCATGTCATAAGCGACCTGATAGAAGAAGGTGTCGGCCGACTCTTCCAGCGCTTTGGTGACATTCAACCGGCCATGGCCCCATTTCTTCCAGTCGCGAAAACGTTTTTCTGAACCGGGCAGTTGCCACCAGCCGGGGTCAAACAGACTGGTATTTTTGGTGATAACACCGGCACTGAGAGCCGAAACAGCAATATAAGGTTTTACCGTCGAAGCGGGCGGGTAAACACCTTGAGTGGCACGGTTTATCAGTGGGCGATTCGGGTCGTTCAATAGCCCTTGATAATCTTTATTGGAGATGCCATCAACAAACAAGTTAGGGTCATAGCTAGGATTGGATACCAAGGCTAAAATCCCACCGGTTCGTGGGTCGGTAACGACAACCGCCGCGCGGCTGCCACTCAACAATTGCTCAATATAGGTTTGCAGATGCAAATCAATCGTCAGATAAATATCTTTACCGGCCTGTGGCGGCTGCTCATGCAGTTGGCGGATTACTCGGCCACGGTTATTCACTTCAACTTCTTCATAACCGGTTTTTCCGTGCAGCACAGACTCATAATAGCGTTCAATACCTAGCTTACCGATATCGTGCGTTGCTGCATAGTTAGCGAGAATCCCGTCTTTATCCAGGCGTTCGACGTCTTTATCATTAATCTTGGAAACATAGCCAATGACGTGTGTCAGTGCTGAACCATAAGGGTAGAAGCGGCGCTGATAGCCTTTGACTTCAATGCCGGGGAAGCGGAATTGATTAACGGCGAAGCGAGCGACTTGTACTTCGGAGAGCGGTGTTTTGACCGCAATTGAAGTAAATCGGCGTGAGCGCTTACGCTCTTTTTCAAAATTGGCGATATCCTCATCCGTCAGATCCACTACCGGGCGCAGTGCATTGAGGGTGGCAGGGAGATCTTCAATTTTTTCCGGCATCAGCTCTAACTGATAAATTGTCCGGTTCATCGCCAGTGGGGTGCCGTTACGGTCAAATATCATGCCACGGCTCGGGGCGATGGGAACCAACTTAATACGGTTTTCATTGGAACGGGTGCGATAGTCTTCAAAACGGACTATCTGCAAATTGTACAGGTTTGCGACCAATACTCCGCTAAGCAGCAGGATACCAAGAAAGGCCACCAGGGCACGACGGACAAACAAGGCTGATTCAGCCGAATAGTCGCGAAAAGGATTAGGTTCTTTTTTCATCCTGCTACTGACTTCACTCTATTTAGGGTTACCACTTCACTCAGATTCATCGCCCACTTATTCCCGGTGATAAGGGTGATTGGTCGTAATACTCCAGGCGCGATAGAGGCTTTCGGCCACTAAAACACGCACTAAAGGATGAGGTAGCGTCAGCGGAGAGAGCGACCAGCTCTGCTCGGCGGCGGCTTTACAGGCCGGGGCTAACCCTTCCGGCCCGCCAATCAGCAAACTGACATCTCGGCCATCTTGCTTCCAGCGTTCTAATTGTTGAGCCAACTGTGGAGTCTCCCAGGGGGTCCCTGGGATATCCAGCGTGACAATGCGGTTGTTTTTCCCAACCGCCGCCAGCATTAGCTCGCCTTCTTTTTCCAAAATGCGTTTGATGTCCGCATTTTTACCCCGTTTACCTGCGGGTATCTCTACCAGCTCGAAGGGCATGTCTTTGGGAAAGCGGCGCAGGTAATCGATAAAACCTGTCTGCACCCAGTCTGGCATTTTTGTACCGACGGCTACCAGTTGCAGTTTCACCGCTTAGCTCCAGAGTTTTTCCAGTTCGTAAATACGGCGACTTTCTTCTTGCATCACATGCACAATGACTTCGCCTAAGTCGACGACGACCCAGTCAGAGACACCCTGACCTTCGATACCAAAAGGTATCATGCCGGCCGCGCGCGATTCCTGAACCAGATTATCTGCCAGTGCCATAACATGGCGAGTGGACGTCCCGGTACAAATAATCATGAAATCAGTGATGCTGGACTTACCCTGAACATCCAGAGTGATAATGTCTTGGCCTTTTAAATCATCGAGCTTGTCGATAACAAATTCTTGGAGCGCTTTACCTTGCAAAGGTTCCCCCTCGGGTGATTTCTGTCTATACCCTTCGTACTTGAAGTAGCAGGGGTGTTAGCTACACTTTCTCACCCGAGTCACTTACTCATGTAAGCTCTTCGGGATTCGTGCGCTGGCTGCCTACCTGCAACGTCAAATTCTTTGGGTATATAACGTTCTTAAGTATTGTTTGCAGGAGATCCCGCGAACAGTTACCGGTATGAACAGTTAGAATGTAACGTTTTTTCAGCGAATACCTGAAATTTAGCGGCGGAGTATAACATGGGTAAATGCATCGCGATATAAACCCTCAGCCACGAACCGCCTTCATACTTGAAGCCGCAGGAGTGTTCGCTACGTTCACTCACCTGAATCACTTACCTGAGTAAGCTCATCGGGGCTAATGAGCCTCATCCTTGAGGCTCACCCTACGGGCTAGCATAAATGCTGTTCAAATCGGTTCAGACCGATTTGTCATTCTCTTGCTGCCTACCTGCAACTTCAATTTTTTTGGCGATACAAACCTTGTAACTCAATATATCGCTGTACTGCACGAGGCAGTAAGTCATCGCAACTTTCGCCATTATGACGCCGATGGCGAATATCGGTAGCAGAAATGTTCAATAAAGGTGTGTCTGCCAGATAGATTGCCCCATGGGGCCGCAGGCTTAACGCCTCTGGTTCAAAGACACGATGGGCATCAAGCCATTGCTGTAATTCAGGTGTTTCCAGTGTTTGCGAGTAGCCAGGGCGAGCGCAAACCAACAAGTGACACACATCTAGCAATGATTGCCAGCGATGCCATTTATGCAGCGACAGTAATGAGTCTTGCCCAATAATAAACGCTAAAGGCTGTGTAGCACCACGTTCTTTACGCAGTGCTTCCAGTGTATCAATGGTGAATGATGGGCTGTCGCGTAATAACTCGCGTGAATCAACGCTGAACAAAGGATTGTCGGCCACTGCCAGTTCGACCATTTTTAGCCGCTGTTGTGCATTGGCTTCAGGTTGCGGACGATGCGGAGGGACATGATTAGGCAACAAAATAATGTGTTGTAAACCGACTTGTTGAGCCAATGCTTCAACTGGCTTTAAATGACCATAATGAATGGGGTCAAAAGTCCCACCGAACAGGGCAAACAGCGTGCGAGTCGGGGATTTATTCGGCATCAAAAAAACTCTCAGGTAAATTTTTTCCACACATCAGCATAGATAGTGTTTCTAACTCCGGCCAGACTGACTGACCATAGTCCTGTTTCAGACGGACTTCTATCTGTGCTAATAAATGCACAGCTTGTTGCAGTTGTTGCATGGAAAGGCGCTGTAGTGCTTGAGTCATCATCGGACGGCGATTTTGCCACACTTTGAATTGGTCAAATAAAGTTCTCAGTGGCACTTGTCCCATTCGGCGCTTTAGCGTTAACAACTGTAATAATTCGCGCTGAAGTGTGCGCAGTAAGATAACTGGCTCACTGTCTTCCTGCTGCAATTGTTGCAGAATATGCCAGGCGCGTTTGCTTTTCCCTGCCAGTAAGGCATCAAGCCAGTGATACGGGGTGAAATGTGCGGCGTCGTTGACGGCTTGCTCTACTTTGGGCAGTGTTAGTTTGCCGTCAGGGTAAAGCAAGGAGAGCCGTTCCAATGCTTGTGATAACGCCAGCAAGTTACCTTCATAGCAGTAGCAAAGCAGTTGAACGGCGGCATCATCTACCTCTAGATTCAGACTCTTAGCGCGAATACTTACCCAGCGTGGAAGCTGCGCTTGTTCTGGTGTTTGGCAACTGACAAAAACACCATTCTGGCTGAGGGCCTTAAACCAAGCGCTGTTTTCTTGCGCCTTAGTCAGCTTGTTTGCCCGCAATATCAGCAAGATATCAGGGTGCAGCAAGCCAGATAATTTAACTAACTGTTCATTCATTGGCGCGGTCAATCCGCTGTCCGGGAAACTCAATAGAAGAGTTTGGCGGCTGGCAAATAAACTCAGTGCCTGACAAAGACTAAAAATATTGTCCCATTCAGTGTGAGCATCCAGCGCGAAACTGAAATGCTCGGTGAAATCATGGGATATTGCTACACGGCGAATATGGTCTTGGCTTTCCTGTAACAATAAGGGTTCGTTACCACATAACAGATAACAAGCACGCAGCCCCTCATGGAGCTGCGCGACAAGTTGTTCAGGATAGACTCGGATCATTGGGCCGGGGTACTGACAGCAGGTTTGCCAATATTGATTTCTTCGACAACAGCCGTTTTAGCGGCACCAGGAGCAGTATTACCTTTCGTTAGTGCATCGCCATTTTCCCGCGCATTTTGCACTTCAGCAGCATGCACAACCAAAAGCTTACGCACTAACTGTTGAGCCGCCTGATCACGCATTTCCTGACGTAAAACATCGGCTTCCGCCGCTTTCGCCAGTGCTGTTAGCGGGTTATCGAAGAAAGTACGGAAGACATTGACCTGTATTGGGTAAATATCATGACCTGGAATCAGAACTTGCGCCTGTACATGCAAGACTAACTGATACTCCGCCGTCACACCGTTACGGAAGACTGACACTGTATTCTGACTCTGGGATGAGCCAATAATCCGTAGTATCGGTAGGTCCTTACGCATCGGGTCATCAACAATAGTGACGTTACTTAAACGCAACTGTTGGCGTATCGCACGAGTTAACGGGCCATAAGGGTCGCTACTTTCCAGCAACAGTTTTTGTAGCTCAGGTGGCACCTGAGTGGTGCCCCGCAAATTAAAGCCACAGCCAGCGGTGACCAGCACCGCCAACCCCAGCAACAGCGTCAGAATACGATGTCGCACAACTCCTCCTTGTCTTAACCTACAACCAGGTTAAGCAGTTTGCCTGGGACATAGATGACTTTACGCACGGTAACGCCATCCAGGTATTTAGCCACCAAGTGCTCTTGACCAGCGCGCTCACGGACTTGCTGCTCAGTGGCATCGGCAGGCACAGTAATTCGGCCCCGCACTTTGCCATTAACCTGTATGACCACTAATTTAGAGTCTTCGACCATTGCTTGTTCATCTGCAATTGGCCATGGCGCGATATCAATATCACCTTCGCCACCCAGAGCTTGCCACAAGCTGAAGCAAACGTGAGGGGTGAATGGATATAGCATACGCACCACTGCCAGCAATGCTTCTTGCAACAGAGCGCGGTCTTGCTCAGTTTCCTGAGGTGCGCGGCCCAGCTTGTTCATCAACTCCATCACCGCAGCAATGGCGGTATTGAACGTTTGACGGCGGCCCACGTCATCAGTGACTTTGGCAATTGTTTTGTGCAACTCACGACGTAAAGATTTTTGTTCTTCCGTCAGGCTAGCGATATCCAGTGCGGCTACCGCCCCTTTAGTGGTGTGGTCAAACACCAAGCGCCAGACGCGTTTCAGGAAGCGGTTAGCGCCTTCTACACCAGATTCCTGCCACTCCAGCGTCATTTCTGCTGGTGAAGCAAACATCATAAACAGGCGCACGGTGTCGGCACCGTATTTTTCTACCATGATTTGTGGGTCGATACCGTTATTTTTCGATTTCGACATTTTGCTCATACCGGCATAAACCAGTTCATGGCCTTCGGCATCGGCTGCTTTAACAATGCGGCCTTTGTCATCGCGCTCAACAATAGCATCAGCGGGAGAAACCCAGATGCGCTCACCGCTAGTGCCGGCATAGTAGAAGGCATCTGCCAGCACCATACCCTGACACAGCAGGCGCTTGGCGGGTTCGTCTGAATTCACCAGGCCGGCATCGCGCAGCAGTTTGTGGAAGAAGCGGAAATACATCAGGTGCATGATGGCATGTTCAATCCCGCCGATGTATTGATCGACTGGCAGCCAATAGTTAGCCGCCGCCGGATCCAGCATCCCTTCATCATATTGTGGGCAGGTGTAGCGCGCGTAATACCAGGAAGATTCCATAAAGGTATCGAAAGTATCGGTTTCCCGCAGGCCAGGCATACCATTGACGGTGGTTTTAGCCCACTCAGGGTCGGCCTTGATCGGGCTGGTAATGCCATCCATGACGACATCTTCCGGCAGGATAACCGGCAGTTGATCTTCAGGTGTCGGCACTACGGTGCCGTCTTCCAGTGTCACCATCGGGATAGGCGCGCCCCAATAGCGTTGACGGGAAACACCCCAGTCACGCAGGCGGTAATTGACTTTGCGCTGACCGACACCCAGATCGACCAGTTTGTCGGCGATAGCATTGAAGCCATCTTCATAATTCAGACCATCAAACTCACCCGAGTTAAACAGGGTGCCTTTTTCGGTCATCGCTTCCTGACTTAAGTCTGGCTCACTGCCATCAGCCGCTAAAATGACCGGTTTGATTGGCAGGTTATATTTGGTCGCAAATTCCCAGTCACGAGCATCGTGACCTGGAACCGCCATGACTGCGCCGGTGCCGTAATCCATCAAGACAAAGTTAGCCGCCCAGATAGGCAGTTTTTCACCCGTCAGTGGATGGATAGCGTACAGGCCGGTTGCCATGCCTTTTTTCTCCATCGTGGCCATTTCAGCTTCGGCAACTTTGGTGTTGCGGCATTCAGCAACAAAATCAGCCAGTGCCGGGTGGGTGGCCGCGGCTTGCAATGACAATGGATGGCCCGCAGCAACCGCCAGGTAGGTCACACCCATAAAGGTGTCTGGGCGAGTGGTGTAGACGGAGAGTTTTTCTTCGCTGTCGGCGACAGCGAAAACGATATCAACCCCTTCAGAGCGGCCAATCCAGTTACGTTGCATGGTCTTAACTTGTTCTGGCCAGCTTTCCAGCTGGTCCAGGTCATTAAGCAATTGGTCAGCGTAATCGGTGATTTTAATGAACCACTGTGGAATTTCTTTGCGTTCAACTTTGGTATCACAGCGCCAGCAGCAGCCGTCGATCACTTGCTCGTTAGCCAGCACAGTTAAGTCGTGTGGACACCAGTTAACCGCGGAGGTCTTTTTGTAGACCATGCCTTTTTCATACAACTTGGTGAAAAACCACTGTTCCCAACGGTAATAATCAGGTTTACAGGTGGCAATCTCGCGATCCCAGTCATAACCGAAGCCCAGTAATTTTAACTGGTTCTTCATATATTCGATGTTGTCGTAAGTCCAAGGGGCAGGTGCGGTGTTGTTTTTGACCGCCGCGCCTTCAGCCGGCAGACCAAATGCATCCCAACCGATAGGCTGTAACACGTTTTTGCCCAGCATGCGCTGGTAGCGGGAGATAACATCACCAATGGTGTAGTTACGAACGTGCCCCATATGTAGGCGCCCTGACGGATACGGCAGCATGGATAGGCAGTAATATTTTTCTTTGCTGGTATCTTCAGTGACTTTAAAAGTTTGCTTCTCTTGCCAGTGAAGCTGTACTTGCGTTTCGATATCTTCTGGGCGGTATTGCTCTTGCATGGCGGCCGGTGGTCCTATAGTGAAAAACAGCTACGCCTGTAGCATCATCTGTTTCATATCATAAAGAGAGATCCGCATAGCATAGCTGATAAGCGGCAGCGGCAACAACACTCTGCATCCTACAGGAGGCATTTTCTGCGCAGTGAATGGCAGAAATCATCAAAGTGGGGCGAGAACAAGCTGATGATGACGTGACTTCAGTCATTTACGACTAAAATTATTAACGTTAGCTTTAATATCAAAGTAAGTACCCGCAGATAACAGGAGCGAAGTAAGCAAAGTAGGCACTTTATCCCTATTTCTTTGTCACAACTTTTGCTTTATCACAATTTGCTTTATCACAATTTGCTTCATCACAATCGTGGATCGAGGAGACTGTATGAACAAGGTAGCTCAATATTATCGTGAGTTGGTGGCATCACTGACTGAACGCTTGAAAAATGGTGAACGTGATATCGATAAGCTGGTGGACAGCGCTGAACAGCGGTTAGATGCGGTAGAAGACTTAACCCGTAGTGAAGTTGAGCAAATTATTCAGGCGGTACGGCGCGATTTGGAAGAATTTGCTCGTAGCTATGAAGAAAGTAAGGATGAATTTACTGATAGCGTATTCATGCGAGTTATTAAAGAAAGTTTATGGCAGGAGCTGGCTGATATCACCGACAAAACGCAATTGGAGTGGCGTGAGGTGTTCAAAGATGTCAGTCATCATGGGGTTTATCACAGTGGCGAGGTGGTCGGGCTGGGGAATTTGGTCTGTGAAAAATGCCATTACCACCTGGCTTTTTATACCCCAGAAGTGTTGCCGCTTTGCCCTAAATGTGGCCATGACCAATTTAATCGCCGGCCTTTCCAGCCTTAAAGCCCGTAAAATGTTATTTGCCCCTCTTTTACAATAGAGAGGGGCAGATAGAGCGGTTAATGCAGAATTTTCGCCAGGAAGTCTTTGGCACGGTCAGATTTAGGATTGTTAAAGAAATCATCTTTGTTACTGTCTTCGACGATTTTCCCCTCATCCATGAAAATAACCCGGTTAGCCACTTTACGGGCGAAGCCCATTTCGTGGGTCACTACCATCATGGTCATACCCTCTAGCGCCAGTTTAACCATCACATCCAGCACCTCGTTGATCATTTCTGGGTCAAGAGCTGACGTCGGTTCGTCAAACAACATGGCGATAGGGTCCATACACAGTGCGCGGGCAATCGCGACACGCTGTTGCTGGCCACCAGATAACTGAGAGGGGAATTTATCTGCGTGGGTGGTAAGACCGACGCGCTCTAACAGTTTTAGCCCTTTTTCCCGCGCTTCTGTTTTATCGCGTTTGAGCACTTTGACTTGCGCCAGTGTCAGGTTTTCAATGATAGACAAGTGTGGGAACAGTTCAAAATGCTGGAACACCATGCCGACTTTGGAGCGTAATTGCGCCAAGTTGGTGCCCTTATCATTCACCGCAATCCCATTTACTGTAATGTTGCCTTTTTGAATAGGTTCTAGCCCATTAACAGTTTTGATTAAGGTCGATTTGCCTGAGCCTGAAGGGCCGCAGACCACCACGACCTCGCCTTTTTTCACTTCGGTGGTGCAGTCAGCCAGCACCTGAAAGTGGCCGTACCACTTAGAAACATTTTTCAGGGAAATCATCAAACAGTCCTTTTCTTCAAATAGTTAACCAGCATCGACGCGGAAAAACTGATAACGAAATACACCAAACCGGCAAACAGCACCATTTCGACCTGAGTCCCGTCCCGCTCACCAATGGTGGTCGCGGTGCGGAAGAAATCCGCCAGACTAAGGACATACACCAGCGATGTATCCTGAAATAATACAATCCCTTGGGTTAACAGCAATGGCACCATGGCGCGGAACGCCTGGGGCAGAATAACCAGTCTCATTGACTGACCTTGGGTCATGCCCAACGCCAGAGCTGCGGAAGATTGCCCACGAGAGATGCTTTGGATCCCGGCACGGATAATTTCTGAGTAATAAGCCGCTTCAAATAATGAAAAGGCTACCATGGCAGAGATTAAGCGAATATCAGTTTTTGGTGATAAGCCCAGCACATTTTGTAATAAGCTCGGGACCACCAGATAAAACCACAGCAGCACCATCACCAACGGAATAGAGCGGAACACGTTGACATAGGCGGTAGCGAACCAACGGATGGCTTTAATCGGCGACAGCCGCATCACGGCCAGAATCGTGCCCCAGATAATCCCAAAGACAATGGCGATAAGGGTTATTTTGGCGGTAACGGCCAAACCTTGCAGCAGATATGGCAGGCTGGGGGCGATGGAACTCCAATCAAATTCGTACATTATTTACTCCCCAGATTGCCGGGCAACTGCACTTTCTTTTCAACTAATCGCATCAACAACATGATTACAGCGTTGATCAGTACATAACCAAGGGTGATGGCAGTAAACGACTCATAGGCGTGAGCTGAGTAATCCAGCAATTTCCCTGCTTGTGCCGCCATATCCACCAGCCCGATGGTTGATGCAATTGCCGAGTTTTTAACCAAATTGAGCATTTCTGAGGTCATCGGAGGAATAATGACCCGATAGGCATTGGGCAATAAAACATAGCGATAAGTCTGCGGCAGAGTTAACCCCATCGCCAGACCCGCGGCTTTCTGACCTCGAGGCAGTGATTGAATCCCGGCACGTACTTGCTCACAAACACGGGCGGCGGTAAATAAACCCAGACACATCATTGATGAGAGGAAGAACTGGATATTCGGATCTAACTCACTTTTGAACCACATGCCAAGATTGGCCGGTAAAAGCTCAGGGACCACCAGATACCAGGTAAAGAATTGCACAATGAGCGGCACGTTACGAAACAGCTCGACGTAAGTGGCCCCTATAGTAGACAGAATGCGGTTGGGAACTGTTCTTAAAATCCCAAATAATGAACCAACGAAGAAAGCGATAACCCAAGCGCACAATGATAATGCGACAGTGACCTGAAAGCCGGACCAAATCCAGCCGAAATAGGTGGTATTACCGAAAGGGGCAGGTTGCAAGAAAATGCCCCAGTTCCAGTCTATTGACATAGCAAACTCCCTTAAAAGGATGGATAAGCCACCCTGATGACTGATGATCCAATGCGCTGCGGCTTCCCGAGGATTAACAAAAAAATGCGGAGTGGGGAACGGCCA
The DNA here is from genome assembly GCF_902170565.1 of Yersinia thracica. Classification (GTDB taxonomy): domain Bacteria; phylum Pseudomonadota; class Gammaproteobacteria; order Enterobacterales; family Enterobacteriaceae; genus Yersinia; species Yersinia thracica. Next base: position 59,061 of record NZ_CABHXX010000009.1, read on the forward strand.
CCCCGCATCCTGTCTACCCATCGGTTCATCATCAATCTGTAGGGTAGGCATCGCCCACCCTGATTATTATTGTTAGTTCAATGCTTTATCGTTAGGGGCTTTGAACAGCACCTTCATTTCATCAGACAGTGAGAAATTCAGGTTAAGATTTTTAGGTGGAATTGGGTTTTTGAACCAGCGATCAAAGGACTTCTCAGCCACACCAGAGGTTTGTGCGGAGGCGATGGTCTCATCCAGCAGAGCTTTGAAGGCTGGGTCGTTTTTACGCAACATACAGCCGTAAGCTTCCTGAGATTGCGCAGTACCGACGATGTCCCACTGATCCGGTTTCTTGGCTTTTGCTCGCTCGCCAGCCAGCAAAGCATCATCCATCATAAAGGCCACTGCACGGCCACTTTCCAAGGTACGGAAAGAGTCCCCGTGGTCTTTGGCGCTGATGATACGCATATTCATTTTGTCTTTTTCATTTAATTTATTGAGCAAGACTTCAGAGGTGGTACCCGATGTCACGACCACAGGTTTTCCGGCCAAATCTTTGAAGTCTTTAATTTCAGAACCTTTTTTGGTTAGTAAACGGGTGCCGACAACAAAAATGGTGTTAGAGAATGCGGCTTGTTGCTGACGCTCGAGGTTATTCGTGGTGGAACCACACTCGAAATCAAAAGTCCCATTTTGCAATAACGGAATGCGGTTCTGCGAAGTAATGGGGATGAGTTTCACTTGTAGGTCGGGTGCATTAAGTTTTTTCTTGATCGCATCGACGATCAAGTTGGAATAATCTTGTGAATAACCAACCACTTTCTGTTGATTATCATAATAAGAGAATGGAACGGAAGACTCACGGTGGCCGACCACGATAACGCCGTTATCTTTGATCTTCTTCAGTGTGTCAGCAGAAGCATCTGCCTTTACTGCTTCTTCTGCTTGGGCTACACCACTTGCCATCCCAGCTAACAGTAGCGCTAACGCCAATTTACGCATATGCATGGTCCAACTCCTCTAATGTTGTTTTTTACTTAATATTTTCTAACTCGATGTTGTGAGACTTAAAATGTAGTCATGTTAAAAACAAGAAATACCCAAAAATCGTCTTATTTTTTGGTGCTTGCATAACCAAAGATATTTGTTGGTCAACCCGCTATTTTCATTGTTACTTGTATCAGATTATCTTTAAAAAATAGCAAATTGTTATGCAAATGATGAATAAATGTTTGTTTTTTGGGACGCAAATCGCACCAAATAGAGGCAGTAAAACAGTGTCGCACTATTATGGTGCGTGATGAGCCCCATAAATGTGCGGGCGAATAACCGCTATTCCTTCATTCGAAACTGACCTTCGCCGATTCACTGAGGGAATCCCCTTTGATGGCTGAATACAAGCTAGATATGAGGAAATAACTAACACTATTTGATTAGAAACAATGCAAGGTCTGTGCCAGTCGAGGGAAAGTCGTGCGGATAAATAGCCCTGTTTATCAGGGCTATGAAATATTATCTGGGGGAGGTGAGTAAATTAACCCGTAGCCAATTATGAAATACTATCAATTAGCTTAAGTATTACTCAGTTTAACAGCAGATTAGCTTAACTGATGACTAACTTAATTGATGATTATTGATAGCCAGATGAGCTTTAAAAACTTCCAGCGCTGTTGGAACGTTTTCTTTATCTACATGTTTCTCTGGGTTCCACAAGTCAGCAAAGGTGATTGCGCGGCCACAATGGATAAATACTTCATCGACTTCAATCACTAACACGCTGCGAGCGGGGTGGCCGTTTTGGCTAAAACGCTCACACAGTTGTGGGTCGATGGATATTTTTGCCCGGCCATTCACCCGAAAACCTTCAGTCCAACCAGGGATCAAGAACAAGATGCCGACAAATGGGTTATGCAGCAAATTACGAATACCATCCAGGCGGTTATTGCCCGCCCTGTCTGGCAACATCAGTGTTTTGCTATCCTGCACATGAATAAAACCCGCTTCCCCGCCTTTGGGCGAACAGTCTATTCCATTAGCGCCCAGAGTCCCCAACACCGCGAAGGGGGCTGCGGCAATTAGCTTTTTGGCATAATCATCAATGTGATCTATTTGTTTTTTCAGCACATTCTGATTGGGCGAAGCGTAATGCTCACTTAATTGTGCTTCAGTCGTGAGGATATATTCAGGTTTCAATGACATAAGGTGCTCAGGTTACTTTGGTTTATTTTTGTCAGGGCGACAGCGGACAGCACGATATAACGTCAATGCCCCCAGTACCAAGGTGATAATCCACATTGGCCACGAGCCAAAGCGGGCATAAGGGGTCGTGCCGGTCGTTGGCGTGACCTTCACTTCCAGGACTTGCTGGGTGAACTGTGGAATTTGTGCCAAGACTTCACCGCTTGGGCCAACTGCCGCCGTAATACCATTATTGGTACTGCGCAACAGAGGGCGACCTAATTCAAGGGCGCGCATGCGTGCCATCTGAAAATGTTGCCATGGCCCGATAGAGTGACCAAACCATGCATCATTAGAGACCGTTAGCAAGAAGTTGGTATCCGGCCTGAAGTTATCCCGAACCTGCTGGCCCAAGACGATTTCATAACAAATAGCGGCAGTCAGATTAAATCCGGCCACATTCAACTGTGGCTGTACATAATCGCCCCGGCTGAACGTCGACATAGGTAAATCAAACAACGGTGCCAGTGGGCGCAGTAGGGACTCAAGCGGCACAAACTCACCAAAGGGAACTAAGTGGTGTTTGCTATAGCGATTACGGGTCGGATATTGGTAGGGCTCTTTATCGCCTAACACAATGATACTGTTGAAGAAGTGGTAACCATTACCCTCCGGTCGGCGCTGTGCATCTACAATCCCGGTGATCAAGCTGCTGTGATTGGCCCGCATTAGGTCATCAACCATCGTTAGGAAGCCGGTTTGATCAGTTTCAATATCAGGAATGGCAGATTCTGGCCAGATGATAATGGGAGCTTTACCCATAAATGGGCGAGTCTCATCCAAATAGACTTGCAGGGTTGAGAGCAGGACTTTAGGGTCCCACTTCATTGACTGAGCAATATTACCTTGCACCATCGCTACATTAACCGTGCGTTCAGGTTCCGGCGTGAACCAATGTAATTGGCGCAGCGGCCACGGCAGTAATAACATGGCTACTGCAATAATTGCCGCAGTTATCCGGCGTTGATAACAGGCGTAAACCAGTAATCCGCTGATGGACATCAGCATGAAAGTGATGCCATCGACCCCAAGAATGGGGGCAATACCGCGGAGTGGGCCATTAATTTGGCTATAACCAAATTGTAGCCATGGGAAGCCAGTTAATACCCAGCCGCGCAAGAATTCAGTCAGTTGCCACACCACGGGTGCCGCAATCGCCAGTCTCCACCAAGTCGCCTTCGGGCATATGCGGGCTAATACACCGGCGAACAGCATGGTATAGAGCGAAAGATACGCCGCCAGCAATACCACCAGGAAGATATTGATGGCCGTCGGCATGCCGCCAAATTCAGAGATACTGACATAAACCCAGTTAACGCCAGTGCCAAACAGCCCCATACCCCAACAAAAGCCGATAAAAACGGCTTGTTTGGTACTGCGATTCAATGTCAGGCTGAGTAAACCAAACAGTGAAACAATAGCTGCGGGCCAACTATCAAATGGTGAATAAGCCAGCGTACCGCAGGCGCCAAAAAATAGCGCCAGTAGGGCGCGAACCCACTGGCGTTGAAGGAGTGAAGCGATAGGCATCGAGGATTTATTCTTCCAGTTTTGGTTGCGGAGCATCATCCGGGATTTTCACATGAACCTGAATAATACGTCGGCTATCTGCCATGGCAACTTTAAATAAGTAACCTTCAATTTCAATGGTTTCACCGCGGGCAGGTAAATGACCAAACGCCTGCATCACCAAACCACCGATAGTGTCCACTTCATCGTCGCTGAAATGGGTATTGAATACATCATTGAAATCTTCAATGGGTGTCAGCGCACGAATGGTATAAGTGTGCCGGCTGAGCTGACGAACGTCTCTGTCTTCTTCATCGTCATACTCATCTTCTATTTCGCCAACGATCAGCTCAAGAATATCTTCAATGGTCACCAGGCCTGAAACACCACCAAACTCATCAATGACAATAGCCATATGATAGCGTTGGGAGCGGAACTCTTTCAGCATTCGATCGACACGCTTACTTTCCGGCACGACAACCGCCGTCCGTAAGACTTTATCAATGCTGAATGGCTCGGAATCTGTGCGCATAAACGGCAGCAAATCCTTGGCCATTAGGATACCTTCGATGTGATCTTTATCTTCACTGATCACCGGAAAGCGGGAGTGAGCGGATTCAATAATCACATCCAGACACTCATCCAGCGTTTGATTACGCTTTAGTGTGACCATCTGAGAGCGAGGGATCATGATGTCCCGGACGCGCTGTTCGGCGATATCCATCACGCCTTCCAGCATGTCGCGGGTATCGGGATCGATCAAATCGTTTTGCTCAGAATCACGGATAAGCTCTACCAGATCGCCACGGTTCTTAGGTTCGCCGTGGAATAACTGGTTAAGAATGAGAGTAAAGAACCCTTTCTTGGGACTGGGGCTATCATTGTTTTGTGAGTGGTCGTCGCTCATGGCGTTTTAGTTAAGTTTACCCATATAAAATTAAATTTTATCGGCAGTGGTAAACTCACACCGCCGACAGCTTTTTTACTCATTCCCATCAAATAATTCATACTAATATGATGGGTTACTCGGGGTCTTTCTCTGAAATATACGGGTCTGGATAACCCAAATTTTGCATTATTTCAGTTTCGATCGACTCCATTTCTTCGGCTTCATCGTCAACGATGTGGTCATACCCTAGCAGATGGAGACTGCCGTGAACAACCATATGCGCCCAATGAGCCAGTAGTGCTTTCTCTTGCTCAACCGCTTCTTGTTCAACTACCTGACGGCAAATGATTAAATCACCGAGTAATGGCAGTTCAATCTCCGGTGGGGCCTCAAAGGGAAAAGACAAGACATTGGTCGATTTATCTTTACCGCGATAGGTCAGATTCAGCTCATGGCTTTCAGCTTCATCAACCACACGGATAGTGACTTCGGAGACTGCCTGAAATTGCGGTAATACAGCTTCCAACCAATGCTGAAAATCGGCTTCGGTCGGTAAGCCCTGGTTATCGGCACAGGCAATTTGTAAATCGAGAATAACTTGGCTCACGGAGCCTCCTGCTCAGACGGGGCGTGGGTTTCCCGCTTACGTTGTTCGGCAATCGCATCTTTACGTTTTTGTTCTGCGGCTTCCCAAGCTTCATAGGCAATGACGACGCGAGCGACAACTGGGTGGCGCACCACATCTTCGCTATGGAAGAAATTAAAGCTCAATTCCTCTACCTCTGATAACACTTCAATGGCATGGCTTAAGCCCGACTTCTGGTGGCGTGGCAAGTCAGTTTGCGTAATATCACCGGTAATCACCGCTTTGGAGTTGAAGCCCATGCGGGTCAGGAACATTTTCATCTGTTCAACTGTCGTGTTTTGGCTTTCATCCAGAATGATAAACGCGTCATTCAGTGTGCGGCCGCGCATATACGCCAGCGGAGCCACTTCAATTACATTGCGCTCAATCAGTTTTTCAACACGCTCAAAGCCCAGCATTTCAAACAGAGCATCATAGAGCGGGCGCAGATAAGGATCGACTTTTTGGCTGAGATCGCCGGGTAAGAAGCCCAGCTTTTCACCAGCTTCAACTGCTGGGCGGGTCAGTAAAATACGCCGCACATTTTGGCGCTCCAGAGCATCGACCGCCGCAGCAACAGCCAGGTAGGTTTTACCGGTACCGGCCGGCCCAATCCCGAAAGTAATATCATGGTCGAGAATATTGGCGATGTATTGTGCCTGATTTGGCGTGCGAGGTTTGACCATTCCGCGTTTGGTGCGGATGTTTACGGCTTTCCCGTAATCCGGCACACTCTCGGCGGTTTGCTCTAATACTCGACTTTCTTTCACCGCGAGGTGGATATCTTCGGGTGTGATATCCGGGATAACACCACGAATCGGGGCGGTATCGACATACAGATGGCGCAGGATATCTGCCGCTGCAACAACGCAGATATTCTTACCGACTAACTTGAAACGGTTATCTCGACGATTAATTTCAATACCTAACCGGCGTTCCAACTGCTTGATGTTGTCATCAAAAGGGCCGCATAAACTCAGCAGGCGCTGATTATCGGCGGGTTCCAGCAAGATTTCTTGTGTCACTACGTGCAAACTGTTTCTCTGAGTCACTGCGTTCCTCTGGGTCACTTAGGGCCGGTTTATTTGAAGCTTGGCTGTAACTCCCATTTCTGGGGGATATCATTCTCGAAAATTGGTTGTGTGATATCACTACGTCAATCATACATGTCATTTGTGAATTATTCATGGTGCACGGTACTGACGCAAGTTTACTTATGAATCCGTGCCTTCGACCCCTATTGAAATAGCGGCTCATAGATGGCGCAACTTAAAAAATCTGAATCTGCGCAGCGCGCCGCTAAAATAAAATAGGCACTGACAATGCAGTGCCTGCTGGTGCGGGCTGGCTCGAAAAATCGAAATCAGGGCTGATAAAGGCCGACACCTATCTCATTTTCTTTGCGGGTTCGGGCAATGACTGATTGCGGTGACTCATGAGTCCGCAGATCCATCTGGTCCTCAGTACGCACCAAAATGCCGCGGAGTGAACTGGCATAAACGTCAACAATTTCAACATCAACGAATTTGCCGATCATCTCAGGAGTGCCTTCAAAGTTGACCACCCGGTTATTTTCGGTGCGGCCCGCCAATTCCATGAGGTTCTTACGGGATGTGCCTTCCACTAAAATGCGCTGCACGGTGCCCACCATCTCGCGGCTGATTTCCATTGCTTGCTGAGTAATGCGCTCTTGCAGGATGTGTAATCGCTGTTTTTTCTCCTCTTCAGAAACATTATCCGGGAGTTCTGCCGCAGGTGTGCCGGGGCGTGAGGAGTAAATAAAGCTGTAACTGGTGTCAAAACGAATATCCGCGACCAGTTTCATGGTTTGCTCAAAATCTTGCTGAGTTTCACCGGGGAAACCGATAATAAAATCAGAGCTAATTTGGATATCAGGACGCGCCTGACGCAATTTGCGGATAATAGCTTTGTATTCCAGCGCGGTATGCGCTCGCTTCATCATGGTCAAAATGCGGTCAGAGCCACTTTGTACCGGCAGATGCAGGAAGCTCACCAGCTCGGGCGTATCTTGATAAACATCAATGATATCATCAGTAAATTCAATCGGATGGCTGGTGGTAAAACGCACTCTATCAATACCATCAATAGCGGCAACTAGCCGCAATAGCTCGGCAAAACTACAGATATCGCCGTCATAAGTAGCGCCACGATACGCATTTACATTTTGCCCGAGTAGGTTCACTTCCCGCACGCCTTGAGCCGCTAACTGTGCGATTTCAAACAAGATATCGTCGCTTGGTCGGCTGACTTCTTCACCTCGGGTGTAAGGTACAACACAGAATGTGCAGTATTTATTGCACCCTTCCATGATGGAGACAAAGGCCGTAGGGCCATCAGCGCGCGGTTCAGGTAGGCGGTCAAATTTTTCAATTTCCGGGAAACTGATATCCACCACCGGGCTGTGAGTGCCTTTTACGTGGTTAATCATTTCCGGCAAACGATGCAGAGTTTGTGGTCCAAAAATCACATCAACGCAAGGGGCGCGCTGGCGCAGATGCTCACCTTCTTGTGATGCGACACAGCCGCCCACACCGATAATGAGTTCCGGATTTTTTTCTTTTAGCAGCTTCCAGTGGCCTAGCAAGCTAAACACTTTTTCTTGGGCTTTTTCGCGAATAGAGCAAGTGTTGAGCAGCAATAAATCCGCTTCTTCCGGGATGTCTGTTAACTGGTAACCATGGGTGCTGGCCAGTAAATCAGCCATTTTAGACGAATCATATTCGTTCATCTGGCAGCCCCAAGTTTTGATGTGTAGTTTTTTTGTCATTGTTTATCTACCGCCAAGGTTTATCTACCGCCAAAAAATTCATCTTAAAAGTCACATCGCGCGGCGCAGTGCTCTGGGCTGTGCGCCGTTATAGAATAGTGGGTAGCACAAAGACTCCGTGATTATAGGGCTATTGTAGTCATTTGCAGTTGCGATGACCACCGCATAACGGCTTACTTATTCTGTGGAGTGATGAAAAATCCGGTACACTGCATGCAGACAAAATGCAGGTGTTATTTTAACTTTGAAGAATAGCCAAAATGAATAAATCGCAACCAAATTATGATGTTGTGGTCGTGGGTGGCGGTATGGTTGGGGCCGCCGCCGCACTTGGGTTAGCACAATCCGGCTGGTCAGTAGCGTTACTGGAGCATGAGGCTCCGCTGCCATTTGAAGCTGAAAGTGCTCCGGATTTACGGGTTTCCGCGATTGGATGCACTTCGGTGTCCTTACTTAAACAGCTTGGGGCCTGGTCACCGGTGCAGCAGATGCGCTATGCGCCTTATCGCCGGCTGGAGACATGGGAACAGCCGGGTTCTCAAGTCGTCTTTGATGCGGCCTCGCTGTCTTTACCTGAATTAGGTTTTATGGTCGAGAACCGGGTTTTACAGTTAGCGCTGTGGCAACAGATGGCAGAATGCCCCAATTTGACGTTACTGTGCCCATCACGACTGCAAACGATGGCCAGAATAGATGACTACTGGAAAATCACCTTAGATGCGCAGCAAGAGATACAGAGCCATTTAGTGATAGGCGCGGATGGAGCCAATTCTTTGGTACGCCGTTTAGCTGGAATTGGCACCAGTGGCTGGCAATATCGGCAGTCTTGTCTGTTAATTACCGTCGAGACCGATACTGCCCAGCAAGACACCACCTGGCAGCAGTTTTTCCCTTCTGGTCCAAGAGCATTCCTACCTTTGTTTGATAACTGGGCATCATTGGTTTGGTACGACAGCGCGCAGCGCATTCGGCAGCTTCAAATGATGCCGATGGCACAATTGAATCAAGAAATTATCGCAGCTTTTCCGTCCCGTTTAGGGGTCGTTAAGGCTATTGCCGCAGGTTCTTTCCCCTTAGTTCGTCGTCATGCGCAGCAATATGTGCAGCCGGGGTTAGTATTATTGGGCGATGCAGCCCATACCATTAATCCGTTGGCCGGGCAGGGGGTTAATCTGGGATATCGGGATGTGGATGCTTTGCTGGAGGTATTGAATCAGGCCCGCGAACAGGCTGAATCTTGGCATAGTGAGTCGGTGTTATTACGTTATCAGCGCCGTCGCCGTACCGATAATCTGATTATGCAAAGTGGGATGGATGTGTTTTACACCGCATTTAGTAATGATTTACCTGTTGTAAAATTTGCGCGTAATTTGGCACTGATGGCTGCTCAACGCGCCGGTAAACTTAAAGAGCACGCGTTGAAGTATGCATTAGGGCTGTAGATATTTTAATGACTTGTCGCCAGAAAAATTGTTTCCTGGCGACTGCGGGCGCAGTTCTTTTCATTTTGCTGAAAAGTAAAACTCAAATTTCATCGCAGCGAAAAACAAAATGCAGAAAAGCAAAAAGCCCGCCGAAGCGAGCTTTTCTAAATTTGGCTGGGGTACGAGGATTCGAACCTCGGAATGCTGGAATCAGAATCCAGTGCCTTACCGCTTGGCGATACCCCAAAAGATGGTGGCTACGACGGGAATCGAACCTGTGACCCCAGCATTATGAGTGCTGTGCTCTAACCAGCTGAGCTACGTAGCCATCTTAAAATCTTTAACCTTGAGAAATTGTATGGCTGGGATACCAGGATTCGAACCTGGGAATGCCAGGATCAAAACCTGGTGCCTTACCGCTTGGCGATATCCCAACTGAAATACAATTCTTTTACTGACTTGGCACAACTCGTGTCTGACAGTGTTTGTGTTTAACGACAAACCATTCCAGAGAAATGGCTGGGATACCAGGATTCGAACCTGGGAATGCCAGGATCAAAACCTGGTGCCTTACCGCTTGGCGATATCCCATCTACTGTGACAACCGATGAAAATGGTGCGGGAGGCGAGACTTGAACTCGCACACCTTGCGGCGCTAGAACCTAAATCTAGTGCGTCTACCAATTTCGCCACTCCCGCATACATGAAAAAAGATGGTGGCTACGACGGGAATCGAACCTGTGACCCCAGCATTATGAGTGCTGTGCTCTAACCAGCTGAGCTACGTAGCCATCTTTTTTCTGCACAACCTTCATCGGCGTTGCGGGGCGCATTATGCGTATATGGCCGAATTGCGTCAACTAATTTTTTCCCAAAAAAGCGCTGAAGGGGTTTGTTTGTTTGGCTTGTGAACAGTCTGGTGATTAAAGCAGCACTTATGGTGATTAATTGTTGAATTTGCCAACAAAAGATAAGGCCACCCGTGGGCGGCCTTGAGAGCAGAATAGTCGAACAAGCAGAGTCACTCCCTGCCAGTGGGTTCAATTATTTATAGGCATCCTGATGCACACCTACAGCGCGCCCTGATGGGTCATCCATGCTTTTGAATGATTCATCCCACTCAATAGCTTTAGCTGATGAACATGCGACTGACGGGCCGCCAGGTACGCACTCAGCGGCGCTTGGGAGTGGGAATAACTCTTCAAAAATTTCGCGATACAAATAACCCTCTTTTGAAGACGGCGTATTGTATGGGAAGCGGAAATGAGCAGTTTCCATCTGTTGATCAGTGACTTGCTCGGCTGCTTTCTCTTTCAATGTGTCAATCCAGCTGTAACCCACACCATCGGAGAATTGTTCTTTCTGACGCCATGCAACACTATGTGGCAGGTAGGATTCAAAACATTCCCGCAGGACATGTTTTTCCATTTTGCCATTGCCGCACATTTTATCCTGCGGGTTAATGCGCATCGCGACATCAAGGAAGTTTTTATCCAGGAAGGGGACTCGGGCTTCAACACCCCAGGCAGACATGGCTTTGTTGGCACGGGCACAGTCATACATATGCAAGGCTAATAGTTTGCGCACAGTTTCTTCATGCAATTCTTTGGCGTTTGGTGCTTTGTGGAAATAGAGATAACCACCAAAGACTTCATCAGAGCCTTCACCCGACAGCACCATTTTGATGCCCATCGCCTTGATTTTACGTGACATCAAGTACATTGGTGTTGAGGCGCGGATAGTGGTGACATCATAGGTTTCAATGTGATAAATCACATCACGGATGGCATCCAGACCTTCCTGCACGGTGAAATGAATTTCATGGTGCACCGTCCCTAAATGGTTGGCGACTTCTTTTGCGGCCCGCAAATCGGGGGAGCCAATCAGGCCAACAGCAAAGGAGTGCAGTTGTGGCCACCAAGCTTCACTGCGCTCATCGTCTTCGACACGGCGAGCGGCAAATTTTTTGGTGATGGCAGAAATCACAGAGGAATCCAGCCCACCGGACAGCAGCACGCCGTAAGGCACGTCAGACATCAAATGACTTTTTACCGCGTCTTCTAATGCATTCGCCAGTTCAACTTTGTCAGTTACGTTGTCTTTGACATTATCGAAATCAAACCAGTCACGATGATAATATTCGCGAATTTCGCCATCCTGGCTCCACAGATAGCTCCCAGCAGGGAATTCTTTGATGGTGCGGCAAACCGGAACCAAGGCTTTCATTTCGGAAGCAACAAACATATTACCGTGTTCGTCGTGGCCCATATACAGCGGGATAATACCCAAATGATCACGGCCAATCAGATAGGCATCTTTTTCTGTATCGTATAAAACGAAAGCGAACATACCTTGCAAATCATCAAGGAATTCAGACCCTTTCTCCTGATACAGCGCCAGAATAACTTCACAGTCAGACCCGGTTTGGAATTCATAGCGGTCAGCGTATTGTTGGCGCAATGCTTGATGATTATAGATTTCACCATTGACTGCCAGAATGTGCGTGTGAGTAGCATTATACAGCGGCTGAGCACCGGTATTGACGTCAACAATAGATAAGCGTTCATGGGCGAGTATGGCTTTATCATTTGCCCACACACCAGACCAGTCCGGGCCGCGGTGGCGCATTAAACGTGACATTTCCAGCGCTTTTTTGCGTAATTCAATGGGGTCGGTTTTAAGGTCGAGGACCCCGAAAATAGAACACATAATAATCTCCCTAACTTTCTGCTTTGGCGGTGATGATGTTGAATTTTAGTCGGTCATCGCTGGAACTGTTTTCTCATGCTTGCCTGTGATTGATGCAGGCGATGCCCAATGACGATGCATTCATCCGATTAGTTTGTAGAAAATATGCAAAAAATACGCCAATTTAGAACGCGATAGATTTGTCGCTATAGCTGGCATGACGGTGAGCACACATAACGAAAATGCGCCAAAATAGGGAGGATTAGCAAGAAGCTTTGGTGCGCTGCACTAAAAAAGGGCGGAGCTTGGAAAAGGATAATGGTGAAAAGGGGAGTATGGCGGTCATGACCGCCAACTGAAATTAGATGATGTCAATTTCTGCAACAGAGGGGTAAACGTAGCTTGGGCGGAATGGCATCGCTTCAATATCCGTTAATGTCGAGACACCGGATAGCACCAAAATAGTCTCAAGACCCGCCTGGAAACCGGCCAAAATATCAGTGCGCAGATTATCGCCCACAATGACGGTGCTTTCTGAATGCGCCTGCATTTTATTCAGTGCGGCACGGATAATCCACGGGCTAGGTTTGCCGACATAAAATGGCTTACGGCCAGAGATTTTCTCGATTGGGGCACACAATGCGCCACAGGCTGGTGAAAAACCGTGACCATGACTATCGGGGTTGGTGGCAATAAAACGCGCCCCATTGGCGACGAAATAGGCCGCTTTATGCATCATATCCCAGTTGTATGAGCGGGTTTCACCCACAATCACAAAATCAGGATTGATATCAGTAATAGTAAAACCTGCTTTATACAATTCGTGAACTAATGCACCTTCACCCACCACATAGGCTTTTTTACCATCCTGACGGCGCAGAAAATCGGCCGTTGCCATTGCGGAGGTATAAAAAGCACTTTCCGGCACTTCCAGCCCAGCAGAATGAAAACGGTTAGCCAGATCCTGAGCAGTTTGTGAGGGATAGTTGGTCAAAATAACCAGCGGCATTCCGGCTTCTTGAATTCGGGCCAGAAATACATCAGCACCGGGTACGGGGTGATTATCATGCAACAACACACCATCGATATCGCAAATAACACTTTTAATTGTCATTGTTTAAATTACTCTTTTAGCCGCAGCAATGAGTCACTATAACATGGCCGATGGTGAAACTGACCCTGCCGTTGTCTTATCTATAAGGGATTAATTTTCCAGCAAGCGTTGCAGTAATACGCCGTTCAACATGGCGCGCTTGGCCAAAGCAAAAGCCCCAATGGCTGATTGATGGTCAAGCTGAGAAGTGACCACGGGGAGATTTTGGCGGAAGTTTTTCAGCACTTGCGTATTTATGCAACCTTGAATGGCCGGGAGCAGGATTTTATGGGCTTCAATAATTTCCCCGGCAATCACGACTTTTTGCGGGTTAAACAAGTTGATCGCAATGGAGATGGCTTTCCCCAAGTAGCGGCCGACGTGTTCAATCACCTCACTTGCCAGTAAATCGCCTTTGTTTGCGGCCTTGCAGATGGCACCAATATGGCAATCATCCAAGGTTAACTTGCTCGGATAACCCTGCGTGAGCAGGTGACGTACGCGGTTTTCAATGGCCGCATTAGATGCCACGGTTTCCAGACAACCAAAATTACCGCAATAGCAGCGCTCGCCCAGGGGATCAATCTGAATATGGCCTATCTCACCTACGTTGCCATTACTGCCTAAAAATATTTGGCTGTTAACAATGATGCCAGCGCCGGTACCGCGGTGCAGACGAACCAAAATGGAGTCCTCGCAGTCACGGGTCGCCCCAAAATAGTGCTCAGCCAGTGCCAAACTACGAATGTCGTGGCCGACGAAGCTGGTGACATTAAACCGATTTTGCAGATTTTCGACTAACGGCCAGTTGCTAATGTTGATATGTGGCATATAGCGCACGATACCTTTGCTCGGCTCAACCAAACCGGGGAGAATGACGGCGATGGCGATCAGTTCACGTAATTTGCGCTGATAAGCTTCAATAAACTGGCTGATAATATTAAATAATGCGTGTTCGAGAGTTTCTTGTGTGCGCTCAGGTAGGGGATAGTGCTCTTCACCCAGCGACTTACCGCTCATATCAAACAGCGTGATAGTGGCATCATGGCGGCCCAAACGGACGGCGATAGTATGGAATTGGCGATTCTCGGTCACGATAGAAATCGCCCGGCGACCCCCGGTGGAGGCTTGCTGATCGACTTCTTTGATCAGCCCGCGCTCCAACAGTTGGCGAGTAATTTTGGTGACACTGGCGGGAGCGAGCTGGCTGAGATCGGCAATTTGAATGCGCGAAATCGGGCCTTGCTGATCAATGAGCCGATAAACAACGGCGCCATTGAGTTGTTTCACAAGATCCACATTACCAATTTGTGACTGTACGCCGGTGCTCATCAATAAAATTACTCGCTTATTTTAAAACCTCGTTACCGTTAACGATGGTTTTAGTGATTTTATAATCGCGGGTAAAGGCAGTCAGGTTGGCCACTTTGCCAGCTTCAATACTCCCTAACTGCTTATCCACGCCAATCGCGCGGGCCGCATAAAGTGTCGCCATGCGTAATGCTTCATCCAGCGCAATGCCAACATGCTCAACACTATTTTGTACCGCTTCTATCATGGTCAGTGCTGAACCGCTTAGTGTGCCATTTTCATCCACACATAAACCATTACGATAGTATATTGTTTTACCAGCAAAAATAAATTGATCAATTTCAGTACCTGCGCCAGCCGGAGCAGTGGCATCAGTGACCAGCACCAACTTCTCGCCTTTCAGCTTCTTCGCATTACGAATGTTGGCCCAATCTACATGCAGCCCATCAGCAATGACGCCGGTATACACTTCTGGCGTGTCGAAAATTGCCCCAATCAGGCCCGGTTCGCGCCCCGAAATGTAAGGCATTGCATTATAAAGGTGCGTGGCAAAGCGGATACCGGCGGCAAAACCTTGACGGGCTTGCTGATATGTCGCATTTGAGTGACCGGAAGAAACCAAAATACCGGCTTCTGTCAGCTGACGAATATATTTGGCGTCAACCATTTCTGGTGCCAAAGTCACTTTGGTAATGACATCCGCATTGGCACACAGATAATCAATCATTTCAGCGCTAGGTTTACGGATAAACGCCGGGTTATGAGTGCCTTTTTTCTGTGGGCTAATATAAGGCCCCTCCAGATGCAGGCCCAAAGCCTGATGCTGGTTTTTTTGCAGATATGAGCGCATGACATCAACGCCGTGCTTCATATATTCATCACTGCAAGTAATCAGTGTCGGCAGGAAGCTGGTGCATCCTGATTTTTCATTCGCGCGCTGCATGATTTCCAGCGTCTTTTCGGAGATGGCCTCAAGCGAATCATTGAATTGCACACCACCGCAGCCATTAAGCTGAACATCAATAAAACCGGGGGCCAGAATGGCACCACCCAAGTCGCGTACCTCAATGCCAGCCGGAAGTTCATCGGCAGGACAGATACGTTCGATCAATCCGTTAGCCACGACAACAGCGTGATTATCCAGTACTTCATGGCTGGTATAAATACGGCCGTGAGTTAAAGCGTACATCTTAGCCCCCTAATAACTGTTACAGATTCTTGATGTTTTCAGCTTCTAACTCGCTGAAATATTTTACAGTTTTAACCTTCAATTCCATCGTCGATGGTTCGTCACACACCATAATGGCTTTGGCATGCAGTTGTAGGCAACTGATGGTCCACATGTGGTTGATGCTGCCTTCGACTGCGGCTTGCAAGGCTTGCGCTTTACCGCGACCGGTCACCAGAATCATCACTTCTTCAGCATCTAACAATGTGCCGACACCGACGGTAAGTGCGTATTTCGGCACGAGGTTTGCATCACCACCAAAGAAGCGCGAGTTCGCGATGCGAGTTTCTTCGGTCAGGGTTTTGATGCGGGTACGAGAGGCTAAAGAAGAGGCCGGCTCATTAAAGGCAATGTGGCCATCAACGCCCACGCCACCCATGAACAGGTTAATTTTGCCGTAAGATTTCATTTTTTCTTCGTAACGACGACATTCTTCATCGATATCAGGCGCGTTACCGTTCAGTAGATTGATATTTTCAGCAGGGATGTCGACATGATCAAAGAAGTTTGTGTGCATGAAGGTGTAGTAGCTTTCTGGGTGCTCTTGCGGCAGCCCAACATATTCATCCATGTTGAAAGTGACCACGTTTTTGAAGCTCACTTCACCGGCTTTATACAGCGCAACCAAGTGCTTATACGCTTCCATCGGTGTGCCGCCAGTAGGCAGACCCAGTACAAATGGACGCTCGGCGGTGGGTTTAAATGCATTGATGCGGTTAAGGATATAACGTGCGGCCCATTTACCAACTTCTGTGGTGTTTTTCAGTGGGATAAGTCTCATCTTGCACCTCTTTGATTGCTAATAGTGGCTATACTCTACGCGGATTGAATCATTCAGATAAGCGTAACTCAGATTTTGACTCATGCGTTGGTACAATGCTTTGTTCATTTTTCGAATGATAAAATAAGTTTTGTGTCATGGCTAGTGTATTGGTGCTTTTTGACTGGTTTTTGGTGACGTTTATCACAAAATAGGGGGTTTTAATTTGCGTTACGAAATAAATTTTTTACACTCCGCAATGAGTCATTTGTATCGTGAATAAATAGCGCGCCGTGAATAAATAGAAAGTGTGCCATGCGTTTTTCTAAAAGGTAGTGAGTCAAATAAATAAACTACTTAAAGGGTCCGATATCGGACGAATAGGGGGAAAGGTGAATATTCTTAGTTACTTGCAAAAAGTGGGTCGGGCTCTGATGGTCCCAGTGGCGACACTGCCTGCAGCCGCGATATTGATGGGTGTGGGCTACTGGATAGACCCGGTCAGCTGGGGGGGTGATAATGCGCTAGCGGCATTGTTTATCAAGTCCGGTGCCGCCATCATCGATAATATGTCCGTGCTGTTCGCCATTGGTGTGGCTTATGGTATGTCAAAAGATAAAGACGGTGCTGCTGCATTGACCGGCTTTGTCGGCTTCCTGGTATTGACGACTCTATGTTCGCCAGCCGCGGTTTCGATGATTCAAAAGATCCCGGTTGATCAGGTTCCTGCTGCTTTCGGCAAAATCAACAACCAGTTCGTGGGTATCCTGGTGGGTATCATCTCAGCTGAGTTGTACAACCGCTTCAGCAGCGTTGAATTGCCAAAAGCACTCTCTTTCTTCAGCGGTCGCCGTCTGGTTCCGATT
Organism: Yersinia thracica; assembly: GCF_902170565.1. Taxonomy (GTDB): domain Bacteria; phylum Pseudomonadota; class Gammaproteobacteria; order Enterobacterales; family Enterobacteriaceae; genus Yersinia; species Yersinia thracica. Next base: position 76,459 of record NZ_CABHXX010000009.1, read on the forward strand.
CTGACGTCTTTCCTGATGATCGTGGTTGCCTTCATTCTGATGTACGTTTGGCCACTGATTTATAACGCATTGGTGACTTTCGGCGAATACATCAAAGATATGGGTTCTGTGGGCGCGGGTATCTATGCCTTCTTCAACCGCTTGCTGATCCCAGTCGGTCTGCATCATGCCCTGAACTCCGTGTTCTGGTTTGACGTTGCCGGTATTAACGATATTCCTAACTTCCTGGGTGGCCAACAGTCCATCGATAGCGGTAAAGCTGTTGTCGGTATCACTGGCCGTTATCAGGCAGGTTTCTTCCCAATTATGATGTTTGGTTTACCGGGTGCTGCGTTGGCGATTTATCACTGCGCTCGTCCGGAAAACAGAGCGAAAGTGGCGGGTATCATGTTGGCGGGAGCATTCGCTGCCTTCTTCACCGGTATCACTGAACCACTTGAATTCTCCTTCATGTTCGTGGCTCCAGTGCTGTACTTCATCCACGCCGTGCTGACCGGTATTTCTGTGTTCATCGCCGCCAGTATGCATTGGATTGCCGGCTTTGGCTTCAGCGCCGGTCTGGTGGATATGGTGTTGTCTTCGCGTAACCCGCTGGCGACACATTGGTACATGTTGATCCCGCAAGGTCTGGTGTTCTTCGCCATTTACTACGTGGTATTCCGTTTCACCATCAAGAAATTCAACTTGCTGACTCCAGGCCGTGAACTGGCTGTTGAAGGCAGTGAAGAAGATGGTTATGACGTGAATGTTGATAAGACGCCTGAAGTTAACGAAAGCGAAATTAATGGTCTGGCGCGTCGTTACATTGGTGCCATCGGCGGTTCAGATAACTTGACAGGTATTGATGCTTGTATCACCCGCCTGCGTTTGAACGTGAAAGATTCTGCCTTGGTCAATGACGTTGTAGCCAAGCGTTTAGGCGCTTCTGGTGTTATTCGTCTGAACAAACAAAGTGTGCAAGTGATTGTGGGTACTCGTGCGGAACTGATTGCTTCGGCAATGCGTACGGTATTGGCCGGTGGCCCGGTTCCTGCGGCAAGTAGCTCTGTTGCTCCTGCTGCGGCCAAGCCTCAAGCGGTCATTAACACCACGAAAACAGCTTCTCTGATATTGGTTTCTCCCATCACCGGTGATGTTGTGGCTTTGGAAGAGGTCCCTGATGAAGCCTTTGCCAGTAAAGCGGTAGGTGAAGGTATTGCCATTCGTCCGACGGATAAAACAGTGGTTTCTCCGGCGAACGGTACCATCGTAAAAATCTTCAATACTGACCATGCTTTCTGCCTGGAAACTGAAACCGGCGCTGAGATTGTGGTTCATATCGGGATTGATACCGTGAAACTGAACGGCCAGGGCTTTGCACGTCTGGTTGAAGAAGGTGCCACTGTGGTTGCTGGTCAACCGGTGCTGGAACTGGACTTGGCTTATCTGAATGCTAATGCGCGCTCAATGATTAGCCCAGTTGTCGTCAGTAATATTGATGATTATGCCGGTATCTCGGTATTGGCAGGGGGTTCTGTGGTTGCCGGTCAAAGCCAATTGTTTGAGATCCAAGGCAAATAACTTGAGATCAAAGGTAAATAATGAGTTTAAGATTCGCAGTGAAAAAGTGCTGATGTACTGAGTCACTGGTCGGAGTTTTCATCAAAGCAGCGGGAAGAGAGCAATCTCTTCCCGTTTTTTTGTTTTATTTCGGTTGTTTCCAAGTCGGGCTTGTTGGATTATATGCGGTTATATTTGTTGCGTTTGCATTGAGGAATAGAACAATGAGTGAGGCAGAAGCCCGCCCGAGTAATTTTATCCGTCAGATTATTGACGAAGATTTAGCCAGCGGCAAACACACGTCGGTTCATACCCGCTTTCCGCCAGAGCCAAACGGCTACTTGCATATTGGTCATGCGAAGTCTATTTGCCTGAACTTTGGTATTGCACAAGACTATCAGGGCCAATGCAATCTGCGTTTTGATGACACCAACCCAGTGAAGGAAGATGTCGAGTTCGTCGAGTCGATTAAACGCGACGTCGAGTGGCTAGGCTTCACCTGGAGCGGTGATGTACGTTACTCCTCAGACTATTTTGATCAATTGTTCCAGTACGCTGTAGAGCTGATTAACAAGGGCTTGGCGTATGTGGATGAGCTGACTGCTGAGCAGATGCGCGAATATCGCGGCACGCTGACCGCACCGGGCAAAAATAGCCCTTATCGCGACCGCAGTGTGGAAGAAAACTTGGCACTGTTTGAGAAAATGCGTGCCGGTGGTTTTGCTGAAGGCACCGCTTGCTTGCGCGCCAAAATCGACATGGCGTCGCCGTTTATGGTCATGCGTGACCCGGTGTTGTATCGCATTAAGTTTGCCGAGCATCATCAGTCCGGTAACAAGTGGTGCATCTACCCGATGTATGACTTTACCCATTGTATTTCTGATGCGATCGAAGGAATTACCCATTCACTCTGTACTTTAGAGTTCCAGGATAACCGCCGCTTGTATGATTGGGTGCTGGATAATATCTCCATTGAATGTCATCCGCGTCAGTATGAGTTCTCTCGCCTGAATCTCGAATATTCCATTATGTCTAAGCGTAAGCTGAACCAATTGGTGACCGAGAAGGTGGTAGAGGGCTGGGATGATCCACGTATGCCAACCATCTCTGGCTTGCGTCGTCGTGGCTATACCGCAGCATCAATTCGTGAATTCTGCCGCCGTATTGGCGTCACCAAACAGGATAACAACGTTGAGATGATGGCGCTGGAATCCTGTATCCGTGATGATCTGAACGAAAATGCCCCACGGGCTATGGCCGTTCTTGACCCCATCAAGGTGGTTATCGAGAACCGTGCGTCAGGGGAAGAGTGGCTGACCATGCCAAATCACCCGAATAACCCGGATATGGGCACCCGTCAGGTCCCTTTCGACAGTGAGATTTATATTGATCGCGCTGATTTCCGTGAAGAAGCCAATAAGCAATACAAACGCCTGGTTCTGGGTAAAGAAGTGCGCCTGCGTAATGCTTATGTGCTCAAAGCTGAGCGTGTTGAAAAAGACGCAGAAGGCAATGTCACGACGCTTTATTGCAGCTATGACGCAGAGACTTTAAACAAAGATCCTGCTGATGGACGTAAAGTGAAAGGCGTTATTCATTGGGTTTCTGTGAAGCATGCATTGCCAGCGGAAATCCGGTTATATGACCGTTTGTTTAGTGTACCAAACCCAGCGGCGGCGGAAGATTTCTTGTCCACCATCAACCCTGAGTCTTTGATTATCCGTCAGGGCTTCGTTGAGCCAAGCTTAGCTGATGCGACACCAGAAAAAACCTATCAGTTTGAACGTGAAGGTTATTTCTGTGCCGATAGCCGTTATTCACGGCCAGAAGCTTTGGTGTTTAACCGCACTGTAGGTCTGCGTGATACCTGGGCGGCTAAAGTCACTAACTAGTATAGTTGCTGGATTTACCCCAATTGGCGTGGCTTAGTCCACGCCTTTTTCATGCCCATTATAGGGGTGTTGTTAGTTTTACTAAACACGGCCCCATCCTTTCAATTTCTTCTCTTTCCCATCCTATTCTTTGGTCAATCTCGACTGATTGTATTCTTTTCTCTCCTTTGAGTGGCTGTCTGTAAGTCTTTCTTAAATATTCGCTTTACGAATTAACTAAGAAAATAACACTGATTTACTCGGATAAATCTTATGTTTAACTGGTTAAGCTGAAACCATTCAAGATGTCAATATGAGACGATTTCGCTTCTAAATTATCCTCTTATGCATTGTTTTTTAAGCTTTTGTGAACTCTGTAATATTTTTTCACAGTTATGTGCTCATTGTCATACTTTGAATAATTAGCTCCTTTTTTGATTGATAATTCGCGTCGCGAAAAATAGTCTATATTCCAGCAACAATCTTCGTGAGTGTGTATTTCGACAGCGAAGTTTGTTTTTTTAATGAGCAACTGCTGGTGGAGATTTCTTCCCAGCAAAACTTTACCCACTAGGGTTTTTTTGAGGCTAAACCTGTGAGCTGTGGTGGACACAGGGACGGCACTTTAAATGTGATGTCAAAGAGGAATTTTTTCATATGGTTACGCACGGTGCTAAACGTAAAACATTGGCGCTCGCAGTCGCGGGTGCCTTGTTAGGAACGGGGTTTATGGCTGCCCCAGAAGCCAAGGCAGAAGGCTTTGTTGATGATTCATCACTGACGGGTGGTATTTACTATTGGCAGCGTCAGCGTGACCGTAAGGATTTAACGCCGGGTAGCGCAGAGTATGGCAAGTATGTTGCTAACCTGCATCACTCCACCTTTAACGCCAATCTCGATTTCTCATCCGGCTATGCCGCAGATATGTTCGGTATTGATTTAGCGGCTTTCGGTGCAGTTGAAATGACCAACAGCGGCCCAGCGGCTCCAAACGAAATTGGCTTCAGTGATGCCAAAACTCGTTGGGATGAAAAATGGACCGGCGATAAGAGTGGCGTCAGTATTTACAAAGCGGCAGCCAAATTCAAATTAGGTGATTTCTGGGCGCGTGGTGGTTATATCCAACCTACTGGCCAGACACTGTTAGCTCCACACTGGAGCTTTATGCCAGGCACCTATCGTGGTGCTGAAGGTGGCGCGAAATTTGATTTTGATACAGCGGGCGCACTGTCCATGTCTTACATGTGGACTGATGAATATAAAGCGCCTTGGTATCAGAATATGTACAACTTCCGTCAAGCTGATGGCAAGACCGGCATAAGTTACCTGCACTCAATTGGTGCCAAATACGACTTTAAAAACAAGCTGGTACTGGAAACCGCATTCGGTCAAGCCAAAGATTACATGGACCAATACTTTGCGAAAGCCTCTTATGCTTTCCCAGTTGCGGGTAATGATCTACGGACTTCTTATCAATTCTACGGTGCGAAAGACAAAGTTGATGGCGGTTTCAAAGATGTTAATGACGTCTATGACGGCCTTGCCTGGCTACAAGCATTGACTCTCGGCTATACCACTGGGCCATTTGATTTGCGCCTGGAGGGGACTTGGGCCAAAGCTGATGGTAACCAAGGTTACTTCCTGCAACGTATGACCCCAGGCTACGCAACCTCCAATGGTCGCCTGGACGTGTGGTGGGATTCCCGCTCTGACTTCAACGCCAACGGCGAAAAAGCGCTGTTTGGTGGTGTGATGTATGACCTGAAAAACTGGAATATGGCCGGTTGGTCAGTCGGGACTTCTTATGCTTATGGTTGGGATGCCAAACCAAGCACCAATCCAATTTATGACCAGAATGTGCGTTTGAAAGAATCGGCATGGAACTTTGACGTGCTGTACACCCTGCAAGAAGGCCGGGCGAAAGGCACATTATTCAAACTGCATTACACCATGTATGACAACCACACCAATATCCCAAGCTATGGTGGCGGTTTCGGCAACGTATTCCAGGATGAAAAAGACGTCAAATTCATTGTGATTGCGCCATTTACTATCTTCTGATTTTACCCCGTTTGATTGCCATCCCCGGCCACCGTGCCGGGGACATAATGGAGTGCCACCATGAAAAAAGTCCTTTTTATCATTGCCGCAGTAATGGGATTAAGTGCTTGTGCCACACAAGGCCCAATCCAGCCGGAAGACAGCAAACTTAAGCAAGCTTATAGTGCGTGTATCAATGCCAGTGAAGGCCAACCGGAAAGATTGATCCCGTGCAAGGCGGTGCTGAACGTTTTGAAACAAGAAAAAGCGCATCAAGCTTTTACTGACAAAGAGACTGTTCGGGTATTGGATTATCAGCGTTGTATTGATGCTGCCCATACCGGCAATGGTCAGGCCTATGACGCGCAGTGTGGCAAACTGTGGCAAGAAATTCGCAAAAATAATTAATTAAGTTAGTAAAAACAATTAATTAGATGAGAAAAGACAAGTAATTAAGTTCGCGACAGAAATTTAACTAACAATAATTACTGCCAGTAGCGATTTTGGCAGTAATTATTCATTACGGATGAGGTTAGTGATGAATAAATTCAGATTGAACGCGTTAGCGGCAATAACCGCAACCTTTGGCCTGATGGGGTACGCGCATGCGGATACCACCAACCAACAGCTGGTTGATCAACTCAGTACGTTGAAAGTTAACTATAAAATATTGGATAACCGCGCTGCTGAAAATGGCGTGGATTGTGCCAAGTTGGGGGCTGACTGGGCATCATGTAATAAGGTCTTGATGACTCTGACCAACACCGGGGATGAGATTAAAGGCCAAGACTGGGCCATTTACTTCCACAGCATCCGGCGGATTCTGACTGTCGATGACGACCAATTCAAAATTACTCACCTGACCGGCGACCTGCATAAAATTGAGCCTACCGCTAAATTCACCGGCTTCCCCGCCAACAAGGCGGTTGAAATCCCGATCACTGGCGAGTACTGGCAGTTATTTGCCACTGACTTTATGCCGCGTTGGTATGCCACTTCAGGTGATGCGAAACCAAAAGTTCTGAAAAGTACCGACACTGAGGATATTAATGAATATCTGACTCAGTTTACTGGCGATCAGTGGAAGCGCACTAAAGACGACAATAACGTGCTGATGACGCCGGAATCCCGTTTCGTTAAAAACGAAGCAGTGAAAACATTGGCAGCAACTAACCTGCGCGGGCAGATTATCCCGACGCCGATGGCAGTGAAGATTCACCAACAAGATGCTGATTTGAGTAAAGGTGTGGCTCTTGAGCTGAGCACTTTACCAAAACCGGCAGCGGATGCTGCACAACAGCGTTTTGAATTATTGGGTTTGAAATCGGATTCCGCTGGCTTCCCGATTAAAACGCTGATTCAGCCGTCTGCTTTTAAAGGTGATTTAGCCGCTTCTGGTGCATATGAGCTGAAAATCGGCGAAAAAGGGGCGCAAGTCATAGGTTTTGACCCGGCTGGGGTGTTCTACGGTTTGCAATCGATTCTTTCTTTAGTGCCGGTTGATGGTAGCAAGACGATTGCAACATTGGAGGCCAAAGATGCGCCGCGCTTTGAATATCGCGGTGTCTTCCTGGATGTCGGGCGTAACTTCAAAACCAAAGATGCGGTGCTGCGTTTGCTTGATCAAATGGCCGCTTACAAGCTGAACAAATTCCATTTCCACCTCAGTGATGATGAAGGCTGGCGTATTGAGATCCCAGGCTTGCCAGAACTGACGGATGTCGGTAGCAAACGTTGCCACGATTTAACGGAAACCACCTGTTTATTGCCACAATTGGGTTCTGGCCCGGATAGCAATAATCTGGGTTCCGGTCATTTTAGCCGCACTGATTACATCGACATTCTGAAATACGCCAAAGCGCGTCAGATTGATGTCATTCCTGAAATTGATATGCCAGCCCATGCTCGTGCGGCTGTGGTATCAATGGAAGCTCGCTACAACAATTTGATGAAGCAGGGTAAAGAAAAAGAAGCCAACGAATTCCGCCTGGTTGACCCAACAGATGATTCTCAAACGACTTCGGTTCAGTTGTATGAGCGCAAAAGTTATCTCAACCCCTGTCTGGATTCTTCTAAACGTTTTGTCGACAAAGTGATCGGCGAAATGGCTCAGATGCATAAAGAAGCCGGTATGCCGCTAAACACTTGGCATTTTGGCGGCGATGAGGCCAAGAACATCCGTCTGGGTGCTGGGTTCCAGGACAAAAACAGCCCGATTGAGCCGGGCAAAGGCATCATTGATAAGAGTGTTGAAGATAAACCCTGGGCTAAATCACAGGTTTGTCAGGACATGGTCAAGCAAGGCAAAATTCAGGATATTGAGCATCTTTCCAGCCACTTCGCCATTGAAGTTAGCAAGCTGGTGAATGCCCACGGCATCGAAAAAATGCAAGCCTGGCAAGATGGTCTTAAAGATGCCAAAGATTCGAAAGATTTTGCCACCAAACGTGTAGGCGTTAACTTCTGGGATACCCTCTATTGGGGTGGGGCCGACTCAGTCAATGATTGGGCCAATAAAGGCTATGAAGTGGTCGCGTCCAACCCGGATTATGTCTATTTCGACATGCCGTATGAAGTTAACCCAAATGAACGCGGTTATTACTGGGCAACTCGCTTCAACGACGAAGCTAAAGTCTTTAGTTTTGCGCCGGATAATATGCCGCAAAATGCTGAAACCTCGGTCGACCGCGACGGTAATCACTTCAGCGCCAAGAGTGATAAACTTTGGCCGGGTGTGCAGGGTATTTCAGGCCAATCATGGAATGAAACTGTTCGGACTGACGAACAGATGGAATACATGATTTTCCCACGGGTATTGCCGCTGGCTGAACGTGCCTGGCATCGTGCGCCATGGGAACAAGATTACAAAGCGGGCCGCGAGTACAAAGGTGGCGAAACCCATATGGTCGATACCAAGGCGTTGAACTCAGATTGGCAGCGTTTTGCCAATATTATGGGACAACGTGAATTGGCGAAACTGGATAAAGCCGGTGTTGCTTACCGCTTACCGGTTCCGGGGGCGCGTGTTGTTGCCGGGGAGCTGGAAGCTAACATTTCCTTGCCGGGGCTGATTATCGAATATTCCACTGATGGCGGTAAGCAATGGCAGAAGTATGATGCCAAAGCCCAACCTAAAGTCAGCGGTGATGTGTTGATTCGCTCGACAAGTCCGGATGGTCAACGTAGTAGCCGGGCAGAGCCGGTTAAAGTTTGATTATTGCTGTCAAAGTGCTGTGTCTGATGTTAACTCCTGTTTGCCAGATTTTTAGGTAAACAACATTAAGTGAAATTGTGTCGATGGTTTTTCCCCGGCGAGTCCGGGGTTTTTTTTTGCTTAAAATTCAGATGGGTGGCCGTTAAATGAGCAATAAAAAATGAATTTGTCACGAGGAGAGGGATGCAGGATATCAGTAACAAAAATGACCACCTGACTCCCAACTGAAATGACTTGTGGGAAAGGCGGCCATATTGCGAATTGCTTATTTCAGCATTATGTGAAAATCTTTATATGATCAATGAGATAAAACCATATTATTTTGGATCGTGCGCAGACTCATCTTCACGGCAATTGCCACTGGCACAGTGACCATATAGATACAGGCTATGATTAGTCAGCTTAATGCCATGCTTTTCAGCAATATCACGCTGCTGTTTTTCAATCTCTTCATTGCTAAATTCAATCACTCTGCCGCAATCCAGGCAAATCAGATGATCGTGATGATGCTGTTGCGTCAATTCAAAGACTGATTTACCGCCTTCGAAATTGTGGCGGGTCACAATACCGGCATCATCAAACTGGTTCAGTACGCGGTAAACCGTCGCCAAACCAATTTCTTCACCGATATCGATCAGCTTTTTATAAAGATCTTCCGCGCTGACGTGATGGTTAACCGGATCTTGTAACACTTCCAGAATTTTAAGCCGGGGCAGCGTTACTTTAAGGCCTGCATTTTTTAAGGCTTTGTTGTTGTCAGTCATGCGGATTCAGTCCTATTACTATCGATTCAAATTAAGGCCGTTCAGCCTATGACATCCGTGGCGCAATATTCTCAATTGCGTCTCATTATAGAACTGCTAGCCCCAAATGAAAACCGTGGTTGTTAACAAAGATATAATCGCACACTTTGCCCCATTAATCATGCAATGTATTGATGGATGGGATTGTTGCATCATTTAAGTATATGACTGCCAAGCGTAACGTTACAGATTTGTAGCGGTTTATTTTCATTTTGCACGGATGAATATGCGGATCTGTGGGCGGGTTAACAAGTATAGCGAGAGACATAAGAAGTCACGGAAACGCGGTTTGATGTTTAACATCACCCTCGCGTTTCCGACACGGCAAGTTAACCGGTAATTTCAGCGAGATTCAGTTCTTCACTGATCTGTTTTACCCAAGCGCTAACACGTTCATTTGTCAGTTCTGGCTGGCGATCTTCATCAATAGCCAAACCGACAAAGTGATCATCATCCGCCAAGCCTTTGGAAGCTTCGAAGTGGTAGCCTGCCGTTGGCCAGTGACCGACAATAGCAGCACCGCGTGGTTCGATGATATCGCGCACCGTCCCCATCGCATCACAGAAATATTCTGCGTAATCTTCTTGATCGCCGCAACCAAACAACGCGACCAGCTTGCCGTTGAAATCGATCTCTTCCAGTGTCGGGAAGAAATCATCCCAATCACACTGGGCTTCACCGTAATACCAGGTTGGGATACCGATCAGCAGAATATCGAAGCCTTCTAAATCTTCTTTGCTGCTTTTGGCAATGTCATAAACCTCAGCAACCTCTTTGCCCAGTTGCTTTTGGATCATCTTGGCAATGTTTTCGGTATTGCCAGTATCGCTGCCAAAGAAAATGCCTACAGTTGCCATATAACTTAATACCCTTAAATTCAAATAGTTATGCAAATTACTGAGCGCTCTACCCAATAATATAACACATGTATAGGGCGATATAATGCCAGAAAACCTCGCCAGGCCGATATCAAGTTTATGCGATATAAAATTTTTGTGAGCCGCTCAACCTTATAGGGTCATTGCCGATAACCTTTGTGTAACCGAAAGGTTGCAATTTGCGGTGCCAGGGGGAAAACCGCCAGATGAAAATTTGTCGGGAAGGAGTTGTCGTTAGCTGTATGGAACGTCCTTTATTGCTTTTCGGTCATCAAATAACATCAGCGTTTTAACAGTAAGTATCCGATATATAAGGGGAACGAACATGCAGTTTTTAAGAGATATTACCATCAGAGCCGCGCTCCTTTGGGTGCTTGGGGCATTTTGCCTGCTATGGGGTGGTGTATCGGGTTATACGTTGCTGTCACTGAATCAGCTGACACAATCCTCTAATGCCAACAGTGTGTTGGTTGAAAACATGAATTTAGTCAATCAGGGGACGGATCAATATTTTCGGATGGTGACACGTCTGGCCCGCTCAGTGGATTATCGACAGAGCGGTAATCTTGCGGATGCCGATAAAGAACTCAAATCATCCAATGTCGCACTTGAAAATCTGAAAAAAGAGTTGGCGCAGTTTAAAGCCATCGACCATGCACAGATTGATCCCGCATTGGTGAGTGAGGTGATTGATGGGTGGAGTGGATTAATTGATCAGGGGGTGACGCCGCTATATCAGGCGGTAATGGATAAGAATGACGCAGCCTATGAGGATTTAGCCAAAAAGACCGTGCCGGCGCTAAGTCGCCACTATGGTTCTGTTGCAGAGGATTTTACTCATGCTGCTTCACAGGCCATCGGCGTGGCTAAAGAGCAATTTGCTCACCTGACCCGAGTCAGTAGCATGACATTAATCTCTGCTTTGGTGGCGGGATTAGTGATTTTGCTAGTAACGGATCGCTACCTTGTTATCAACATGGTGCGCCCGCTGGATGATATCCGCGCACATTTTCGGGTGATTGCCTCAGGCCAGCTTGGGCAACCCATTGTAGATTTTGGTCGTAACTGTGTCGGGCAATTATTTCCACTGCTACGTGATGTGCAGGCCAGTTTAGCTAACACGGTAAAAGCTATCCGCAGCAGCACTGATGGGATTTATCACGGGGCGGCAGAAATTTCTGCCGGTAATACGGATTTATCATCGCGAACTGAGCAGCAGGCGGCTGCATTGGAAGAGACGGCCGCGAGTATGGAGCAATTAACGGCAACGGTAAAACACAACGCAGATAATGCACATCACGCCAGTCAATTGGCGGCAAATGCTTCTATCACCGCCAAAAAAGGGGGGGCGCTGGTGGCCGATGTGGTGCATACCATGGATGAGATCTCCGCCAGTTCACGCAAAATAGCCGAAATTACCACGGTAATTAACAGTATTGCTTTCCAGACCAATATTCTGGCACTCAATGCCGCCGTTGAAGCGGCCAGAGCCGGGGAGCAAGGTCGGGGGTTCGCCGTGGTCGCCAGTGAAGTCCGCAATCTTGCACAGCGCAGTGCGCAGGCGGCGAAAGAGATTGATAGCTTGATAGCCGAATCAGTAAGCCGTGTTAGCAGCGGTTCGGCATTGGTAGAAAGCGCCGGGATAACCATGGATGAAATTGTTCGTTCCATCACCAATGTCACCGATTTAATGGGCGAGATAGCGTCGGCGTCTGATGAGCAAAGTAAAGGCATCACTCAGGTCGGGCAGGCGGTGGCGGAGATGGACAGTGTGACTCAGCAAAATGCTGCGCTGGTGCAGCAAGCTTCCCGAGCAGCGGCTTCGCTGGAGGAACAGGCGGCTCAGTTAAACCAGGCGGTAGCCGTGTTTAAATTGCGCTCAGATGATGAGCGAGCAAAACCGGTAACCAAACCTCGGGCCAGGATTTTAGCGGCGACGCCGACGAGTAAGGTGGATAACAACACAAACTGGGAAACTTTCTAACCCTATTTTGCAAAGACTGTTTTGCAAAAACTATTTTCAAAAACGACTGTGAGGATATTGGCGTGGCGTAATCACTTACGCCACGCCGTCGTGATAACCGATGGGGGTAAAATCAATGGGGGTTAAAACCAACAGGATTAAAACCAACAGGATTAAAACCCTTCTTGTGAGTGTTCTAATTGAGCCAGTAACATCTGTTCAATCAGTTCACTACGGCTGATGTTGCGCTGCTCAGCAAGGCTATTGAGAGCATCGACGGCATCGGCATTAATCTTCAGTTCCACGCGTCGTAAGCCACGTACTTTATCGCGCCGTAGTTGATTTCGCTTATTAATTCTAAGCTGTTCATCACGGGATAATGGGTTTGTTTTCGGGCGCCCCGGACGGCGTTCATCTGCGAACAGATCCAGCGTCGTGCGATCCGTTTGTTCTTTTGCCATAGGTAGCGGTACTACAAGGGATTGACATCAGAAATTTCTGATGATTCGGTTTACACGTTTCAGGCCAATACTTTCATTATTTGGCGCTACTATAACTCTGCAATGTCAACTAATTTGAGTATGAACTAACAGCCTGAATTTGCATTTGCCACCAAACTCCGTAGCAAATTTATAGCGCGCCATAATACCCTAGCCAACCGAGCAACGACAATGCTTTACTGAGATAAGATTGGTCTAATTCATTCTTTTTTGCACAATTTTTCCACAGGAAATACATTTCTTTTCCCCAGGGTATGATTTTTAATCAACATCCATTGTGCAGGGTTCATTTTTTGTTCAGCGCTATTTTTCGCCACGGCTGTTTTTAGTGATAAAACCGCATTAATCTATAAATCGGTGAATTGCGCGTAATACAGAATCCGGTTTTTCCGCATGAACCCAGTGGCCAGTTCCGGCAACAACATGAGCTCGAGCTTGCGGAAACTGGCGCGCAATCTCATCGCGATAACTGTCTTGAATATAGGGCGACAGTTCGCCGCGAATAAACAGAATAGGGTGTGACCAAGGGGGGACCGGCTGCCAGCCAACAATATTTTCGTATTGATCCCACAATGCGGACACGTTAAACCGCCATTCACCATTGTGGAATGATTTCAATAAAAACTGAATAACGCCGTCTTCTTTTATGAATTCGCGCATCAACTGAGCGGCTTCCTGACGTTGCGTCAGGCCCGCGGCACTGACCGCATTAAGGGCAGCGAAAATGGTTTCATGGCGGCGCACTTGATAACTGATCGGCGCGATATCTATCGCGACCAGTTTTTCAATGCGCTCGGGCGCGATTGGCGTCATGGCCATTGCCACTTTACCGCCCATGGAATGGCCGATAATAATCGCTTTTTCTATCTTGAGGTTATCCATCAACTCCAGTACATCCTGCGCCATGCAAGGGTAATTTACTGTTGGTGAGCGAGGGGATAAACCATGGTCGCGCAAATCGACCTGAATTACGTCATGGTCTTGATGTAAGTCACGGGCCAGCACCCCGAGGTTATCCAGGTTACCAAATAGCCCGTGGATCAGAATAATCGGCAGGGAAGGGCTAGGAGAAAGTGCATTTTGTAAACGGAAGTTTAATTTCATGGCGATGTTCATACAGAAAGACATTCTGCTTAGGGTAGCATGACTGAATGTGCTTGAAACCATGCGGTTTAGTGAGCCCATCACATTGGCGGCAATCCAAAGTCATTGAGGGGAAAGTTGGATGCCCCCCTAGAGTCTGTTAATCTAACGCAAAGTGGCGAAGTATCGTAAAACCAGATGGTTGAAAAATGTAGATCAAAATTAAATTTTTCATGAACTGCCATAAAAAATATATAAAAATCAATTGAATTATTGTTTTGGATAAAGATGAAAACTATTGAACTCGACGAAGAGCTTTATCGCTATATCGCCAGCCATACGCAACACATTGGTGAGAGCGCGTCCGATATTTTGCGGCGCATGTTGAAGTTTACGGCCGGTCAGCCGATACCCAGCTTATCTACTCATCACTTATCAGCCAATAATGACGTAGCCAAAACCGCGCCAGCTTCAGCGCCACGGGATCGCGTGCGCGCAGTCCGTGAGTTGCTGCTGTCCGATGAGTATGCTGAGCAAAATAGGGCGGTTAACCGCTTTATGTTGGTGTTATCAACACTTTATACCCTGGATACACAGGCATTTGCTGAGGCGACCGAATCTTTACATGGCCGTACTCGAGTTTATTTTGCCGGTGACCAACAGACTTTGTTACAAAACGGGACACACACCAAACCCAAACATGTCCCTGGTACGCCATACTGGGTGATTACCAATACCAATACCGAGCGTAAACGCAGTATGGTGCAACATATCATGCTGACAATGCAGTTCCCGCCAGAGTTGACCGATAAAGTGTGCGGGACTATCTAATTTCGTTGAAACAATACCCAAACAACGTGAAATTGCAGCTAACCATCCTGCAATTTCAAGTGTGAAGGGGAGATAGGGAGTAGTGACTGTGGCTAATCACCCTCGTGCCGGGCAAGCTGCTCAGCAAAGCGATTTGATTAATGTTGCTCAGTTGACGTCGCAATATTATGTATTGCAACCTGATGCTGAAAATCAGGACCATGCAGTCAGATTTGGGACGTCGGGCCATCGTGGCAGCTCATTGCGCCACAGTTTTAATGAAGCACATATTCTGGCCATCGCGCAGGCGATTGCTGAAGTTCGCCATCAGCACGGCATTACTGGCCCATGTTATGTAGGTAAAGATACCCATGCGCTGTCTGAACCGGCCTTTATTTCGGTGCTGGAAGTGCTGACGGCGAATGGTGTCGATGTTGTGGTGCAGCAAGATAATGGCTTCACTCCTACTCCGGCCATTTCTCATGCCATTCTTTGCTATAACGCGCAGGGTAAAAATTTGGCCGATGGCATTGTCATCACGCCATCCCATAACCCCCCTGAAGATGGCGGCATCAAGTATAACCCGCCGAATGGCGGCCCGGCTGATACCAATCTGACCTCGGTGATAGAAAAGCGCGCTAATCAATTACTCAGTCTGAAATTAGAGGGTGTCAAACGCCAAACGTTGGATAAAGCCTGGCGCGGTAATCATCTGCGTGAGCAGGATTTGATTCAGCCGTATGTTGAAGGTTTGGTCGATGTCGTTGATATTCCTGCCATTCAACAGGCTGGTCTGACATTAGGTGTCGACCCACTCGGCGGTTCAGGTATTGCTTACTGGCAGCGTATTGGCGAGCATTATAAGTTAGATCTGACGTTAGTTAATGATGCTATCGATCAGACTTTCCGCTTTATGCATCTGGATCATGATGGTGTGATCCGCATGGATTGCTCATCAGAATACGCGATGGCGGGCTTGCTGGCTTTACGTGATAAATTCGATTTAGCCTTTGCTAATGATCCCGATTACGACCGCCACGGCATTGTGACGCCAGCCGGTTTGATGAATCCGAACCATTATTTAGCGGTATCAATCAATTACCTGTTCCAGCACCGCCCACAATGGGGTGCAGATGTGGCGGTGGGTAAGACGCTGGTATCCAGCGCGATGATTGACAGAGTGGTGGCTGATTTAGGCCGTAAATTGGTGGAAGTTCCGGTCGGTTTCAAATGGTTTGTTGAGGGTTTGCACGACGGCAGCTTTGGATTTGGTGGTGAAGAGAGCGCTGGGGCATCTTTCCTGCGCTTTAATGGCAAACCTTGGTCGACGGATAAAGACGGCATTATCATGTGCTTGCTGGCGGCTGAAATTACCGCGGTTACCGGTAAAAATCCACAGCACCATTATGATGATTTAGCGAAACGCTTTGGCGCGCCAAGCTATAACCGTATTCAAGCTCCTGCAACCCAAGCACAGAAAAACGCACTGTCCAAGTTGTCACCAGAAATGGTGAAAGCCAGTACGCTGGCAGGTGACCCAATCACTGCCCGCCTGACGGCGGCTCCGGGTAATGGCGCATCCATTGGGGGGTTGAAAGTGATGACCGACAATGGCTGGTTTGCCGCGCGCCCATCGGGTACTGAAGATGCCTACAAGATTTACTGTGAAAGCTTCTTAGGCGCGGAGCATCGCGAAAAGATAGAGCAGGAAGCGGTGGATATTGTCAGTGCAGTATTAGCCGGTAAATAGTCATTACAGGTAAGAAATAGCGCCGGTTGGCGCTATTTCGCCAACACCCATATAAGCAAAAAACCAACGGCGATATTCGCTATTGTTAATATTCTACAGTGACCAAACCGCCAGCAAAACTATCCATCGGTATTGGGTGTTTTAAATATTTTATATTGGACTGAGAGGCTTCCTTGGGGGCAAAAGAAGATAGCGCTTGAGTAATATAAGTTATATCAGGTAAGTTATCACCAAAATAGAAAGCACTTTCTACATACATTTCACGTAATGCATTATTCTTCTCAATTAGTACGTCAATCAGACTTTTTCCTGTTAACTTCTCAGTGTCAGGCATTCTTTGACCGAAAAAGAGAGATAAGTCTGTTTGGTAAAAATCGCCAAGATCTACATTGTCAGCCAACATGGCTAATGATTTTTCAGGGTCATTAGCATACTCTTTTACTATGTTATCAATTAGTTCTTTATAATCATCTATATCACTATCTTCGCCATAACGAAGATAGGATTTTGTCTCTAATTTTTTTATTTTAACACCATCTTGAGCATATTGATCTTTGATGATTACAACGACTTTGTTAGGGTGTTTTTCGGTGGTGGATATCATAAAATGATTACCATAACGACTAAATTGTAATTCATGAAAAAAATAATCATGAAAACCAATTGAATTATTCTCACCGCTATATTCAACTATTAAATTAATGCCATCAAATCTGGAAAATATATATGCATCATCCCCCTGTCCTCCTGCCAAGTAATCATTGTTTTTCCCGCCTTCGATTCGGTCATTACCATTGCCCCCAAATATTATATCACTTCCGCGCCAATTGGTTTTACTGGCAAAACAGGCAAAGCCATCAGCATCACCATGTAATTCATCGTTGCCATCACCACCATCAAGGACGTCATCACCCGCGCCACCGGCCAGTCCATCATTGCCTCTGCCTCCCACCAGGGTGTCATTGCCATTCTGGCCAAATAGAGAGTCAAAAGAATCATTACCAATGAGAATATCATTGCCATCCCCGCCGGTTAAATTATCATTTTTATTTCCACCGATAATAATATTATCGCCATCCCCACCAATAACTTCATTTCTGATATATTTATGCCCTAAGAAATTTTCATCTCTATTTAATAGGGTGCTTTTTGATGGTTGGGTATTCATGATTAAATGGTGTGCAGAGTAATACTCAAGATCTTTCCTTGTTAGTAGTATTTCTTTACTGGGGCCGTCGTAAAAATTCTTTCTTTTGTAGGTTTTTTCCAAGGTTAAAAATAACTCATATTTAGTGCCGGATGTATCATGTAAAATAATGGATTTAACACTAACACGACCTTTTCTAACCACTCTGAAGGTCATTATGGTAACAATATCCTTTCTTTTATCAAGAAAGATTATTTTAAGGTATGAAGACGAATATTTAAAAAACACCCTTTCGGGATGTACATTTTTTATTAAAATCGATTTGTTATTTTTATAGGTAATTAATTCGCCTGTTACTGTCTGGGCTATATCCCTTTTGTTAATTTTATTGTCACTCAAAATATTCCACCTTTTATATAATAAGTTAATAACTATGAGGGTATGAATTTTAAAAAAAACCTCTCACATAATTAAAATGGAGAAATTCTATATTTATCATATTTATCATATTTGAAATATTCAATGCTACAAATGCAACATGCATTAATAAAAGAGCACTTCATTTATTCTTAATGATAAATCATATGCTCTTAAGTAAAGATTGGTGATAACTATAGTCTATTCTTTATTGCAAGTGTATTACTCTGTCATTTTTATATTGTGACTTCTTATTAGAATAATAAATATTATCCCAATGCCACCATCAATGCGCCAGCAGTGATTAGCGCGACACCTAATCCGGCCACTAATGATATTTTTTCGCCAAACAGAATAAAGGCCAGAATCACGGCGAAAACCACGCTGAGCTTATCAATGGGCGCGACTTGTGAGACATTGCCATTCTTGATGGCCATAAAATAGAACAGCCAAGATAACGCCCCCGCGACACCACTAAGTACCACAAAAAGAAGCGCTTTTTTATCTGCTAATACTGTGCCGACCAGATTGAATTTTCCCTGAACCACCACCACGCCGACCAAAAATAGCGCCATCACCACAGCCCGCACGGCGGTCGCGGTATTAGCATCCAAATGTTGCAGACCGATTTTACCAAAGATGGCCACTAAAGATGCTGAAACGGCGGACAGTAGGGCATAAATCAACCAAGTGCTCATAATCAATAAGACCTATTATCATCAAAAACCTGATGCTACGCCGTTAAGTTTATTTTTCATAGTCTTGAAAGATATTTTATAGCTAATAAATCGTTACAGAATAAAGCGATAACCCACTCCAGTTTCCGTTAATAAATGTTTAGGGCGGGTAGGGTCGGTTTCTAATTTTTGACGCAGATGGCCCATATAAATGCGCAGATAATGGCTGTGTTCGACATAATTAGGCCCCCAAACTTGGTTGAGTAACTGGCGTTGGGTAATGACCTTGCCCGTATTCGCCAATAATGCTGAAAGTAACCGAAATTCAATCGGGGTCAGGTGGAGATCAACACCGGCGCGGGTGACTTGGCGGTTAATCAAATCCACGCTGATATCTGAAAAGTTTACCCGCGGGCTTTCCTGGCTGCCCCCACTGTGACGGCGCAAAGCAACGCGCACTCTCGCCAGTAATTCACTGATACCAAAAGGTTTACTGAGATAATCATCGGCGCCAGCATCCAGCGCGGCCACTTTGTCTTCTTCACTGCTACGGGCCGATAACACAATAATCGGGATGGCGCTCCACTGACGTAAATCCTGAATATAGGTCAGACCGTCACCATCCGGCAGACCCAAATCTAAAATAATGAGGTCGGGTTTACGGGTCCCAGCTTCAATCAGGCCGCGTTGCAGGGTTTCACTTTCAAATACGCGCCAGCCTTCACCCTCCAGCGCAATTCGAACAAAGCGCCGGATCTCTTTTTCATCTTCAACAATTAATATGTTAGTCGGGGATATCGTCACGTTTCCTCAGTATCAATGTGTTCACTGTCAATTTCCGGGGCTTTCTCCAGTGGCAGGGTAAAGTGGAAGCTCGCACCGCCATCTTGACTTTTTTCCACCCAGATACGCCCACCCTGTACATCAATAATGGCACGGCAAATGGCTAAACCCAAACCCACCCCCGGAATTGCGGACTCTTTGTTACCACGAGAGAATTTATCAAAAATCAATTGTTCCTGCCCAGCCGTGACTCCGGGGCCATTGTCCCAGACTTCGACATTCAGCCACTCGCCTTGCACCTTGGCTCTAATCCCCAACAATGCAGCGTAACCGGCGTATTTATGGGCGTTTTCAAGTAGGTTAATAAACACCCGCTCCAACAAGCTGCCATCACAGTTGATCAGCACCATTTCATCCGGTAATTCGACCTTAATCTGATGATGACTTAAGGTGGTTTCCAGCATATGCAGGGCGCTGCCGATGATTTCTTCCAGTGACTGCCACTCTTTGCGCAGGTTAAAACCGCCCGATTGGATGCGGGCCATATCCAGTAAATTGTTGACCAGCCGGGTGGTGCTCAGCACTTGTTGGCGGATTTGATTGGCTTGTGGCGCATGGCGTGAACCTTCGGCGGACAGATCCAATGTCAGGATTTCCGCCTGACCGAATAGCACGGTTAGCGGCGTACGCAAATCATGGGAAAGTGCCGCCAGCAGGGAGTTGCGCAGTTGCTCGCGTTCCGCATCCAGTTTGGCTAATTCGGCGCTGCGGGCCAGATGCAACCTTTCCAGCGCGTTGGCAATCAAGCTGGTAAAAGTCTGTAGCAAGCGCTGTTGCTCCGGCACCATCAGTTGGCGCAGGTTGGCCGGTTCAATCGCCAGCACGCCGTAAGTTTGTTTCGATGCCGTCAGCGGCAGTAATTGGTAAGGTACACCCGGCAAGGTATCGGTACCCGCGCCCGCTGGTGCGCCTTTGTCAAAGCTCCAGCGGGCAATGGCTTCGTCGACGGAAAGCGCGCCGCCATCATCGGTAGTAATTTGTTGTAAGCGCCCATCTTCTTGCGGCAGCAGCAGGTCGGTTTTGGCCTGAAAACTGCTGGAAAGAAAATGACGGCTGGTTTTGGCAATGTCTGCTGGGGTGAGGGCGCGGCTTAATCCGCGTGACATTTCATACAGATGTCTGGCGCGTTGCTCGCGGTAACGGGCAATTCTGGCTTGATAACGCACCCCGGCGGTCAGGTTCCCCACCACGATGCCAACAATCAGCATGACGCCAAAAGTCAGCAAATATTGCACATCAGTCACCGCCAGTGACCAGTGCGGTTGGACAAAAAACAGGTCAAAACTGGCAACATTAATAACCGCCGCCAAGACAGAAGGCCAGCGGCCATAAAACAGTGCAATAATCACTACGCCGAGCAAGTAAACCATCACCAGGTTGGCTTGGTCGAACCCCGGTATTAGCCACTGTGATAATACCGTGATCAGCGCACACAGGCCGATGGCCGCGACACAGCCGCGTAATTGCATCCGCCATTTTTCAGTGAAAGTTCGCGAGTCGGTCTCTTTCACGACATTGGCTGGGGCATCCTCCAGGGCGATAATCACCAGATCTAAATCCGGCCCGAGCTTGCCCAGACGGTCGGCAAAGCTGCCGCGTAGTTTCCAATGTTGTTCAGTGCGGCGGCCAATAATGATTTTGCCCAAATTATGTTCGCGGGCGTAACGTAATATCGCCTGTTCCTCACTGGGTTCTGATAAAGTTGCGGTTTCAGCCCCTAATTCTTGCGCCAGTTTTAGGGTGCGCAGAATGGCGCGACGTTTGGCTTCCGGCAGGCGGTGCAGCCGTGGGGTTTCGACATAAACCGCATGCCAAATACAGCCCAACCGCGCCGCCAGCCGGGCTGCGGTCCGCACCAGTTTTTCATTGCCGCTGTTGTGGCCGATACACAATAAAATCGCATCGCGGGTATGCCAAACACGCTCGCGCCCTTGCGTGTCGCGAAAGGCGCGCATCTGGTCGTCAACCCGATCCGCCGTGCGGCGTAGGGCCAGCTCGCGCAGTGCAATCAAATTACCCTTGCGGAAAAAATGCTCAATAGCGCGCTCGGCCTGCCCTGGAATATAGACTTTCCCCTCATTGAGCCGTTGGCGCAGGTCATCAGGGGGAAGATCGACTAAGACCACTTCCGTGGCCTCGTCAAACATATGGTCGGGTACTGTTTCTCGCACCCGAATACCGGTTACGCCACCGACCACATCATTGAGACTTTCCAAATGTTGCACATTGACGGTGGTCAGCACATCAATGCCCGCATCCAGCAGCTCTTCAACATCCTGCCAGCGTTTGGGATGGCGGGAGCCATGGGCATTGCTGTGGGCCAGTTCATCCATCAGGATAAGGGCGGGGTGGCGGGCGAGGGCGGCATCCAAATCAAATTCACGAACCTGCCGATTACGGTGATGAATCCGCTTTGCTGGCAGGATTGTCAGCCCTTCCAATAAGGCGGCGGTTTCACTGCGCCCGTGAGTTTCGACAACGCCGACTAACACATCCAGCCCTTGCGCCCGCAGGCGCTGGGCTTCTTGTAGCATGGCGTAGGTTTTGCCCACTCCGGCGCAAGCCCCAAAAAAGACTTTTAGTCGGCCACGAGATTTTTCATTCGCGGCCGCAAGCAGACTGTCGGGGTTTGGGCGGGTTGGTTCTGCATCCACCATGTTATGTCCTTAAGATTTTACCGGAGTAGCCGGGATTTTCACGTGACTTTGGGCATCCAGTGCCATATTCAGGTTCAGCACGTTGACAACGGATTCACCGAAGAAATTTGGCGTTGCTTTCTGTACATTGTCATCAATCAATTGTTTGACCTCAGACAGCGGCATTTGACGAATGCTGGCAATGCGTGGAGCTTGATAATAGGCGGCTTCCAGTGAAATTTGCGGGTCGAGACCACTGGCGGAAGCGGTCACCAAATCAACCGGCACCGGCCCAGTTTGGGTTGGGTTTGCCTGGCGCAATAATTTAACGCGCTCACTGATGGCTTTATCCAAATCCGGGTTGCTGGCAGCCAAGTTGCTGCCGCCGGATGACATTGGATTATAAGGCATATCGGCGGTTGCCGATGGGCGGCCAGCAAAATAACCCGGTTGAGTAAAGTTTTGGCCGATCAAGCTAGAGCCGACCACCTCATCACCCAGCATCACCAGTGAACCATTCGCTTGCTGTGGAAACATCAGTTTTGCCAGCCCAGTGGTCAACAGAGGATAAGCTATTCCGGTGATAAGTGTCAGTAATATCAGTAAAACCAATGCCGGGCGCAGCCAGGACATACTTTTTGTGGATGACATATTGGTGGTCGATGACATCTTTTATTACCTCAATTTGAGTCTTAAAACCGGCCACTACGCAAGCGGCAGTGGCCGTGACTTAGGTTAAATTTAACTGCCTTAGACCAGATTTAACGCCGTCAACACCAGGTCGATGAGCTTGATACCGACAAACGGCACCAGTAGCCCGCCCAGACCATAAATCCACAAATTGCGGCGTAGCAATGCGGCAGCGCTCATCGCCTTGTAACTGACCCCTTTTAGCGCCAGCGGGATCAGGAACACAATCACCAGCGCATTAAAAATAACCGCCGACAATATTGCCGAAGCCGGTGAATGTAATTGCATCACATTCAATGCGTTAAGCTGCGGGTAAGTGGCCGCAAACGCCGCCGGAATGATGGCGAAATATTTGGCGACGTCGTTGGCGATACTGAAAGTGGTTAGCGAACCACGGGTCATCAGCATTTGTTTGCCGATATGCACCACTTCAATCAACTTGGTTGGGTTAGAGTCCAAATCCACCATGTTGCCTGCTTCTTTGGCGGCTTGAGTCCCGGAGTTCATCGCCACCGCCACGTCAGCCTGTGCCAGTGCCGGGGCGTCGTTGGTGCCGTCGCCGGTCATGGCCACCAATCGGCCCTCTGCTTGATATTGGCGAATTAAGGCCAGCTTGGCTTCCGGTGTGGCTTCGGCCAGAAAATCATCGACTCCCGCTTCAGCCGCAATCGCCGCCGCAGTCAGGCGGTTGTCACCGGTGATCATCACGGTTTTAATGCCCATTTTGCGCAGTTCAGCAAAACGTTCTTTAATGCCGCCTTTGACGATATCTTTCAGCGCCACCACCCCCAGCACCCGAGGGCCATCGGCCACCACCAGAGGGGTACCGCCGGTGCGCGCCACACTTTCCACCGCATCTTCGACCGCGCGTGGGAAGTGACCCTGATTGGATTCCACATGGCGACGAATTGCATCGACCGCACCTTTGCGAATCATTCTGTCTTGTACATTCACGCCGCTCATGCGGGTTTGTGCTGAGAAGGGCACAAAGGTGGCATTCAAGCTGTGCAAGTCGCGTTCGCGCAGGTTAAAGCGCTGTTTAGCCAGCACCACAATACTGCGGCCTTCCGGGGTTTCGTCGGCCAGTGATGAGAGCTGCGCGGCATCCGCCAGTTGTTGCTCGGTCACTCCCGGTGCTGGCAAGAATTCTGATGCCTGACGGTTACCCAGCGTGATGGTGCCGGTTTTATCCAGCAGCAGCACATCGACGTCACCGGCAGCTTCGACGGCGCGCCCGCTGGTGGCTATCACATTAGCCCCTAACATGCGGCTCATCCCGGCCACACCAATAGCGGATAACAACCCGCCGATGGTGGTGGGGATCAAGCAAACCAGCAGCGCCACCAACACGGTGATGGTGACCGGTGAACCGGCATGGTTAGCTTCAACACTGAAGACCGAGAATGGGTATAAAGTCGCGGTCGCCAGTAAAAAGACGATGGTCAGTGCCACCAGCAAAATGGTCAGCGCCACCTCATTGGGGGTTTTGCGCCGTTTAGCTCCTTCCACCATGGCTATCATGCGGTCGAGGAACGTCTCGCCGGGGTTAACACTGCACTGAACCACCAGCCAGTCTGACAGCACCCGAGTCCCGCCGGTTACCGAGGAAAAGTCACCGCCGGATTCACGGATAACCGGCGCAGATTCACCGGTAATGGCGCTTTCATCCACCGAGGCTCCGCCCTCCAGCACTTCACCGTCGCAGGGCACGGTGTCACCGGCTTCAATCAGCACCACATCACCTTTGCGCAGACTGTCGGCAGAGACTTTTTCTTGCGGCGCATCAAAGCGGGCTTCGGTCAGTTTTTTCGCCCAACTGGTTTTTTTCACGCCGCGCAGACTTTCCGCCTGCGCTTTGCTGCGCCCCTCGGCCAATGCTTCGGCAAAGTTGGCGAACAGCACGGTAAACCATAGCCACAGGGCAACACTGCCGGTAAACATGGCGTTGCCAGTGGTCTGGCCGCTTAAGATAGCCAGCCAAATCAGGGTGGTCAGCCCACTTCCCAGATACACCACGAACATCACCGGATTGCGCCACTGGACGCGCGGGTCCAGTTTCTTCATGGCATCAAGCAGCGCAGTGCGAACCAGTGCTGGCTCAAAAATTGCGCGTTGTTTGCGGGTCATAGTTATTCTCTCGTTAAAGTGTTAACCAAATTTGCAGATGTTCGGCGACCGGGCCTAAGGCCAAAGCTGGGATAAAGGTCAATGCGCCCACTAATAACACGGTGCCCACCAGCAAGCCGATAAACAGTGGCCCCGCAGTAGGTAGGGTGCCGTTGCCAGCCGGTTGCCGTTTTTTCGCCACCAATGAACTGGCAATCGCCAGCACCGGCAGAATCACGCCGAATCGACCCAAGAACATCGCCGCAGCCAGCAGCAGGTTATAAAACGGTGTATTGACACTCAGGCCAGCAAAGGCGCTGCCGTTGTTATTGGCCGCCGAGGAGAGGGCG
This sequence comes from Yersinia thracica, assembly GCF_902170565.1. Lineage (GTDB taxonomy): Bacteria > Pseudomonadota > Gammaproteobacteria > Enterobacterales > Enterobacteriaceae > Yersinia > Yersinia thracica. The sequence continues at coordinate 101,776 of NZ_CABHXX010000009.1, forward strand.
TAAAGCACTTCGCTAAAACCATGCGCACCGGGGTTAAGGATCCCAGCGCGACCGGCATCAGTACAGAGCGCCAGTGCGGTGCCTAACAGCACGATAGCCGGCGTGACCAAAATCGCCAGCGCGGTCATTTTCATATCAAATACATCAATTTTCTTGCCGAGGTATTCAGGGGTACGGCCAATCATCAGCCCGGCAATAAAAACCGTCAGCAGCACGAATAACAGCATGCCGTACAAACCGGAACCGACGCCGCCAAACACCACTTCACCAATCTGCATCAACCACATGGGCACCATGCCACCCAGCGCGGTAAAGGAGTCATGCATGGCGTTAACCGCGCCGCAAGATGCCGCCGTGGTGACCACGGCATACATGCTGGTCGCCAGGATACCGAAGCGGGATTCCTTACCCTCCATATTGATATTGCTGTCGGCACCCAACGGCATCAAATGCGGGTTACCGGCCAGTTCGGCGTACATCACCACCACCACTGCCACCACAAAAATCAGTGACATAGCCCAGATCAGTGCATGACCCTGGCGGTTATCCCCGACCACTTGGCCGAAAGCAAAACACAGTGCGCAAGGGATCAAGAAAATCGCCAGCATTTGCACAAAGTTGCTAAACGCCGTCGGGTTCTCAAACGGATGCGCGGAGTTGGCACCAAAGAAGCCGCCGCCATTGGTACCCAGCAGTTTGATGGCTTCCTGCGAGGCCACCGGCCCCATCGGCAAGGTCTGTTTTACCCCCTCGAGGGTAGTGATATGCAGGTAACTGTCCAGATTCTGCAAGACGCCTTGACTGACAAAAACCAGCGCAATGAGCAGCGAAATGGGCAATAAGACATATAAAGTGATGCGAACCAAATCGACCCAGGCATTGCCCAGTGTGTTGGCTGAATGGCGGGCAAATGCGCGGATCAGCGCAAAAGCCACCGCAATACCGGTAGCCGCCGACAGGAAGTTTTGTACTGTCAGACCGGCCATTTGGCTCAGATAACTGAGGGTATTCTCCCCGCTATAGGCTTGCCAGTTGGTGTTAGTGACAAAACTCACCGCCGTATTCAGCGCCAAATGCCATGATAGCCCCGGCATATTTTCCGGATTCAGTGGAAACGCGCCTTGCATCATTAACAGTGCGAACAGCAGCGCCACGCCCAGCAGGTTAAAACTGAGAATGGCCAGCGCATATTGCCAGCCGTTCATTTCCTGGTTTTTTACCCCACTACAGCACCATAAACCGGCCTCGATTTTTTGTAATGGCGCGAAGGGTTCACCCTCGATAAGACGCGCCAGGAAACTTCCCAATGGACGGGACAGCACCAACAACACCAACATAAAGCTGGCAATAAGCAGAAATCCGGATGCCGCCATTTAAAAGTCCTCCGCGTTAAATAAGGCATAAACCAGATAGCCCAGTAGCAGCAGAACCAGCAGCGCACCACAAATGATGCTGACACTCACGATATACCTCCACAGGTCTTATTTTTTGATAACAGCAGCTTAGGAAGTTGTAAGAAAAGTTCTTGATAAAAAAACGGGGCGGGGTGTAAAAAAAGTATAAAAACGGTCAATAAATAACCAGTAAGTGAGTGTAAATTACTCAGTGCCGATGTAATCTAGTCAATCGAGTTAGCTGGATCGGTATTTTTTTGGTGAATGTATTCGGTTTTCTAATTCATATGTGTCCAGCAACCTCCGTGAAACAAATAACAAAATGAAGTTAACTTTTCTGTAACAAAATTACAAAATTGGTGGTTTTTTTGTGCTTTTTACGCAATTGAGTGGTCGGATGAGTGGTAAACTTTCAATCAATGCGGTAAAATTTTGTCCAGTTACCCATTTTGTTTATTTTACTTTCAACGCCACGCGGTAATCGACCCTCTGCGAATTAGGGCTAGCGGTTACATAAAGGCGTTTTAAAGGAGGGTTATTATGTCCATGTACAACGCATACCCATTGCATCAGGTTATTTTGCGTCGCATCGCAGTGATTCTGATGGGGTTATTGGCGCTGCCAGTGATGCTTTTCCGCAAAGACCGCGCCCGTTTCTATAGCTATCTGCACCGTGTTTGGGTCAAAACCAGTGATAAACCGGTCTGGTTGGCACAGTCAGAAACGGCTCCGCAATATTTTTATTGATTGCTAAACTATCAGGTTTGCAACGGTAAATTGCAGTAAAGTGAAAGGCCCGTGAGTTAATGCTCATGGGCTTTTTTATTGGGTGATGGAGAATAAAATGCCGCAAAACCAGCCAGTAACACAGAATATTGTATATTGCCATGCGCGCGATGAACTCGATGCACTCTGTGAGGCGGGTATCACCCGTGGCAAATTAATGGAATTTCATAGCCGATATAAATTAGTGTTATTAGCGCATTCACAACCGGAATACCGTGAAATTGGGCCTTTTATTGCGGCAATGGATAAATGGCCATCACTGAGTGAATTTACTGCTGAGTATCGCCAGCGTTTACTGCATTTACTGTCCCATTCTCCGACGGTGGCTAACCACACTAATGTGCTGATGCATGTGCAGGGCTATTTTCGGCCTTATCTCACCTCAGCGCAGCGTCAGGCTTTGGCACAGCTTATTGATCAATATCGTCTGGGGAAATTGCCTCTCAGCGCGCCGATTGCGCAGATAGCAGCCTATCAGGTTGAATTCCCAAATGATTATCTAGCTGGGCAGCACTATTTTATGTTTTATTTAGCGCAAGGTTAAAGCATGGCCACACATCTTATTTGGTTCCGTAATGATTTACGCCTAACTGATAATCTGGCACTGCATGCGGCGTGTCAGGATCCACAAGCCATTGTGATGGCGGTGTTTATTGCCACACCGGCACAATGGGCGGTGCATGACATGGCACCGCGACAGGCGGTATTTTTGCTGCAAAATCTGCAACTGTTGCAGGATGCGCTCGCCGCACGAGGAATCCCGCTGCACTATCATCAGTGTGATGATTTTAAGGATTCGATTACCTGGCTGAATGATTTTTGTCAGCAACAGCAGGTGGATGCGCTGTTTTATAACCAACAGTATGAGCTGAATGAACGCGTGCGAGATGAGGCATTGGCGACATTACTGAGTCAGCGCGCTATCGCCTGTCACGGTTTTCATGACAGTGTGCTATTGCCGCCGGGCACTGTCCTGACGGGCAATAATGAAATGTATAAAGTTTTCACTCCGTTTCGCCGTGCATTTATCCAGCGGTTAATGATGAGTGATTGCCGCAGTGTTCCGGCACCGAAAGCCCGTGCCACCGCAGTTGTGTCCCCCTCGCAGCCCCTGGCACGGTTTGATTATCCACAACAGCCGGTCGACAATCAGCTATTCCCGGTGGGGGAAGAGGCCGCGCTACAGCGCTTGCGCCGTTTTTGTCGCGAGGATGCTCCGGACTATCAGCAGCAACGTGATTTCCCCGCCGTTGCGGGCACCAGTTGCCTGTCACCTTATCTGGCGCTGGGAATACTTTCGCCTCGCCAATGTGTTAATCGCCTACGAGCCGAATGCCCGGAGGTGCTGGAGAATGTCGATGGTGGGGCCTTTATCTGGCTTAATGAATTGATATGGCGTGAATTTTATCGTCATTTGCTGGTAGCCTATCCTCGGTTATGCCAGCACCATCCCTTTATTGCCTGGACTGATGCAGTAATATGGAACCACTCAGAACAGCAATTAATCGCCTGGCAGCAGGGGCGAACAGGGTATCCTATTGTTGATGCGGCCATGCGGCAGCTCAATGCAACAGGTTGGATGCATAACCGCTTGCGGATGATCAGTGCCAGTTTTCTGGTCAAAGACTTGTTGATCGACTGGCGGCACGGCGAACGCTATTTTATGTCGCAATTATTGGACGGTGATTTGGCCGCTAATAATGGCGGTTGGCAGTGGGCAGCATCAACCGGGACGGATGCCGCACCCTATTTTCGCATCTTTAATCCCACCACGCAGGGAGAGCGTTTTGATAAAGATGGCGCTTTTATTCGCCGCTGGTTACCTGAGTTGGCGGCAGTACCCGACAGCGATATCCATCAACCATGGCGTTGGGCCGAGCGACAGCAGCAACCATTGGATTACCCACCACCGCTGGTGGACCATAAGCAGGCCAGATTGGCTACACTCGCGGCATTTGAAGCCGCTAAGCGGGATGGCAGCAAGGATCCCTAATCACCTGGAGCCTTCATGTTTTTGACTTATATTTCGACTCAATCGGCAGCAACTGTCCGTCAAGTCAGCAGTAATAAGCGCCGTAACCGGCTGCTTAAAGCCGGATTGGTTTTCTCTTTTAGCCTCTATAGCACCTTGGCCGCCGCAGAGTTTGAAGTGGTGGCACTGGGGGTAGATGGCGGTGTCAGTGATGGCAATCTGACTTCCTATCTGATTCGTGATGATAGCCAGCCAGTGTATTTGGCGCTGGATGCCGGTTCGGTGTTGCCGGGGATAGCTAAGGCGCTAGATAAAGGCCATTTTTCTGATGTGACTGCCGAACAGGCCGCTCCGCTCACTCAGCAGGGTTATGTTTTTCGCCAAAGCATCAACAGCTATTTTATTAGCCATGCCCATCTTGACCATGTATCTGGCCTGATTATTGGTTCACCGGAAGACAGTAAAAAAACTATTTATGCATCAGCCGATACTATTGATGTATTGAGGAACTACTATTTTAACTGGCGTGTCTGGCCCAATTTTACCGACAGTGGCAGTGGCACACGTTTGGGGACTTACCGCATGCAACTGGTACGCCCGGCTCAATCATTAAGCTTGGGGCTGACCCGTTTAACCGGCGAGATGTACCCGCTCAGTCATGATAAATCGCCATCTTCAATGTTACTTATCACTAGCAATAAGGCGGCTTTTGCCTATTTTGGCGATACTGGCCCGGATGAGATAGAAAAGTCGAAAAATCTGGATACAGTGTGGCGAAAGTTGGCTGAAAAGGTGCAAAAGCAGCAGTTGAAAGGGATGATTATTGAAGTTTCTTACCCAAATGAAGTGGATGATGGCAAATTGTATGGTCACATGACGCCCAAGTGGTTGCTGAAAGAATTGAAAAATCTTGAGAAATACAGCGGCGCAGGGCAGCCATTAAAAGGCTTGTCGGTGGTCATCAGCCATATCAAACCCTCATTCAAGCAGGGCCAGGATGTGCGCAAAGTCATTGCAGCCGAGCTTACGCAAGGTAATGATATGGGGATAAATTTTATCTTGATGGATCAGGGTGATAGCCTGAGGTTTTGATGGTGTAGGGCCGCGAACAAAGTCAAATGAAGGGGAAACGTGCCGTTGGGGTCGTAGTCGCGTAAGCGACCAGAGCGCCCCTAGGTGCGGTCAATCCTTCACTCACTGAGTTATCATCAGCTTTGCCAATGTTTTGATGGTGTTTGATTTTTATAAAACACAGATTAATAAGAGTTAAATAATGCGAAATATAGAACTGGAAACTCTACTCAATAATCAGCTGAATATCTCGGCTTTTCAAGACTATGCACCCAATGGTTTGCAGGTTGAGGGAAAGACGGAGGTCAAGCGCATTGTTACCGGTGTCACGGCCAGCCAGGCGCTGCTGGATGCGGCGGTGGCGCAGCAGGCGGATGCCATTTTGGTGCATCACGGTTATTTCTGGAAAAATGAACCGGCAGTGGTGCGGGGAATGAAACGTAACCGGCTGAAAACCTTATTAACCAATGACATCAATCTGTATGGCTACCATTTACCGCTGGATGCGCACCCTGAATTAGGCAATAACGCGCAACTGGCGAAATTACTGGGGATTCGGGTGCAGGGAGAAATTGAATCTCTGCTGCCGTATGGTGAATTTGATGCGCCGCTAAATGCCGTGATTTTACGTCAGCGATTGGAAAAATTATTGGAACGCCCGGTATTACATTGTGGCGAGCACGCGCCGACGGATGTGCGCCGTATTGCCTGGTGTAGCGGGGGTGGGCAAGGATATATTCAGCAAGCCGCTGAGTTTGGTGTCGATGCATTTATAACTGGCGAGGTTTCTGAGCAAACTATTCATATCGCCCGGGAGATGGGGGTGAATTTTTATGCGGCTGGGCATCATGCAACCGAGCGCTATGGGATTAAAGCGCTAGGTGAATGGCTCGCAACCCATTATCAACTCGACGTTATCTTTATTGATATTCCTAACCCCGCCTGACCCATACGGCATTATGCACCGGTGATCAGTCTCGGTGCATAAGTTGCCGTTGATATTCCCTCTATTACGCAGTATTAAACCTCACAAAAAAAATGGTTTATCGGCTATTCAGCTATTTGAAATACTCATCTGGTCGCAGTTGGGTGATAAAACGGCAATTCTTAAGAATATATCCTCGCTTTCCCCTGATTCTAAATAAGAAAAAAGTCGCATTTTCCCTGCTATCTTTATGAAAAACCCTTAAAAATAAGCCATTACAGTGATTAATATTGGTCTTTTCACTCGGTTTAGTGATTGTTCACAGCTATGGGTTGATTCAGTTCTATTGACAGCGGCTAGGCGCTAACGCATAAATATAAGCTTATAACGATTATTTATATAAAAACAAAAGTGATAGGGGACGGGAGTGCAACGAGCTCGATGCTATTTACTGGGAGAAAGTGCGGTGGTTCTGGAGCTAGAACCGCCAGTCACATTAATAAGCCAGCAACGGATTTGGGGGTTAGCTGATCGCCTGATTCATCATCCCGATGTTCTTGAAGCCATCCCCGGAATGAATAACCTGACTTTATTGCTGACTGACCCACAGCATACCGCGTTGGATGCTATTGAACGGCTGCAACGCTGGTGGGAAGAGAGTGAGTCATTAGTGCCTGAATCGCGCGATGTCACTATCCCGGTTATTTATGGCGGTGAGGCTGGGCCTGATTTGGCTGAGGTAGCGCGTCATATCGGTATGACTGAGCGTCAGGTGGTTGAGTGCCATGCGGGGGCGAGTTATATCGTCTATTTTCTCGGGTTCCAACCGGGTTTTTCATATCTGGGGGGAATGCCGGAACAACTGGCAACACCACGGCGCGCTGATCCACGGCTGGTGGTACCTGCGGGGTCAGTCGGGATTGGCGGGAGCCAAACGGGTATTTATCCGCTGGCAACGCCGGGGGGCTGGCAGCTTATTGGCCGCACATCATTGGCGCTGTTTAATCCGTTAGAAATGCCGCCAACCTTGTTGCGGCCTGGTGACAATGTGCGCTTCCTGCCCTTAAAGGAGGGCGTATGCTGAAAATAATTCGTGCAGGTATTTATACCACGGTGCAAGACAGTGGCCGTGGCGGTTTTCGCCGTTTAGGTATCAGTCAGGGCGGGGCGCTCGACTTACCGGCGCTGAGCATGGCGAATATGCTAGTAGGGAATGAGGCGGGTGCCGCCGGGTTGGAAATTACATTGGGCCAATTTATCGCTGAATTTACCCAACCGGGCTGGATTGCGGTCACTGGCGCGGGCTGTGAGGCGATGCTGGGTGACCAACTGCTCTGGACGGGCTGGCGCTACCCGGTCAAGCCCGGCCAACAGTTAAAACTCAGTGTGCCGCACCGCGGTATGCGCAGTTATCTGGCGATTTCTGGCGGTATTGATGTGCCGGAAATGCTGGGGTCGCGCAGTACAGATTTAAAAGCGGGTTTTGGTGGTCATCAGGGGCGGTTGATTAAAGAGGGCGACAACCTGCCATTGGGCCAGCCGACGCGTTTACCGCGTGAATCTGTTGGCATCAAACAATCTGTTGGCATCAAACAATCTGTTGGTATAAAACAAATGTTATTTGGTAACCGGGTGCGCGCAGTACCGGGGCCGGAATATCATGAGTTTGACGATGTTGCGCAGGGCGCTTTCTGGCGCGAAGCCTGGCAACTCAGCCCGCAAAGCAACCGAATGGGATATCGCCTGACTGGGCGTGAGTTAACCCGCACCACTTCCCGCGAGATGCTGTCGCACGGTTTATTGCCCGGTGTGGTGCAAGTGCCGCATAACGGCCAGCCCATAGTGTTGATGGCGGATGCGCAAACGACCGGCGGTTACCCGCGTATTGCCTGCGTGATTGAAGCGGATCTCTACCATTTGGCGCAACTTCGACTCGGGGAGTCGGTGCATTTTGTCCAGTGCAGCGTCGAAGAGGCACTCCGCGCCAAGTCAGAACAACGCCATTATCTACAGCAGATTGAATGGGGTTTACAGCAAGGGTTCGATGCTCTGGAGGCTAAATGCACGGAGGCCCAATGAATGTTGATTTAAATGCAGATTTAGGCGAGGGCTGTGCCAATGATCAGGCGCTGTTGCAATTAGTCAGTTCCGCCAATATCGCCTGTGGTTTTCATGCTGGCGATGCCCAAACCATGCGCCAATCAGTGCGCTGGGCTATAGAGTATGGGGTGGCTATTGGCGCACACCCGAGCTTCCCGGATCGCGAGAATTTTGGTCGCACCGCCATGCAGTTACCGCCCGAGACCGTCTACGCCCAAGTGGTTTACCAACTGGGCGCACTGGCCGCCATCGTGAAAGCCGAAGGGGGAGTTATGCAGCATGTGAAACCGCACGGCATGTTGTACAACCAGGCGGCATTGGATTCGCAACTGGCGGAGGCTATTGCTCAGGCGGTCAAAGCCGTCGACCCGTCATTGCGCTTGGTAGGGTTAGCGGGGAGCGAACTCATCCGCGCCGGCGAGCGAGTGGGCTTAGTGACCCGGCAAGAGGTATTTGCTGATCGCCGTTATCAAGGCGATGGCACCTTGGTGCCGCGTAATCAGCCTGATGCGCTGATCGAAAGTGACGAGCTGGCGCTATCACAAACCTTGGCCATGGTACAACGTCATCAAGTGCAGGCGCGTGATGGCAGCTGGGTGCCGGTGCAGGCGGACACGGTTTGTGTGCACGGTGATGGTGCCCATGCATTGCATTTTGCCCGCCGTTTACGTGACAGTTTGCAGCAGCAAAATATCATCGTCACCGCGCAATAAGGGGCATTAAAACCCTACTTGGATCATAAAAAATTATCAGCGCCAGCCCTGAGCGCAATAGCGTCATAGATGTAAATCTATAACATTTTCAATATTATGACAGGAGCGTCATCTTGGAACAAACGGTAAACCTTTGGCCGCTGATAGGGATCGCGGCAATTGTAATCGGATTTTTACTACGCATTAACGCCGTCTTGGTGGTGATAAGCGCCGGGATCATCACGGGCGTGGCAGCATTGATGCCAATAGCCACCATTTTAGAAAAACTGGGCGAGGGGTTTCTCAACACCCGCAATCTGCCCCTGATTCTGTTACTGCCGTTGGCGGTTATTGGCTTGCTGGAGCGCCATGGCCTGAAAGAGCGAGCGCAGGCGTGGATTTCGCAAATTAAAAGCGCCACTTCTGGCCGCTTATTGATTGTGTATTTGTTTGTGCGTGAAGCCACGGCAGCGCTGGGGTTAACCAGCCTTGGCGGTCATGCACAGATGGTGCGGCCGCTATTGGCTCCGATGGCGGAAGGGGCGGCGAAAACCCGTTATGGCGAGCTGCCGGAAAAAGTGCGTTATCGTTTGCGCGCCATGTCGGCCGCGACAGATAACGTGGGGCTGTTCTTTGGTGAAGATATTTTTGTCGCCTTCGGTGCCATCATTTTTATGCATAACTTTATGCTGGAGTCCGGTGGCATCCAAACCGAGCCGCTGCATATCGCCCTGTGGGGGATCCCGACGGCGATTTGTGCTTTCTTGATTCATGCTTACCGCTTACAACGTTTAGATAAACATCTCGCCGCTGAATTAACCGCGCTGAATCAGTCTGCCCTGGCAACCAAGGGAGACAACAAATGATTTTCCAACAACAATATTTATATTGGCTAGCTGGCGCTGTATTACTGATGGTCGCAGTGATGTCGTTTCGGGATAAAGCCAACCCGCGTCGTGTGACCACCGGGTTGTTTTGGGGGCTGTACGGGCTGGTTTTCCTGGTGGGGGATTGGACTTACCGCCTGGCAAATACCTTGGCGGGCGAGGGGCCAGATGAGAAACGGGTTCTGAATATTACTGTCGGTGTGGTGGTCATTATCATGGCGCTCATTGCCGGTTTCGGCGGAGTAAAACTGGGCAGTTATCATCAGCGCACCGAGCAAGAGCGCGAAGTGAGCGCCAAGCGCCTCGGTAACCGGCTGTTTCTTCCGGCACTGACCATCCCTGTGGTGACGGTTATCGGCGTGCTGCTGTTTAATAATATTCCGGCTTTGGATCTGTGGCTATTTGGTAGCGGTAACCACGCCACGTTGGTGACCTTATTCTCAATGACCGTCGGCTGCGTACTCGGCTTGTTGATTGCGGTGTTCCTGACCCGCGAAACGGCTGCTCAGCCAGTGCAAGAAGCGCGGCGTTTGCTGGATTCCATCGGCTGGGCATTTATTTTACCGCAGATTTTGGCGACGCTCGGCCTGCTGTTTACCACAGCCGGTGTCGGGACGGCGATTGCCCATCTGACTCAGGAATATCTGGCGGTAGATCATCGCTTTATTGCCGTGGCGGTCTATGCTATTGGCATGGCGGTGTTAACCATGATCATGGGGAATGCCTTTGCGGCTTTCCCTATTGTCACTGCCGGTATTGGTATCCCCATTTTAGTGTTGCAGCACGGTGGTAACCCCGCGGTGATGGCCGCTATCGGGATGTTCTCGGGTTATTGCGGGACTCTAATGACCCCAATGGCGGCTAACTTTAACATTGTTCCTGCTGCATTATTGGAGCTGCCAGATAAAAATGCGGTGATCAAAGCCCAGATCCCAACCGGGGTCACTCTTTTGATTGTTAACGTGTTTTTACTGTATTTCTTGATGTTCCTCTAGGAGAGGCGATGAAAAGTGTATTAATTACCGGGTTTGAGCCCTTTGACGGGGAGCGGGTTAATCCTTCTTGGGAAGTGGTCAAACAGCTCAATGATCTGATGCTCGGCGGGGTCAAAGTGGTGGCCCGCCAATTACCTTGCGCTTTTGGCGAAGCACTGATTGCGCTGAATGCCGCCATAGATGAGGTTCAGCCAGTATTGGTGTTGGCTATTGGCCAGGCGGGAGGCCGTGCCGAGATTAGCATCGAGCGGGTGGCCATTAATATTGACGATGCCCGCATTGCCGACAATCTGGGAAAGCAGCCCATAGACCAGCCAATCGTGGAAAATGGCCCGGCAGCCTACTTCACCCGTCTGCCTATTAAGGCCATGGTGCAGGGCATTCGCGAGGCGGGAATTCCGGCTTCGGTGTCCCAAACTGCCGGAACCTATGTCTGTAACCACGTGATGTACGGGTTATTACATCGGTTACATCAGGCTAATGATGAAGTTAAGGGCGGTTTCATTCATATCCCTTATTTACCGGAACAGGCGGTTAATCACCCTGGCGCGCCCAGTATGTCAGCGCACTCAGTGGTGATTGCTTTGGAACTGGCCATTTCCATCGCTTTACAAATTGATCATGATTCGCACATTGCCGGTGGCGCAATCCACTGATCCTACCCTTCGTCCTTGAAGCTACAGGGGTGTTAGCTACGCTCACGCACCCGAATCACTTACTAATGTAAGCTCATCGGGACTTGTATGCTTGCTGCCTACCTGTAACTCCAATGAATTTGGGTATAAAAACGCCACCTAAGATGGTGGCGTCAGACTGCTGACAAAGTCAAATGAAGGGGAATCGTGCCGTTGGGGTCGTAGTCGCGTAAGCGACCGGAGCGCCCCGAGGTGCGGTCAACCCTTCACTCACTGAGCTATAAATCGCTTTATCATTAATTTCAAACGCCACCTCAGCGGGTGGCGTTGTTACATCAAATAGCAAAAAGTCGGCCTATTACTTCAGTTGGCTCTTAAAATCACGTTCTGCATAACCGGTATAAAGTTGGCGCGGACGGGCAATTTTAATGCCTTCGTCGTGCATTTCATTCCAGTGAGCAATCCAGCCAATGGTACGGGCGATAGCAAAGATTACCGTGAACATAGAAGATGGAATTCCCAACGCTTTCAGGATGATACCTGAATAGAAATCGACGTTTGGATACAGTTTTCTCTCGATGAAGTACGGGTCGTTCAGCGCAATATGCTCTAACTCCATCGCCACTTTCAGCAGGTCGTCTTCCAGTTTTAGCTCTTTCAGTACTTCATGACAGGTCTCACGCATAACGGTTGCGCGCGGATCGTGGTTTTTATACACACGGTGACCGAAGCCCATCAGACGGAATGAGTCATTTTTATCTTTTGCACGACGGATAAACTCTGGAATGTGTTCAACAGTTTTAATCTCTTCCAGCATCTTCAGACAGGCTTCATTAGCACCGCCGTGAGCTGGCCCCCACAGGGAAGCGATCCCCGCAGCGATACAAGCAAACGGGTTGGCACCAGAAGACCCGGCGGTGCGCACCGTAGATGTGGATGCGTTTTGTTCGTGATCAGCATGCAGGATAAAAATGCGATCCATAGCGCGTTCCAATACCGGGTTAACTTCGTATTTTTCACAAGGTGTAGAGAACATCATGTTCAGGAAGTTACCGGCATAAGACAGGTCGTTACGCGGATAAACAAACGGCTGGCCGATGGAATATTTATAACACATCGCGGCAACCGTCGGCATTTTGGACAACAGACGGAAAGCGGTGATTTCACGATGGCGCTCATTATTGACATCCAGCGCATCGTGGTAGAAAGCTGCCAGTGCGCCCGTCACCCCACAGAGCACTGCCATTGGGTGTGAATCGCGGCGGAATCCGCGGAACAGACTGGTTATCTGTTCGTGGATCATGGTATGGCGGGTGACTGTTGCTTTGAAGGTTTCATACTCTTCTGCGGTCGGAGTTTCGCCATACAATAAGATGTAGCAAACTTCCAGATAAGTAGAGTTCTTGGCCAATTGGGCAATTGGGAAGCCGCGGTGCAGCAGAATACCTTCGTCACCATCAATATAAGTGATTTTTGATTCGCAGGATGCGGTAGAGGTAAAACCGGGGTCAAAGGTAAAATAACCTTTAGAACCTAGGGCACGAACATCAATAACGTCAGTGCCGATGGTTGGGGATAGCACGCCCAGTTCGATCGCAGCTTCGCCTTCCAAATTCAGCGTCGCTTTTTTGTTAGCCATTTACAGTCTCCTTAGCGCTTATTTTAAAACCCCTAACAAGCTAAATGTCTTGGATACCCGCAGGGCATCCCCTCATCAGCACGTCTCTGTGTTCACCTTGAAAAGTGAATTAGGGTACAGAGTGTCTTACCAATGCGGCGGACGATTCAATCGTGCGGATCGTCAACTGACGTTACTTGTTTGTTAAGGATTTGTTGGATTCTTATAATTCGTTTTTTATTTTCCTACGAAACATATGGGGATAATTACTGAGTACACTGTTGCATAACTTAAGCTTATGGGGAAGTGTATCCGCACACCTTTAGTGAATGATAGGGTTTGTTTTCACCATAGTTGTAATTTAAATGTTTATTCTTTGTCAAATCAGATAATTAATTTTATGCCAATTATGTAAATCGTGATCGTAATCACTGTTCAGGGGAAATGTTCCCAATCAGATTGTGTGGGAATTGTAATAAGAATGTGAACCCCCTATACTGCCGCCAGGTCTCCGGATTACCCTGAAGTAGGAGCACCCAGCGTTATACAGAACACGTCATCTAAGCATTCAGGATGTTATGTTTAAATGTGCGATGTGAAGGGTTTCGGCTCTTAACGCTGTCTGATCCACGCCCAGGCCCGGAGGAAGGAAAATAATAAGAGCTGTGTGGGCAAAACCGTGAAAAAACAAAGACCTGTCAATTTGGATCTGCAAACGATTCGATTTCCTGTTACTGCGATAGCGTCCATTTTACACCGAGTCTCTGGCGTAATTACTTTCGTTGCCGTGGGTATCCTCCTCTGGCTGTTAGGTTTGTCTGTCTCCTCGCAAGAAGGGTTCATGCAAGCTGCGGCTGTCATGAATAGCTTTTTTGTTAAATTCATCTTCTGGGGAATACTGACTGCGCTGGCCTATCACATTTGCGGTGGCATCCGTCACTTGTTAATGGATTTCGGCTATATCGAAGAGAGCTTGGCTGCGGGGACCCGCTCCGCCCAAGTAGCAATGGTGTTAACCTTGGTGCTGTCAGTTTTAGCTGGAGTCCTGGTATGGTAAGCAATGCTTCTGCGTTAGGGCGTAATGGCGTACACGACTGGCTGTTACTACGTGCTTCTGCGATCGTCATCACTCTGTATGTTCTCTATATTCTGGGCTTTGTCGTCATTGTTCCAGATATCACCTACGAAATCTGGCGTGGCTTCTTTGCTTCGCACATCACAAAAGTGTTTACCCTGCTGACATTGCTGTCAATTCTGGCTCACGCCTGGATTGGTCTGTGGCAGGTATTAACGGACTATATCAAGCCGATAGCAATACGACTGGTGCTGCAACTAGCCGTCGTGATTACGCTGCTGGTTTATCTATTATATGGAACTATTGTGGTGTGGGGTGCTTAAATGAAACTGCCGGTCAGAGAGTTTGATGCTGTTGTTGTTGGTGCGGGCGGCGCAGGTATGCGCGCGGCACTGCAAATTTCACAAATGGGGCTGTCGTGCGCCCTGATATCCAAAGTTTTCCCAACTCGTTCCCATACCGTATCTGCGCAGGGGGGGATTACTGTTGCACTGGGTAATACCCATGAAGATAACTGGGAATGGCATATGTATGACACGGTAAAGGGCTCCGATTATATCGGGGACCAGGATGCCATTGAATATATGTGTAAAACCGGCCCTGAAGCTGTCCTTGAGCTGGAACACATGGGGCTACCTTTCTCCCGTTTAGAAGATGGCAGTATTTATCAGCGGCCATTTGGTGGGCAGTCGCTCAACTTTGGCGGTGAGCAAGCGGCGCGGACTGCGGCGGCAGCTGACCGTACCGGGCATGCGCTGTTACACACCCTTTATCAGCAAAACCTGAAAAATCACACCACGATTTTCTCCGAATGGTATGCACTGGATTTAGTGAAGAATCAGGACGGCGCTTTTGTGGGCTGTACCGCTATCTGCATTGAAACCGGGGAAGTGGTTTATTTCAAAGCGCGGGCGACTGTGCTGGCGACCGGCGGTGCCGGACGTATTTACCAATCAACCACTAATGCGCACATTAATACCGGTGACGGTGTGGGCATGGCCCTGCGTGCCGGTGTTCCGGTGCAGGACATGGAAATGTGGCAGTTCCACCCGACGGGTATCGCCGGGGCGGGTGTGTTGGTGACCGAGGGTTGCCGTGGTGAAGGCGGTTATCTGCTGAATAAGCACGGTGAGCGCTTTATGGAGCGTTATGCGCCGAACGCCAAAGATTTGGCGGGTCGTGATGTTGTCGCGCGCTCCATTATGATTGAAATCCGTGAAGGTCGTGGTTGTGAGGGGCCGTGGGGTCCGCATGCCAAATTGAAGTTGGATCACTTGGGTAAAGATGTGCTGGAATCCCGCCTGCCGGGCATTCTTGAGCTATCACGCACCTTTGCACACGTTGACCCCATTAAAGAACCTATCCCGGTTATCCCAACTTGTCATTATATGATGGGCGGGATTCCGACCAAAGTGACCGGTCAGGCCATCACAGTTAATGAAAAGGGTGAAGATGTTGTTATCCCTGGTTTGTTTGCTGTGGGTGAAATTGCCTGTGTTTCCGTCCACGGTGCAAACCGTTTGGGCGGTAACTCATTGCTGGACTTGGTGGTCTTTGGCCGCGCAGCCGGTATGCATCTGCAAGAGTCTTTGATGGAGCAGGGCACTAGCCGCGATGCCAGTGAGTCTGATATCGAAGCATCACTGGAGCGCATGAACCGTTGGAATAACACCCGCTCAGGTGAAGACCCGGTTGAGATCCGCAAAGCATTACAGGCCTGTATGCAGAATAACTTCTCGGTGTTCCGTGAAGGTGATGCTATGGCCAATGGTTTGGAAGAACTCAAAACTATCCGCGAACGTCTGCAAAATGCCCGTCTGGATGACACCTCCAGTGAATTCAATACCCAGCGTATTGAATGTCTGGAATTGGACAACCTGATGGAAACCGCGTTTTCCACTGCCGTGTCTGCAAATTTCCGCACCGAAAGCCGTGGCGCACATAGCCGCTTTGACTTCCCGGAACGTGATGATGCGAACTGGCTGTGTCACTCGCTCTATTTGCCAGACACCGAAAGCATGACCCGCCGTGAGGTAAACATGCAGCCTAAGCTACGTGCGGCCTTCCCGCCGAAAGTGCGTTCTTACTAATGCATGTGTTGTGTTGATAGGGTTAAATCCTAACCCGTTGCGGAGGAAAAGGTCATGAAGCTTGAGTTTTCAATTTATCGCTATAACCCGGACGTCGATAACGCGCCGCATATGCAGGATTATACCCTCGAAGCGGAAGAAGGCCGGGATATGATGTTGCTGGATGCCCTTATCCAGTTAAAAGAAAAAGATCCGACGCTGTCGTTTCGTCGCTCATGCCGTGAAGGTGTTTGTGGCTCAGACGGTTTGAATATGAATGGCAAAAATGGGCTGGCATGCATTACACCGGTTTCGGCTTTGCAAAAAGGCAATAAAAAGATTGTGATTCGCCCATTGCCGGGGTTGCCGGTGGTGCGGGATTTAGTAGTCGATATGGGGCAGTTTTATACTCAATATGAGAAAATTAAACCTTACCTGTTGAATGATGGCAAAAATCCGCCAGCACGTGAGCATTTACAATCGCCGGAACAGCGCGAAAAACTGGATGGTTTGTATGAATGTATCCTGTGCGCCTGTTGCTCCACATCTTGTCCGTCATTCTGGTGGAATCCGGATAAATTTGTTGGCCCCGCAGGGTTACTGGCTGCCTATCGCTTCCTGATAGATAGCCGTGATACTGAAACAACAGCACGTTTGGATGATCTGGACGACGCTTTTAGTGTTTTCCGCTGCCATAGCATCATGAATTGTGTCAGTGTTTGTCCTAAAGGCCTTAACCCGACCAAAGCAATTGGCCACATTAAGTCTATGTTGTTACAGCGTAGCGCATGATAATTACAGCGTAGTGCATCATAAGCGCTACAGTGCATATGATAGTTGCAACGCAGTACATGATGTGAGTTTATTAACCTGGGGAATATTTCCCCAGGTTGCTTAAAGGTAGGGAATCTCTAAAAGCCGACAAGTTGTCCGTTTTTAGAGGTTCCTTGAACGGGACCGTTAAGGTCCATAACAGAACGTGTATTAAGCACGTCGAGTGAACCGTTTTTACGGCAAACCGTTGATACTACGGTGTATATGTTAACCACGGCGAAAACTGAAGCTTCAAAGCTTAAGGGATCATGATGCAGAACGGCGCAATGAAGGCCTGGCTGGATTCCTCCTATCTGGCGGGCGCGAACCAGTCCTACATAGAGCAGCTCTATGAAGACTTTTTAACCGATCCTGGTTCCGTTGATGATAGTTGGCGTTCAATTTTTCTACAACTACCTACGACGGGTGTAAAACCTGATCAGTTCCACTCTCAAACACGTGAGTATTTCCGTCGCCTGGCGAAGGATCCCTCTCGTTATAACTCATCCATCAGTGATCCTGAAAATGATGCCAAGCAAGTTAAGGTGTTGCAGTTAATCAATGCCTTCCGCTTCCGCGGCCATCAACATGCCAACCTAGACCCACTCGGTTTGTGGCAGCAGGAGTCTGTTCCAGACCTTGACCCTGCTTATCACCATCTGACCGAATCCGACTTCCAGAACACCTTCAATGTAGGTTCTTTTGCTATCGGCAAAGAAACCATGAAGCTGTCTGATTTGTATGCGGCCCTGAAACAGACCTATTGTGGTTCGATTGGCGCTGAATACATGCACATCACCAACACTGAAGAGAAACGTTGGCTTCAGCAGCGGATTGAATCGGTGGTCGGGAAACCAACATTCAGCGATGAAGAAAAGCGCCGCTTTCTGAGCGAACTGACTGCAGCTGAAGGTTTGGAGCGTTATTTAGGGGCTAAATTCCCTGGTGCTAAGCGTTTCTCGCTGGAGGGCGGCGATTCGCTGGTCACCATGCTGAAAGAAATGATTCGCCATGCCGGTAAAAACGGAACACGTGAAGTGGTTCTGGGAATGGCGCACCGTGGCCGCCTGAACGTATTGATTAACGTGTTGGGTAAGAAACCGGAAGATTTGTTCGATGAATTTGCCGGCAAACATAAAGAGCATCTGGGGACGGGGGACGTTAAATATCACCAAGGTTTCTCATCCGATGTGGAAACCGAAGGCGGCCTGGTTCACCTGGCCTTGGCCTTTAACCCTTCGCATTTGGAAATTGTTAGCCCAGTGGTCATCGGTTCGGTACGAGCACGCCGTGATCGTCTGGATGAAGCGCGCAGCAATATGGTATTGCCAATCACTATTCATGGTGATGCGGCGATTGCCGGGCAGGGCGTGGTGCAAGAAACATTGAACATGTCTCAAGCCCGTGGTTATGAAGTGGGCGGGACGGTGCGCATTGTTATCAACAACCAGATTGGTTTCACCACCTCGAACCCACTGGATGCGCGCTCTACCCAATACTGTACTGATATCGCCAAAATGGTACAGGCCCCAATTTTCCACGTGAATGCTGATGATCCTGAAGCTGTGGCGTTTGTGACTCGTCTGGCGTTGGATTTCCGTAACACCTTTAAACGTGACGTGATGATCGACCTGGTTTGCTACCGCCGCCATGGGCATAACGAAGCCGATGAGCCAAGTGCAACACAGCCCGTGATGTATCAGAAGATCAAAAAACACCCGACGCCGCGCAAAATCTATGCTGACAAGCTGGTAGAGCAAAATATCGCCAGCCTGGAAGATGCCACGGAAATGGTCAACCTGTACCGTGATGCACTGGATCATGGCGACTGTGTGGTGGAAGAATGGCGTCCAATGAATCTTCAATCCTTCACTTGGTCACCCTATCTGAACCATGAATGGGATGAAGAATATCCAAGCAAAGTTGAGATGAAACGCCTGCAAGACTTGGCGCGCCGTATCAGCCACGCACCAGAAGCCATTGAAATGCAATCCCGTGTTGCCAAGATCTATGGCGATCGCGCCTTAATGGCAAGCGGCGAGAAACCTTTTGACTGGGGCGGTGCTGAAACACTGGCTTACGCTACTCTGGTCGATGAAGGGATCCCCATTCGCTTATCTGGTGAAGATGCTGGGCGCGGGACTTTCTTCCATCGGCATGCGGTGATTCATAACCAGAAAAATGGCTCAGTTTATGTGCCATTGGCTAATGTCCACAGCGGGCAGGGCGATTTCCAGGTATGGGACTCCGTGTTATCGGAAGAAGCTGTTTTGGCGTTTGAATATGGTTATGCCACCGCAGAACCGCGCACTCTGACTATCTGGGAAGCGCAGTTTGGTGACTTTGCCAACGGTGCTCAAGTGGTTATCGACCAGTTTATCAGCTCCGGCGAGCAGAAATGGGGCCGTATGTGTGGCCTGGTCATGCTGTTGCCGCACGGTTATGAAGGGCAAGGGCCAGAGCACTCCTCTGCACGATTGGAGCGTTATCTGCAACTTTGTGCTGAACAAAACATGCAGGTGTGTATCCCGTCAACACCAGCACAGGTTTACCATATGATTCGCCGTCAGGCATTACGTGGTATGCGCCGTCCACTGGTGGTGATGTCGCCTAAGTCATTGTTGCGTCACCCATTAGCAGTTTCTTCGCTGGATGAATTGGCCGATGGTAGCTTCTTACCCGCCATTGGTGAAATCGATGAGCTGGACCCGAAAGGCGTTAAGCGTGTCGTGATGTGCTCTGGCAAAGTTTATTATGACCTGCTGGAACAGCGGCGCAAAAACGGGCAAACCGACGTTGCTATCGTGCGTATCGAGCAGCTTTATCCGTTCCCACATCATGCGGTACAAGCGGTGTTGGAACAATTTGCTCATGTGCATGATTTTGTTTGGTGTCAGGAAGAGCCGCTTAACCAGGGCGCTTGGTATTGCAGCCAACATAACTTCCGTGAAGTGATCCCATTTGGCGCATCCTTGCGTTATGCAGGCCGCCCAGCATCAGCTTCGCCGGCAGTTGGATACATTTCCGTACACCAAAAACAACAACAAGCGCTGGTTAATGACGCGCTGACTGTTGAATAGCGACCGGTTAACACATAAAGGATAGAGAATGAGTAGCGTAGATATTAATGTTCCAGACCTCCCTGAGTCTGTCGCCGATGGCTCTGTAGCAACCTGGCACAAGAAACCGGGCGATAGCGTCAAACGTGATGAAGTGCTGGTCGAGATTGAAACGGACAAAGTGATTCTGGAAGTTCCGGCGAGTCAGGACGGCATCTTGGATGTCATCTTGGAAGATGAGGGGGCGACCGTGCTCTCACGCCAGGTATTGGGCCGCATTCGCCCAAGTGACAGCTCCGGCCTGCCGACGGAAGAAAAAAGCCAAAGCACCGAGTCAACTCCTGCCCAGCGCCAGACTGCTAGTCTGGAAGTTGAAAGCAACGATACCCTCAGCCCAGCGATTCGTCGCCTGATTGCTGAGCATAGCCTTGATGCCTCGGCCATTAAAGGCAGTGGTGTGGGTGGGCGTATCACGCGTGAAGATGTCGATAGTTATTTGGCAAACCGGAAATCGGCTCTAGCCGCAGCGGAAACCAAAGTTGAAACCGCCGCACCTGTAGCCGCTCTTGCTGGCCGCAGTGAAAAACGTGTGCCGATGACGCGTCTGCGTAAACGTGTTGCCGAGCGTCTGTTGGAAGCTAAAAACAGCACCGCGATGTTGACCACATTTAACGAAATCAACATGAAGCCAATTATGGACCTGCGTAAGCAGTACGGCGAAGCTTTCGAGAAGCGCCACGGTGTCCGTTTGGGCTTTATGTCTTTCTATATCAAAGCGGTCGTTGAAGCACTGAAACGCTATCCAGAAGTGAATGCTTCCCTCGATGGCGAAGATGTGGTTTATCACAATTACTTTGATATCAGTATTGCCGTTTCTACTCCGCGTGGCCTGGTTACGCCGGTATTGCGTGATGTGGACACCATGGGCATGGCGGATATTGAGAAGAAAATTAAAGAACTGGCTATAAAAGGCCGTGACGGCAAATTGAAAGTTGAAGAACTGACCGGCGGTAATTTCACCATTACCAATGGCGGTGTATTTGGCTCATTGATGTCGACTCCGATCATTAACCCGCCACAAAGCGCAATCCTTGGCATGCATGCCATTAAAGATAGGCCTATGGCGGTAGAGGGTCAGGTAGTGATTCTGCCAATGATGTACCTGGCACTGTCCTACGATCACCGTTTGATTGACGGCCGTGAGTCCGTTGGTTATCTGGTGACGGTAAAAGAGATGCTGGAAGATCCAGCTCGCTTACTGCTCGACGTATAAAAAAGATAAATGACAAGGTCAGTCTGATTGCAAGGTGTTGATGACCTGCCTCCGCGCAATCAGGCTACCTGGTAGGCTTCGGCTCAACTCAGACCTTATATGGATAGAACATCATGAATTTACACGAATATCAGGCAAAACAACTGTTTGCTCGGTATGGCATGCCAGCGCCAACTGGCTACGCCTGTACCACACCGCGTGAAGCAGAAGAAGCCGCATCTAAAATCGGTGCTGGCCCGTGGGTGGTTAAATGTCAGGTGCATGCGGGTGGTCGCGGTAAAGCGGGCGGCGTGAAACTGGTTAATAGTAAAGAAGATATTCGTGCTTTCGCTGAACAGTGGTTGGGCAAAAAACTGGTGACTTACCAGACAGATGCACATGGTCAACCTGTTCACCAAATTTTGGTTGAAGCGGCGACTGATATCGACAAAGAGCTCTATCTGGGCGCGGTTATTGACCGTAGCTCCCGTCGGGTGGTGTTTATGGCATCCACTGAAGGCGGAGTTGAAATTGAGAAGGTTGCCGAAGAAACACCAGAATTGATCCACAAAATCGCTTTGGACCCATTGACTGGCCCGCAGCCTTATCAAGGTCGCGAATTGGCTTTCAAACTGGGCCTGACCGGTAAGCAAGTTGCTCAGTTCACCAAGATCTTTATGGGGCTGGCGACCTTGTTCCTGGAACGCGATTTGGCGATGGTTGAAATCAACCCGCTGGTTATCACCAAGCAGGGTGATCTGATTTGTTTGGATGGCAAACTGGGTGCTGATGGCAACGCCTTGTTCCGTCAACCCGAACTGCGTGAAATGCGAGATCCTAGTCAGGAAGATGCCCGTGAAGCTCATGCTGCACAGTGGGAACTGAACTACGTGGCGCTGGATGGTAACATTGGCTGCATGGTAAATGGTGCCGGTTTGGCCATGGGTACCATGGACATCGTGAAACTGCACGGCGGTGAGCCAGCTAACTTCCTTGATGTTGGCGGCGGTGCCACCAAAGAGCGTGTGACTGAAGCCTTTAAAATCATTTTGTCTGATGACAAAGTGAAAGCGGTTTTCGTGAACATCTTCGGTGGGATTGTGCGTTGTGACCTGATTGCTGACGGCATTATCGGTGCAGTTGAAGAAGTGGGTGTCAATGTGCCAGTGGTCGTTCGTCTGGAAGGGAATAACGCCGAACTGGGTGCCAAAAAACTGGCAGACAGCGGTTTGAATATCATTGCTGCGACCAGCCTGACAGATGCGGCTCAGCAAGTTGTAGCGGCAGTGGGGGCTAAATAATGTCTATTTTAATTGATAAAAACACCAAAGTTATTTGCCAGGGTTTTACCGGTAGCCAAGGGACTTTCCACTCCGAACAAGCTATCGCTTATGGCACAAAAATGGTTGGCGGTGTGACGCCAGGCAAAGGCGGCACCCAGCATTTGGGCTTGCCAGTATTCAATACTGTACGTGAAGCGGTAGATGCAACCGGTGCTACGGCCTCGGTTATCTATGTGCCAGCTCCGTTCTGTAAAGACTCAATTCTGGAGGCTATCGACGCCGGCATCAAATTGATTATCTGTATTACTGAAGGTATCCCAACACTGGATATGCTGGTAGTAAAAGTCAGATTGGAACAGTCTGATGCACGGATGATCGGCCCGAACTGCCCAGGTGTTATCACCCCAGGTGAATGTAAGATTGGCATCATGCCGGGTCATATTCATTTACCGGGCAAAGTGGGGATTGTTTCCCGTTCAGGGACTTTGACCTATGAAGCAGTAAAACAAACTACTGATATCGGTTTCGGTCAGTCAACTTGTGTTGGTATCGGTGGCGACCCGATCCCGGGTTCTAACTTCATCGATATCCTGAAGTTGTTCCAGGAAGATCCACAAACTGAAGTGATTGTGATGATCGGTGAAATCGGCGGTAACGCAGAAGAAGAAGCCGCAGCTTACATTAAAGATCACGTGACCAAACCTGTCGTGGGTTACATCGCCGGTGTCACTGCACCAAAAGGCAAGCGTATGGGCCATGCGGGCGCCATTATTGCGGGCGGTAAAGGAACGGCGGATGATAAATTTGCTGCGCTGGAAGCTGCGGGTGTGAAAACTGTCCGTAGCCTGGCTGAAATCGGCAATGCTGTGAAAGCAGTTTATCAGAGCAATAAATAATCTTGTGGTATAGAGGCCACCTTAGGGTGGCCTGAGGTTAATAAAACTCAGTGAGTAAAGGGTTGACCGCACCTAGGGGCACTCCGGTGGCTTACGCCACCACGACCCCAACGGCACGTTTTCCCTTTATTTGACTTTGTCAGCGGTCTGAGGCCACCTTAGGATGGCCTTTTTAATACCTAATCAGAATTTATTCAGCGCCGTAATAAGAGCAATATCTGTTTGTGCTTGTTGTTTGGCCTGTTCACTGCTGGCCGCAGCTGCTTGCTGTTGCAATGTTGCTAAAGCCGCCTCGTAACGGGCTTTATCTTTAAACAGCTTATCTTTGACATTGATAGATGCAATGTTGGTATAGCGGCCATCGTCTGTGGCTGGCACGGCTATGGTGCCGTCATTAATCAGTTGTTTAACAATCTGCCGCTCTTTCTCATAGCCTTCCAGCCCCACCAAATGCCAGCGCTGTTGAGGTTTACCCTCATATTTCCCCGCTTTAACATCCGTCAGATAGTGAATTGTTAGGTTACGGATAGTGCCTTCTTCTTCACCATATTGGGCTTTGCTGTCCGACAATATCGGGAATGATTGTCCTTCGAGCACGCCGCCTTTTTGCGTTAAATGCCCCATCCGATAACTGTTCATGCCCAAATGTATGGGAGTGATATCTGTAACGGGAGTGCCATCATTGAGGCGCAGATCGGTGATACGTGCACCCGCAGGTTGACGTAAATCAATGGTGTATATCACCCCATCAAAGAAGTCATTAGTCGAATATTTAGAGGCACGGCGCTGCGGGTTAAAGCTGTAGGTTACGTCGCCCGGCTTAACTTGGTTAAAGTAGTCAGCCGACCACTCCATATATTGCTTCAGTTCTTTACCGGTCAGGGCATAAACCGTAATTTCACCGCCAGCATATTGATAGTTGAATGCAATATCTTTAGCTGTGATATCACCCACATCCATTTTTGGACGGTCATTATCAATCTGCAAGGCGATGACTTGGGCCTGCGGGGCATAATAATGTGCGGCTTCTTGATACAGCGCACTGATGCCCGTGTCTTGCACATGGACTTGCGGAATACCTTTAATCTCATCCGGCGGGACCAAATTTATCCCGCTCAGTTTCGCAATCACTCGATTAGCATTGGCGCGCAAAATATCGTGGTAAGGTTGATAGAGTGATTCCAGTGTTTTATCAGACTCAACCCCCTTGATAGGGTAGGTGTAGCTGTCTTTCTCTATTAGGTGATATTTCCCATCACGTTGCTCAAATTTCAGATCAATACGGGAAAGGGCACGGCCATATTTATCCGGCTCAGTAATAATGACGCCATTGATCACCGCTTTATCAACTTTCACATGCATATGGCCCGCGACAATGGCAGCAAGCTCTGGATTGGCTTTGGCGATATCGCCAACACCGGTTCCGGGCCGCTGATTCTCATTGTCAATTCCCATATGTGCCACCAGAACAATGGCATCTACCTGTGGCTGGAGTTGCTGAATGACCTTTTTCACTTCCTGCACTGGATCAGTGAAATGGATGCCATTAATGCGGTCAGTGCCCTGAGCAAACTCGGCGGTCATCGGGGTATCCATCCCGATAATGCCGATTTTAACCCCTTGGCGTTCAATAATTTTGTAAGAGGGCAGGTAGGGTTTACCTGAATCCCAGAAAATATTGCCCGCCAGTGCTGCGCCGTCAAATTGTTTTAGTGAAGTAGAAAGGACTTTCAAGCCAAAATCGAATTCGTGATTACCCATCACCCAGGCGTCATATTTCAAGGCATTAAAGCCAAGGATCATTGGGCTGATGGGTTCGTTTTTAAAGGTTTCGACAAAGTTGCCCTGAATAGTATCGCCAGCATCCACCAGAATAATATTCGGCTGTTCAGCTCGTATTTTATGCACTTTGGTGGCTATTTGACTCAGACTACCGGCCAGATTTTCACTGTCGCTGGCATAGTCCCATGGTACGAAAGTGCCATGTAAATCAGAGGTTCCCAAGATAGTAATATCAACTTGTGGTGCAGCGAAAACGGGGGCGCTAATACAGAATAATGTGGTAAGTGCTATTTTTTTCATTGTAGGAGATTCATTTATCAGGTAATAGCACTTTATCATGCAACAAAACGGCAACACTTGCGAACGCTTCCCGCAGGATAGGCTAATATAATCACATAAAACTCGGAAATGTGATTTAACTCACTCTGAAAATAATAAATTTAAAAGTTAACCTGGATCGCATAATAACCACGTAATAAAGCATTAGGTAAACCATAAAATTACATTTTATTAACAGCTATGGATTATATAAAAACAATCGAACTTTTAATTAACATTAAAAAGAAATAATTGTTCTAAATCAACTTTTGAATATAGCAATAATGTTCATATGGGCTTAAATTGTTCTGGATCAAATTACGCCATGATAGGCAAACGGCCTATTTATTGACCTGTATCCAGAACTCGAAGCTGGGTCACGTAAAATCCTATTTATTGTGTGGGATTAGAAGCGTACTATTACCGCGGTGTAATACTGGGTAGTTGATATTGTTATTTTTGTTGTGTTTTTTTGGGCATTCACTGCGGGTAATGACTAAACTTCCAATATAACGGAGGTCCAGTTGCCGCAAGTCGGAGTCTTCGTGCGAGGAGCAAGGAGTCAAGATGTTTGATATTGTCGAACTGTCACGGTTACAGTTTGCCTTGACGGCAATGTACCATTTCTTATTTGTCCCACTAACGCTGGGTATGGCGTTTTTGTTGGCAATTATGGAATCGGTTTATGTGCTGTCTGGCAAACAAATCTATAAAGATATGACCAAGTTCTGGGGTAAGTTATTTGCGATTAACTTTGCTCTGGGTGTTGCTACTGGTCTGACTATGGAGTTCCAATTCGGGACCAACTGGTCATATTTCTCACATTACGTCGGTGATATCTTCGGTGCCCCTCTGGCAATCGAAGGTTTAATGGCGTTCTTCTTAGAATCTACTTTCGTCGGTCTATTCTTCTTCGGTTGGGATCGTCTGAGTAAACACCAGCATTTGGCGGTAACCTGGCTGGTTGCATTAGGCTCTAACTTCTCTGCACTGTGGATCTTGGTTGCGAATGGCTGGATGCAAAACCCGATTGCATCTGACTTCAACTTTGAAACCATGCGTATGGAAATGCTGAGCTTCTCAGAGTTGGTGCTAAACCCAGTTGCTCAGGTGAAATTCGTTCACACTGTGGCAGCAGGCTATGTCACCGGTGCGATGTTTGTTCTGGGTATCAGTTCTTACTATCTATTGAAAGGCCGTGATATTCCGTTCGCCAAACGTTCCTTTGCTATTGCTGCGAGTTTTGGTATGGCTGCCGTGCTGTCTGTTATCGTGCTGGGTGATGAATCCGGTTATGAGATGGGTGACGTGCAGAAAACCAAATTGGCTGCGATTGAAGCAGAATGGGAAACTCAGCCACCTCCGGCGGCTTTCACGCTATTTGCCATCCCCAATCAGGAAACCATGGAGAACCGGTTTGCGGTTCAGATTCCATTTGCTCTGGGGATAATTGCGACCCGTTCATTGGATACGCCAGTTATCGGCTTACGTGATTTGATGTCTCAGCACGAAGTCCGTATCCGTAATGGTATCCATGCTTACAGTCTGTTAGAAAAATTACGCTCCGGTAATACCGACCCAGCCGTGCGTGAAGCATTCAGTAAGGCGAAACAAGACTTGGGTTACGGTCTGTTACTGAAGCGTTATACACAAAACGTAACGGATGCCACTGAAGAGCAAATTCAGTTAGCAGCACAGGACTCCATTCCTCGCGTTCTGCCGCTGTACTTTGCCTTCCGTATCATGGTGGCCTGTGGCTTCCTGATGTTAATTATCATCGGCCTGTCCTTCTATAATGTGGTTCGTGGTCGGATTGGCGAGAAAAAATGGTTACTGCGTGCCGCATTGTTCGGTATTCCGTTACCCTGGATTGCAGTCGAAGCAGGTTGGTTTGTGGCGGAATATGGTCGCCAACCATGGGCCATCGGTGAAGTGCTACCGACAGCCATTGCAAACTCATCCGTCTCCGCCGGGGATATCCTATTCTCCATGGGGCTGATTTGCGGTTTGTACACGCTGTTCCTGGTGGCAGAAATGTACCTGATGTTCAAATTCGCGCGCCTTGGGCCTAGCAGCCTGAAAACTGGCCGTTATCATTTTGAACAGCCGACTGCCCCAGTGCAGGAAGCACGGTAAACAGGAGTCCACTTATGTTTGATTATGAAGTATTACGATTTATCTGGTGGCTACTGATCGGTGTACTGCTGATTGGTTTCGCAGTCACTGATGGTTTCGATATGGGCGTCGGTATCCTGCTGCGCATCATCGGGAAAAATGATACAGAACGTCGCATTATGATTAACTCGATTGCCCCTCACTGGGATGGTAATCAGGTTTGGCTGATAACTGCGGGTGGGGCGTTGTTTGCTGCCTGGCCAATGGTGTATGCCGCGGCATTCTCCGGCTTCTATATTGCGATGATTTTGGTGTTGGCTGCGTTATTCTTCCGCCCGGTCGGTTTCGATTACCGGTCTAAGCTGGAGAACAACCGCTGGCGCAATATGTGGGACTGGGGCATTTTTGTCGGTAGCTTCGTGCCAGCTGTGGTGTTCGGTGTAGCGTTCGGTAACTTGCTGCAAGGCGTGCCGTTCCATATGGATAGCTATATGCGTCTGTTCTACACCGGTAACTTCTTCCAGTTGCTAAACCCATTTGGTTTACTGGCAGGGGTGGTCAGCTTGACCATGCTGGTCACACAGGGTGCGACTTATCTGCAAATGCGTACTCGTGGGGAGCTGCACTTGCGTTCCCGTGCTGCGGCGCAAATCTCTGCTTTGGTCATGGCGGTTGCCTTCCTGCTAGCCGGTATCTGGTTAGTTAATGGTATTGATGGCTTTGTGATTACGTCAGCGTTAGATACAGCAGCTCAATCTAACCCGATGCGCAAAGAAGTTGCACATCAAGCGGGTGCCTGGTTGATTAACTTCAACAAGTATCCAAGTTTGTGGGCGCTGCCAGCACTGGGCGTAATTTTGCCTCTGTTCACCATCTTGTTATCGCGCTTTGAAAAAGGGGCTTGGGCGTTCCTGTTCTCATCATTGACCATTGCCTGTGTGATACTGACTGCTGGGGTCACCATGTTCCCATTTGTTATGCCGTCAAGCACCGTGCCAAATGTCAGCCTGACAATGTGGGATGCAACATCGAGCCTGTTAACGCTGAAAGTGATGACCATTGTTGCGATAATTTTTGTTCCTCTCATCCTGATTTACACCAGCTGGTGTTACTACAAGATGTTCGGGCGCATTGATAAAGAGTTCATCGAAAACAACAAGCATTCACTGTACTAAGGAGCATAAAGCATGTGGTATTTTGCCTGGATTTTAGGGACACTTCTGGCCTGCTCCTTTGGTATCATTACTGCTCTGGCGCTGGAGCAGAGTGAAGCCAACGCAGCAGCGAAAGCCGCTAATAATGGCGAAGACGATGTTGTCTGATAAGCTATACAATCTAATGGACAAGGGCTCGCTACGAGCCCTTTCACTGGTGCTCGCATTTGCTGTGGCTTTTTGTGTGTTCTGGGACCCTTCGCGTTTTGCGGCGGCAACCAGCTCACTGGAAGTCTGGCAAGAGGTGTTTATCGTGTGGGCGGTTTGTACCGGTGTGATTCATGGCGTTGGTTTTCGTCCAAAACGGATGTGGTTACGCGCTTTTTTCTCACCACTTCCAGCAATTGTGATCTTGGGCGCGGGATTATTCTACTTTTTTGTCTAATCTGGTCATGTTTCGCCTAATCTGAATACAATCTCTCCTTTATGGGCCGCCTGGCCCATAATTATTTTCGTTCTATTCTTGCAAGTGATTCCAAACCTTAGCACTCTTCAGTATAGTGTGTCCGTTAACTGCATTACTGGGAAGTAGAGTGAGTAATACGTTGTTTCGATGGCCGGTTCGTGTCTACTTTGAAGACACTGATGCTGGTGGCGTGGTTTACCATGCACGCTACGTTGCCTTTTATGAAAGGGCGCGCACAGAAATGTTGCGCCAACGCAATTTTCACCAGCAGCAATTGCTCAGTGAGCATGTCGCTTTCGCTGTCCGCCGCATGACGGTAGAATATCTGGCACCTGCACGTCTTGATGATATGCTGGAGGTCCAGAGTGAAATTACCGCAATGCGTGGGGCTTCTCTCACGTTTGCTCAACGAATTCTCGACTCACATGGCAATCTTCTGAGTAGTGCAGAAGTATTGATCGCATGTATCGATCCACACCAAATGAAGCCAAGAGCGCTTCCTAAGTCTATTGTCGCGGAGTTTAAGTAGTGGCTGACATGAACATTCTGGATTTATTCCTGCAGGCAAGCCTATTCGTTAAGCTTATCATGCTGGTATTGATGGGCTTTTCTATTGCTTCATGGGCGATAATCATTCAGCGAACGCGTATTCTGAATGCGGCTACCCGCGATGCTGAAGCCTTCGAAGATAAATTTTGGTCCGGCATCGAGCTGTCTCGCCTGTATCAAGAAAGTCAGGCTCGCCGTGATACGCTGGGTGGTTCCGAGCAAATCTTCCATTCCGGATTTAAAGAGTTTGCGCGTT
Organism: Yersinia thracica; assembly: GCF_902170565.1. Classification (GTDB taxonomy): domain Bacteria; phylum Pseudomonadota; class Gammaproteobacteria; order Enterobacterales; family Enterobacteriaceae; genus Yersinia; species Yersinia thracica. The sequence goes on from NZ_CABHXX010000009.1 coordinate 131,938, forward strand.
TACATCGTGCAAATAGCCATGCACCTGAAGCGGTGATTGACGGTGCTTCCCGTGCGATGCGCATCTCGATGAACCGCGAATTAGAAGCGCTGGAAACTCATATTCCTTTCCTTGGTACTGTTGGTTCCATCAGCCCGTATATTGGTCTGTTTGGTACAGTATGGGGGATTATGCATGCCTTTATTTCTCTGGGTGCAGTCAAGCAGGCGACATTGCAAATGGTCGCACCGGGTATTGCTGAAGCACTGATTGCCACGGCGATCGGCTTGTTTGCCGCTATCCCTGCTGTTATGGCTTATAACCGCCTGAATCAGCGTGTGAATAAACTTGAACAAAACTATGACAACTTCATGGAAGAGTTCATTGCTATTCTGCATCGCCAGGCTTTTGCCAGCGCCGAGAGCAAATAAGTAGGGGGTTGTATGGCGCGAGGACGTGGTCGTAAACGGCGCGAGCTTAAGTCTGAAATTAACATTGTTCCCTTGCTCGACGTTTTGCTGGTGCTATTGCTGATTTTTATGGCGACCGCGCCGATTATCACGCAAAGCGTTGAGGTGGACTTACCTGACGCGACGGATTCAAAAACTGTCTCCAGCGATGATAATCCTCCGGTGATTGTCGAAGTATCAGGTGTGGGCCAATACTCGCTGGTTATTGACCATCAGCGGATGGAGCAACTACCCTCAGAACAAGTGGTGGCAGAGGCTCAAGCAAGGTTGAAAGCGAATCCGAAAACTGTATTTCTGATCGGTGGCGCGAAAGAGGTTCCTTATGATGAAATTATTAAGGCCCTTAATATGCTGCATCAGGCTGGGGTGACATCGGTAGGCTTAATGACTCAACCGATATAAATTTGCGTTGATATTGGCTGGGTTGATAGTGAATCCAGCCAGTAGATACCCTGTTTTTGGCAGTTCCGTTTTTTAGCAATAGAGCGCGGACATCGAGTGTGGAAATCGAGCGTGGGTAAGGCAACCGAGCAAAATGATAAGCTGAATCGCGCTGTTATAGTGTCGGTGGTTCTGCACATCATATTGATTGCCCTGTTGATTTGGGGCTCTCTGACGCAGACGACTGAAATGGGCGGCGGCGGTGCTGGCGGTGAAGTTATTGACGCCGTTATGGTCGATCCGGGCGCGGTGACAGAGCAGTATAACCGCCAGCAACAGCAGCAGACGGACGCTAAACGGGCGGAACAACAACGCCAGAAGAAAGCCGATCAGCAAGCTGAAGAATTACAGCAAAAACAGGCAACAGAACAACAGCGCCTGAAAGAATTAGAAAAAGAGCGTCTGCAAGCGCAAGAAGATGCCAAGCAGGCAGCTGAAGAACAGAAAAAGCAAGCTGCGGAACAGCAGAAAGAAGCGGCGGAGCAACAAAAAGTGGCCGCCGCTGCTGCGGCGAAAGCTAAAGAAGAACAGAAACAAGCTGAGGCCGCTGCGGCTCAAGCCAAAGCAGAGGCTGATAAGCTGGTGAAAGCGCAGGCTGAAGCACAGAAAAAAGCCGAAGCTGAGGCCAAAAAAGAAGCTGCTGTCGCTGCTGCTGCGAAGAAACAAGCTGATGCTGATGCGAAGAAGGCCGCGCAAGCGGCTGAAAAAGCTGCAACAGAAGCCGCTGAAAAGAAAGCTGCCGCTGATGCTGAGAAAAAAGCGGCTGCTGATGCTAAGAAAGCCGCTGCTGCTGAGGCCAAGAAAAAAGCCGCCGCAGAAGCTGCCGCGACAACAGATGTCGATGATTTATTCGGTGGCTTGGCAAACTCCAAGAATGCACCGAAAAGTGGGTCAGGTGCTGGCGCTGCTGCGGCTGGTAAAGGTGGTGGCAAGAAGAGCGGAGCATCAGGCGCGGAGGTCAGTGGCTATCTAGGCCAGATTACTGCCGCGATCCAAAGTAAATTTTATGATGCAGATCTTTACAAAGGCCGTACCTGTGATCTGCGAATTAAATTAGCACCAGATGGTCTATTAATTGATGTTAAAGCGGAAGGGGGCGACCCGGCACTGTGCCAGGCTGCAATCGCCGCAGCAAAACAAGCGAAGATCCCTAAACCACCAAGTTCTGATGTTTATGAGGTGTTTAAGAATGCTCCGCTTGTATTTAAACCTCAATAAGGTTTGATTGACGGGGATATACTCTGTTAAGCATCCATGTATTATGTAGTTTTGTTTGCGTTGGTTTGTTAAAATTCTGCTAATTATCACGGGCATCCCGCTCGGGTAAGGGAGACAAGATGAAGCAGGCATGTCGAGTTGCGCTAGGCTTTTTAGTTTTATGGGCTTCTGTTTTACACGCGGAAGTTCGCATTGAAATTACCCAAGGGGTAGATTCTGCTCGTCCAATTGGCGTTGTGCCATTCAAATGGATGGGGCCAGGTACACCACCGGAAGAGATTGGCGCGATCGTCGGCGCAGATTTACGCAACAGTGGCAAATTTAATCCAATTGATGCGGCGCGTATGCCACAGCAGCCGTCTACTGCAGCTGAAGTGACACCTGCGGCCTGGACTGCATTGGGTATTGATGCCGTGGTTGTAGGGCAGGTTCAGCCAAGTGCTGATGGCAGCTTTGTGGTTTCTTACCAGTTAGTGGATACCTCTGGTGCTGCGGGTAGCGTTTTGGCGCAGAATCAGTATAAAGTGACTAAACAATGGTTACGTTATGCCGCGCATACCGCCAGTGACGAAGTATTTGAAAAGCTGACTGGGATTAAAGGTGCTTTCCGTACCCGAATTGCTTATGTGGTGCAAACCAACGGCGGCAAATTCCCACATGAATTGCGAGTTTCTGATTACGATGGTTACAACCAGTTTGTGGTTCACCGCTCCCCAGAGCCTCTGATGTCACCAGCCTGGTCTCCAGATGGTAGCAAAATTGCTTATGTCACATTCGAAAGCGGCAAATCAGCGCTGGTTATTCAGACGTTGGCAAATAGTGCAATCAGACAAGTGGCTTCATTCCCACGCCATAATGGTGCGCCAGCTTTCTCACCAGACGGTACCAAACTGGCCTTCGCTTTGTCTAAAAGCGGTAGCTTGAATTTGTATGTTATGGACTTGGGTTCTGGCCAAATCAGCCAGGTGACCGATGGCCGTAGCAATAACACTGAACCAAGCTGGTTCCCGGATAGCCAAAACCTGGCCTATACCTCGGATCAGGGCGGTCGTCCACAAGTGTATAAAGTGAATATTAATGGCGGTGCGCCACAGCGAATCACGTGGGAAGGTTCTCAGAACCAGAACGCAGATGTGAGTCCTGATGGTAAGTTCCTGGTATTGGTTAGTTCCAATGGTGGGGCACAACACATCGCCAAAATGGATCTAGTAACGGGAGCCGTTCAAGTATTAACGGACACGTTCCTGGATGAAACGCCTAGTATCGCGCCTAACGGCACCATGGTTATCTATAGCTCGACACAAGGGCTGGGAGCCGTGTTACAGCTGGTCTCGACTGATGGGCGTTTCAAAGCGCGTCTTCCGGCAACTGATGGACAGGTCAAATTTCCTGCCTGGTCGCCGTATCTGTGATGCATGTGTAAATACGTATGTATGGCAAACTATAAAAAAGGATCAAAGAGATGCAACTGAACAAAGTGCTAAAAGGGCTAATGTTGGCTTTGCCAGTTCTGGCTGTAGCGGCTTGTAGTTCCAACAAAAGCGCAAATAATGACCAATCTGGCATGGGCGCTGGCACTGGTACAGAAAACGGCAGCAACCTGTCTTCCGAAGAGCAAGCGCGTCTTCAGATGCAAGAACTGCAAAAGAACAATATCGTTTACTTCGGTTTCGATAAATACGATATCGGTTCTGACTTCGCTCAAATGCTGGATGCGCATGCTGCATTCCTGCGTAGCAACCCATCTTACAAAGTTGTTGTTGAAGGCCACGCAGATGAACGCGGCACGCCAGAATACAACATCGCGTTGGGCGAGCGTCGTGCAAACGCAGTGAAAATGTATCTGCAAGGTAAAGGTGTTTCTGCTGACCAAATCTCTATCGTTTCTTACGGTAAAGAGAAGCCAGCAGTACTGGGCCATGACGAAGCAGCATTTGCTAAAAACCGTCGTGCAGTTCTGGTTTACTAAGAGAATCGCATGAACAGTAACTTCAGACGTCACTTAGTGGGTCTGTCGTTACTGGTTGGCGTAGCGGTCCCATGGGCCGCTACTGCCCAAGCGCCAATCAGTAATGTCGGCTCCGGCTCGGTAGAAGATCGGGTCACCCAACTTGAGCGTATTTCCAACGCTCACAGCCAACTATTAACTCAACTTCAGCAACAACTATCAGATTCGCAACGCGATGTAGATAGTTTACGCGGTCAGATCCAAGAAAATCAGTATCAGCTCAATCAAATTGTTGAGCGGCAAAAACAGATCTATCAGCAGATAGATAGTCTGAGCGGTGGTCAGGGGGCGTCTACTTCAACGCCTGCGGCTGCTGGCGCTGCGACAGACAATGCAGCGGCTGGAAGTTCTGATGCTGCCACCGCAGGCGCAGCAGCGGCTACAGCGGCACCTGCAGCAAGTACTGGTGATGAAAACAGCGATTATAATGCAGCCGTTTCTCTGGCTCTTGAGAAAAAGCAATACGATCAAGCGATCACTGCTTTCCAAGGCTTTGTGAAACAGTACCCAAAGTCGACTTACCAGCCTAATGCCAATTACTGGTTAGGGCAGTTGTATTACAACAAAGGTAAGAAAGACGATGCTGCGTATTATTATGCTGTTGTTGTAAAAAATTATCCAAAGTCCCCAAAAAGTTCAGAAGCGATGTTTAAAGTCGGGGTGATCATGCAGGATAAAGGCCAAAGTGATAAAGCTAAGGCGGTTTATCAACAAGTGATCAAGCAATATCCCAACACTGATGCTGCTAAACAAGCACAGAAACGTTTATCTGCACTTTAGCTTTTTCGAGCCCAGGAATTGGTCTTATTGACTAATTTCTGGGCTTTAGCGAGCGAAGAACAAGCAGTTAGACGTCTTTACAGAAATTTAAGTTGCACTGTGAAGAGAAATTAGTAATATATGCCGCCGTTGCCAAGACAACTTGTAAAACGTTAAAGCAACAGGAAATTATCGTTCGCAGTAATACATAATGGGTCGTTAGCTCAGTTGGTGGAGCAGTTGACTTTTAATCAATTGGTTAAAGGTTCGAGCCGAGTGAAGCGAGACAACAACGCGCAGCGTTGACCCGAAAGGCGAGTCCGCAGGACGAGTAATCCCGCACGACTGGCACTGAATTGTCATCAAGCAGTAAACATAATGGGTCGTTAGCTCAGTTGGTAGAGCAGTTGACTTTTAATCAATTGGTCGCAGGTTCGAATCCCGCACGACCCACCATTATG
>NZ_CABHXX010000010.1 GCF_902170565.1 Yersinia thracica
TTTTTGTTTTTGTTTTTTTTTTTTTTTTGTTGGTGTTTTTGTTTTGTTTGTGTGTTTTTTGGTGGTTTTCTTCGGTTTTTGGTGTTTTTTTTCTGGGTTGTTTTGTTTTTTGTTGTGTGTTTATTGGTGTATTTTTTCTTGTTGTTCTTCTGTGGGGGCGGGGTTGGCGTTTTGTTTTTTGGCGGTTTGTTGTTGTGCCCTGGCTTTTCCGTGTGGGTTTTGGTTGTGGTGTTGGGGGG
>NZ_CABHXX010000011.1 GCF_902170565.1 Yersinia thracica
CTGTTTTTACTCTGGTCAGCCGTGCTGGCAATCACTGCGCCATCGAGCTGAGTATGCTCGCCGACGGTGATATCAAAGCCGCCAGAACCTGCGAAGATGCCGGTCTGTTCCTGCACTGAGTCATAATTGCTGTGCAACTTATCTTTACTCATGCTGAGGTTGGCCGAGCCGCCGCCGGTCACCGCCACGCTGACACCGCCGCTGGTGCTGGTTTGCTTCGCATCATAGTTATCGCTGTCTTGCTGGCTTTGCAGCAGCAAGTCACGGCCGACATCGACCTTGACGCTTTCACCGCTGGCTTGCGCGCCTATCAGCGAAGTGTCACGCCCGCTGCTGAGCGACAGTGTGCCGCCTGTGTCAATCTGCGTTTCAGTCCAGGAGGTGCCGTTGCCGTGCTCATTGCCCTGACCTTTGTTGGCATTGGCAAAGATGCTCAGACCACCGCCAGCGCTACCGAACCCCAGACTGACCCCCACACTGCCACCGCTGCTGCTGTTGCTGCCGTCAGTTTTCTGCGTGTTAGCGGCACCGAGTAATAGCAAGTCACGGGCGGCGTCTAAGGTGGTATCGCCGCCGGCTTTAAGCTGGCTGCCTTGCACCAGGATGTCGCCGCTGTTCGCCGGGTTCCCCTCGCCGGTGGCTGTCACCGTCAGGTTGTTGCCCGCCGTCAGGGTCGAGCCGGTCACGCTGGTCTGTTCCTGATGCTGCTGCGAGGACGATTTTTGTGAGCCTAATGAGGCACTGACACCGAACATGCTGGCGGCATCGCCCCCTTGCGCCTGCACCAGTTGGCCGGCCTGCATCGCCTGTGCGCCACTGAGTGCGGCTTTCACCCCTTGCAACGCGGCTAATCGGCCATTGTTTTCGTCGCGGGCATCTTTGGCGGTGGTATATCACCTTAGGCGTTATTGACCAGTATCACTATAATTTCATCCGGTGAAGCTCCATTTTGAAACATGAAAGCGCCAAGCAAAGCCTGCGATATGCCTTTACCAAAATTAAAGTTATTATTCTCCATGAAAATAAAATCCCGCCGTGAAAGATGGGATTTTTATCATTCAACAGCCGTTGCTACATATTGTTCAATAAGATGAACATCTTCAACATTACATTCTGGATAGATCCATTTTTCCCAGTTGTTAATAATCCACGTTGTACTTAAGGCTCGGCCCTCCTTCGAACCACTATCGGCAGGTAGCTCTATTAATATTAAACCTGCTTTATGGCCGGTAGACACAACTAGGCCATGAGTATCAAAAAGATCAATAACCATAAAATCTACCAATGATTCATAAGGCCAAACTGCAGGTAATCTAAAAACTGAACCTCTCTTGATGGATTCATTCTTATAATCAACTAGTCTCATTATTTCACCTTCAAATTGTGGGAACCCGATTTATCTTGGCTGTTAGGTATTTTTTGCATAGAGAAATCAACTTCACCTAAATGTTTACCTTTCGGGCTGACAACTTCAAATCGGCCATGCTGCGTATCAAGTGCATAAAGATTTCCATCTTGTCCTCGATACACATCGCGCCCATTATTTTTAGTTAGCTGATTATCTTTAACCATGCCGTATTCTGCTGCAACTTTCGGGGCTGTTTGTTTTATAATCGCGACACGCTCTCCCGGAGGAAGTCCGACTAAACTTTTTTCGAAAGTACCAACAGTTACACCCGTTACAATTTTGATGTTTGAATCAATAAGTTTAACAACATCAGGTAATTTCTTACCCGGCAGGAAAAGGCCCGCCAGCATTCCGCCCGTGGCTTCCAGTGCAAGCTGGTTACCTTGTGCAGCTTCTTTCACCTGTCCTGCAACCGCTGTCCAGGTTTCACTCTTCATCAGGGTTTTCAGCGTATCTGCTGCAGCTTGATTTTTACCCGCCAGATCGTTTAATGCCTGAGTGCAGTAACTGTCTCCGGCAGCACATGAAGCCAGTGCCATCGCTGCATCGGCTACATAATCCACTGATCCCAACGTCGCATCGCCGGTATCGGCAAGAGCATTAATAATACCGTTCGCAATGGAAGAGGTTGTGCCCTCACCAAGCTTATCCCTAACCTGATTTTTCAGGGATTCCGCGGCCTGTTTAACCGTTTCACGGGATTTGTCACCACTCAGGGAGTTATTCTCAACCGCATTTTTCCCAGCCTGTGCACCGGCAACCGTATCAGCGGTGCTGTCGCCGGTCAATCCACCGGCTAATCCTGCGGCCAGTGTTGCCAGCGCACTGACGGTCTGCTTCTGATCTTCGCTGAGATTGTCTTTGTCCCAGCCCATTGCCGCGATAATCCTCGGGGCCATCAACTCGGCAGTAGCAGCTCCTGCAGCGCCCGCTAACGCACTGTTGCCACTGGTGTAGGCGGTGACTGCACCCAATACGGCGTGCGCCATGGCATTGGCCGCCTGATTATCGCCGGTGCTTTTCTTAATCACTTCTGCAAGATACGGCGCGGAAGCTCCTGCCAGTGCTTGCGCCATGTTACCGCCCGCCAGACCCTGGATAGCGGCGGTTGCCGCCTGAAGACCTTGTTGCAGTGCGCTGCCGGTGCCGTATTTCTGCATTTCGGCTTTGTATTCTTTTGTCTCACGCAAGGCATCCGCATCGCCTTTCAACTCAGGATGGCGTTTCAACGCTTCCTCAAGCCCGAGGATATCCCCCTGCGTCCTCGCAATATCCATTGCCTGACCGCCAATCTCGCCAATCAGCTGTGCTTCTTTGAGGCGGTTTTGCTCTTTCTCTTTATCAAATATCGGGCCGATGCTGCCGTTGGCGTTGGCGTTGTCGGTGTCGCGGCTCAGGTCATCGACATTTTGCTGCTGTTTATCGGTATCGCGGATGGTGATGCTGCCCTCCGAGACCGCCGCCTGAGTGGTGCCCTCGGCATGGCCGTCATTGCCCAGCCCCGACAGCACCACGCCGCCCAGATTGCTCAGCAGATCAGACCCCACCGGGCCGCCGGTGCTCAGGCTGCCGCCCTGATGCTCGGCGTTGAAATCGGCTTTATTCTCAATATCACTGAAGCCCAGTGTGCCGGTATCCAGACTGTTTTTACTCTGGTCTGCCGTGCTGGCAATCACCGCGCCATCCAGCTGAGTATGCTCGCCGACGGTGATATCAAAACCGCCAGAACCTGCGAAGATGCCGGTCTGCTCCTGTACCGAGTCATAATTGCTGTGCAGGTTATCTTTACTCATGCTCAGATTGGCCGAGCCGCCGCCGGTCACCGCCACGCTGGCACCACCGCTGGTGCTGGTCTGCTTCGCATCATAATTGTCGCTGTCTTGCTGGCTTTGCAGCAGCAGGTCGCGGCCAACATCCACCTTGACGGTTTCACCGCTGGCCTGAGCGCCGATGAGTGACGTATCGCGGCCGCTGCTGAGCGACAGTGTGCCGCCTGTGTCAATCTGCGTTTCAGTCCAGGAGGTGCCGTTGCCGTGCTCATTGCCCTGACCTTTGTTGGCATTGGCAAAGATGCTCAGACCACTGCTGGCACCATTCAGGCCCAGACTGACCCCCAGGCTGCCGCCGCTGCTGCTGTTACTGCCGTCGGTTTTTTGCGTATTGGCGGCACCGAGTAGCAGCAAGTCGCGGGCGGCATCTAAGGTGGTATCACCGCCGGCTTTAAGCTGGCTGCCTTGCACCAGAATATCGCCGCTGTTCCCCTCGCCGGTGGCTGTCACCGTCAGGTTGTTGCCCGCCGTCAGGGTCGAACCGGTCACGCTGGTCTGTTCCTGATGCTGCTGCGAGGACGATTTTTGTGAGCCTAATGAGGCACTGACACCGAACAT
>NZ_CABHXX010000012.1 GCF_902170565.1 Yersinia thracica
ATATAAGATAATTATTGTTTTAATTTAATAATATGAATAACTTGTATAGGTACTTCGGGGGATTTATGGATTTATTGCGTAGTTTGGCAGGGATGTACATCTTATTACTTATCGCCTATCTAAGTTTCTCTTCTTATCTGAAAGAAACCATCGGAACGTTAGAGGTAAAAACTATTGCTGTTATTTCTTTTGCTCTGTGCGGTTTCGCCAATTTTGGCTCGATTGCTGTGGTCGTGGGGGCATTTAGCGCCGTTGCTCCTGAAAGAGCCTCTGACATTGCCCGCTTAGGATTCCGTGCATTATTAGCGGCTACATTATCTAACCTGATGAGTGCCACTATTGCCGGTTTGTTTATCGGTCTGGGGCGCTTATTACCGGGGTAGGTGATAAGCAATATCGTTAGGTCAACATAACACTGAGTGCATTAATCTATCGATAGATGGGGTAGTGCACTTATTTCATATTTAATCTAATGGATGGCGCTTGAGGTAATAACTGATTTTATAATCAGCCGGATTAAAGGTAATCACCGAAAAGTCCACAACCACTCCATCAGTGGTATTAGACACTGCCAATAATTGCATTAATAGGGTCCGTGGGTCACAATGGAGTTGTAGAGCGAACTCCTGGCTGGCAACAATGGGTAAGAATGTTTGTCGGCAACCCTCAATCTGATAATTAGCATGTTTTTCAATAAAGTCATATTTTGATGATTCAAGATGATGGTAGGTTAAATCCGGCATCAGAGTGACTGGTAGGTAACTTTCTTCTATTTGAATAATCTGTTTGTCGGCATAGCGTAATCGCTTGATATAATAGGTTTTATCGTCTTGTTGGATATTTAACTGGCTGGCGATAGCCTGCGGAGCCCTAATAATTTTGAATTCAGACACTTCTGTATGCGGTGTTTTTCCAAGCATCTTCATATGTTCAGTAAAACTGTTCAGATGATTATTATCGTGTTTAAGATCTTTCCCGATAATAAAAGTACCTCGGCCCTGTTGGCGCTCTAATAAACCATCCTGAATTAAAACATCCAATGCTTTTCTGACCGTCATTCGTGATACACCAAAACGTTCAGCTAACTGAATTTCAGAGGGCAAGCAATCACCCACAGCAACATCTTGATGATTTATTAACTTTCTAATATTGGTAACTAGATTTTTATATACCATTTTTATACCTATTTGGATGGAGATGTTCATCACAAGTGTTTTCATAACATACTAATAATTAATCAGTAAAACTCAAGCGGTATAAAAAATAGTTAAAATGTCTAACTTTTAAGGAAATAATATACAAGTGTGGCTAACGATTTAATGCAATGTTGGTCACATATTTTTATCAATCGCCAAATCATAACCTGTCTATTCCATAGAGTGATGACTGTTCACACTCAAGAGGGAAGCTGTCATGTTAAGTTCGTTTAATCGGTTTGGCGGGGCGATGCTCGGTGCGGTGCTACTCTTTCCTTTTGCTGGGATGATAGTCGGGCTATCTTTGGTGCTGCAAAATCCGACCTTTGCCAGTCCAGACGGTTTATTTTTCCAATTATTAAAAATCATTGAATCCGGCGGCTGGACTGTATTTAACAATATGGGGCTGTTATTCGCTGTTGGCTTACCTATTAAATTGGCAAATAAAGCGCCAGCATCAGCCTGTTTGGTTTCTTTAATTACCTATCTGACCTTCAATGCTTTTCTCGGGGCAATGTGTGAAGTTTGGGGCGCACATTGGGGGGTTAATTTCGCACAAGAAACAGGTGGCACCAGTGGCCTGGCAATGATTGGCGGTATTAAAACACTGGATACCAGTGTGATTGGCGCAATTCTGTGTGGCAGCTTGGTTACCTGGATTCATAACCGTTATTACTCAACCAAATTACCTGACTATATTAGTATCTTCCAGGGCGCGGCTTTCGTTAACATTCTTGGTTTTATTGTTATGTTGCCGCTGGCCTTTATAACATTAATGCTGTGGCCAAAAGTGCAGCTAGGCATGATTTCATTGCAAGGTTTTATTCTACATGCCGGTAACTTTGGTATCTGGTGTTATATCTTCCTGGAAAAGATTTTACTGCCTACTGGCCTTCATCACTTTGTTTATAGTCCTTTCCAATATACCGATGTTGCTGTACCCGGTGGCACTACCCTGTATTGGCTCACGCATTTACAAGAATTCAGCCAATCTACTGAACCTTTAAAACAGCTGTTCCCAGCAGGTGGTTTTGCCATGCAGGGTAATGGTGCGGTATTTGGTGGTTTAGGAATGGCGTTGGCGATATACAGCACTGCAAAACCGGAAAATAAAGCCAAAGTTGCGGGCCTGCTGATTCCGGCAACAATTACCAGCATGTTTATCGGTATTACTGAGCCGCTGGACTTTACCTTCCTGTTTATTGCCCCAGCGTTATTTGTGGTGCATGCCATGCTTTCAGCCACCATGACCGTCGTGATGTATAGCTTGGGTGTGGTAGGGAACTTTGGTTCTGGAATACTCGAGTGGGCGACACAAAACTGGATACCGATGTTCAGTAACCATGCCAATGTCATGATAACTCAAATTATTGTTGGTGTTATTTTTAGTGGCGTCTACTTCCTGATATTCCGTGTTTTGATTCTCAAATTTAATTTCAAAACATTGGGCCGTGAAGACAGTGATCTCAAGCTTTATTCAAAACAAGATTACAAGCAGAAAGGAGAAAATCAGGGGGATGAGTTCCAACAGCGTGCCAGTGCTTATTTAGACGCAGCCGGTGGGAAGGACAATATTGCCAGCTATACCCACTGTTTTACCCGTTTAAGATTAGTTGTAAAAGACATTAGCCGTGTTCAACCAAGTACAGCATTTAAAGCCTATTCCGCGATTGAGGTTTATAAAAATGGCAATGATGTGCAGGTGATTGTTGGCAACAATGTAACGCATATTTATGAACAATTTGCAGAGTTGATGAATTAAGGAGTTTTTAGATGAAAAAATCATCCATTTTGATTGCTGGTGGTGGTTCAACCTATACCCATGGCATTATTCTTATGCTGTTGGATAATTTACACCGTTTCCCTATTTCGGAAATAAAACTGTATGACAATGATGGCCCACGCCAAGAAATTATCGCCAAAGCTTGTGAGATTATTCTGCGTGAACAATCCAGCGGAATAAAGTTCTCTTACACCACCGATCCTCAAGCTGCTTTTAGCGGGGTTGATTTCGTGATGGCACATATTCGGCAGGGCAAACTTCCGATGCGTGAAAAAGACGAAAAAATCCCAATGAAATACGGCTGTGTTGGGCAAGAAACCTGTGGTGCAGGGGGGATTGCCTATGGTATGCGCTCTATTAGCGGAGTGCTGGAACTTCTTGATTATATGACAGAATATTCCCCGAATGCCTGGATGCTAAATTACTCTAACCCGGCCGCTATTGTTGCTGAGGCCACTCGTCGTTTACGCCCCACCGCACGTATTTATCATATTTGCGATATGCCTATCAGTATTGAAGAGGCAATGGCTAAAATATTGCACTACTCTTCCGCGGAAGATTTAGAAACTCGTTATTACGGACTCAATCATTTTGGCTGGTGGAGTTCTGTGCGTGATAAAACTACCGGCGAAGATTTAATGCCGAAATTGGCTGAACACGTACGCCAATATGGTTATGCTGATGAGCAAGGTGAGGGTAAAGAAGAAATAAGTTGGAATGAAACTTTTGCTAAAGCTCGCGATAGTTTTGCGCTAGATCCCAGCAGCTTCCCAAATACCTATTTGCAATATTATCTGTACGGCGACGATATGGTGGCGCATACCTCACCAGACCATTCCCGTGCAAATGAAGTGATGGAAGGCCGGGAAAAATTTGTGTTTGATGAGTGTCGCAAAATTATTGCTGAGGGCAGTGCGGAAAATACTCAACTTAAAATTGATGAACATGCGTCTTATATCGTTGATTTGGCACAGGCTATTGCATTTAATACCAAGCGCCGTATGTTACTGATTGTGCCTAATAAAGGTGTTATCAGTAATTTTGATCATGATGCGATGGTTGAGGTACCTTGTCTGGTGGGGTCTGAAGGGGTTGAGCCATTGGCTATTGGCGATATTCCGACTTTCCAGCGTGGCCTGTTATATCAACAACATGCAGTAGAAAAATTAGTGGTAGATGCTTGGATTGAAAAGTCCTACCAAAAATTGTGGCAAGCACTGACATTGTCTAAAACTATTCCAAGTGCCAAAGTGGCGAAGCTGATTTTAGATGATTTAATTGAAGCTAATAAATCCTACTGGACGTTGAACTAGCTATGACTAAATACCGTTATGGTCTATTGGGACTGTAACGGTGTATCAAATCCATGTCAGCCCAACACCAAGGACTCACGCTTTATAAAAGAATCATTAAAGTATTCCCGCAATCTGCCGATATTGATGTCTGATATTTATATGCTTTTTAATAATAATCTGGTTAGCCAGGGCAATAAATTAAAGGTGGGGAATGGCAGGTGAGCGAAACGTCTAAAGAGAACTTTGTAAAAACCAACAAATTAGCGATCTGTGCAATTCTTCGTGATCTAAAGAAGAACGATACCGCAGTGATGGTCACCCATGCTCGTGGGCAATTTATTAGCCGCATTCTGGATGTGCTTCCTGACTCGGATCAATTTATTTTTGATTTTGGCAGTGTTACTCATGAGAACATCGCAGCACTGGCTGCCAGCCAACTGACAATTATTGCAGAGCCTACCGGTGCTAAAATTGAATTTACCTGCAATCCACTGAAAGAAATAACGTATTTATCTTTACCTGCTTTCAGCACTTTCATTCCTGACAGCCTCTACTTTATTCAACGTCGGGAATATTTCCGGGTCAGTATTCCTCAATGGCCTGCTTATTATTGTGCAGGGAGATTCGCCGATGGCACTAAATTCTCTTACACATTAGCGGATGTTTCTTTGGGGGGAATGGGGGTGTATGCGGTCAAGGGCAGCGAGTTCCCAGTCCAAGGGTGTGGCATTCTGCGTGATGTGTCAGTTGATTTATGTGGCTTTGGTATTTTTAAATTAGACTTACAGTTTATCCGGGCCATCGATAAACAAGTGGTCAATAACAAAGGTGAAACTCTCACCGTGCAGCGCCTGAGTTTTAAATTTCCTCGCTTAAGCCCAATTCAGGAAAAAGGATTGCAGCGGGCTATTTTTGAACTGGAAAAACAGCAAACCGCCAAAGCCCGAAAATTTCAGGAGGGTATTTAGTTTCTGAAACTATAGGGTGATTACCTGCGGTCTGTGTATAGTAGACAGACAGCAGGTATTTCAATTCCCTTTCTGGTTATGTTTATAACCCTTTGTTTTCTTTCTCTCATTTCATGCCCAGATCCCTGTTTTTTTCTTTGGGCTATAATTAATATTTTTCAGCTTATTGCTGTTGCGTCTTTATGCGCATTGTCAGCCTTTACTCGCCTCTTTTTTGACTGAACGTTTTTACGTGTCAGCCTTTTGCTTTCCACCTTCACTCAGCATTTTTGACAGCATTCTGCCTGTAGGGGCGTTTCCTGCTCAATATTACGCGGCTCGCACCACTCAGGATGCTCACCTGAGTCATTCGATTGGATAGGCTTTTCTCCCGCTATCCCCGATTTTTTTGTTATGCAGATTGCGATGAGACTGTATGAGCACCGGACTAGAAGGTATCTATGAAATTATTTCTTAAGACTATTCTTGGGCAGCGCCCCCTGTGGGGATCACGAACGACAGTCACTCCCTGGCATGATTTTGCCCCGGTTAGGGAAGAATTATTCAGTGTGGAACGGTTGGAGCAACATGCTGAAAGCCTTGCCAAAGCTCAGTCGATAACACCCCATCCGCCACGGGTGTCCACTTTGCATGCCCGCCTGGATGATAACGCCAATACCTTGTTGGCGGCGTATCGGGCCAGTGCCGCAGAGTTGGAAAAGGGCCGCGCAGTCGTCCCTGCGGCAGAGTGGTTGCTGGATAATTATCATCTGGTCGAAGAACAGATCCGCGAGATTCGCGATGATTTACCGCCGGGTTATTACCGTCAATTGCCGAAATTAGCCGATGGGCCATTTGCTGGTTATCCGCGTGTTTTGGGTATTACCTGGGCATTTGTGGCGCACACTGACAGTCACTTGGATCCCGATGTTTTATGCCGTTTTATTATGGCGTATCAGCGAGTTCAACCGCTGACCATCGGCGAGTTATGGGCGGTCGCGATCACTTTGCGTATCGTGCTGATAGAGAACTTACGCCGCCTTGCCGATCAAATAACACAAGGGCGTAAAGCGCGTGCAGATGCTGAGGCGCTGGCAAATAAGCTATTAAAAACAGGAGACAGCCGATTAGCGCTGGAGTCCGATATTGCGATGCGCTCCACAGAGCCTTTATCTGAGCAATTTGCATCTCAGTTGGCAAAGCGGCTTAGAGACCAGGATCCGCGCACCACCCCCGCGTTAGGATGGTTGGAAGATCGCCTTAAATTACAAGGCGTAACGGTCAGTGAAGTGGTGCAGCATGCCCAATTACGGCAAGGGGCTTCCAACGTTTCAGTCCGCAATGTAATAACCAGTATGCGGCTGATTTCGGATATTGATTGGGCTGATTTGTTTGAGAGTGTCAGTCTGGTAGACGAATGCTTACAGCAAGGAAGCGCCTTTGCTAGCATGGATTTTCAAACTCGCAATCTGTACCGCAGTGCTATCGAACAATTATGCCGTGGCTCGACTTTCACTGAGCTGGAAATTGCCAGCCTTGCTTTGCAAGCCGCGCAGAATGCCGCCGCTACGGCGGAACTTGAAAACGTCGACCGCTGCCGTGACCCCGGTTATCACTTAATTGGTGCCGGGCGGCGCGAATTGGAAAATCAGATCAGATTCAGCCCGTCAATGCGATTATGGTTTAGCCGCTTGAGTATCCGCCTCGGGGTTGGCGGCTATATGGGGGCGATTTTACTGGTCACGGCTGGATTACTGGCATTGGCGCTGTGGGCGCTCTCGTTCCCCGGTTTGGCTACCGGATGGCTGGTGTTATTAGCATTCGTTGGCTTTATTCCGGCCACTGAAGTGGCGACTGCGCTGATAAATCGCGTGATTACCTGGAGCTTCGGTGCCACTATTTTGCCGGGGCTGGAATTGGCCAGTGGTGTACCCGATGAGTTGCGCACCTTGGTGGTGGTGCCGACCTTGCTGACCAGTAAGGCAGATTTACTGGAGCAAATCGACCAACTAGAAGTTCATCATTTGTCGGGCACCACCGGCTCTCTGACTTTTGCCCTATTGCTGGATGGGGTTGATGCAGATTCCCAAGTGATAGCCAGTGATGGCCCGCTGTTGGCCTTGGCCGATGAAGCCATGGCCCGGCTGAATCAACAATATGGCCCCGGCCCGGCTGGCCCGCGTTTCCTGTTGCTCTACCGGCAGCGGATATTTAATGAAAGCGAAAATCGCTGGATGGGCTGGGAGCGCAAGCGGGGTAAGTTGCATGAGCTTAACCGCCTGTTACGCGGAGCAACAGATACTTCATTTATTGCCACCGCCGCCGGTGAGCCGCAGGTGCCCGCAGATGTGCGGTATGTCATTACGCTGGATGCCGATACCCGCCTTCCTCGCGATGCGGCACTGCGTTTGATTGGCAAAATGGCACATCCGCTGAATCGGCCGCGTTTTAGTGCTGATCAACAACGGGTGGTTGATGGCTACGGTATTCTCCAGCCTCGAGTGACCTTGGCATTGCCGATGGGGCAGGGTAGCTCATTGTATCAATGGGTTTTTTCCGGCCCTGGGGGGATGGATCCTTATGCCGCTGCAGTTTCAGATGTTTATCAGGATATCTTTGGTGAAGGTTCTTACACCGGCAAAGGTATTTATGACGTTGATGCCTTTGAAGCTTCATTGGTGGGCCGGGTGCCGGATAATACTTTGCTCAGTCATGACCTGTTTGAGGGGGTTTTTGCCCGTGCGGGCTTAGCCTCGGATATTGAAGTGGTTGAGGAATCGCCGGCACGCTATGACGTGGTTACCAAACGCCAACATCGCTGGACGCGGGGTGATTGGCAATTGCTGCCATGGATTATCAAATCATCCATTACTCAAACTGACCAAGACAGCAAAAGTGTTCCGCTGTTGGGCCGCTGGAAGATGGTTGATAACCTGCGGCGTTCGCTGGTTGCGCCCTTCACCTTGCTGTTGCTGGGGATCAGTTGGATGCTACCGATGCCCGCCGCGTGGGTCGGCGTGCTGTTGGTCATGCTGTTAGCCGCTTTGCCCCCATTCTTGCCGATTTTATTCTCCTTGTGGCCGGCCCAAAATACTCGGCTTAGTAACCATTTTCGCTCTTTATTAGAGGATGCCAAACGCGCCGCGAGTCAAATGTTCCTTTCGCTGGTCTTTTTGGCCGACCATGCCTGGCAAATGGCGGATGCTATTGGTCGAACACTGATTCGCCTGCTTATTACTCATCGAAACTTATTGGAATGGATGACGGCGGCCCAATCCGCAGGGCAGCCGCGCCCCGGTTTATCCGGTTTTTATCGCCATATGGCCGGCGGCACATTATTCGGCCTGATGATGTCCATTATTGCATTTATCGCCTCCCCAAATGCCTGGCCGTTGATTTTGCCTTTTGCGCTACTTTGGTTGTTGGCCCCCGCGATTGCATTGTGGGCCAGCCGTACCCATCAGGTGGCGCAGCATAAACCGATGACAGCGGACGATATTCCTGAATTGCGTTTAATTGCCCGCCGCACCTGGCGTTTCTTCGAAACCTTTGTCACACCAGACGAAAATATGCTGCCGCCTGATAACTTTCAGGAGGATCCAAAACCGGTGGTGGCGCACCGAACATCGCCGACTAACATGGGACTGTATTTGCTCTCGACCTTGGTGGCGCGTGATTTTGGTTGGGCAGGGACGTATCGCACATTGGTGCGGCTGGAAACCACCTTTGACACATTTCATAAATTGGCTCGTTTCCGTGGGCATTTCTTTAACTGGTATGACACACAGGATTTGCGGGCGCTGGAACCGGCTTATGTTTCTTCCGTCGACAGTGGGAATCTGGCCGGGCATTTGATTGTATTGGCCAATACGTGTGAAGAGTGGGCGGCAGAACCGCTAGCAGCTAACGGTGCTAAGGGGTTGATGGATAACCTATTATTAGCGAAAGCCGCATTCAGAGAGTTACCGCCGGGGGATGATGATTTTAAACGCAAACTCTGGGCGATTCTGGCGCAAATCCGCATGGATTTAAAAAATGTCGGTGAAGCTGAAATGCTGCCGCTGACATTGAAACCTTTGTTGGCGAAAGCCTCCGCGATGGTGCATGGCGTTGCTCGTCCAATCGATGACAATGCATTTATTGATTTAAGTTATTGGATTGAAACACTGATTGTGGCCGCCGCTGAACATGAGTATGACCAGCGATTGACCCAAGAGATGCAGGAACAGGTCGCTGACCGATTGCTAAAACTAGCCGCCGAAGCCCGCCATATGGCGCTGGCGATGGACTTTGCTTTCCTGCTCGATCCTGAACGAAAATTATTGTCTATCGGCTATTCGCTGGTGGATAACAGCCTTGATCCAAGTTGCTACGATTTGCTGGCATCTGAAGCCCGGCTCGCCAGCTTGTTTGCTATCGCCAAAGGCGATGTGCCCACCCGGCATTGGTTCCGTCTAGGGCGGGCAGCAACCCCCATCGGCAAAGGGGCGGCGTTGATTTCATGGTCGGGCTCGATGTTCGAGTATTTGATGCCGTCATTGGTGATGCGAGCGCCAGCGGGGAGTTTATTGGAGCAAACCAATCAGTTAGTGGTGGAGCGGCAACAGGCTTATGGGCGCAGTTTGAATATTCCATGGGGGATATCTGAATCGGCATACAGTGCGCGCGATATCGAGTTTACCTATCAATATTCTAACTTTGGTGTGCCGGGGCTTGGGCTAAAACGCGGCTTATCAGAAAACACCGTCATCGCGCCTTATGCGACCGGCTTGGCGACCATGATTGACCCCCATGGCGCATTGCAAAATTATGAGCGGCTGGCCAAGATGGGGGCGCTGGGGCGTTATGGTTTCTATGAAGCACTCGACTTTACCCGCTCCCGCTTGCCGGAAAATCAGCTGGTGGTGATTGTCCGCAATTATATGGCGCACCATCAGGGGATGACCATTGTGGCTATCGCCAACACAGTGCAGCAGGGGCGGATGCGCAACCGCTTCCATCGTGAGCCGATGATTCAAGCTTGTGAATTATTGCTCCAAGAACGCATGCCGCGCAATGTGGCCATTGCTTACCCGCGTACCGAGGAAGTCTTGCTTTCCGCCGTGGCAGACAGCGCGTTGCCCACTGTGCGGCGCTTTCATTCACCCGTTATAGGGGCACCAGATATCGGGGCACTGGTTATCGGGCCGCCTATCACTCATTTGTTATCCAATGGCCGTTATGCCGTGATGCTGACTACCGCCGGTGCAGGCTATAGCCGCTGGCTGGATGTCGCGGTCACCCGCTGGCGGGAGGATGCCACCTGTGATAATTACGGCTCCTTTATTTTCCTGCGTGATTTGCGCAGTGGCCGCAGTTGGTCGGCAGGGGCGCAATTAGCCGCCAGTGATAATGCGCATCGCGAGGTCATGTTTGGTGAAGATCATGCTGAGTTTATCTGCCGCGATGGCACACTCACCAGCACCATGAATGTGCTGATTTCCAGTGAGGACGATGGTGAAGTTCGCCGAATTTCATTGCTGAACACTGGCCGCCGTGCGCGGGAGATTGAACTGACTTCTTATGCTGAAATGGTGCTCACTGCGGCGGCAGCCGACAATGCCCATCCGGCATTCGCCAAAATGTTTGTGGTCACCGAATTCTTACCGGAACTGGGGGCATTAATTGCGACACGGCGGCCTCGCACGGCGCAGGAACCTCAGGTCTGGGCGGCACATTTCATGGTGGCCGATGGTTTGCCGGTATCAGTATTGCAATATGAAACCGACCGCGCGAAATTTATTGGCCGCGGTAATCGGGTGGCGACCTCAACAGCGATGCAAGTGGGAGAGTCACTGTCGAATACCGTGGGGACGGTGCTTGACCCGATATTCTCATTGCGCCAAAGCTTACTGGTTCCGGCCGGTAAGACCGTCACTGTCTCCTTCTGGACATTGATTGCATCATCGAAAGAAGCGTTGCTGGACAGTGTGGATAGACACCGTGACCGCAGCGCCTATGAACGGGCGAAAACACTGGCCTGGACTCAGGCTCAGGTACAATTGCGCCATCTGGACATCAAAGCGGAAGAAGCGGCCGATTTTCAGCAATTGGCTGCGCCGGTTCTGTATGCCGATGCCCGCTTCCGTTCGCCGTCCACGTCTATCATGCGCGGGGCGGGGGCCCAGTCAATGTTATGGGCGCAATCAATCTCCGGCGATTTGCCCATCGTCTTGCTGCGTATTGAAGATATTGAGGACATTGAGCAAGTGCGGCAATTACTGCGCGCCCACGAATACTGGCGCATGAAACGCCTGGCGGTTGATTTAGTTATCATCAATGAGCGGGCCTCTTCTTATGTGCAGGATTTGCAAATTGCGATTGAAACCGCGGTGCGCAGTAGCCAATCGCGCCCTCGTTTTGGTGATGAATTCCGCCAGGGGTCGGCATATGCCTTGCGGGCTGATTTGATGAGTGCAGAAACGCGCGCATTATTGCGCTCGGTTGCGCGGGTGGTACTCTCCGCTCGTTATGGCACCTTGGGTAATCAACTGAATCATCTATTGTTCACTCTCGACAAAAAAGTGCTTCCGTCCAATAAAAAGCTATTCACATCAGATAAAAAATCATTCTTATCTGATAAGCGATTGATTGGACAAGATAAAAAAATGGGTTTCTCCCTGATTAAATCTGCCAATTCGCCGATAACTTCTCCATTGCCGCTAGCGAAAACATTATTACCGCAGCCCGACAATCTGGAGTTTTTCAATGGGCTGGGCGGTTTTGGTCAACAGGGGCGGGAATATGTCACTTACCTCAATGATGGGGAAAATACGCCAGCGCCTTGGATCAATGTTATTTCAAATCAAACCTTTGGCTTCCAAGTTTCCGCAACCGGCAGTGGCTATACCTGGGCCGAAAATAGCCGGGAAAACCAGATAACACCGTGGCTGAATGATCCGGTCATCGATTCGTCCGGTGAATGCCTGTATCTGCGTGATGAAGATTCCGGTCAAGTGTGGAGCCCGACGGCGCAGCCAATCCGTGATGGCGGCACTTACATTGCTCGCCATGGTCATGGCTACAGCCGGTTTGAGCATCAGACCAATGGTATTGGTATGGCGCTGCTGCAATATGTGCCGCTGGCGGACCCCATCAAGATATCTCGGCTGACATTGCATAATATGTCGGATAAACCACGGCGTATCTCCGTTACGGCCTACGCCGAGTGGGTCTTAGCGACGTCGCGCGGTGCCTCCGGGCCATTTATAATCACCGAGATGGATCAATCTACCGGTGCGATGTTAGCGCGTAATCCATGGAGCACCGCATTCCCCGGCAGAGTTTCTTTTGCCGACCTTAATGGCAAGCAAAACAGCTGGACGGCTGATCGCAGCGAGTTCCTCGGCCATTATGGCAATAGCGCCGCGCCGCTTTCATTGTTGGCAAAAATACCGCTATCAGGTGCGACAGGCGCGGGGTTTGACCCATGCAGTGCGCTACAGCAGACCCTTGAACTGGCCGCCGGTGAGCAGGTTGAAGTGGTTTGGTTTGTGGGGCAGAGCTCTTCTGTGAGTGACGCGCAGACATTGATTACGCGCTACCGCGCCGTAAATCTGGATGCGGTGCTGACGGAAGTTATTGATTATTGGCGCAGGGTGTTGGAAGCGGTTCAGGTGAAAACGCCGGACAGACAAATGGATATCATGCTCAATGGCTGGCTGCTGTATCAAACACTGGCCTGCCGAGTCTGGGCAAGGTCGGCGTTTTATCAGGCCAGTGGCGCTTATGGCTTCCGTGATCAGCTACAAGATGGCATGGCGCTCACCTTTGCTCTGCCGGAGACCACCCGCCACCATCTGCTGCGGGCAGCCGGGCGGCAATTCATTGAGGGCGATGTTCAGCATTGGTGGCTACCGCATTCAGGGCAGGGGGTGCGCACCCGAATCTCTGATGATCGGGTTTGGCTCTCTTATGCAACCGCCACTTATATACTGGCCAGCGGTGATGCCGGAGTATTGGATGAAATCGTGCCCTTCCTCGAAGGGCCAATATTGCATTCAGGTGAACACGATGCTTTCTTCCAGCCATTAGTGGCGCAAGAAACCGCCTCTCTGTTTGAACACTGCGCCAAAGGGCTGGATCAATGCATTGAACTGACTGGTGAGCTGGGTTTGCCATTGATGGGGACCGGCGACTGGAATGATGGGATGAATCGGGTCGGTGAAGAGGGAAAAGGCGAAAGTGTTTGGCTCGGTTGGTTGCTGGTGGCGACACTGAAAATGTTTATTTCGTTGGCGCAAGAGCGTGATCCGCAGCGGGCCAGCCAGTGGCAGCACCATCTCACCGGATTAATTGCAGCATTGGAACGGGAAGCATGGGACGGTGATTGGTATCGGCGTGCCACTTTTGATAACGGCAGTTGGTTGGGTTCCAAAGCGTGTGAAGAGTGCCGCATAGATTCTATTGCTCAATCATGGGCGGTGTTATCCGGAGCAGCCGATCCCCAGCGAGCTGTGCAGGCCATGACCTCGCTGGAGCAGTATCTCATTCGCCCCGATGATGGAATGGCGTTGTTGTTTACTCCTCCTTTCGATAAAACGCCGGATGACCCCGGCTATATCAAGGGTTATCCACCGGGATTGCGTGAAAATGGCGGGCAATATAGCCATGCTGCAATGTGGGTAATTCTGGCTTTTGCCGAGTTGGGGGAGGGGGATAAAGCGCGTGATTTGTTTGCCTTACTTAATCCGATAAATCATGGGAATACCCCAGAGGGAATTGCGCGTTATAAAGTTGAACCCTATGTGGTGGCCGCGGATGTTTACTCTGTTGCTCCGCATGTCGGGCGCGGTGGCTGGACGTGGTATACCGGCTCAGCAGGTTGGATGCATCGTGCGGGTATTGAAGGTATTCTGGGGATCCGACGCGAAGGGCAAGAATTGGTGATTAATCCTTGTATTCCAGCTAGTTGGCCGGGGTTTGAAGCGAGCATTAACCTGGCGAATACGCGCTATGCTATCCGTGTCGAAAGCCCGGCGCAGCGCTGCCAGGGGATCAGTTCAGCGACATTGAATGGTTCTCCTCTCTCCTATCAGCCCGATGGATTACGGGTCGCGTTGGATGGAGGAGAGTACGAACTGATTATCATTTTGTAACGGTGATTAACTGTGTCGAGATAGACACGACTGATTCAGTCAAAGAGTCAATCAGCGCTATCTCGACTTAACAAAATAAAAACTAAAAAATATGTTGAATTATCATGCAACTGACCCAATATTATAAGCAGAATAATAAGGAGGATTAAGTATGGGGATCAGCGAAGAAGAGAGTATCCGCCGTCTGACTGATGAGAAAAGCTCGATTGGTCATTCGGCCAAATGGGTAGCAATCATCTCTGCTATCTATTTCATTATTATGCTGTTTTACCAGCATGAATTGGGTGTATTAACCTTAGCGGGTGGGATTTTTGTGGTGTCATTCTCAATCTGGATGAAAAAACGTCAGAAAGTGAAATCTTACAAGGATCAACTGCAACAGATGGGCGATGACAAAATGGTGTAATCCAATACTCACACATCAATTAGACTGATTGATCAGAAGAACAGCAGGTGCAATACCTGATGAACTGTTCGTCCGATTCTCAGCCTTTTTCTCTGTTTTCGTTTGCAGTCTTGCAAACGCATTCTGATTATTGCCTTTATCTTACTTATAACTTTATCTTATTTATAACGGGTCAGTCGATTTCAGCGATTTAGACATATTAAATCCCGTCACTACAAATGCCATTTGCTCATATAATCTCTTCGCCTGTGGGTTATCTGCCGCGACGCGCAGTTTTATTTCAAATATCCCTTGGGCAACCAGCAGTTTTTCCAATTCCTGTAAACAGGCCGAGCCATAACCTTGGCGCTGATATTGTGGCAGCACATAGAAATCTTTAATAAAGGCCGCGCTATCATTTGCCCCCAAACCAAACCACAAATAGCCCACTAGTTGTTCATCAAGCTCGGTGTTACTTTTATTCTCAAGACAAAACAAATGATCGCCAGAGCTATTAACGCCATCTGGTAGGTAGCTATCAAAGAGGTGTGTGGCATGAGCCACGGCCTGTTCGGCGCTATAGTTGCTGTTGGATGATAAATCTTGCGCATACTCGGCAATAAATAAATTCCGATAGTTGCAGAGTTCGTCAGTGCGCATTGCTCTGAGTGTGACCATGATGTTTTTCCTAATGAAAACGCGCTATTGTGATTATTCAGTCTTGATCCGAGCAGATTTAATTGGGTAAAAACAGAGTAACGCTTTTCAGATAGTAAAATATATAAAATAAATTATCGGTGGGAATGTAATGACAACACAAAATAG
This sequence comes from Yersinia thracica, assembly GCF_902170565.1. Lineage (GTDB taxonomy): Bacteria > Pseudomonadota > Gammaproteobacteria > Enterobacterales > Enterobacteriaceae > Yersinia > Yersinia thracica. Next base: position 15,569 of record NZ_CABHXX010000012.1, read on the forward strand.
CCATAAAGATGCAGTTGAAAGGCAGTTTGGTGATCAGGCAAATGCCTATTTGACCAGTGCGGTACATGCTCAGGGTAAAGATTTACAGCGCCTGGCGACCCTACTGCAACCCCATGGTGATGGCCGTCTGCTTGATCTCGGCTGTGGTGCTGGACATGCCAGCTTCGCCGCTGCGGCCGTGGTTAACTCTGTGGTTTCTTATGATCTCTCCGCACAAATGTTAACTGTTGTCAGCCAGGCGGCAGCGGATAAAAAACTGACAAATATTGAGGTAAAACAAGGATTGGCTGAATCATTGCCTTTTGATGATCAGAGCTTTGATGTTGTCATCAGCCGCTACTCAGCCCATCACTGGCATGATGTCGGCCAGGCTTTGCGCGAAGTTAAGCGCGTATTACGCCCCGGTGGCAAAGTTATCTTTATGGACGTGGTTTCCCCCGGTCATCCAGTGTTAGATATTTATCTACAAACTGTGGAGGTGCTACGTGATACTTCGCATGTCCGTAATTACGCTCCGGGCGAATGGCTGGCACTGTTTACTGAGGCAGGACTGGCTATTAATGAAGTGACTTCCGATCGGTTATATTTGGAGTTCAGTAGTTGGATTGCCAGAATGCGCACGCCAGCACATTTTGCCACTGCAATCAGTGAGTTACAAAAATTAGCCTCTGATAGCGTGATTAACCATTATGAGATTCAAGCTGATGGCTCTTTTACCAGCGATATTATGATGATTGTTGCAAAACGTAGCTAAATATATCAAAAGTTGGGCTGCGGTATATTATATCGATGCCCACACTTTGTTATTCCTCTTTATTTTTTCGTGTGACATAGATTAATTTATTTCCTCCTTATTCTCCTCACAATGATTGATGTTCTTTACATAGCATTACGTCCCCTTGCATTGGTTCGCTCATAATTAACCTCACAAAGACATTATATATCACCCGTTAGTTGGAGCATATTATGAAACTATTACCTATCATCGCCGCTGCACTTATTGCTACCGCCTCATTCGCCACTATGGCTGCACAAGAAGTCAGCCCAGAACAAGCGACTAAATTGCAAAGCATGGGGGTTATCTCTCTTTCTAATGTCAGTGGTTCACCGACAGATGTGGAGTCGGCACTGAATGCGAAAGCGGATGCCGATGGTGCTAGCCACTACCGAGTCATTGGTATTAGTAACCCAGGTGATTCGAGTCATTACAGTGCCAGCGCTGAGATTTACCGTTAATCTTTCACTATAAGTAAGAGTTAATGAAATAGTTAGATACAGTATTGGTATTGATTATAAGCCCGATATGACAATGGTAATTCATTGTTTTATCGGGCTTGATTGTTTCAGCGCTGCCGGTATTCATAAAAACAAATTTCTTCTAAAAATATGCAGAAAATAGTTAACTATTAGAGCAATCTTAATGAGAACTTACGGAAAATAAGGTGTTATTGTAGTCCATCCGGGTTTCCGAGGAGTGGCCATGCTAAACACTGTCCGGCGTAATTTTAAAAGTCAGTTTTCTTATTTACAGCGTTTTATTGCTTCACCACGCACGGTGGGGACATTGGCACCTTCTTCGCCTTGGTTATGTCAGGCGATGTTGAACCAGGTAGATTGGAAAAAAAACCTTAATATAGCTGAGCTAGGGGCGGCTGATGGGGTGCTCACAAAGCGAATTTTGTCGCACATGTCAGAAAACTCCCGCTTGCAGGCTTACGAGATTCAGCCACATTTTGTACATTCATTGCATCAGATTAATGACCCACGTTTGCAGGTCGCTTTTCGATCCGCCGAACAATTGGATCAAGATTACGATGTGGTGTTTTGCTGTCTGCCACTGTTATCAATCCCGACCAAGATAAGTATCAGGATATTACAGCAGGCCCAGCAGCGTTTACGGGCAAATAAGGGCGTTTTGGTCTTATTCCAATACAGCCACCTTTCCGAGCCTTTATTATCCCGTTATTTCACTTGGAAAAAGATACGCGTGGTGCGTAATTTTCCGCCAGCTTTAGTCTATATTTGCCAGCCTCGTTAAAGGCGTAATCTTGATATTACCCTCATATTAACTGCGCCATACCCTCTGGTTTGCCAGAGGATTATCAGGCGAAAAGCGCAATTTTCTTGACCAAGGGCAAAGCTGAGGGGAACTTTCGGCGACTTTTCCTCATATCTCAAGGCGACAGCCAATTCAATTGAAAACACCAATGATAATGATTACCAAGCGCATCTGTTTTTTTTAATGATGTGAAATGCATGCGCTATTTTCAATTTATATTGGTTTTTTGCCTTGATGCCACCTTCAACCGCCGTCAGTGCTAAAGACAGTGACCAGCGCGAAAACCTGAAAAGTTATGGCTGGTTTATGCAAGATTCTATTGAGCTGACGGATAAATGGATTGTACTGGCAGGTTTACGTTACGATCGTTTTGATGTGTTCGCGGGTAAAGGCCGGCCTTTCATCACCAACACTGATAGTTCTGACAGCAAATTAGTTCCCCGCACCGGCGTAGTCTATAAGCTGACCCCTGAAGTCTCTTTATATGGCAGTTACAGTGAGTCTTTCAAGCCTAATTCATCTATTGCTACCCAAATAGATTCGCTGCCACCGGAGCAAGGCCAATCCTGGGAAATAGGTAGCAAAGTGGAGTTAGTTAATGGGGTCACGGGGACTTTGGCATTGTTTGATATTGCAAAACGAAATGTCATGGTCAATGAGTTAGTGAATGGCGAAACCATAACACGCACTGCGGGCCGAGTACGTTCGCAGGGGGTTGAATTCGATGTCGCTGGGCAGTTGACGGATAACTTAAGTGCGATTGTCACTTATGCCTATACTGATGCCAGAGTCACGGAAGGTCCTGATAATAAAGGCAATCAGATGGCTAATGTGGCGCGCAATAGTGCGTCTCTATTCTTGACGCAAGCATTGGGGTCTACCGGTTGGCTGGGCGGTGATGATTTGCGGATTGGCGCGGGTGCCCGTTATGTTGGGCGACGAGCCGGTGATGCAGCCAACAGTTTTACTTTGGATGATTACAGGGTGGCCGATGTTTTTATTTCCTATTCATTACCGATTAATAATTATCGGGTGAAATGGCAACTCAATGTGAAGAACTTTTTTGATAAAACCTATTACCCATCAAGTGGCGGTAATTTGCGAGTTGCTGTTGGTGAACCTCGACAATTTGTTTTGCGTGCCAGTGTTGATTTCTAATTACAGTCATTACCCGATATGAATTGATACTGCACATCGGGTGATGGCGAAATATACTACTTATAATCTGTATCGTTAATTTTACAATATTGTAAAGTTTGCACTACCCTCAATTATCGGTATGATTTGCACCTACAGCGTAGGGCTGAGTGTTATCCAGTTTAACCGGCCAACCAGAGTGGCCGGTTTTTTGATGTCGAGAATTTATCCTCAAAAGTGGATGCGAAAGGACTTTCAAGTAATGACACAGACTATCTTTTTGGTCGGCGCGCGTGGTGCAGGTAAGACAACAACAGGGAAAGCGTTGTCACAGGCGTTGGGATATTGCTTTATCGATACAGATTTATTTATGCAGCAAACTTTGCAGTCGAGTGTGGCCGAAATAGTCGCCCGCGAGGGGTGGGAGGGTTTCCGTCTGCGAGAAAGCATAGCCTTACAGACCGTGACCGCGCCTAAAACAGTGGTTGCTACTGGCGGGGGCGTGGTGTTATCTCTTGATAACCGTACATTTATGCGCCAAAACGGGGTGGTTATTTATCTGCGAGCATCAGCCCATGTACTGGCAGAACGTCTGGCGGAAGATCCTGAGGATGCCCAGCGGCCAAGTCTGACAGGTAAACCAATAGTTGAGGAAATGCGGGATGTACTGGCCAGTCGGGAGCCGTTATATCAGGAAGTTGCTCATCATGTGCTGGATGCTACTCAATCCCTTGAAGTGGTCGTTGAACATATTTTGCAGATTTTGGCCGATGAAAAGGTGAAATAGCCAAGCGCCCCAATAGGTCTTTAATTAAAATTTGCTGTTTATGCCAGGAATTGCCCGCCTATCTGATTGCCTGTTAATTATACGAAGCGTACAATTATCACCTACGTAATCATTTCGACGTAAATTATTTGCGTCAATTAATGCCAATTAAGGCAAGGCCACCAAGGCGGGCCGATGAAAACCTTCAAATCCTTTATCCAGCAACATACCAATTTTATGCCAGCATTTTGGTCAATATTGATTGTTGTTTTTGAAACTTCGCTGGCGCTGTACATTCTACGCAATCTCTAATATTTCCTCATTTTCGACTTATCAACCTTCACCCTATGCTGTGAAAGGATTTGTCGTTGCCTACATTTTAGCCGAATAGCGACTTTTTACCGGTGGAGAAAGGGCCGATAGAGGCAAAATTGTATGCTTTATCCGCAACTGTAGCAGTGAATTCGGTTATGATCGCATTTCGCCATAATAATCAGTGACAGAACATTTATAGTGACCCTAATATAAAAGCTCAATCTTGATTAAGACGCGGGTGCAAAACTATGCTGAAATTTAATGAGTATTTTACCGGGAAAGTGAAATCTATTGGTTTTGACAGTGACAGTATTGGGCCAGCTAGCGTTGGGGTGATGGAAAAGGGCGAGTACACTTTCAGTACAGCGAAAGCGGAAGAAATGACAGTGATTACCGGGAGCTTAAAAGTACTGATTCCGGGTTCAGCTGGCTGGGAAGTTTTCAAACCCGGTGAGACTTTTTATATCCCAGCGGAGAGTGAGTTTAATTTGCAAGTTGCTGAAGCATCTTCATATTTGTGTAAATACTTGAGCTAGTTCACTCTTCAAACTTGCCCTCTCAAATATGGAGAGGGCGATATTCTTCGTTCTTAATGCCAGCCAATATTAGTGCTGAGCTTCGCCACCCAAGGCTTCAATCAGATTTTTAATCAGTGCAGCCAACTCGCTGGTCATCAGAATAAAATCAGCATCAAAACGCTGGGCAAAATCTTCCCGATCGATATCTTCATTCTGCTCACGTAGGGTGTCAGAGAATTTTAGGCGTTTCAGCGAGCCGTCATCGGACAGAACTAGCTGAACACGCTCTTGCCAGTCCAGTGCCAACTTAGTGACCAGTTTACCGGCTTCAATATGCACCGCAATTTCATCACTGAATAAATCCTGTTTCTTACAGCGAATCACGCCGCCATCTTCTAAAATGGCTTTCAGTTCAGCTTCATCCATCAGTGCAAAGCCAGCAGGTAATTCTTTGCTACGAACCCACTCAGTTAAGGTCAGCTCAATCGGGTTTTCTAATGTCAGTGGCACCACCGGCAAGGAACCCAAGCTTTTTCGTAGCAATGCCAGGGTATCTTCAGCGCGTTTGGCACTGGCGGCATCGACCATAATCAAATCATTGACAGTATCAATCCACAAGAATGTTTGGTTAAAGCGACTGAATGCACGCGGCAATAAACTGTGCAAAACTTCATCTTTTAATGAGTCTTTTTCAGTTTTTTTCAGTTTGCGATGTTGTTCACCTTCGAGGCGTTCAATTTTGGCTTGTAACTCTTGCTTAATCACCGGCGATGGCAATATTTTCTCTTCTTTTCGCGCACAAATGACGATTTGACCATTAACCGTATGTGTTAATGCATCGCTATGTGAACCCATCGGTGATACCCAACCGGTTTTTGCCATATCCTGACTGCCGCAGGGGGTGAAACTGAGGGCGCTTAACTGTTTCTCCATTTCATCCGCAGATAGCGAAACTTCCCGGCTTAAACGGTAAACCATTAAATTCTTAAACCACAACATAGTGTTATCCCAGGCTCCGGCGCGCTTAAAGCGCGCGAGTTAATCAGACGCAGTGCGGCATGATAACGAATTGACGCGCCTGTCCCTAGTAAAAAGAATAAGAAAAAAACAGAGCCAGCTCGCAATTTGCATAACCCTCTTCCTCTTTACTGGGATTCAATCACCATCGAATACCCAATAGCGAGTGACAAATATTGTGGCGTTATAGCGCACGGTCACAAACTGTAAGGATAAGGCTTTTATTATCATCATTGTCTTGGTATATCGAAGGATGTTTATCGTTAAAATCAGTTACCATAAACAACAAATAATCTTGTCGATGAGGTAAGGCGCTATGCGCATTGGTATAGATCTGGGTGGTACTAAAATAGAAGTCATTGCTTTAGCAAATAATGGACAGGAGCTTTTCCGTAAACGGGTTTCCACCCCGCGCCATGATTATCAAAAAACTTTGCAGGCGATCGCGGCGTTAGTCGCCGATGCAGAAGAAGCGACTGGGGAGCAGGGCAGTGTTGGTGTGGGTATTCCGGGCACACTCTCTCCTTTTACTGGCAAGGTAAAAAATTCCAATTCTGTTTGGCTGAATGGGCAAGAGCTAGATAAAGACTTGTCAACATTACTCTCCCGTCAGGTGCGTCTGGCTAATGATGCTAACTGTTTTGCTGTTTCTGAAGCAACGGATGGCACCGGAGCCGGAAAGCATCTGGTATTCGGGGTCATTATTGGGACAGGTTGTGGCTCGGGTATTGCCATTGACGGGCGTGTACATGCTGGCGGCAATGGTATCTCCGGTGAGTGGGGGCATAATCCGCTACCCTGGCAAGATGAGGAAGAGCGGCAGTATCAGCAGGAAGTCGCTTGTTATTGCGGGAAAAAAGGCTGTATTGAGACTTTTGTTTCCGGCACTGGCTTTGCCACTGATTATTTTCGTTTGAGCGGGCAGTCGCTCAAGGGGCATGAAATCATGGAGTTAGTTGAACAGGGTGATGTGCTGGCTGAACAGGTGGTGGTTAACTATGAGAGACGTTTAGCTAAGTCATTAGCCCATGTCATTAACCTGTTTGACCCTGATATCGTCGTGTTAGGCGGGGGAATGAGTAATATTGACCGCCTGTATAAAACATTGCCTACGTTAATCAGCCCTTGGGTCTTTGGTGGCGAGTGCAAAACCCCAATCCGTAAAGCTTTGCATGGGGATTCTAGTGGTGTGCGGGGGGCCGCCTGGTTGTGGCCTACCCTGCGGCCTTGACGCTGCAGCGTTGTTAGCGGCGCTCATGCACCCGAATCACTGACTTGAGTAAGCTCATCGGGATTTATTCGCTTGCTGCCTAGCTGCAACGCCAATGACTTTGGGTAGTACTTTCGGCCTTGACGCTGCAGCGTTGTTAGCGGCGCTCACGCACCCGAATCACTGACTTGATTAAGTGATTCGGGATTGATGCCCCTCATTCTGGGCGGCCTATATTCAGTCTTGATTGACTCGGAAGACATTATCTAACCGGCTAACCCCCAGTCCATTGACTTTTTTAACCTTAATTTGCACCGGGATTCTGTCTTTCATAGCTTCAACATGGCTGATAACACCAATGGTTTTACCAGATGCATTCAGGCTATCAAGAGCATCGAGCGCAGTATCCAGTGTTTCTGCATCCAGCGTGCCAAATCCTTCATCAAGGAACAGTGAGTCAATACTGGTTTTGTGGCTGACCAGATCTGATAGCGCCAAAGCCAGCGCTAAACTCACCAGAAAGCTTTCCCCCCCTGACAATGTGCGAGTGTCGCGCATAGCATCCGCTTGCCAGGTATCCACCACTAACAGCTCCAGTGCATCACTGGCTTTACGCTGTAATTGGTAGCGTCCATGCAGCCGACCGAGTTGATTATTTGCCAGATAAACTAAATGATCGAGGGTTAAACCTTGTGCAAATTTGCGGAATTTATCACCCTCTTTGGAGCCGATTAAATGATTTAGGTAGCTCCAGTCATCATATTGCTGCTGGCTATATTCAATTTGCTCAAACAGCGCATGTTGATTGCTACGGCGAACAGTGTCGCTTTCTAACTGATTGCGTAATTCGCCTTGCTGTAATGTATTGGCTTTTAGTTGGGCGAGTAATTGCTCTGACTGCTGTTGCAATACAACTAATTCAGATGTTTGGCTGACCCCAACTGGGCAGGATTGTATAAGTTGCTCCATTGCCTCACTGGTTTGCTGCTGGCGGATATGTGCTTGTTGTTGCCGCTCGCTCAATTGTTGTTTCAATTGTTGTAAACGTTGCCTTTCCTCTTCACTCAGTAGAGCGGCGGTTAAGGCGGCCTCATCGTCGAATTCACTGCTTGTCAGTGCTTGTTGTAATTCCGCTTGAGCAGTAGCCGCGCGCTGCTGATATTGGTGCTGCTGCTGTTCCAGGCCTGCTAGCTCACCAGAGAGTAAATTAAGTTGAGATTGCGCTTGTTGCAGAGTTTGTGCTGCATTTTGCAGCGCCTGCTCCGCTTGTTGCTGTTGTTGACGTAATAACTGACGTACCTCAATAACATTGTCGTCACCAAACAGTGCCTGGCGTTGTTGCTTTTGTTGCTGTAACAGGGCTTCAGTTTGTTGATGTTGTTGAGTAAGCAGAGATAATTGTTCCCCGCATTCTTGTAAATGGCGGCGCTCATTTTCAATCTGAGTTTCCAGTGCTTTTTGCCCCAGCGCCAACTGTTGTTGTTCTTGCTGATATTGGTGCCAGCGCTGGTTTTCCTCTTCCCGTGATGACAGCCAATTTTGTTGTTGATCTGCTTCAGGCAATGAGAGTGATAGCCCAGCCAGAGCATGGCTAACGTCTTGGTGCACTTTTGCTAACTCAGCGAGTTGATGCTGATGCTGTGTAAGCAATTTTTGCTGGGATTCTTGCGTATCTTGTTGGCGTTGAAGGATTAATGCCAACTGCTGCTGATGTTTTTGTTGCTGTTGTTCTGCTTGAGTCAGAATATCTTTAGCTTGCTGGTATTGCTGATTCAGCCGTTCATATTCAGCCAGTTTTAGCTGACAGCGTTGCTCTGATTGTTCCTGTTGCTCCAACCAGAGGATTAAGGCCGCAGGTTCATTTAAAGCAAAGCTCAGGGCTAATGGCTGGGTCAGTGTTTGCCATTGCTGTTGGTAATCTGCTAATTGTTGATTGCTGTGCTGTAACTCTTGCTCCAGGTGTTTGAGTTGTTGTTGCAAGCTTTGAGTCTGGGCATTGAGTTCGGAACCCTCAGTTGATAGCCGCTCAACTTGTAGGCGCTGTTCCTCAACACGGATAGCGGTCTCTGAGGGCTTTACCGCCTGATATTCCGTAATAGCCAGGTGATCCAATGCACCACATAGCGGGCATGCTTCTCCCGGTTGCAGTTTGGCTCTTTCTGCCTCTAAGCTGACTATTTGTTTTTCGCGTTCCAGCAAAGTTTCCAGAGTCGCCAGATGTTGTTTTTGTTGTTTATATAACTGACGTTTCTCGGCCAATTGCTGCTCGAGTAGTATGAGTTGTTGCTGCTGGCTGACTGCTTGCTGTTGTTGTTTATCATGCAGTGCCTGAACTTGCTGCACCAGTGGTGATAATGCCGCTAATTGTTGCCGCACTGACCGTTGTTGCTGGAGATCGAACAGTTGTTGGCGTAGCTGCGCTGAGGGGTGCTGTTGCTCAAGTGCGGTCAATTGTTGCTGAATGCTACCTGTCTGTGAGTGGGCTTGTACTAATGCCGTTTGCTGCTGTGTATCTTGTTTATTCAGTGTGTCGATTTGCTGTTGTAAGGTCGTGATTAACGCAACCTGTTGCTGTAACTGCTGCTCGCTGTTAACCGCTTGTTGTTGCTGTATGTGTAATTGGCGGAACTGCTCACGCCATAAAGGCAGATTCTTTTCCCAGTGCTGATGGTGGGCATACTGCTGGCTGTACTCAGTCAGTTGTTGCAGGCGCTGCTGGGTTTGCTTTAGCTGCTGCCCGTTCAGCTCAAGCTGCTGTTTGCCTTGCTGTTCTTTAGTTTGTAACTGCTGTAATTGCGTGCCAAGCAGCATTAATGAGTGTTGCTGCTGAGCAATAAGGTTATCCAGCGGAACGACTTTTTGCTCGATCAGCGTTTCTTGTTCATGCTGCTGGGCGGCTTGTTGTTGGCGAGCAAGATTGGCTTGCTCCAGCGCCTGAGCCAGTGGCGTGAGTTGCGTCTGAAGTTGTTGCTGTTGCCCGGTTAGTGTGGTGATGCGCAGTTGTATTTGTTGCAAATCCTGTAGGCTGCGCGAGCGCTCACGCAACAGGGGGCGCAGCTTTTCTGCGGGCTCACTGCGGGCCAATCTTTGCAGTTCGGGCTGTGCTTGTTGATATTCTTGCTCAATAAGTTTCTGTTGTTGTTGATATTCCAATGCATTTTTTTGCTGCTGCTGCCAACTGGTGAGCCAATTTATTTGGTTTTGATTCACCCGCTGTTCTGAGGAAAGCTGCTTTTCTTGTTCTTCGAGCGAGTTTAATTGTTTTGTCAGGGCTAAACTCTGTTCTTCATTTAGCAGTTCAATACCATTGGCGCGTTGGTGCAATGTATCTAGCGCGAGCTTAGCCAGCTTATGTTGTTCAAATACATGTTCAGATAGCCGCCCATAGATGTCGGTGCCGGTTAATTCTTCCAATAATTCAGCACGGTCATTGGCATCGGCATTGAGGAAAGCTGCAAATTGCCCCTGCGACAGCATCATGGATTTGGTAAAACGGCCAAAATCCAGCCCAGTGATTGCCGCCACCATATCCAGTTTATCGCGTACTTTATCGGCCAGGATTTTGCCATTTTCGCACAGTGCCAATTCAACTTTGGGGGCTTGCAGATTCCCTTCCGGGCTATTTTTAGCACGACGCTGACTCCAAAATGCCCGATAACGCGTGCCTTTTACTTCAAATTCAACTTCAGCTAGCGACTCCGCAGTATGGCGGGTCATCAGTTCATTTTGGCCAGGCGAGACAGTCAAACGCGGAGTTTGGTGGTATAGCGCGAGACAAATAGCATCGAGCAGGGTAGTTTTGCCGGCGCCTGTCGGGCCGGTGATTGCGAATAAACCACTGCTGGCAAAGGGCTCAGCAGTGAAATCAATCTTCCATTCGCCCTGTAGAGAATTAATGTTTTTTAGTCGCAGGCTTAAAATTCTCATGCTGATTGCTCCTCTGCGGCATCTTTATCTTGCGATATATCCTCAACTACCTGATTGAACATTTGGCGCATGCGTTCCTGACGAGGTTCGGCTAAATCCGCCTCCAGCGCCAGCCGGCGTTCAAATACATCAGTGACACTCAACTCATTGAGTGTTTCTTTTTCCTGTCGCTCAATGCTGTTATGACGCAATTCTTTACTGCGGCGCAATAATACCACTTCCACCGGAAGCTCTGCGGCTAGTGCTTGAATTCGCCTTTGAATATCAGTGAGATAGTCTTTTGTGGCGACTTCAATATCCAGCCATACCGGTAACCCCTGATGGCCAGAAAATGCAGCCAGCTGTTGCTCTATTTGGGTTAAATCGCCTTTGATTAACTGCATCGGCTGAAATTGTGGGATGAATAGCGGGGTCACTGATGCTAATGCTTGCTGGGCAAACTCCACCAAATAAACACTTTTCTCTTTACTTAACTCATCAAAACTCAAGGCAATTGGCGAGCCGCTGTAGCGAATATGCTCGGTTTTAGCAACTTGCTGAGCACGGTGAATATGGCCCAGAGCAATATAATCCGCCGGGGGGAAAGCTTGAGCGGGGAAAGCATCCAATGTGCCGATGTAAATATCACGAACCGAGTCTGTGGTGGTGACCCCCACGGTGGTTAAATGCCCGGTAGCAATAATAGGCAAGGGCAGGCCAAGCTCAGTGCGCAACTCAACGGCTCGCTGATAGAGTGCTTGATAGTGAGCCGCAATGGCTTCTTGTAATGCCAGTTGCTTTTGCCCGCCGGATTCGCCAGCCTGACTGGTGACTAAATCGCGTGGGCGCAAAAAGGGGATGGCGCACAGTATGGCCGCTGGTTGCTCCTGACGATTTTTCAAAATAATAACTTGCTGGGCTAAATCACTACTGGCGCAGGAAATGACCGTGGTATTTAAATAAGAAAGCAAACCCCGAGATTCATTCAATGTTGAGACTGAATCATGATTCCCCCCCAAAACAATTAACTGGCAATTTGTTGGTTGGAGTTCAACCACGAAGCGATTATACAGCTCACGGGCATAGCTGGGTGGGGAGCCAGTATCAAAGATATCACCGGCTATAATCAGCGCATCTACCTGATTTTCTTTGATCTGTTCAATGAGCCAGTGCAGAAATGCTTGATGTTCAGCCGCACGGCTTTTGGTGAAGAAATGCTGGCCTAAATGCCAATCAGAGGTATGAATAATGCGCATAAATCTCCCGCTAGGGCAGGTTGTTTTCCAAAGATATTGGCGCTGATTATAAACACTGCCCGCCGGATGTCGCGGCTAAAAAAAGAGTGTGAGTGAAATCTCCGAGACGCTTCGCAAACTTGAGTGCTGCATTTTGCAATTATCATAAAATTTATCACTATGCTTATTGCTTGCAAGAGCGCGATGTTTTTCATAAAAATGTCACAAAACTGACGCATAATGATTTCCGAAATCAAATAGTGACCACTAACTTACTGGCAGGGTTGATGATGGCAAGACGCATACTGGTAGTGGAAGATGAAGCCCCAATCCGTGAGATGGTGTGCTTTGTGTTGGAACAAAATGGCTACCAACCGTTAGAAGCCGAGGATTATGACAGCGCAGTAACCCGATTATCTGAGCCTTACCCTGATTTGGTGTTGCTGGATTGGATGTTACCAGGAGGCTCGGGGATTCAGTTTATTAAGCATATGAAACGCGAAGCATTGACCCGAGATATTCCCGTGATGATGCTGACCGCCCGTGGTGAAGAAGAAGACCGAGTTCGTGGTTTAGAAGTGGGCGCTGATGATTATATTACTAAGCCTTTTTCACCCAAAGAGCTGGTGGCGCGGATTAAAGCCGTCATGCGCCGGATATCGCCAATGGCGGTGGAAGAGGTGATTGAAATGCAAGGGCTGAGCCTTGACCCCTCTTCACATCGGGTTATGGCCAATGAGCAAGCGCTGGATATGGGGCCGACCGAATTTAAATTATTGCATTTCTTTATGACCCATCCAGAGCGAGTTTATAGCCGCGAACAGTTGCTTAATTATGTCTGGGGCACTAACGTTTATGTAGAGGATCGTACTGTTGACGTGCATATTCGTCGGCTACGCAAGGCGCTTGAAACTGATGGTCATGACAGAATGGTACAAACTGTCCGGGGAACCGGGTACCGCTTCTCAACGCGCTACTGAGTTTTCAGTGCCGGAGAATTCGTTGTGTTAGAACGTTTATCATGGAAAACGCTGGCTTTAGAGCTGGCTCTTTTTTGTTTGCCCGCATTACTGTTAGGTGCCTTTATCGGGTATCTTCCTTGGCTATTATTAGTCTCAGTGGTTGCAGCGCTGGTCTGGAATTTCTATAACCAACTCAAATTATCTTACTGGCTGTGGTTAGACCGCAGCATGACTCCGCCTTCAGGGCGTTGGAGTTGGGAACCTTTATTTTATGGTTTATATCAGATGCAACTGCGAAATCGGCGGCGGCGGCGTGAATTAGCTTTACTTATCAAACGGTTCCGCAGTGGTGCTGAATCTTTACCCGATGCTGTGGTGATGACCACCATTGACGGTAATATTTTCTGGTGCAACGGTTTGGCTCAGCAATTACTGGGGTTCCGCTGGCCGGAGGATAATGGCCAGCATATTCTTAACTTATTGCGCTACCCCGAATTCAGTCAGTATTTACAACAGCAAGAATTTTCCCGCCCACTGACCTTGCAACTCAATAATGGCTATTACGTTGAGTTTCGGGTGATGCCTTATTCAGAAGGGCAATTATTGATGGTCGCCCGCGATGTTACCCAAATGCGCCAGTTGGAAGGGGCGCGGCGTAATTTCTTTGCCAATGTCAGCCACGAACTGCGTACCCCCCTGACGGTGCTACAAGGGTATCTGGAAATGATGCACGACCAAGAATTGGCGGGGCCATTGCGGGATAAAGCACTAGGAACGATGCAGGAACAGACCAAGAGAATGGATGGGTTGGTCAAGCAATTATTGACGTTGTCGCGAATTGAAGCAGCTCCTAATGTAGATATGAATGAACAGGTTGATATTCCGCGAATGCTGAAAATATTACAGCATGAGGTGCAGGCGCTAAGTGGTGGGCGTCATGAAATTACTTTCCGGGTTAATGATCAACTGAAGGTATTTGGTAACGAAGACCAACTGCGCAGCGCGGTGTCTAATCTGGTCTATAACGCAGTCAATCACACGCCTGATGGCACTAAAATTGAGGTGTGTTGGCAGAAAACTGCGCAAGGCGCACAATTTCAGGTGAGCGACAATGGGCCGGGCATTGGCCCTGAGCATGTGCCGCGCCTCACTGAGCGTTTCTATCGAGTGGATAAGGCCCGCTCAAGGCAAACCGGGGGCAGCGGGTTGGGGCTGGCAATTGTGAAGCATGCTCTGAGCCACCATGACGCACGTTTGGATGTCATGAGTGAAATCGGTCTGGGGACGAGATTTATTTTTACCTTGCCGAATCGATTGATTGTTCCGACGGTTTTAACCGAGAATGCAGTCAAATCCTAAGACTGCATGGACATCAAGCTGATGAGATGGGGAAAACTGGCGCTGCTGCATGCCCTGCTCGGGTTTAGCTACGGCGTTTTAGCACAATCTGTAGCAGTTTCACCTGCCACAGAGGTTCAATCGCCAAAACCACATACTCTATCCGGTAATCTTTCCAGTGTCGGTTCAGACACCTTAGCGAATTTGATGTCTTTATGGGCAGATGATTTTAATCATCATTACCCCGGCGTTAATTTGCAAATACAGGCGGCAGGTTCTTCTACTGCTCCTGCGGCATTGGCGGCAGGGGCAACTCAACTCGGCCCGATGAGCCGCCCAATGAAAGCGGCTGAAATCACCGCATTTATCCAGCGTTATGGCTATCCACCGCTTGCTGTTCCTGTGGCAGTGGATGCCTTAGTGGTTTTTGTCCATCAAGATAATCCACTGAATAAAATCACTTTATCTCAGCTTGATGCTGTTTTTTCGCAAAATCGCCTTTGTGGCGAATCTCATCCGATCCAGCGCTTTGGTGAGCTGGGCCTGAAAGGGCCGTGGGCGGAGCGCACTTTGCAGCGTTATAGCCGAAACTCAGCTTCAGGAACCTATGGTTTCTTCAAGCAGCGAGTGCTGTGTAATGGTGATTTTACAAATAATATCAATGAATTGCCTGGATCTGCTTCTGTGGTGCAAGCGGTCGCCGGTTCATTAAATGGAATGGGTTATGCCAGTATTGGTTTTCGCAACAGTGGTGTTAAACCCCTATTACTGTCAGCGGATGGTCAGGATTATGTGATGCCGACCGCCGAAAATGTCAAAGCTGGCCGCTATCCCTTGTCGCGCTATCTGTATATTTATATCAATAAAGCACCGGGCCAGCCGCCAGAACCGCTGACTGCCGCCTTTCTTGAGCGCGTTTTATCACCAGAAGGGCAAAAGCGCGTGACTCATGACGGTTATTTACCCTTGCCGCCAGACGTCCTGAATGACACTCGAAAAGAGCTGGGTTTCGCCTATTAAGTTGGCTGGGTTTGTTCTAGTGTACCGGCCATAAATTGTTAACGGTTGGGTATATACTCTAAATAATTCGAGTTGCAGGAAGGCAGCAATTGAGCGAGTCCCCTGGAGCTTACACCAGTAAGTGACTGGGGTGACAAATCTGCCGGGAGCAGATTTGAACGCTGCTAGCAGCGGCCTCGCAGAGGTGAGGCCCATGGACGGGCCGAGTAGCGAAAGCAGCCAACGCACATGCAGCTTGAAGTATGACGGGTATAAATGATACAAATCATATGGTGTGTATTTCTCTAAATCTGGCACGATTAACTGGTTTGAGGAAATTGTATAGATGAAAACTCTGCTTTTGTGATCCTGACTTGCCTTTCTCCGCTATAAACGGTCTACTTACCGCCGTTGTTGGCCTATTCCACCTGCAAATAACTCCAAAAACACTGCATACTGACGAAATAGATTGCTTATTAACCGCCGGAGTTTGCGTTTATCAGAGCTTTGTGTCGTTTCGATCACGTAGGAAAGACCACAACTCAAGGACTTTTTCTTTTGATCATTTAACCAGGCAACGCACATCACTATGAGTCATCGTTTATCATCTAAAGATATTATTGCATTAGGTTTTATGACCTTTGCCTTATTTGTTGGAGCTGGCAACATCATCTTCCCACCGATGGTCGGTTTACAGTCGGGTGAACATGTGTGGTGGGCCGCTCTGGGCTTCTTGATTACCGCCGTTGGATTACCGGTCATCACCGTCATCGCGCTGGCTCGAGTGGGCGGGGGGATTGATGCTCTGAGTTCTCCCATTGGCCGCGGTGCCGGTTTGGTGCTGGCGACCGTCTGCTATCTGGCCGTTGGCCCTCTGTTTGCTATCCCGCGTACGGCAACAGTTTCTTTCGAAGTGGGTATTGCGCCTTTAACCGGTAATGGCCCGCTGCCACTGTTTATTTACAGTGTGGTTTACTTCGCGTTGGTTATCGGGATTTCCTTGTACCCCGGGCGTTTGCTCGACACAGTCGGGCATATCTTGGCCCCAATGAAGATTCTGGCGCTGGCTCTTTTAGGTCTTGCTGCTTTGATTTGGCCCGCCGGCCCGTTGATTCCGGCTACTGATGCTTATCAGAATGCTGCGTTTTCTTCTGGTTTCGTTAATGGCTATCTGACCATGGATACCTTGGGCGCTTTGGTGTTCGGTATCGTCATCGTCAATGCTGCCCGGTCACGCGGTGTGGTTTCTGCTGGATTGCTGACGCGCTATACCATTTGGGCGGGTTTAATTGCCGGTGTCGGGTTGACGTTGGTCTACCTGAGCTTGTTTAAGTTGGGTTCAAGCAGCGGTGCTTTGGTACCCGATGCCCAAAACGGGGCGGTGGTATTGCATGCCTATGTTCAACACACCTTTGGTGGTCTGGGCAGCGTGTTCCTGGCTGCATTGATTTTCATCGCCTGTATGGTGACCGCGGTGGGCCTGACCTGCGCCTGTGCTGAATTCTTTGCGCAGTACTTGCCGCTGTCATATCGCGCACTGGTGTTTATCCTCGGTATCTTCTCAATGATGGTGTCGAATCTGGGGCTGAGCCATCTGATTCAGATTTCTATTCCAGTGCTGACCGCCATTTATCCACCCTGCATTGTATTGGTGTTGATGAGTTTCACATTGCGCTGGTGGCATCATGCTTCCCGTATTGTGGCCCCGGTCATGTTGGTCAGCTTGCTGTTCGGTATCCTTGATGCGGTAAAAGCCTCGACTTTTGCACATTACCTGCCGGAATGGACTCAGAATCTGCCATTGGCTGAGCAAGGTCTGGCATGGTTATCGCCATCCCTACTGGTATTCGTCGTCATTGGGTTGTACGATCGCCTGTGCTGTCGCCAGGAAATTGCTGCTAAGCAATAACGGCACAGTCATTGGATATTTTTAGCCACGGCTCATCCCCGTGGCTTTTTGCTGAAAAAAGACGGGACAAAGTTCATGGAATTACCAGTCAAAAATAAGCTGAAACGCGGTCTGACGACACGCCACATCCGCTTTATGGCATTGGGGTCAGCAATAGGTACCGGCTTATTCTATGGTTCGGCTGATGCGATAAGAATGGCGGGGCCAAGCGTATTATTGGCATACCTGATTGGTGGCGTGGTGGCATTTATCATCATGCGCGCCCTGGGCGAGATGTCAGTCAATAATCCGCAAGCCAGTTCTTTCTCACGTTATGCACAAGATTACCTTGGGCCAATGGCGGGCTATATCACCGGCTGGACTTATTGTTTTGAGATTCTGATTGTTGCTATTGCTGATGTGACCGCATTCGGTATCTATATGGGGGTCTGGTTCCCGGATGTGCCCCATTGGATATGGGTGCTAAGTGTTGTCCTCATCATTGGTGCTGTCAATATGATGAGTGTTAAGGTGTTCGGCGAGCTGGAGTTCTGGTTCTCATTTTTCAAAGTTGCCACCATCATCATCATGATTTTAGCGGGTATTGGTATCATTGTTTGGGGTATTGGTAATGGCGGGCAGCCGACCGGTATTCATAACTTATGGACTAATGGCGGCTTCTTCAGCAACGGTTTTGTCGGCATGGTTCTGTCATTGCAACTGGTGATGTTTGCTTATGGTGGGATTGAGATTATCGGTATTACTGCCGGTGAAGCTGAAGATCCGAAAAAGTCTATTCCGAAAGCTATCAACTCAGTGCCATGGCGTATTCTGATGTTCTACGTCGGCACCTTGTTTGTCATTATGTCTATTTACCCGTGGAACCAAGTTGGCACTAACGGCAGCCCATTTGTCCTGACTTTCCAGCACATGGGGATTACTGTTGCTGCTGGGATTCTGAACTTTGTGGTGATTACCGCCTCATTATCAGCCATTAACAGTGATGTGTTCGGGGTGGGCCGTATGCTTAACGGGATGGCCGAACAGGGCCACGCGCCGAAAGCTTTTGCCGCCATTTCTAAACGCGGAGTGCCGTGGGTCACGGTGTTGGTGATGATGGGGGCGATGCTAACGGCGGTCTATCTCAACTATATTATGCCGGAAAATGTGTTCCTGGTGATTGCCTCGCTCGCGACTTTTGCGACTGTTTGGGTGTGGATTATGATCCTGTTCTCCCAAATTGGTTTCCGCCGCTCGTTGAGCAAAGATCAAGTTAAGGCGCTGGATTTCCCGCTGCGTGGCGGCACCTTTACTTCGGTGGTGGCTATCATTTTCTTGGTGTTTATCATTGGGCTGATTGGCTGGTTCCCAACAACGCGCATCTCATTGTATGTCGGGCTGGTGTGGATTGTCCTGTTGCTGGTGGGATATTACTTTAAGGTCAGTCATCAGAAGAAGAAAGCGGCGGCGCTGAAAACCGCAGAGTAACACCGAATCAATATCGAGTATCAAGCCGGGAAATGTCCCGGCTTGAGGTTAATGACAACGCGATTTATAGCTCCGTGAGTGAAGGGTTGACCGTACCTAGGGGCGCTCCGGTCGCTTACGCAACTACGGCCCCAACGGCACGTTTCCCCTTCATTTGATTTAGTCAGCAGTCTGAGCCGGGAGATGTCCCGGCTTTTTTGTCTTTTTTATTGAGTAACTCAATAATTCTCTCCGCCCCCGCCCTCATCCTCAATATTTATGCTGATAGATGAGGGATACCTATTCACAACATGGCATTGTTGATACCTATTTATTCATACAGGTGAATGTGTCGCGGCGTTAATGTCTGCACCAGATAGCCTTAACAGCAAGCGTTTTGGTTAAAGCAGGAGAGTTTTATGCTTAGTGGTTGGCATTTACCGGTTGCGCCTTTTGTCCGTCAGCGCGGCGATGCGTTACATATCACACTGTGGTTAGATGGCGAGTGGTTACAGGGTGATAATTTACCGGCACAGGTTTTCTTACGCTGTGAGCCAGATAATGAAGAATGGTTGCTCAGTATGAAGGGCGAGCTGATCAATGGCTTCTGGCGTTATCGCGCGAAATTGCAGTTGCATGAAGGTCAGCCCGCGCGGCGTTATTGCTTCAAACTGTTGTGGAATGATGACCAACAGTGGTTCGGCCCATTAGGATTTTCGGTCGTTCCTCCGGCGCAATTGGCTCAGTTTGCTATTGAGTTACCCGATAGCGGCCCAGACTGGGTTGCCGACCAGATTTTTTATCAAATCTTCCCCGACCGGTTTGCCAGCAGCCAGGGTGAGCATGGGGTGCAAAATGGCAGTTATATTCATCAGGCCGCCGGTCATCCGGTCGCACGCCGTGACTGGCAACAGCCACTGGATGATGTGAATGCTGCCTCGACATTCTATGGCGGTGATTTAGCCGGTATCAGCCAAAAACTCCCCTATTTACAACAGTTAGGGGTGACCGCGCTCTATCTCAACCCTATTTTCACCGCGCCCAGTGTACATAAATACGATACGCAAGATTATTATCAGGTTGATCCCTACTTGGGCGGCGAGAGTGCATTTCTACAACTACGCAGCGCCACCCGCGATGCCGGTATCAAATTGGTGCTCGACGGCGTGTTTAACCATACCGGGGATTCCCACCATTGGTTTGATCGCCATCAGCAAGGGGAAAATGGCGCTTGTCATCACCCCGACTCACCTTATCGGGGCTGGTTTAATTTCTTCCCCGATGGGCGGGCACTGGATTGGAAAGGCCATGCCAGCTTGCTAAAACTTAACTTCGCTAATGAAGAGGTGGTTAATCAAATTTATCGTGCCGAAGACAGTGTGGTGCGCCATTGGTTGAAGCCGCCTTACAGTATTGACGGCTGGCGGCTGGATGTGGTGCACATGCTAGGAGAAGAGGGCGGCGCGAAAGGGAATTTACACCATTTGGCGGGGATTTATCAGGCGGCGAAAGCGGAAAATTCTCAAGCTTATATTCTGGGCGAACACTTTGGCGATGCACGAAATTGGTTACATGCCGGAGTGGAAGACGCGGCAATGAATTATATGGGATTTGCTTTGCCAGTACGTAGCTTCCTGGCGGGTTGTGATGTTGCCTACCATCCCATAAAACTCAGCGCCGAGGATTGTGCTTATTGGATGGATGAATACCGCGCCGGATTACCTCATGGTCATCAGCTGCGTTCATTTAACCAATTGGATAGCCATGATACCGCCCGTTTTATCACTTTGCTGAATGGCGATAAAACGCGCATGCAAATGGCATTGATATGGCTGTTTAGCTGGATTGGTGTGCCCTGCTTATTTTATGGTGATGAAATCGGCTTGGATGGCGGCAATGACCCATTCTGCCGTAAACCTTTCCCTTGGGATGAGGCGCTGTGGGATGGCGATCTGCTGAAATTATGTCAGCGCATGGCGGCTTTACGGCACAATAGTTTGGCATTGCGGCGTGGCGGCTGCCAAGTTATTCACGCCAATGGCGATTCTCTGGTCTTTATTCGCAGTTATCAGCGCGAGCGGGTGATGGTCGCCATACAACGCAATCATGCTAGTGATATCTTCTTGCCGGTTTCTCCTTTACTGAATGTTACGCAATGGCAACGTTTGGAGGGGGCGTCCGAGCTGAATATCACTGACGAGGGCATCAGTCTGCAATTGTCTGGCGAGAGTGTCACATTGTGGCGCGGTCAATCTTAGTTATTAGCCATAGTGAGTGCTAACTTAAGAGTTGGCCACGCAGTATAAAGATATTAAAAGCGGCTAAGCGCCGCTTTTTCTTTGGGTGAGATATGATGTATATGACGGGCACCGACAGTTGCCAGGTAAATCCACCGAAGGGAAAATATAATGAGCACAACTAAAAGACAGGCATTGATTATCGGAGCCTCTCGGGGCTTGGGTCTGGGGCTGGTTGATGAGCTTAACCGCCGGGGATGGTCAGTGACGGCGACGACTCGCGGTGTAGCAAAAGATACCGCGGCACATGCTGCCCATTGGTTAACATTGGATATTAACCAGCCTGAAAGTATTAAAGCTTTTTTACCACAGGTGCAGGGGCAGGTTTTTGATCTGATATTTATTAATGCCGGGATCTCTGGGCCGGAACATCAATCAGCGGTTGATGCCAAACCAGAGGAAATCCTCGAATTATTCCAAACCAATGCGATTTCACCCATCCGTATTGCCCAGCATCTGCTGGCACAGCGCAATCCAAGCCGCGGTGTATTAGCCTTTATGTCTTCGCAGTTGGGGAGTCTTGGGCATAATGCTTCCGGCCATAAGCCTTTGTATTCAGCTAGTAAAGCGGCATTGAATATGATGACGCGCAATTTGGTTGCTGAGGTAGCCGACCCGTCACTGACGGTATTATCCATTCATCCGGGCTGGGTAAAAACGGATATGGGCGGGGATGCTGCGCCACTGACGATTGCGACCAGTGTGAGGGGGGTTGTTGACCAAATCGAGCGCGCTTCCGGTAAGGGCGGTCACGGCTTTATTGATTACCAGGGGCATACATTGCCTTGGTAATATATACCCGTCATACTTCAAGCTGCATGTGCGTTGGCTGCTTTCGTTACTCGGCCCGTCCATGGGCCTCGCCTCTGCGAGGCCGCTGCAAACAGCGTTCAAATCTACTCCCGGCAGATTTGTCACCCGAATCACTTACCTAAGTAAGCTCATCGGGATTTACTCAATTGCCGCCTTCCTGCAATTCGAATTATTTGGGGTATAATTTGGGGTATAAATAGAATGATAAACTTCCCCCACCAATACATTGATGGGGGATGAGTGACATTGGTAATCAATAGCTATCAGTAGCCGATGGCTGCACCGGCGGGGCGGCGAACATCATTAGCGCCATACAGATAGCCCTCGCGGACTTTGCCGGAGACCGCTGAATCATTACCCGAGTTCGCAGGGCTGACGCCCTCAACACCGGCTAAACCGACCAAAATTAGCTCCGCAGCGCCCCATGGATTCTGCTCGACCATTTTATATCCCATATTTTTCAGCAGATTAAGGCTGTCTGCGGACACTCCGCGCTGTTCATAATAGACCTCATCGGGTAGCCACTGATGATGAATGCGAGGTGCATCCACGGCCTCTTGTGGTGCCATACCCTGGTCAATGACGTTCAATGCCGTTTGCAAGGTAATGGTGATAATCCGCGAACCACCCGGTGAGCCTAAGACCATAAATGTCTTACCGTCTTTGGTCACTAATGTCGGGCTCATAGACGATAGTGGGCGCTTACCGGGGGCGATGGAGTTGGTAGCTCCCTGAACCAAACCATACAGGTTTTGCTCACCGACTTTGACGGTAAAATCATCCATTTCATCATTCAGGAAAAAGCCAGTGCCGGGTGCAATCACTACCGCACCAAAGCGGCCATTCACGGTATAGGTGGTGGAGACAGCATTGCCATCATGATCAACGATGGAATAATGTGTTGTTTCAGGTTTTTCATGTGGTTGCATGCCCGGCTGAACTTCTGCTGATGGCGTGGCCTTGTTGGCGACGATTTGTTTACGAATATCAGCGGCATAACTTTTACTCAGCAGGCGGTCCGTCGGGTTCTTAACAAACTCGGGATCACCGAGGAAAGTATTGCGGTCCATATAGGCATGGCGCATAGCTTCTGTCAGTGTATGGATGTAAGCGGCAGAGTTAAAACCCATACTCTTCAGGTCATAGCCCTCAAGGACATTTAAAGTTTCGCACAAGGTCACGCCACCGGAGCTAGGTGGAGGGGATGACACGAATTTATAGCCACGATAGCTACAGGTAATAGGGGCGGTTTCCGTGATTTTATAATTGGCAAAATCGGCCGCAGTCAAAATACCCCCGCCTTTTTTGGCTGCGGCTTCAACTGCTTGCGGTATTTTCCCCTGATAGAATGCATCCGGCCCTTTCTCCGAGATAGCTGTCAGAGTATCAGCCAGATCAGCTTGAATCAGGCGGTCACCCGGTTGCAGAGCTTCGCCGTCTTTTCGTAGAAAAATACGCGCCGATTCAGGATCTTGACGAAAGCGCTTAACCGTTGTGTCCAAAATGTCAGTATCGGCGCGGGTTAACACAAATCCTTCCCGTGCCAGTTTGATTGCCGGAGCCATGACCTGTTGACGAGTTAATTTGCCGTATTTCTTCTGCGCGCTGTCCATTCCCAAGACTGTGCCGGGCACGCCCGCGGCCAGATAGCCATACAGACTGGCATCTTTGGTGACTTTACCCTCTTTATCCAAATACATATCGGCACTGGCGGCGGCAGGGGCGGTTTCACGGAAGTTTATAAATGTATCCGTCCCATCTGCAAGGTGAATGGTCATAAAACCGCCACCGCCAATATTGCCACAGCAAGGGTTCACTACCGCCTGGGCATAACCCACGGCCACCGCAGCATCAATTGCATTCCCACCCATTTTTAAGATATCAGTCCCAACCTGTGAAGCCAGATACTGGGATGTCACCACCATGCCATTTTTCGCTTCCACTGCGGGTGTTGAGGCCGCATGCAGTGCTCCACTGACCAGTAAAGCCAATGCAGCCAAGGGTTTGTTCCATTTTTGCAAATGCATTCTGACTCCTGTTATTTCCTGCCCGCCGAGGGTTACCCGGTCATTTTTGTCTGGCAGCTTAAAAGCGCTGCTTATGGTGTGTGCAAAACACACGCCAGTAATAATTAATAGCAGAATTAATGTTTATGGCTGCTAATTAATTGGCAACAGGAGGGGAGGGAGAGGGTTTTACTGAAACTGATAGGGTGATTTTTACTCAGGTGAAGTTCAGATGGATGCAAATAACCAATTGAAAATAAAGATATATTCTCAAAATAGATAAGCTGGGAATAAAACTGATTATTATATAGACTCTGCGGCGGGTGCTTGAAGCTGTCTGCTTTAAGTGCTTATGTCCGGCTGAAGGCAGGCAGAGAAAAGCCCCGTATTAAAATTAATCAATACGAGGCTCTCTGTAACGCCAGACAACGTTACGGTAGCCTTATACCCGCCGAAAGGCAAGGCAAGGAGGCTGAATATGCCACAAAATACGTTTGTTATATGCCTGTTAATTGTTTGTATAACAGTGCTGGCATTTACATTAATTACGCATAAATCACTATGTGAATTACGCCTAAAAGATGGAAGCAAAGAGGTTGCGGCCATTTTAGCCTACGAATCTGAACGGTAAGGCAACCGGGGCGGGGAGCAATCCCCGCCTTTCGTTGTCAGGTAGCAGTTTTCAAGCACCCATGTTCAATCTACATAAGAATAAAAAAGCCAGTCAGAATGAACTGACTGGCTTGATACCCCCGAGTCAATCAGGGGTGGCATAAACCGTTATTACAGTTTAGAGGCGTTTTCAGACAGATATTTAGCAACGCCATCTGGAGATGCGCCCATACCTGCTTTACCTTTTTCCCACTGTGCAGGGCAAACGTCGCCATGTTCTTCGTGGAATTGCAGTGCATCAACCATACGCAGCATTTCGTCAATGTTACGGCCCAGAGGCAGATCGTTAACCACTTGGTGACGAACAATACCGTTTTTGTCGATCAGGAAAGAGCCACGCAGTGCAACGCCAGCATCTGGGTGCTCAATGCCGTAAGCTTTCTGAATTTCACGTTTGATATCAGCAACCATTGGGTATTTAACTTCACCAATACCGCCTTTATCAACCGGAGTTTTACGCCATGCATTGTGTACAAACTCGGAGTCGAAAGAAACACCAACAACTTCAACACCACGTTTCTGGAATTCTTCGTAACGGTGGTCGAAAGCGATCAACTCTGAAGGACAAACGAAAGTGAAGTCCATTGGCCAGAAAAACAGGACGGCAGGGCGGCCGTTCAGGTGTTTTTTCAGGTTGAAGTTTTCAACGATTTCGCCACTACCAAGAACAGCAGCTGCTGTAAAATCAGGGGCTTGACGAGTTACCAGAACCATAAATTACTCCTGTTAATTAGGGATGGATTAACCATTTGTCTCAAAAGTATCGGCACAGCATAGGTATTTAAACGCAATGAATAAAGAGATAAATACCAATCGCTGTGATAGCTTTTACCTATTGTTACAACGATTTTAGTTTCGTACTCTTGTTAAGATACCCATTCTGACAGAAAGCGCAAGTGACTTAGAGCCGATAACCATATAGATAAAGATGTTTTTGTCTAAATTTGTTTATGCTGTGCTTGCTGCATCATTGCAGGATAGAAATCCCAAAAGAGTCTTTCTAGCGGCTGATAGTGTTGTTCTATGTCGTAAAAAGAACCTGCAAGCGCTGCTAATTTAGGCCGACGGTTAGCCATACCTTGTAACACATCAGCTATAAAGGGTAGTTCAGCGTAGCGTTCCAGCCAACGCTCTGGCCACAGATAGGCATTAAGGTTCTGGAAACAAGCCGGTGTCAGTGACAAGTGTGGCAAAATTTGGTATTGCGCTTGCTCGATAAAATCGGGCAGCGAGCAGGCGGGTACTAGTTTATCCCAGTTGCGCGCCAGAAAATGATCCCAGAGTACATCCAGAGTAATGGGGGCAACCCGGCGATAATCTGCACTGAAATAACCTCGGGCCTCTTTAACGAGCGGCGATGTGTCCGTCATCACATCAACGCGCCGATGCATCATGATGCCAGCGACTATCTCAGGGGAATATTCCCCTTGTGGATTACCGCGCACAAAGTCAGCCAGTAAATTGCCCAATAAAGAGCTGTCAGCCAGTGTCGCAAGATGGAGGTGAGCAAGAAAATTCATCCGCTGAGTATAATGCAAATAGAGGCTAAATATGCTTATTTCTTGCAGCCAGCCCTTGAGGGCTCTAGACTAGCCGCCTGTTTTTGTGAACCGGCCCCTGATATCTGTTGGCCGGGTCTGTTCTGATATGAAGTGGAAAGCCATGCGTGTTGCCGATTTTTCTTTTGAGCTCCCAGAATCTTTAATTGCCCATTACCCCCAGCCCCAGCGTAGCGGTTGCCGTTTATTGTCACTGGATGGCCCTACGGGAACATTAACGCACGGCATTTTCACTGATTTGCTGGATAAACTGGTGCCCGGTGATCTGCTGGTGTTCAATAACACGCGGGTTATTCCGGCGCGTTTATTTGGTCGCAAAGCCAGTGGCGGCAAACTTGAAGTGCTTGTGGAGCGCGTTTTAGATGATCATCGCGTCTTGGCTCATGTCAAAGCGTCAAAGGCCCCTAAACCCGGCACTGAGTTACTGTTAGGTGATGATGAGAGCATTCGGGCCACCATGTTGGCGCGTCATGACACACTGTTTGAGCTGCGTTTTGACGATGAGCGAGATGTTTTTACTATCTTGAATGCAGTCGGCCATATGCCTTTGCCTCCTTATATTGATCGCCCTGATGAAGATGCTGATCGCGAGCTGTACCAAACGGTATACAGCCAGCGCCCTGGGGCAGTCGCAGCGCCAACCGCAGGCTTACATTTCGATGAACCGATGTTGGCGGCTTTGCGGGAAAAAGGCATTGAGATGGCTTTTGTGACTTTGCATGTTGGTGCGGGGACGTTCCAGCCAGTGCGAGTCGATACCATTGAAGAGCACATCATGCATTCTGAATATGCAGAAGTGCCGCAAGAGGTGGTTGATGCGGTTTTAGCCTGTAAGGCCCGTGGTAATCGCGTCGTCGCAGTGGGCACCACATCAGTACGTTCATTGGAAAGTGCCGCTAAGGCCTGTGATAGCGGCTTGATAGCCCCTTTCTTTGGTGATACTCGCATCTTTATTTATCCGGGCTATCAATATCAGATTGTGGATGCATTAATAACCAACTTCCATTTGCCTGAATCAACATTGATAATGTTGGTTTCTGCTTTTGCTGGTTATAAAAATACTATGAATGCATACCAGCAGGCGGTTGCAGAGCAATATCGCTTTTTCAGTTACGGCGATGCCATGTTTATCAGCCGTAATCCACGGGCACCGCAAGAGCCGGTCACCCCGTAAATTTTAGGTCACGCTTGTTGTGTGATCAGGCAATAGCAACATCAGACTGTTTCTCTGATTATGTTACTTATTGCATGATTGATAGTGAGCAGTAATTTATTTTAAATACATCAACTTACGATAAACATTCTGTTTTTACTATCAGCATTTTCTGTGTCGTGTGCCAGAAATGTGACAATGCCACTGAATTTGCTTAAATGCTCACCACTTGTTAAATATTGTGCAAAAGTAGACCAAGGGATCGGGGAATTATGGTGTAAAAGTGCACCACCCTGATTATTGGTAA
>NZ_CABHXX010000013.1 GCF_902170565.1 Yersinia thracica
GATGATAATTACACTGGGAGATACTATGTAATAACAAATGATGTTTCTGTTGGTGATTTAGAAAAAATTGGCATGAATAAAAATATAACCAGTATGAAGGTTTCTCAACAAGAATATTTTATTTGTGATCAGTTTTGTATTGTGAAAGAAGTTGCTTCTATTCCTATAGGACATGAATTTGGAGATTATTGGTTAGATGACAGAATTAAATATAAAGAAGCATTGATTAGCTTTAATATTAGTGGGAAAGATAATTATGCGATTGAACTTTTTGATGGCGGAATTATCAAGGTCATGGGGCTGATGATATTGTTGATGCATAAGGGGCACCAAGAAAATAGTTATATCTTCGAATTAGATAAAGATAGCGATACATTATCATTTCTATTGCGCTTTAATGGCGGTTATTCTGAGATTCAGTTTATTGAGTCTGTAGGGAGTAAAGCAGTATATATATCACCTTTGGTCGGATCTTTATTTGATGTTGAATTTGCTAATGTAAGATTATTTGTTGAAAATTATAATAATAAATATTATAATCATGAGAGCAATCCTTTGATTATTAATAAAATTGTCCTGGCAGTAGAGAAAATATCATCTCGACAGGAACGAAGTTTTGCTGGAACTGCCGCCTGTTGGCTTATACCCGTCATTAGTATTTATAACTATATTATCCAAGGTAAGTGCAATCAAGCCGACAGATTTATAAGTAATACTGTTACCTTCTTTGCTAATAATGACAACAAAATCTTACAAATATCTGGTTCTGCAAAACCTTTGCCGAAAACAAACACTAATAACGTTATTGAGTTTGACGCGAATGTTACAGGTTTTTCTTCTGACCTTGATGCCATATTAACACATATTAATGTTGATATGTGGGGCAATGCATTAACGATACCGGCGACTGCATTAGCCTGCAAGGTGCCGATGAAAGAACAATTACTACCTAATTTACGCATTAGGCGTGATTTAACCGTGCGCTGTGTTGATTGGACATTAAGTATTTTGACTGACTTCACTTTGCTGTTTGGTGACAATGTCGACCATTGGAATGCTGAAAATTTTGGTCGTGTAATTGAACACATTATTAAAGAGGGAAATATCGGTTATACACAGCCGAATGGCCTGGTGGAAACGCGATTAATTGAAAGTGTTCAGGCACATCTGGCTGAAAATGCGGCAGGTTTTTTACACATAAAAACGGCGTTTGATTTCTCACAGCTCAGTTATGCTAATTATTTGCGCCACCATGATGCTGAAAATAGCGCCCATTCACCGGCGGTAGCACAGGAGTTATCGTTGGGTCGTTATGAATTAGCGCTGCCAAATTTTCAATTTACCGTGACCCCGCCCCGTATCCGCCGAGGGGGGAACTGGGTAGAAGATCCCGAATTAAATTTTGATATAGAGGTGATTAGCGGGACTACGGACGACACACTGGCAGCCAGGCTAAACATTATACCGATGATTAACCAATGGCGAGAAGTGTATCGCCATGCTAAGAAACCGTCTGTGGAGGTGTCTGCATCAGGCGGAAATGTGGATGATGCGGTCGCGACTGGTGATGGAGTGATTGAGGCTGCGCGCATCGTTAGTGATGTTGCGCAAAGTTGGTTGCGAACCAGCAGTGATGACTATATCTATGTGGTAGTCCGCCTTTCCGGGCAGGTCATTAGCATCACAATGGCTATTGATATCAATGAATTTGATGTTGGTATTTCAGGCTCACTGACTCATCCGGATTATGTATTACACCCAGAGGCCGAGGGCACAATAAGAGGGGCAGGAACTGCGGCGATCAAAGCTTTAGCAGATTACCTGAGCAAAAAAGGCAAACGAGCGCTAGTATCCGACGTTATCAGTAAGCCTTCGGCAATTGTCAAAAAGAAAGTCGGATTTAAATTTATTGATGAGCACTAACCCTAAATTTACCCGCGCTGCCAGGGTGTTGCCTTTAAATAGGTAGCGGTGAAAAAACAGGTTTGTATGTAAAATGTGAGTTGTGTATAAAAATGAGCAATTAAGAAAAAAATTTTTTAATGAAATGTTGTGATTCCCGTAGGCAAGTGTGAGTCGCGCACATATAATCGGCGGCCACTGTACCAGTGGTCGGCATAATTTTGTCGTAAAGGAACTGTCCACCAGCCAAGTTTAAGTGTTTATTTATGATACTTATCGGGGCGTGTTCCGAGTCCGGTTAATATTAAAAATCCAATAGAGGTTATCATGGCTTTAGAACGTACTTTCTCCATTATCAAACCCAATGCTGTTGCCAATAATGACATCGGTGCCATCTATGCGCGTTTTGAAAGTGCTGGTTTCAAAATCATTGCTGCAAAAATGCTGCACCTGACCAAAGAACAAGCGGAAGGTTTTTACGCTGAACATAAAGGCCGTCCATTCTTCGATGGCCTGGTTGAGTTTATGACCTCTGGCCCAATCATGGTTCAGGTTTTGGAAGGTGAAAATGCCGTTCAGCGCCACCGTGATATTATGGGCGCGACTAACCCGGATAACGCGCTGGCGGGTACTCTGCGTGCTGATTTTGCTGATAGTTTCACTGCTAATGCCGTACACGGTTCTGATGCGGTTGAATCAGCTCAGCGCGAAATTGCTTATTTCTTTGCTGCGGATGAAATTTTTCCTCGCAGCTAATTAATTGATTCGATGCAGAAATGGCCGCTATTTAATCAACTGAAACAATAAAGTTGCTTGCGAGCCTTTCCAATCATGGAATCCCTGCTTTAAAATTCGTACAATGCCGCGCCCCGGTGGAGACAACTCCGCTGGGGCGTTCTATTATTTATTCATCTATTTATTCATCGCCGTTTCGAAAGCCGTACCCGGTTTAAAGCGCAGCGCCGTAAAGTGTAACAACGAGGCCACGACAACTCATGTCTGAACAATTATTAACTGCATCAATGCCAATTGATGCTGCCCCTCAGCCTGACAACGCGGTTGCCACCGCAGCATCAGCCACCAGCAAAATCAATCTGCTGGATTTAAATCGTCAGCAAATGCGCGAGTTTTTTGCCGAGATGGGCGAGAAGCCTTTCCGTGCCGACCAAGTCATGAAGTGGATGTATCACTATTGCTACGACGATTTCGAGCAAATGACCGACATTAATAAAGTGCTGCGTGCCAAGTTACAGCGCGTGGCAGAAATCCGCGCACCTGAAGTGGCGGAAGAACAGCGCTCAACCGACGGCACCATTAAATGGGCCATCAAAGTTGGCGATCAGCAAGTTGAAACAGTTTATATCCCTGAAGGGGACCGCGCGACTTTGTGTGTGTCATCTCAGGTGGGTTGCGCTTTAGAATGTAAATTCTGCTCAACGGCACAGCAAGGTTTTAACCGTAACTTACGGGTATCTGAAATCATCGGTCAGGTATGGCGTGCGGCCAAGATTATCGGTGCAGTAAAGGCAACTGGTAATCGCCCTATCACTAACGTAGTGATGATGGGGATGGGCGAACCCTTATTGAACCTGAATAACGTGGTACCGGCCATGGATATCATGATGGACGATTTTGGTTTTGGTTTATCCAAACGTCGTGTGACATTATCCACTTCCGGTGTGGTTCCGGCGCTGGATAAATTGGGCGATATGATTGATGTGGCTTTGGCCATCTCGCTGCATGCCCCTACTGACGATATCCGCGATGAAATTGTGCCTATCAACCGTAAATACAATATTGAAACCTTCCTGGCTGCCGTTCGCCGCTATTTGGCGAAATCGAATGCCAATGGTGGGCGGGTTACGGTTGAATACGTTATGCTGGATCACATCAATGACAGCACCGAGCAAGCTCATCAGCTAGCTGAATGTTTGAAAGATACACCGTGTAAGATTAACTTGATCCCATGGAACCCGTTCCCAGGGGCACCTTATGGACGTAGCTCCAACAGCCGGGTGGATCGTTTCTCTAAAGTATTGATGGAGTACGGGTTTACGACAATCGTTCGTAAGACGCGTGGTGATGATATCGATGCGGCATGTGGTCAATTGGCCGGTGAAGTCATTGACCGTACCAAACGCACTTTGAAAAAGAAAATGGCGGGTGAACCTATCGCCATTAAAACAGTCTGATTCATAATGCTAATTGTTTGTGTATAACTATTTGTTATTCAGCTTATAATTCGTTGAGAGCTCTATACCCAGAGAGTTTAAAATTGCAGTGGTCAGGTAGAGGTGAACTCCATAGATGAGCCCATCATGAGAGCCGCTAACACACCCGCAATTTGAAAGATGGCGGGTATCTTCACATATAAGGATAATTGAGAAAGCATGAAGCTGATAAAACTGTGGAGAGTTTGCCTAATAGCGGGCGCATTTCTGGTAGGCTGTTCTGGTTCATCGCCGGAAAAAATGAGCCAACCCGCCGCGGGGCAGACACGTTTGCAACTGGGTTTAGAGTATCTGGCGCAAGGTGATCTTAATGCTGCGCGGCAGAACCTTGAGAAGGCTGTAGCGGCAGATCCACAAGATTATCGTACTCAATTAGGTATGGCTTTTTATGAGCAACGCATCGGTGAAAACAGCGCCGCAGAGCAGCGTTATCAACAAGCGATGAAACTGGCACCGGGAAATGGCACTGTACTGAATAATTACGGTGCGTTTCTGTGTAGTTTAGGGCAGTATGTACCGGCCCAACAACAGTTTAGCGCAGCGGTGCTGTCGCCTGATTACGGTCAGGTTGCAGATAGTCTGGAAAACGCGGGATATTGCTTTTTACGGGCGAAACAAAATGACCAGGCTCGGGTACTGTTGAGCCGGGCATTGAAGTATGATCCGGATAAAGGTGAGCCGCTGCTCGCAGAAGCTGAAAGGCATTTTGGAGAAGGGAATCGCGCTCAGGCGCAATTATTACTGGATGTTTATCAACATATCCTTCCAGCCAGTGCTGAAAGTATATGGTTACAAATTCGTTTCGCCGCGCTAGCAGGCCGTCAAGATAGTGTTCAACGCTATGGCAAGCAGCTTGCGCGAAGTTTTCCACAATCCAAACAGTACCAGCATTTTCTAGCTAATGAATACTGAAGCCTCCCAAGATCAAACTGTTCCAGAGACGACAGGTGTGCGCCTGCGTCAAGCCCGTGAAGCACTAGGGCTAACTCAGCAGATGGTTGCAGAACGTCTGTGTCTGAAAGTATCCACAATCCGTGATATTGAGGAGGATAAAGCACAAGCTAATCTCGCCTCGACATTCCACCGTGGTTACATTCGTTCTTACGCTAAATTGGTTCACCTTCCTGAAGATGAACTATTGCCGATGTTGGAAAAACAAGCGCCGATCAGAGCGGCAAAAGTGGCTCCGATGCAAAGTTTCTCATTGGGCAAAAAGCATAAAAAACGTGATGGCTGGTTGATGAGTTTCACCTGGCTTATTGTGTTGGTTGTGCTCGGCCTGACGGGAGCATGGTGGTGGCAAAATCATCAGGCGCAGCAAGCAGAAATAGTCAGTATGGCTGATCAATCCTCTGCTCAGTTGTCGCAGAATGACGGGCAATCGGTGCCGCTCACTGATGATAATAGCGAACCGGCGACCCCAGCGGAGACTCAAGCTCCGGTCGCAAATAGCCAACCATCAACTCCAATAGAAAACGGTACTGCGCCAGCGACGAGCAGTGCAGCACCGGCAGATACGGCGAATAACCGTGTTGCCACAATTGCTCCCCAAGGAACGGCTTCAGCAGAGTCTGCGGTCGTTTCACCCAGCCAGGCCCCTATGCCTGATGTTCCTACCGCGCAATCACCATTACCTACAGCAGACGCTGGGGTAACGGGTGCTGCATCATCTGCCGGCTCATTGGTCATGAATTTCACTGCTGACTGCTGGTTACAGGTAGTTGATGCAAGCGGAAAGACATTATTTAGCGGTATCCAAAAAGGAGGCGCGACCCTCAATCTATCAGGAAAGTCGCCCTATAAACTGACCATTGGTGCACCGAGTGCATTGACGATTATGTATCAGGGTAACCCAGTAGATTTGAGCAAGTACATTAAGGCTAATCGCGTAGCCCGCCTGACTGTCGGTGTAGAGTAATATTGTGTTTTTGACAAACAACTTTGTGGTTCTAACAAACTGCCATTATCTTGAGAAAGAGAGTGGTTTTGGAAGACCGCTTAGTTGCGAAAACTACACGACTGTAAAGGAGAGTGTGTAATGCATAATGAATCCCCGATTATCCGCCGTAAATCGACTCGGATTTACGTCGGTAAAGTACCCATTGGTGATGGTGCACCGATAGCTGTGCAATCAATGACCAATACCAAGACCACTGATGTTGATGCAACTGTTGCCCAAATAAAGGCATTAGAGCGTGTTGGCGTAGATATCGTGCGAGTCTCAGTACCGACCATGGATGCGGCTGAGGCGTTTAAGTTAATCAAACAGCAGTCAAATGTGCCGCTGGTTGCCGATATCCATTTCGATTACCGTATTGCGCTGAAAGTCGCTGAGTATGGTGTTGATTGCTTGCGAATTAACCCCGGTAACATTGGTAATGAATCCCGCATTCGGGAAGTGGTTGCCAGTGCGCGTGACCACAATATTCCTATCCGTATTGGTATCAATGGCGGATCGCTGGAAAAAGATATTCAGGAAAAATATGGCGAACCTACGCCAGAAGCCCTGCTTGAATCAGCGATGCGGCATGTTGATATTCTTGATCGCCTCAATTTTGATCAGTTTAAAGTCAGCGTAAAAGCCTCCGATGTGTTCCTGGCGGTAAATTCCTACCGTCTGTTGGCCAAGCAAATTAATAATCCTTTGCACTTAGGGATAACTGAAGCGGGTGGCGCGCGCAGTGGCTCGGTAAAATCGGCTATTGGGTTGGGTTTGTTGCTGTCCGAAGGCATTGGCGACACTTTGCGTATCTCGTTGGCTGCCGATCCGGTCGAAGAAGTTAAAGTCGGCTTTGATATCCTGAAATCACTGCGGATCCGTTCTCGTGGGATTAACTTTATCGCCTGTCCAACCTGTTCCCGCCAAGAGTTTGATGTTATCGGTACGGTAAATGCGCTGGAGCAGCGGTTAGAAGATCTGATTACCCCAATGGATGTTTCTATTATTGGTTGCGTGGTTAATGGCCCCGGCGAGGCATTGGTGTCGACTATCGGTGTGACGGGTGCGCATAACAAAAGTGGTTTCTACGAAGATGGTGTTCGTCAGAAAGAACGTTTTGATAACGAAAAAATGATCGACCAGCTGGAAGCGAAAATTCGTGCAAAGGCATCAATGCTTGATGCGAACAACCGTATAGTTATCAATATGCTGAATGATAAGTAAGTATCTCGGGCTATTTGTCATCGATGAATACAAAAAAGCGGGCGCGGCCCGCTTTATATTGAGCCTGTAGAGCTATACCCTAAATAATTCGAGTTGCAGGAAGGCGGCAAGCGAGGGACAAATTGGTTGCAAGCCATTTGAACAGCGCTGGTGCTGGCCCGTAGGGTGAGCCTCTAATGAGGCTCATAATCTCGATGAGCTTACATCAGTAAGTGATTCGGGTGATTGAACGCAGCCAACGCACATGTAGCTTGAAGTATGACGGGTATAACAAACTGTCGCCATTGAATATGTGGGTGGCAAGCCTCTATAATCGGCTTTATTTTTTGCACTATGCCCAATGTCATTGATGTTGCTGCCGACACCGCTGCAACATCAAGTAGACCGGACATAAAACTACAGAGAACAGACGTGGCAAAGAACATTCAAGCCATCCGTGGTATGAACGATTACCTGCCAGCCGATACGGCGATATGGCAGCGTATTGAAAGCATCTTAAAACAAGTGCTGGCGGGCTACGGTTATAGCGAAATCCGCATGCCGATTGTAGAGCAGACCCCGTTATTCAAGCGCGCTATCGGTGAAGTTACCGACGTGGTTGAGAAAGAGATGTATACCTTCGACGATCGCAATGGCGAAAGTCTGACACTGCGCCCGGAAGGCACCGCAGGGTGCGTGCGCGCAGGCATTGAACATGGTCTGCTGTACAATCAAGAACAGCGTCTGTGGTATATCGGCCCGATGTTCCGCTATGAGCGTCCACAAAAAGGGCGCTACCGTCAGTTTCATCAGTTGGGCGCAGAGGTCTTCGGTCTACAAGGGCCTGATATTGATGCAGAATTGATTCTATTGACTGCCCGCTGGTGGCGAGCTTTGGGGATCTCAGAGCATGTACAGCTTGAATTGAACTCCATTGGTTCATTGGATGCGCGCGCAGATTACCGCGAAGCATTGGTCACTTTCCTGGAACAACATGTTGACGTGTTGGACGAAGATTGTAAGCGTCGCATGTACAGCAACCCGTTACGGGTGTTGGATTCCAAAAATCAGGATGTTCAGCTGTTACTTAATGACGCGCCTAAGCTGTCTGATTATCTGGATGAAGAATCAAAACAACATTTTGCGGGCTTGTGTGAACTTTTAGACCAGGCCAGTATCCCATATACCGTAAATGAGCGTTTGGTTCGTGGTTTGGATTATTACAACCGCACGGTATTTGAGTGGGTGACCAACAGTTTGGGTGCACAAGGTACAGTTTGTGCCGGTGGGCGCTATGACGGCTTGGTTGAGCAATTGGGTGGTCGTGCAACACCCGCTGTTGGTTTTGCTATGGGGCTTGAACGTTTAGTCCTGTTGGTGCAGGCAGTGAATCCTGGCTTCCAAGTGCCAGCGACAATTGATGTGTATCTCATTTCATCGGGTGAGGGGGCGCAAAGTGCTGCGATGCAACTTGCTGAGCGCCTGCGTGATGATTTGCCAACGCTAAAGTTGATGACTAACTACGGCGGCGGTAATTTCAAAAAACAAATTACCCGCGCTGATAAATGGGGTGCCCGCGTAGCATTAATACTTGGCGAAAGCGAAGTGGCTGCACAGCAAGTGGTCGTAAAAGATTTGCGAACGGGTGAACAAGAAACGCTGGCGCAAGCGGATGTTGCTGCGCGTCTGGCTTTGATGTTGGTTTAAGGAGAGAGACACCGTGGAAGTCTATACCACTGATAATGACCAGGTTGATGCAGTGCGCCGTTTCTTTAGTGAGAATGGTAAAGCGCTAGCCGTGGGTGTGGTGCTCGGGATTGGTGCATTAGTGGGTTGGCGTTACTGGCAGAGTCATCAGAACACTGTCTTGACGGAAGCCTCCTCTGCCTATCAGCAAGCCAGTGATGCTTTATCAGCCAATAGTGCTGATAGCGTTGCTCTTGCTGAAAAATTTGTTCAGGGCAATAAAAATAACTACGGCGTATTGGCCGGGTTAGAGCTGGCTCACCACTTTGTTGAGCAAAACGAGTTTGATAAAGCGGCACAGCAACTTACCCAAGCATTGGGCCAGACAAAAGATGAAAACCTGTTGTCGCTGATTAATCTGCGTCTTGCTCGTTTGCAACTGCAATTGAAAAAACCAGATGAGGCATTGAAAACACTGGATGCAGTGCAAGGTGATGGTTGGACTGCGATGGCGCAAGATGTTCGTGGCGATGCATTATTAAGCAAAGGTGATACCGCAGGTGCACGGGCAGCTTACAGTAAAGGCGTCGAATCAAATGCTTCTCAGGCGCTGCAAGCTTTGCTGCGCATGAAATTGAATAATTTGTCCAGCTAAGGGGTATTCCCATGCAATTGCGTAAAACACTCTTAGTAGGACTGGTATCTGTTGCCCTATTGAGTGGTTGTTCACTGTTCAACAGTGAAGAAGATGTGGTTACCATGTCGCCACTGCCAAAAGTTGAGAATCAATTCACACCGACTAAAGTGTGGAGCACTTCTGTTGGCGGTGGTGTCGGTGATTATTACTCTCATCTGCGCCCAGCCTGGCAGGGGACTTCCGTCTTTGCCGCAGACCGTAAAGGTCTGGTGAAAGCCATGGAAGCCGATACCGGTAAGCAAATTTGGCAAACCGACCTGTCCGAGAAAACCAACTTCCTCTCCAGTAATCGTTCTGCAATGTTATCTGGCGGTGTAACCGCTTCCGGTGCTCATGTGTATGTCGGCAGTGAGAAAGCGGTGGTTTATGCTCTTAACTCTGACGATGGTAAGGTTGCATGGCAGACGGTGGTTGCGGGCGAGGCCTTGTCCCGTCCGGTTGTCAGCGATGGTGTGGTACTGATCCACACCTCCAATGGCATGCTGCAAGCACTGAATGAGTCTGACGGTGCAATTAAGTGGACTCTAAACCTCGATACTCCTGCATTGTCTCTGCGTGGTGAATCTGCGCCAGCAGTGGCATTCGGTGCAGCTATTGTCGGTGGTGATAATGGCCGTGTCAGCGCAGTGATGATGGAACAGGGGCAGTTGATTTGGCAGCAACGTATTTCCCAAGTGACTGGGACCACTGAAATTGACCGCCTGAATGATGTCGATACCACCCCAGTTGTTGTTGATGGCGTGGTTTATGCTCTGGCATACAACGGTAATCTGACTGCACTGGATCTGCGCTCTGGCCAGATTTTGTGGAAACGCGAAATGGGCTCAGTCAATGACATCATTGTCGACGGTGGCCGTATTTATCTGGTCGATCAAAATGACCGCATTGTTGCACTGAAAACAGATGGTGGCATAACCCTTTGGAGTCAAAGCGATTTATTACATCGTAACTTGACCGCGCCAGTGATGTATAATGGTTATCTGGTTGTAGGTGATGCCGAAGGTTATCTGCACTGGGTGAATACCGATGATGGTCGTTTTGTCGCTCAGCAGAGTGTAGACAGCTCTGGCTTCCTGAGTGCGCCTGTGGTTGCCAGCGATAAGTTGTTGGTGCAGGCAAGAGGCGGCACGGTATACGCGTTCACCCGTTAATCCTGATTTAGCGCCTGTTTAATAGGTCAGTAATAGGTCAATACCCGCAATAATTGGTGCTGCTCACACTGTTGTAGCATCAGGGGCGAGGGTATGAGGGTTCCTAAAGCGGCTCCTGAGGTTCAGGGGCCGCTTCGTATTTAAAAAACTGCGCTGTCGAATATTCGATACAGCGCTGTAACGCTTTGAAAATTAAGTAATGAGGCTTCAAAAATGATACCTGTCATCGCGCTGGTCGGGCGCCCGAATGTGGGTAAATCCACTTTATTTAACCGCTTAACGCACACCCGTGATGCGTTAGTTGCGGACTTTCCCGGGCTAACGCGTGACCGTAAGTATGGTCGTGCCGAGGTCGAGGGTCATGAGTTTATTGTTATCGATACCGGAGGTATTGATGGCACAGAAGATGGCGTAGAAACCAAGATGGCGGGTCAATCGTTATTGGCGATTGAAGAAGCCGATATTGTCCTGTTTATGGTCGATGCGCGCGCCGGCTTGATGCCAGCAGATCAGGGCATTGCCCAGCATTTACGCAGCCGTGAGAAAGCCACTTTCCTGGTTGCCAACAAAACTGATGGTATTGACGCCGATACTGCTGCCGCCGATTTCTATTCATTAGGCTTAGGTGAAGTTCATGCTATTGCGGCTTCCCATGGCCGTGGTGTGACTCAGCTGATTGAAGATGTTATGGCGCC
The DNA here is from genome assembly GCF_902170565.1 of Yersinia thracica. Taxonomy (GTDB): domain Bacteria; phylum Pseudomonadota; class Gammaproteobacteria; order Enterobacterales; family Enterobacteriaceae; genus Yersinia; species Yersinia thracica. Next base: position 11,505 of record NZ_CABHXX010000013.1, read on the forward strand.
TTATATGGACGCCGAAGAGCCAGAAGTTGAGCTGACAGACGAAGAAGCTAATGCGGCCTATTGGGCAGCGCAGGAAGCTGACGAAGACGAAATCCCAGAAGACGAAGAAGATGATTTTGACCCGCGAACTCTGCCAATCAAGCTGGCTATCGTCGGGCGTCCTAACGTAGGTAAGTCCACACTAACTAACCGTATCCTCGGTGAAGACCGTGTGGTGGTTTATGATCTGCCGGGGACCACCCGCGACAGTATTTATATTCCAATGACCCGCGATGAGCGCGAATATATTCTGATTGATACTGCGGGTGTGCGTAAACGCGGTAAAATTACTGAAACAGTTGAAAAATTCTCAGTTATTAAAACCTTACAGGCAATTGAAGACTCCAACGTGGTGCTGTTGGTTATTGATGCCCGTGATGGTATTTCAGATCAAGATTTGTCTCTGTTAGGCTTTATCCTCAATAGTGGGCGCTCACTTGTTATTGCAGTCAACAAATGGGATGGCATGACAGAAGAAGCCCGTGCTCAGGTTAAAGATATGCTAGACCTGCGCCTTGGCTTTGTCGATTTTGCTCGTATTCACTTTATTTCCGCTTTGCATGGCAGCGGCGTCGGCAACCTGTTTGAATCCATTCAGGAAGCTTATGACTGTTCAACTAAGCGAGTCGGTACTTCCTTACTGACTCGTATTATGCAAATGGCAGAGGAAGACCATCAGCCTCCATTGGTTCGTGGTCGTCGAGTGAAGTTGAAATACGCGCACGCCGGTGGCTATAACCCGCCTATCGTGGTTATCCATGGCAATCAGGTCACTGATTTGTCTGATTCTTACAAACGCTACCTGATGAATTACTTCCGTCGTTCATTGAAAGTTATGGGTACGCCAATCCGCATTCAGTTTAAAGAGGGTGAGAACCCGTTTGCCGGTAAGCGGAATCCTTTAACGCCAAATCAGATGCGGAAACGTAAGCGCTTGATGTCGCACCTGAAAAAAGGTAAGTAATAGCAGCAAAGCGCGGGCATTCCGCGCTTTTTGCATTTTTAGCGCACCATCTAGGGGGTTGCTCTTAGGGATGAATCGCACAAAATAACAGGGGTTGAACGTCAGCCATGTCTTGGGAAACCTGGAGTTTCGCGTTTAGTGTAACAGTACCCAACTTATTGATGATGTTACTGGGTGTATTGTTACGGCGCTATGGCCTGATGGATGATCGGTTCTGCGATGGTGCGACCCGGGTTGTCTTCAATTTGGCGCTTCCTTGTTTGTTATTTTTCAGTGTTGCGACCAATCATGTCAGTTTGATGGATAACTTGCCCTTAGTGATCTATGGTGCGGTCGGCACGTTAGTGACATTTTTATTGCTCGAAATTGCGGCCAAGTGGTTGGTAAAAGACCCGCGTGAGCGCGGTGTGTTCGTACAGGGCGGTTTCAGAGCCAATACCGCGATTGTCGGCCTGGCATTTGCCATGACGGCCTATGGTGCCGAAGGCGTCGCGCTGGGTTCGATGTACCTGACGGTGACAGTCATATTATTTAATATGCTGTCAGTGATAACACTGACCCGCAGCTTACAAGGTGGGCAGGGCGGGAAAGTCAGCAAATTGGCATTGCTACGCAGCATTATCACCAATCCCCTGATTATTGGTTTGGTGTGCGGTTTGGCCTATGCTCAAACCCGTCTACCTATTCCTCAAATCATTGTCCAGACAGGCAGTTATATCTCCGCCTTGGCACTCCCATTGGCATTACTCTGCACTGGTGCTAGCTTGGATTGGCATGCGATGTTCCGCTCTTCCAATGTGGCTGCGTTATCCTCGGTGGCAAAACTATTTGTCGTGCCAATATTGATGACTTTGGGCGGCTTGCTGATGGGGTTCCGTGGTGCAACCTTAGGGATTGTTTTTCTATTTTCTGCAACCCCGACCGCTGCGGGTAGCTATGTCATGACCCGAGCGATGGGGGGAAATGCTACGCTGGCCGCGAATATTATTGCGATGACTACCGTCGGCTCATTTTTCACGACTGCTATTGGGATTTATTGCTTACGTGCGTTGGGCGTGATGTGAGTTTTAAGTGAAATCGAGGAGAGAAATGATGGATGCATTATGTCCGATTTGTCAGCAAGCAATGACGCAAGTGAGTGGTCACTTTCACTGCTCTAACTGCCATGGCAACTATCAGCAACAGGCCGATTGCCCTGATTGCGCTAAACCACTACAAGTGTTGAAAGCTTGCGGGGCCGTTGATTATTTTTGCCAGAATGGTCATGGGTTGATTTCGAAAAGCCGCGTTCGTTTTAGTTATCTGCCGATGGTTTGATACCGATCGGCAGAATTTAGCTGGGTGATAAAGGCTGTTATTTAGGGCTTTTACGCTGACGGGGCTTTTTTGTCACATTGATTTGAGTGATTTCACTTTCCACCCAGCCATCTTGCAGTCGGGTTGTCAGCTTGTCGCCGGTATGCACTTGTTTGGTGGTCTTAAGCAAGGTGCCTTCGGGAGTCTGTGTGACACTGTAGCCGCGTGCCAATGTGGCTAATGGACTGACCGCCTCCAATTGCGAGCAAGCAATACCAAAGCGCTGACGATAGCCATTTAGCTGGCGCTCTAAGGCTTGGCGCAAGCGGTACTCCTGCTGCTGTACCCGTTGGTTATAACGGTGAATTTGCCCTTGCGGTTGAACTTGAATCAAGCGCTGTTGCAGCCGTTCAGTGCGCCGGCCTAATGAGCGAATTTGGTTTTGCGCGCTGTCTTCCAGACGGCGCTGTAACTTCAGTAGCAGTGTTTGCTGACGCGCCAGGCGCAAATGTGGATGTTGCTGTTGCAGCCGATGCTCAAGGCGGGTAAATTGCTGGCTACGCTGCGCCAGATAATAATCCATCGCCATTTCCATGCGCTGCTGCTGACCCTGAATTTGCCTAACCAGCTCAATTTGGTTGCGGCTGACCAGCTCGGCGGCGGCTGACGGGGTTGGGGCGCGCAAATCTGCGACAAAGTCCGCAATGGTGACATCAGTTTCATGGCCGACCGCACTGACAATGGGAATGCGGCTGTTAAAAATGGCGCGGGCGACCCGCTCGTCATTGAAACTCCACAAATCTTCCAGTGAACCGCCACCCCGCCCGACGATCAATACATCACATTCTCCGCGCAGATTAGCCAAATGAATGGCTCGGACTATTTGTAGTGGGGCATCGACACCTTGCACCGCGGTCGGATAAATAATCACTGGCAGTGATGGGTCACGGCGTTGTAAAACGTGCAAAACATCGTGCAGAGCAGCGCCGCTAGATGAGGTTATCACCCCGACTTGTCTGGCTGGACTGGGCAGTGGTTGCTTGTGACTTTGATCAAAAAGCCCTTCTGCGGCCAGCTGTTGTTTAAGCTGCTCAAACTGTTGTTGCAGTAATCCGTCACCGGCAGGTTGCATACTTTCGGCAATTAACTGGTAGTCACCGCGCGGTTCATACAGGGTAATTGATGCCCTGACCAAAACTTGCTGGCCATTTTGCGGGCGGAAAGTGGTTCGGCGATTACTGTTGCGAAACATCGCGCAGCGCACCTGCGCCCGGTCGTCTTTTAAGGTGAAATACCAGTGACCAGACGAAGGCTGAGAAAAATTGGAAATCTCGGCCGTGAGCCAAATTTGGCCCATTTCCATTTCCAGCAGTTGCCGCACCGCCTGATTAAGGCGGCTGACGGTAAAAATTGATGACGCAGAAGTTTGTGACATGTGACCTGGATCAAATTTTAAAACAAGCACTTAATTGATCGATATTACCTGCCTCAAACCGCATAGCAAGAAAAATAATGAGAAAGTGCTGGAGGCAACCGATTACGCTCTGTATAATGCCACGGCAATATTTTATCTTTTTCACATTCACCTTGGTGAGATATTGCCCATGCTACGTATCGCGAAAGAAGCTCTAACATTTGACGACGTTCTCCTGGTTCCAGCCCACTCCACAGTCTTGCCTAATACGGCAGAACTTGGTACTCAACTGACTGCAACTATCCGCCTGAATATCCCTATGCTGTCCGCAGCAATGGATACCGTAACCGAATCTCGTCTGGCCATTGCGCTGGCACAAGAGGGCGGTTTAGGTTTCATCCACAAAAATATGTCCATTGAGCGCCAGGCTGAAGAAGTCAGCCGCGTGAAAAAACACGAAAGTGGCGTTGTGACTGAGCCACAGACTGTGACGCCAACCACCACTCTCCGTCAGGTTAAAGAACTGACCGCCCGTAATGGTTTCGCCGGTTATCCGGTAGTGACCGAAGACTACGAGCTGGTTGGGATCATTACTGGCCGTGATGTGCGCTTTGTCACTGATCTGGACCAACCCGTGACGGCGGTGATGACACCGAAAGAACGTTTGGTGACGGTCAAAGAAGGCGAAGCCCGCGAAGTTGTGCTGCAAAAAATGCATGAAAAACGTGTCGAGAAAGCGCTGGTCGTTGACGATAGCTTCCATCTGCGCGGCATGATCACCGTTAAAGATTTCCAAAAAGCAGAACGCAAGCCAAACGCCTGTAAAGACGAACATGGCCGCCTGCGTGTGGGTGCTGCTGTCGGTGCCGGTGCGGGCAATGAAGAGCGTATCGACGCGCTGGTCGCTGCGGGTGTTGATGTTTTACTCATCGACTCATCTCATGGCCACTCTGAGGGCGTGTTACAGCGCATCCGCGAAACCCGAGCCAAATATCCTAATCTGCAAATCGTTGGTGGTAATGTCGCGACAGGGGCAGGTGCGAAAGCATTGGCCGATGCTGGCGTGAGTGCGGTCAAAGTGGGTATCGGCCCAGGCTCCATCTGTACCACCCGCATTGTGACTGGTGTGGGTGTGCCACAGATTACTGCCATTGCTGATGCCGTCGAAGCGCTGGAAGGCACGGGTATCCCGGTTATTGCCGATGGTGGTATTCGTTTCTCTGGTGATATTTCTAAAGCCATTGCTGCGGGTGCTTCATGTGTCATGGTCGGCTCGATGCTGGCAGGGACTGAAGAATCACCCGGCGAAATCGAACTTTATCAAGGCCGTTCATTCAAATCTTACCGCGGTATGGGGTCATTGGGCGCGATGTCCAAAGGTTCTTCAGATCGCTACTTCCAAACCGATAATGCGGCCGATAAATTAGTACCGGAAGGTATTGAAGGGCGTGTGGCGTACAAAGGTCTGTTGAAAGAGATTGTGCATCAGCAAATGGGTGGCTTGCGCTCTTGTATGGGGCTGACCGGCTGCGGCACTATCAATGAATTGCGTACCAAAGCTGAGTTTGTGCGTATCAGTGGTGCTGGGATTCAAGAAAGCCATGTGCATGATGTTACCATCACCAAAGAGTCCCCGAATTATCGGATGGGTTAACTCCAGGGGTTAAACCGCGAGTTTGGTCATTGTCCGCGGCTCGCATTGCTCATTGACTTGGTGTCAACTGCGTATGCTGGGCTGCGGGCGTTAACTAGCCTCTTGGTTTTGCCGATGGAAATGACTCTGGTAACCATTTAATTTAATTAATTATTTTGAAAAGCGGCACACATGACAAAAAATATTCATAAGCATCGCATCCTTATCCTCGATTTCGGTTCGCAGTACACCCAACTGGTGGCGCGCCGTGTTCGTGAAATTGGTGTCTATTGTGAACTCTGGGCGTGGGACGTGACTGAAGCCCAGATCCGCGATTTTAATCCAAGCGGCATCATTCTTTCTGGCGGCCCTGAAAGCACCACTGAACACGACAGCCCACGAGCGCCGGATTATGTGTTCACTGCCGGTGTTCCTGTGCTGGGTGTGTGTTACGGCATGCAAACCATGGCTATGCAGTTGGGCGGTAAAGTTGAAGGGTCAAACCAGCGCGAATTTGGTTATGCGCAGGTTGAGATTAAAACTGACAGCGCACTTATTCGCGATATCAAAGATGCCATCAATCCAGCCGGTGAAGCCGTATTGGATGTGTGGATGAGCCATGGCGACAAAGTGACGGCAATCCCGTCTGACTTTGTGACTGTTGCCAGCACGGATACCTGCCAGTTTGCCATTATGGCCAATGAAGAAAAACGTTTTTATGGTGTGCAATTCCACCCTGAAGTGACACACACCAAGCAAGGCCAACGCCTGCTGGAGCGCTTCGTTCTGGATATCTGTGCCTGTGAAGCGCTGTGGACTCCGGCCACTATTATTGAAGATGCTATCGTGCGTCTGCGTGAGCAAATCGGTGAAGACCACGTGATTTTGGGCCTATCCGGTGGTGTTGATTCTTCAGTAACCGCGATGCTGTTGCACCGCGCGATTGGCAAACGCCTGACTTGTGTGTTTGTTGATAACGGCCTGTTGCGCTTGAACGAAGCCGACCAGGTGCTAGAAATGTTCGGCGATAAATTTGGTCTGAATATTGTCCATGTAGCGGCGGAAGAGCGTTTTCTGACGGCATTGGCGGGTGTTGATGAACCAGAAGCAAAACGTAAAATCATCGGCCGCGTGTTTGTTGAGCTGTTTGATGAAGAAGCCTGCAAGCAAGAGCAGGTGAAATGGCTGGCGCAGGGCACTATCTATCCAGATGTGATTGAATCAGCAGCATCCGCTACTGGTAAAGCGCATGTGATTAAATCTCACCATAATGTGGGCGGCTTGCCGAAAGAGATGAAGCTGGGCTTGGTCGAGCCACTGAAAGAGTTGTTTAAAGACGAAGTGCGTAAAATTGGTCTGGAGCTGGGCCTGCCGTACGACATGCTATATCGCCATCCATTCCCAGGCCCAGGTTTGGGGGTGCGTGTATTGGGCGAAGTGAAGAAAGAATATTGCGATTTACTGCGCCGCGCCGACGCCATCTTTATTGAAGAGCTGCACAAAGCGGATTTGTACAATAAAGTCAGTCAGGCCTTTACCGTCTTCCTGCCGGTTCGTTCCGTTGGCGTAATGGGTGATGGCCGTAAATATGATTGGGTTGTTTCGCTGCGTGCTGTTGAAACCATCGATTTCATGACTGCGCATTGGGCGCATCTGCCCTATGATTTCCTTGGCCGTGTGTCAAACCGCATCATTAATGAAGTGAATGGTATTTCTCGCGTGGTTTATGATATTAGCGGCAAACCGCCAGCAACTATTGAGTGGGAATAGTATACGGCCTTTTGAATACTATTTAACACGATAGAAAAAACCTTAAGCCCTCTGCATTGTCAGGGGGCTTTCTCTTTTTTACGATTGATAAAGATTGCTGAAAGACTCAAATTTCTAACGGTATCTTTGACGGTATATTCATTTTAGTTGTAATCTCAATCCTCTTTACCGTTACCTTTAAGGTAGTCATTTTGTGACTTACTGACGGTATTTTTAAGCAAGAGGCGCTCACATCTTGTTACAGTATCAAGTGTATTAACCTCGACGAGTGCGGCTGTTGGTGGTGAGTTCAGTGGCAGCAGCGTTATTACGCTTGAAGTTCCGTAAGGTTTGTTTGAATAAGAAATCATAGTTCCCGCAAGTGGCTCGATGTCATCACCATTCAGTTACAAATGCCCCTGAAATGACTTTTTTGTACTGATGCTTATCTAAAGCTCAACAAATTTTTGGGAATGACAATGGGCGTACTGGTACACTAAGATTCAGCCTGTCACTATTCGGGTTAATGTATTCGAAAACAGACCACTAAATACTTGGGTAGATTGTGGTTTTTTATGGGTGACTAAATTATTCTTTACAAATCAACGATGAAGTATTAATGAGCTATCAGGTTCTTGCCCGTAAGTGGCGCCCCCAAACCTTTGCAGACGTCGTGGGTCAGGAACATGTCCTGACGGCGTTGGCTAATGGCCTTTCATTAGGGCGAATTCATCACGCCTATTTGTTCTCTGGCACCCGCGGGGTAGGTAAAACTTCTATAGCCCGGTTGTTGGCCAAAGGGCTTAATTGCGAAACGGGTATTACTGCTACCCCTTGCGGTACCTGTGCGAATTGCCAGGAAATCGAGCAAGGCCGTTTTGTTGACTTGATCGAGATCGATGCTGCCTCGCGGACTAAAGTCGAAGATACCCGAGAACTGCTGGATAATGTTCAATATGCGCCAGCCCGTGGCCGCTTCAAGGTCTATCTGATCGACGAAGTTCATATGTTGTCACGGCATAGTTTCAATGCATTGCTGAAGACGCTCGAAGAGCCTCCCGCCCATGTGAAATTCCTGCTGGCGACGACAGATCCGCAAAAGCTGCCCGTCACCATACTGTCCCGTTGTTTACAGTTCCATCTTAAGGTCATTGATGTTGAGGTGATTCGTGCCCAGCTCGAAAAAATACTGTTAGCCGAGCAAATCAGCAGTGATGCTCGCGCATTGCAATTACTGGCACGAGCCGCTGATGGCAGTATGCGAGATGCACTCAGTTTGGCGGATCAGGCGATTGCGATGGGGGATGGTCATGTCACCACTGCCACCGTCAGCCAAATGCTGGGAACACTGGATGATGAACAGCCACTGGCTATTATTGAAGCGCTGGTGAGTGCGGATGGCGCGCGAGTGATGGCTCAGCTGGAGCAAGCGGCGTCACGGGGTGTTGACTGGGAAAACCTATTAGTCGAAACCTTGAGTTTGCTGCACCGCATTGCGATGGTGCAGTTATTGCCATCCATGCTGGATAATCACTACGCCACCATTGAACCTCGACTACGCGAGTTGGCGCGAACACTGCCGCCTACAGATATCCAGCTGTACTACCAGACATTGCTGGTGGGGCGAAAAGAGTTGGCCTACGCCCCGGATCGCCGCATGGGGGTTGAAATGACCCTATTGCGCGCATTGGCGTTTCACCCTAAAGCGATAATTACCGAGCCGCAGATTGTGCCGGTCAATGCTCCTGTGGCGCAGGCCAATAATACGCAACCGCAGCATATAGAAGCGCCGGTCTATGCTCAACAGGTGCCACAGCATGAGGCTCCGCCATTAGGCGCTGTTGCACCGGTCAATACCACGCTCCCTGATTCCACCGCACAATTACTTCAAGCGCGCACGCAGTTATTGCGACAATCGGGGACGACCACACCAAAAAAGAATGAGCCGGCGGCGCCAGGAAAAGCGCGGCCGGCAAACTCAGCACTGGAGCGCTTAGCTTCGGTGACTGAGCGTAGTCAGCAGCGGCTGGCGGCTAAATCTACGGAAGAAAAAAAGCCAGCGAAGAAAGAAGCTTATCGTTGGACGGCGCAGAATCAACCGGAGGTATCGGCTGAGCCTGTTGCTACGCCAAAAGCATTGCGCTCTGCGTTGGAGCATGAAAAAACGCCCGAGCTTTCTGCTAAATTGGCTCAAGAGGCGATGGTGCGAGACCCATGGGCAGCAGAGATAGATAAGCTACAAATTCCCAAATTAGTGCAGCAACTTGCGCTGAATGCATTTAAAGAAGAAATAGAACCGGGTAATATTTGCCTTCACTTGCGTTCTGCCCAGCGCCATTTAAACTCGCCTTCGGCGCAAAAGGCACTGGCAGAGGCATTGAGCGAATTACACGGGAATGCTGTCACACTTAGCGTCATCGAAGATGATAATCTGGCGGAGCGTACTCCGTTGGAATGGCGGCAGGCCATATATGAAGAAAAACTGGCACAAGCCCGCCAGTCAATTATTGCGGATAATCATATTCAGACACTGCGTCGTTTCTTCGACGCCGAACTGGATGAAGACAGTATCCGACCGGTTTAACCGCTGCGATAAGTGCATGGTGCACTGACGCGGCCCCTTGCTATGAGAGATGACTATGTTTGGTAAAGGCGGTATTGGCAATTTAATGAAACAAGCCCAGCAGATGCAGGAAAAAATGCAGCAGATGCAGGAAGAAGTCGCCAAATTGGAAGTGACCGGTGAATCTGGCGCGGGCTTGGTAAAAGTCACCATCAATGGGGCGCATAACTGCCGCCGGGTTGAAATCGACCCAAGCTTGTTGGTTGAAGAAGATAAAGAAATGCTGGAAGATTTGATTGCTGCTGCATTGAACGATGCTGCTCGCCGTATCGATGAAACGCAAAAAGAGAAAATGGCTTCTGTATCCAGTGGTATGCAATTACCACCAGGCTTTAAGATGCCGTTCTGATGCAAACCAGTCCACTCCTTGAATCATTAATGGAGGCGTTGCGCTGCTTGCCGGGGGTCGGCCCGAAATCAGCGCAGCGGATGGCATTCCAACTGCTACAACGTGATCGTAGCGGTGGAATGCGTCTGGCGCAGTCTTTGACTCGGGCAATGTCCGAAATCGGCCACTGTGCTGATTGCCGTACATTTACCGAGCAAGACCATTGCACGATATGCTCTAACCCACGACGGCAGCAAAATGGTCAAATCTGTGTGGTCGAAAGCCCGGCAGATATCCATGCTATCGAGCAAACCGGCCAGTTTGGTGGGCGTTATTTTGTGCTGATGGGGCATTTATCCCCCATGGATGGTATTGGCCCTGGTGATATTGGGTTAGATTTGCTGGAAAAACGGCTTGAAACGGAAACTATCACCGAAGTCATTCTGGCGACCAACCCGACAGTCGAAGGGGATGCTACCGCCAACTATATCGGCCAGATGTGCGGCCAATATGGGGTGTTAGCCAGCCGTATCGCGCATGGTGTGCCGGTGGGGGGCGAGTTGGAAATGGTTGACGGCACCACCTTATCCCACTCGTTAGCAGGGCGAAATCCGATTAAGTTTTAATTTTATTCAGTCACTATCCCCTTAAATCTGGTGGGCGATTGTTTTGTTATTGATTATCATATGAATAATTTCATTCGTGATGTTCAGTAAATCGCCCCCGATTCTCTGTTTTTTCAGTATTTAGACTTGAAACCCCCCGCGATTGACCCCATCTGATCCTCATTGTCAGATTTTATGTACCTATCGGTAATTTGGATTGAGGTAATTAATGAGTATGAAAGGTCAAGAAACCCGTGGATTTCAGTCAGAAGTCAAACAGCTTCTCCATTTGATGATTCACTCGCTTTATTCCAATAAAGAAATTTTCTTGCGCGAGCTTATCTCCAACGCCTCTGATGCGGCAGATAAACTCCGTTTCCGCGCGCTATCTCAGCCAGAATTATTTGAAGGTGATGGTGAGCTGCGTGTGCGTTTATCTTTTGATAAAGAAAAGCGTACTTTGACCCTAAGTGATAACGGCATTGGTATGAGCCGTGAAGAAGTCATTGATAATCTTGGTACTATCGCGAAATCAGGGACTAAAGCATTTCTTGAATCTATTGGTTCAGATCAAGCTAAAGATAGCCAATTAATCGGTCAGTTTGGTGTGGGCTTCTATTCTGCTTTCATCGTGGCAGATAAAGTGACTGTTCGTACCCGTGCAGCTGGCGCACCCGCAGATGCTGGCGTGTTCTGGGAATCAGCAGGTGAGGGCGATTACACCATCGCGGATATCACCAAAGAAGAACGCGGTACAGAAATCACATTGCACCTGCGCGAAGGTGAAGATGAATATCTTGATGACTGGCGTTTACGCTCTGTTATCAGCAAATATTCAGACCATATTGCGCTGCCAGTCGAAATCCAAAGTAAAAATGAAGAAGATGGCACGGTAACCTGGGAGAAAATCAACAAAGCCCAGGCATTGTGGACGCGCGGTAAAGCGGAAATAACTGACGACGAATACAAAGCATTCTACAAACATATTGCTCATGACTTTACTGACCCATTGATTTGGAGTCATAACCGCGTAGAAGGTAAGCAAGAGTACACCAGTCTGCTCTACATTCCGGCGCAAGCGCCTTGGGATATGTGGAATCGTGACCACAAACACGGCTTGAAACTGTACGTCCAGCGCGTATTCATTATGGATGACGCTGAGCAATTCATGCCAAATTACCTGCGGTTTGTCCGTGGTCTGATTGATTCCAATGATCTGCCGCTGAACGTTTCGCGTGAGATCCTGCAAGACAGCCGCGTGACTCAGAATCTGCGCAGTGCGCTGACCAAACGTGTGCTGCAAATGTTGGAAAAACTGGCTAAAGATGATGCTGAGAAATATCAGCAGTTCTGGCAACAGTTCGGTATGGCGCTAAAAGAGGGGCCAGCTGAAGATGGTAGTAACAAAGAGACTATTGCCAAGTTGCTGCGCTTTGCTTCAACCCATACAGACAGCTCCGCGCAGACCCTATCATTAGAAGATTATGTCAGCCGTATGGCCGAAGGGCAGGAGAAGATTTATTACATCACGGCTGATAGCTATGCTGCGGCCAAGAACAGCCCACATCTGGAACTGTTCCGTAAAAAAGGTATTGAAGTCTTGCTGTTATCCGATCGCATTGACGAATGGATGATGAGTTACCTGACGGAGTTCGAGGGCAAAGTCTTCCAGTCAGTCAGTAAAGCGGATGATTCACTGAACAAACTGGCTGATGAAGAACGTCCAGAGCAGCAAGAAGCAGATAAAGCGCTGGAACCTTTTGTCGAGCGTGTGAAAACCCTGCTGGGTGAGCGAGTTAAAGATGTCCGCCTAACACACCGCCTAACGGATACTCCGGCGATTGTCACCACGGACGCTGATGAAATGAGCACGCAGATGGCGAAATTGTTCGCAGCTGCTGGCCAACAAGCACCGGAAGTGAAATACATCTTTGAATTAAACCCAGAGCACGGTTTGGTCAAACGTGCCGCTGATGTCGCGGATGACACCCAATTTGCTGAATGGGTTGAGTTATTACTAGATCAAGCGCTCTTAGCTGAACGAGGTACCTTAGAGGATCCTAACCAGTTTATTCGCCGAATGAACCAGCTATTAACTGCTTAATTTAGTATTAGAACGCCTCGAGCAGATAATGTGCTCGGGGCGTTTTTTTTATTTAGTTTCAGCCTGTTATAGTTATATTTCGCCAGACTCTCCCTGATTCAATCCCACTGCTTCGGCTCGCGCGCCTTGAGCCAACCCCCCTGGAAATGGTAAGGTTGCTTGTTTTCCGCAATTTCTATTTATTTAAGTAAAAACACATAGAAAAACTACAAGCAAGGGGATTTACGCAATGCGTATCATTCTGCTGGGCGCTCCGGGCGCTGGTAAGGGTACTCAGGCTCAATTCATCATGGAGAAATACGGTATTCCGCAAATCTCTACTGGTGATATGTTGCGCGCCGCTGTAAAAGCAGGTTCTGAGTTAGGTCTGAAAGCGAAAGAAATTATGGATGCCGGCAAGCTGGTCACTGATGAGCTGGTCATTGCATTGGTTAAAGAGCGCATTACACAGGACGATTGTCGTGACGGTTTCCTGCTAGATGGGTTCCCACGTACTATTCCTCAAGCTGATGCCATGAAAGAAGCCGGTATCAAGGTTGATTATGTGCTGGAATTTGATGTTCCGGACGATCTGATTGTTGATCGCATCGTCGGGCGTCGGGTACATGCTGCTTCAGGTCGTGTTTACCACATTAAATTCAACCCACCTAAAGTTGAAGATAAAGATGATGTAACCGGCGAAGAACTGACCATCCGTAAAGATGATCAAGAATCCACTGTCCGCAAACGTCTGGTTGAATATCATCAGCAAACGGCACCATTGGTTTCTTACTATCGTAAAGAAGCGGATGCAGGTAATACGCAATACTTTAAACTGGACGGAACCCGCAAAGTAGCAGAAATCAGTGCAGAACTGGCGACTATTCTCGGTTAATTCTGAATGGTAAGATAGCTAAGGCGGCCTGGGGTCGCCTTTATTATTTTACATGACCGGCTCCAAATAACGTTGCCAGCATATTTGTCTGTTCGAATAAACGGCGTAATACACAAAAGGACTCCTGCATGATGGAAAGTAAGCTTGGCGTACTGATGGTTAATCTGGGAACACCGGATGCCCCTACACCACAAGCGGTCAAACGTTATCTGGCCGAGTTCTTGAGTGACCGCCGGGTGGTAGATACATCGCGATTACTTTGGTGGCCATTGTTGCGCGGTATTATCTTGCCCATTCGATCGCCGCGCGTGGCTAAATTATATCAATCTGTCTGGATGGATGAAGGCTCGCCTTTATTGGTCTATAGCCGCCGGCAGCAAAAAGCATTAGCGGCACGTATGCCCGATATCCCTGTTGAGTTAGGTATGAGCTACGGCTCGCCAAATCTACCGGATGCCATTGACAAATTGCTCGCGCAAGGTGTAACCAAGCTGGTGGTATTGCCGCTTTATCCGCAATATTCTTGCTCGACCAGTGCGGCAGTGTGGGATGCTGTGGCGCGAATTTTGAAAGGCTATCGCCGTTTACCATCGGTTTCTTTTATCCGAGATTATGCCGAGCATCCCACTTATATATCAGCTTTGAAGCAAAGTGTTGAGCAGGCTTTTGTTCAACATGGTAAACCAGACCGGTTAGTGCTGTCTTTTCATGGGATTCCTAAACGCTATGCGCAGTTAGGGGATGACTATCCGCAACGTTGTGAGGATACCAGTCGTGCTTTACGGGCTGAGCTCGAATTACCTGCGGAGAAAATTATGATGACTTATCAGTCTCGATTTGGTCGCGAGCCTTGGCTCACGCCTTATACTGACGAGACATTAAAAAGCTTACCTTCCCAAGGTATTAAGCATATTCAGCTCATTTGCCCCGGTTTTTCTGCTGATTGCCTGGAAACGTTGGAAGAGATCAAAGAGCAAAACCGAGAAATTTTCTTACATGCTGGCGGTGAGAAATTTGAATATATCCCAGCGCTGAACGATGATGAAGGTCATATTGATCTTTTAGAACAATTGATAAAACAAGAGATAGGTTAACTACCTTGGCATTCATGATTTTTTATGCGTTGATTAGTACATCATCGCCTGTTTTTGCCCAACCCTTTTGCTTGTAATGCCTGTTTAGATGTATAAGAGTTATGTGTTTATAAAAACAGGTATATCAGTATTTCATGTAACTGTTTGTTATTATTGTTTTTTTAATTGAATTGCATAATGAAGCTTGAGAGCAGTGCATTGGTAGCTGTAAGCCAAGGGCGGTAGCGTGTCTTGATTTTAGGTTATCTATTTGCAAGTTTCTGTCAGAAATAAATTTCATGTTATGAGGATGAAGAGTTAATTAATAGACTCAAGACTCATGAAAAAATAATTTAATCCAATAGCTGGAAATTTAAATGTCAGTGTTACGAAGAAATATTTTTTCTTTACTTTTGTTGCAAGGAAGTAATTATATTATACCTCTTTTAACCTTACCCTATCTAACTCGTGTGTTGGGGGTAGAGGGATTTGGGGTCTATAGTCTTACACTTTCATTAGCACAATATTTTGTTATTTTAATTGATTTTGGATTTAATTTATCAGCAACAAAAAAAATAGCTGAATACCAAGACGATCCAGAGTATATATCTAAGATTTTCTTTGAAACACTATTTTCAAAATTTATATTATGCTTAGTTTCAATTGTAATAGTTGTTTTACTTCTTGCTACAAACTCGCATGCAGTGATCCAACGTGAGTTAATTTATACGGTACTCATGTTGATAGGAACGACACTGATGCCAGTGTGGTTTTTCCAAGGAATAGAAAAGCTGTCTGTTGTGACAAATTTAATGATAGTCGCAAAGTTATCAATGTTGCCATTATTCTTTATATTTGTACACAGTGATGCAGATATCAAGTACGCCGTAATGATTCAATCATCAATGAACTTACTGGCCGGTATTATAGCGATAATATATATAT
>NZ_CABHXX010000014.1 GCF_902170565.1 Yersinia thracica
GCGGTGACTGCACCCAATACGGCGTGCGCCATGGCATTGGCCGCCTGATTATCGCCGGTGCTTTTCTTAATCACTTCAGCCAGATAGGGCGCGGAAGCCCCTGCCAGCGCTTGCGCCATATTCCCGCCCGCCAGCCCTTGAATAGCGGCGGTGGCGGCCTGAAGACCTTGTTGCAGTGCACTGCCGGTGCCGTATTTCTGCATTTCGGCTTTGTATTCGGGCGTTTCGCGTAAGGCATCCGCATCGCCTTTCAGCTCAGGATGGCGTTTCAACGCTTCCTCAAGCCCGAGAATATCCCCCTGCGTCCGCGCAATATCCATTGCCTGACCGCCTATCTCGCCAATCAGCTGTGCTTCTTTGAGGCGGTTTTGCTCTTTCTCTTTATCAAATATCGGGCCGATGCTGCC
>NZ_CABHXX010000015.1 GCF_902170565.1 Yersinia thracica
GTTCCCGGTCAGTGGAGGCGCATTATAGGGAGTTCCTGACAGCCTGCAACCCCTAATTTGAAAAAACTTTTCAACCGCTGAATCTTTAGTCAAAACGCCGCTAAATTGGCAGTTTTTCCAGCGTTGGGAAGCCATAACTCTGCAAAACGGGTAATAAAGCGTCAGTGCCTGTATTCAATGCCATGCAATACGCAATGTTTTCCGCCTGAGAAGAAACGACATTTTCCTGAGAAGAGATAAGCCAGGCGGTACGGCGAGCAATTGCAGCACCGGAATCTACCATTCGGGTGCCTTCTGGCAGCACTTGCGCTAACTCTTCAGTTAATAGAGGGAAATGAGTGCAACCTAAAACAATGGTATCTGGCGGTTCGCGCATAGCGAGCCACGGATGAAGGATTTTCTTTAATGCTTCCGGCGGGACTGCCCCACCATGCAGCTTGGTTTCTGCCAACTCCACCAGCTCGGATGATCCCAACAGCTCAATTTTGCAATCTGTGGCAAAACGTTCAATCAAATCCAAGGTATAAGAAGCATGAACTGTGCCGCGGGTAGCCAGTAGGCCGACAACACCATTCCGCGTGAGCCGTACCGCAGGTTTAATCGCCGGAACAACACCGACGACGGGGAAATCAAAACGTTCGCGTAAAGCAGGCAAAGAAACGGTACTGGCCGTGTTACAGGCG
Organism: Yersinia thracica; assembly: GCF_902170565.1. Classification (GTDB taxonomy): domain Bacteria; phylum Pseudomonadota; class Gammaproteobacteria; order Enterobacterales; family Enterobacteriaceae; genus Yersinia; species Yersinia thracica. Next base: position 684 of record NZ_CABHXX010000015.1, read on the forward strand.
ATAACCACAATCGCCAGCGGATGGCGCTGTTGTACCGCAGTGACAATGTCTAATACGCGCTCAACGATAAATTCACCTGACTTCTCCCCATAAGGGAACGCGACGTTATCGAAAGCATATATATAGTGGAGATCCGGCAGCAATTGCCGAATCTCTTGATAAACAGATAGCCCGCCAACACCGGAATCAAAAATCAGCGCTGTCGGGCGAGGAGCAGTATCAGCCTTAGAAGTTATAACTTCCTGTGAGGTAATACTCTCGTCCAGCGGTTTTATAGCCATAAGCCGTTTCGTATTCTTTATCAAACAGGTTAGCAATTCTACCACGAACTGTGAGATGAGAAGTAACCGGATAACCAGCTGAAACGTCTACTGTGCTGTAACTCGATAATTCGCGCTGAGTCGGGTTATAAATCGAAGTGATGTTGTCATAGCGTTTACCGTAATATTGATAAGAGACGTCCATATCAAGATTGAACATCGTCCAATCTAACTGATACTTAGCCTGTTGCTTAGAACGGCGAGCTAATACCTCATTATTCAAATCATTACGCGGGTCAATATATTGCAAGGTAACCGCATGCGTAAATATGCCGGTAGTGAGGTTCCCCGTCCATTCCACGCCTTTGATGGTCGCAGAATTGACATTGTAGTATTGCCCCTTGAAGGTTGAGTTATCAAAGGAGTAATCAATCAGGTTTTCAATTTTGTTGTGATAAGCCGACAAGCGCCAATCAACCGGCCCAGTTACCCCTTCCAGCCCCGCTTCCCATTGGCGAGATTCTTCCGGTTTAAGGTCACTGTTTGAGATGATGTCGAAGCGCTGCGAGCCATATTGTTGGCCCAATGAAGGCGCGAGGAAGCCGGTTCCGTAAGATAAGGTCACGCGGTAATCCGGAACGAACTCCCAACCCACCGCTGTTTGCCATGTTTCATGCCAGCCAAATTGCTCATCTTTATCTCCACGGCCAGAAGCCTCCAGCGTGACATCGCCGAGTTTCTGCTGCCCACTGAGGTATAAACCGGTGTTATCCCGCTTATAAGTATCTGAGATAGTTTGGTTAGATGAGGTCAGGCGCTGCTGTTGCCAGTCCAGGCCCGCGCTCAGTGTTCCACTTTCAAAGCTGTAAGTGTTACCCCATTGCACATTCCGCTGATCCATATTATCCAGTGTGGTCGCCACGCCATAGCGGCCATATTGGCTGCTAAAGTTATAGTCCTTATATTTCTGATAGCTACCGACTAATTGGGAAGAATAAGCGCCCGATGCATAACGCAGCCCGGCATCATAAGTATGGTTATATAGCCGCTCTTCATCGCCGCTGTATGCAGGGGACGACAAGCCGCCAATATCGTAATCAGTATTGTTGGTATAACCATAACCTCTAACAAAACCGGAAATCTCTTGGTTAAACTGATGTTCCAACCCTGCCCAGAAGTTTTTATTGCGAAAACCGTCGCGATCACTATCAATTGGGTTTGGCGAGTCAGGCCTGATGTTATAGCCATTGGTGGTTTGATATCCACCCGCCAATGTAGCTAAGGTGTCACCAAAGCGCTGGCGAACACTGCCATCATATTGCTGATAGCCTTTAGAACCGACACCAGCATTAATCTGCGCACCTTCTTGGTCTGTTTGCGTAATCACGTTAATGACGCCACCAATTGCACCAGAGCCATACACCGCCGAGCGCGGCCCACGGATATACTCAATCCGCTGCACCAAGGAGATCGGGATTTGATCGAGATTGACACTATTGACGATACCGGTGCGAGCCAGTGGGATACCATCAATCAAGATAAGCACATGGCGCGCTTCCGTACCACGGATATACATAGAAGAACCCTGACCCAATCCTCCCATTTGAGCAATATCCACACCAGGCAAGCGGCGCATGACTTCATTAAGACTTTTTGCCTGCCAGCGCTCAATATCATCGCGCGTGACCACATCGGCAGGTGCCAATATTGTAGAAACCGGTTGTTTGAAACGACTGGCAGTAACTACTATTTCGTCTTTATTGCCGGCGGTGGTGTTGTCTTGCGCCCAGCCAGAAAATGCCGTCACAGAAAGGGCTGTGAACAGCGTATATTTTTTAATTGTCATAAAGCATCCAAACTCAAATAGCGGATGCCGCAGAGCCATGGCCGGTAGTACGCGACGACCACGAATATTGCGACGTATACCGGCAGGTTTTCGGGCTTGGGATCTCTGTTATCTGACTATAAATAAAACAGAGCGGGCGATGACTTCCCATCCTTACGGACAGTGTCTGGTTGAAACCTATCGCCGTAACATCCCCTTACCGCTGCGCGTCAGCTCCGGATTTACACCGGATTCCCTTTTAACTCTTAAGTGTTTAAATAACAGCTTGAGGCCGGAGTACAATGTTACGATCAAGTCAAATAGATATCTAGACTTCCATTGATGTAACAAATTAATAAACACAACAAACTGGACATCAGAGCTACTTTCCCTACAATCCGCAGCAATAAACCTTTTCATAATGTCCAGACGAGAAGAAACATGACTCCTGACATCCTGCCGACTGACGGCTACGAGCACCAATTGGCGGAAAAATCTGCCCGTCTTCAGGCGATGATGTCGCCGTTTCAGGCCCCCGCTGCGGAAATATTCCGTTCTCCCGCACAGCATTACCGCATGAGAGCCGAGTTCCGCGTTTGGCATGATGAAGATGACCTGTACCACATCATGTTTGACCAACAGACCAAGCAGCGAATTCGGGTTGAGCAATTCCCGGTCGCCAGTTTGTTAATTAATCGCCTGATGAGCGTACTGATGACCGCCATCAGAGCCGAGCCGATTTTACGACGCAAACTGTTCCAGATTGATTACTTATCGACTCTGAGCGGCAAGCTGATCGCATCTTTGCTGTATCACCGTCCATTAGATGAAGAATGGCAGCAAAAAGCGCGGGAACTGCGTGACCAATTGTGTGAGCAAGGCTTTGATTTGCAACTGATTGGGCGGGCATCAAAAACCAAAATCATGCTGGATCACGACTATATCGACGAAGTGCTGCCGGTTGCCGGGCGCGAGATGATTTATCGTCAGGTTGAAAATAGCTTCACCCAACCTAATGCTGCGGTGAATATTCATATGCTGGAATGGGCGATTGATGTCACCCAACATGCCAGCGGCGATTTATTGGAGCTATATTGCGGCAACGGTAATTTCTCACTGGCATTGGCACGTAATTTTGAACGCGTATTAGCGACTGAAATCGCCAAACCGTCAGTGGCGGCGGCGCAATACAACATTGCCGCCAATCACATCGATAACGTGCAAATTATCCGGATGTCTGCGGAAGAGTTTACCCAAGCCATGCAAGGTGTGCGTGAGTTCAACCGCCTGAAAGATATTGATTTAACTAGCTATAACTGCGAAACCATTTTTGTCGACCCACCGCGCAGTGGGTTGGATGGTGAAACCGTCAAGCTAGTACAAGCTTATCCGCGCATCCTTTATATCTCCTGTAACCCAGAGACCCTGTGCGCCAATTTGGAACAGCTGCAACATACCCATAAAATCAGCCGATTAGCGCTATTTGATCAATTCCCTTACACCCATCATATGGAGTGTGGGGTTTTGTTGGAAAAAAGAGACTGACGAAAAGCGGGAATCGGACACAAACAAAAGGGCAACGCAATGTTGCCCTTTTGATTTGGGGATATTGGTGAACAGAAAAGCTATTGCGGCTGCTGATTATCTGTATCCGTGCCGCTATCGGCATTGATATCTGTCTGCATCGATTTACGTGCTTTCAGTTTGAACAGAATCCAAAACACCAACGCCACACTTAAAATAGAAGGAACAAAGTTAGAGCCAATCGCCGGATGTTCAACCCGCACAATCGCGCTATACACTAGAATACCAAGTAAAAAACACGCACCCGCTAGCACCGGCAGACCTTGCGGCATGGCAAAATTGAGATAGCGCTGATGCAGACAATAAACCGCCAAAATTAATGCCAGCAGCGGAAAGATTGAAAAAGGAACAAATCCACTGAATAACGCGTTAAATGAGCCGTTTATTGCCAACCCCGTAATCAAGGCCAGCAGCAGTGTACCGGTTTCACGGTGAGACTGTTTTTCAGAGTGAGACTGTTTCTCAGAGCACGATTGTTCCATCATTTTTCTTACCTTTTCCTTATTAAGCACGGGATACGGCCAGCTTTTCCTGCTCACGACGATACCAATAATAAGCGCCTTTGGAGATCATCCGCAGTTGTAAAACCAAACGTTCTTCTAACTGTCGCCGTTGTTCAATATCCACGTCCAGCGCTTCTGCACCCGCACTGAACACTATTGTGACCATGGCCTCAGCTTGAGCTTCAGTGAAGCTGCGCGGCATGTGGTTTTCCAGCTCGAGGTAATCGGCCAATTCGGCAATAAAATGCTGAATTTCACGCGCAACTGCCGCACGAAATGCAGCGGAAGTCCCGGAACGTTCCCGCAGCAATAAACGGAATGCATTCGGGTTATTACCAATAAATTCCATAAAAGTTGAAACTGAAGTACGGATAACGCTGCCGCCCTTAGCAATCCGCTGACGAGCTTGCCGCATAAGTTGGCGCAACATCAGGCCGCTTTCATCGACCATTGTCAGCCCAAGTTCGTCTACATCACGGAAATGCCGGTAAAAAGAAGTCGGTGCAATACCCGCCTCACGGGAAACTTCCCGCAAACTCAGACTGGCAAAACTCCGCTCAGCACTCAGTTGGCTGAACGCCGCTTCGATAAGGGAACGACGAGTCCGTTCTTTTTGTTGTGCTCTGACGCCCATAATCGTACCCAAGGGATATCCAATTTCTTAATCTAAGACATATAGTCAGCAATATACCAAACTTTACAGTAACAACCGTTATACAAACGTATCATCCCAATACGGAATTGCCGTTTTACAGCAGACATCACGGTGATTTACCCATTGTTTATTGGGTTATACTTGGGATGATGTTAATGTGGCGTTGTAATTTTGTATAAAAACAGGTCTCTCCTACATGCAACAGCACTTCCATTTTGATGCCATTGTTATTGGCTCGGGTCCTGGCGGTGAAGGCGCCGCTATGGGGTTGGTCAAGCAAGGTGCCCGAGTTGCCGTGATTGAACGGTATAATAATGTGGGCGGGGGCTGCACCCATTGGGGCACTATCCCTTCCAAAGCTTTGCGCCACGCCGTTAGCCGAATTATCGAGTTCAACCAAAACCCACTCTACAGCGACAATGCCAGAACCATCAGCTCTTCTTTTGCTGATATCTTAAACCATGCGGATCGCGTTATTAGCCAGCAAACCCGTATGCGCCAAGGTTTTTATGATCGCAATCACTGCCAAATGTTCTCCGGTGATGCCAGCTTCATAGACGCCAATACTATCAATGTGCGTTATGCCGATGGCACCAACGATACACTGCGAGCCGACAACATCGTGATAGCGACGGGTTCACGCCCTTATCGCCCAGCAAACGTGGATTTTACCCACGAACGCATTTACGACAGTGATACCATTTTACAACTCAGCCATGAACCACAGCACGTCATTATCTATGGTGCGGGGGTTATTGGCTGTGAATATGCATCAATTTTCCGTGGTTTAAGTGTCAAAGTCGACTTAATCAATACCCGCGACCGCCTTTTGGCCTTCCTCGATCAGGAAATGTCAGATGCCCTCTCTTACCACTTCTGGAATAACGGCGTGGTTATTCGCCACAATGAAGAGTTTGAGCAGATTGAAGGCACGGTTGATGGAGTTATTGTCCATTTAAAATCGGGCAAAAAAGTCAAAGCCGACTGCTTGTTATATGCCAATGGCCGCACCGGTAACACCAGTGGTTTGGGCCTGGAGAATATTGGGCTCGAAGCCGATAGCCGTGGTTTGTTGAAGGTCAACAGCATGTACCAAACAGCGCTGCCCCATGTGTATGCTGTGGGTGATGTGATTGGCTACCCAAGTCTGGCTTCGGCGGCTTATGACCAAGGGCGAATTGCCGCGCAGGCGATGATCAAAGGCGAGGCGAATACTCACCTGATTGAAGATATTCCGACGGGTATTTACACCATTCCGGAAATCAGTTCGGTAGGTAAAACTGAACAGGATTTGACTGCAATGAAAGTCCCCTATGAGGTCGGCCGGGCGCAATTTAAACACCTCGCGCGGGCGCAAATCGTGGGCATGGATACCGGCAGTTTGAAGATTCTGTTCCATCGCGAAACCAAACAGATCCTTGGAATTCATTGCTTTGGTGAACGTGCGGCGGAAATTATCCACATCGGGCAGGCCATCATGGAACAAAAAGGAGAAGGCAATACTATCGAATATTTCGTTAATACTACCTTCAACTACCCGACCATGGCGGAAGCCTACCGAGTGGCGGCGCTTAATGGATTAAACCGCCTGTTCTAACTTTTGGTTTATAGCCTCTGAACTCATGCGCGGTTGCATGTGTTCACGTATCGCCTCGGCAAGTTGCTCATAGCGGCCACGCAATGGGGAACCGGGGCGGTACACCAACGCAATGGTGCGTTTTGGCACCGGTTTGTAGCATTCCAGATAACAAACGCCGTCGCGCTTTCTTTCATTCGGTACTGCCAGTGATGGCAATAATGTAATTCCGCTGCCCGCTGCAACCATGTTACGCAGCGTTTCTAAACTGGTGGCGCGGAAATGCGTGTCTTCTTCAGCGCCCGCCTGGAAGCAAAAACCCATCGCCTGATCACGCAAACAGTGGCCATCCTCCAGCATCAGCAATTTCTCGCCAGCCAGTTCATGCATCTGTACTTTGTCACGATTGGCCCATGGATGATCAGCATAAATTGCCAATTGCATCGGCTCATCAAACAGTGGAACTTCAATAAAGGCCTCGGTCTCTTTGACCAATGCCAAAATAGCGCAATCGAGTTTGCCGCTATCCAACTGGGCCAGAAGATTTTGGGTTTGTGCTTCGTGCAGATACATTTCCAGTTTCGGGAATGTTTGATGCAACATAGGAATGATTTGCGGCAATAGATATGGCCCAACAGTAGGAATCAGCCCAATATGCAGCGGGCCAGACATACTCTCACCCTGCAAACTGGCCATTTCTTTGAGCACTTTCACTTCCCGTAATACTGTTCTGGCTTGCTCCACCAGCAGTAATCCAGCCTGCGTAAACAGCACTTTCCGGCTGGTGCGTTCTAACAACATCACGCCCAGCTCATCTTCCAATTTACGAATCTGGCCACTTAATGTGGGCTGACTGACATGACAAGAGTCGGCGGCGCGCCGGAAATGCCTGAATTCAGCCAGCGCCACCAGGTATTCTAAATCACGAATATTCATCGGTGCTCCGCTTTATGATAGTCATTGACGATAGATAAGATAGCAACCAGTGATTAGAACTATCAAGTGATAAAATGAATAATGTGTCCCAACGAAGAGATACCCAGAAAAATTTAAATATTTCATTTTTTAATTAAGGAGTTACAGATGTTCACTAGTCAAGAAGGTAAAAAAATCCCACAAGTGACTTTCCATACTCGTCAGGGCGACCAGTGGGTTGATGTCACTACCGATGAATTGTTTAACAATAAAACCGTCATCGTGTTTTCACTGCCGGGTGCCTTTACCCCGACCTGTTCATCTAGCCATCTGCCGCGTTATAACGAACTGGCCGGTGTGTTTAAACAGCAGGGTGTTGATAGCATTCTGTGTGTGTCAGTCAATGATACTTTCGTGATGAATGCCTGGAAAGCCGATCAGCATGCTGAAAATATCACTTTCATTCCTGATGGCAATGGCGAGTTCACCAAAGGCATGGACATGCTGGTTGAGAAAGCGGATCTGGGCTTTGGTCCGCGTTCATGGCGTTACTCCATGCTGGTGCGCAACGGTGTGGTTGAGAAAATGTTTGTCGAACCAAACAAACCGGGCGACCCGTTTGAAGTGTCTGATGCTGACACTATACTGAAATATCTGGCACCTGATTTTAAAGTGCAGGAATCTGTTTCTGTCTTTACCAAACCGGGCTGCCCATTCTGCGCCAAAGCAAAACAAATGCTGCAAGACCATGGTATTCAGTATGAAGAAATCGTGCTGGGTAAAGATGCAACGACGGTCAGTCTGCGGGCTGTAACGGGTCGCGGGACTGTGCCACAGGTGTTCATCGGTGGTCGCCACATTGGTGGCAGTGATGATTTAGAAAGTTATCTGTCTGCTTAATACTATTAATAGAATGAAGATAATATGAATAAACTTGTAGGTAGGCTCCGGCCTACCCTTTTTTCTGGTTAGGAACAGACATGAAAACCTTAAACGTTGATGTCGCCGTGATTGGCGGCGGTACTGCCGGACTTGGCGCTTATCGCGCTGCCAAACTGTCGACCCCCAATGTGGTGATGATTGAAGGTGGCGAATACGGCACCACCTGCGCTCGCGTCGGTTGCATGCCATCCAAACTGCTGATTGCTGCGGCTGAAGCTGTACATCAGATTGAAAAAGCGCCCGGTTTTGGTATCCACCCGCAAGGTAAGATCTTGATTAATGGCCGCGAAGTGATGGATCGCGTGAAGCGCGAACGCGACCGTTTTGTCGGGTTTGTGTTGGAAGGTGTCGATAATATTCCAGCAGAGGATAAAATTCAGGGTTACGCCCATTTTATTGATGACAATACACTGCAAGTCGATGATCACACACGGATTATTGCGCAGCGTATTGTGATTGCCACCGGCTCTCGCCCAACTTGGCCTGCCGCCTGGAATGAGCTGGGTGACCGGCTTATCGTCAATGATGACGTTTTCAACTGGGATGACTTACCCGAATCAGTCGCAGTTTTCGGCCCTGGGGTTATCGGGCTGGAGCTTGGTCAGGCGCTGCATCGGCTCGGCGTTCAAGTCAAAATGTTCGGCGTGGGTGGCGGTGTCGGCCCCCTGACAGACAGCATTGTGCGCAATTATGCAGCAAAAACGCTGGGTGAGGAATTCTATCTCAATCCAGATGTAAAAGTTGAAGTGATGCAGCGCGAAGGGGACAAAGTCTTTATCCGCTATCTGGATGAGGCCGGTTCACCACAAGAAATTATGGTGGATTATGTTTTAGCGGCCACTGGTCGCCGTCCAAATGTCGATAAACTGGGGCTGGAAAATACCTCACTGGAGCTTGATGAGCGCGGCGTACCGCCCGCCGACCGGCTGACAATGCAGACCAGCGTGCCACATATCTTTATCGCCGGGGATGCCAGTAACCAATTGCCATTGTTGCATGAAGCCAGTGATCAGGCCCGCATTGCGGGGGTGAATGCCGGCGGGTTCCCTGAAGTGGTGCCGGGCTTACGCCGCAGCGTAATTTCAGTGGTGTTCTCTGATCCACAAATCGCGATGGTGGGCTCTACTTTCCGCGAGCTGTCACAAAAATTCAGTGCATGCGGTTGTTTTGAAATCGGTGAAGTCTCTTTTGAGAACCAAGGTCGCTCGCGTGTCATGCTGAAAAACAAAGGTATTTTGCGGGTTTATGGCGAACAGGGAACAGGTCGCTTCCTGGGTGCCGAGATGATGGGGCCGAGCGCCGAGCATATTGCACACCTATTGGCTTGGGCACATCAACAGCAAATGACCATCAATCAAATGCTGGATATGCCGTTCTACCATCCCGTTATTGAGGAAGGTTTGCGGACGGCATTGCGTGATTTGCAGTCCAAGTTAAAACTGGGCACTGACGAGGCGGAGCGTTGCCTGCGCTGCCCTGGTGAATAATATTTCTGCCTAATCTTTTCTCACTGATTAAACCGGGCTTTATGCCCGGTTTGTTTTTTTATCCTTTATTTCTCTAAACAGTTTCAAACGGCCCCCACCGTTCACCATTTTTTACTTTTTAGCTCAAAATCAATCGGCATAGCCAATGATATCTGCCCATTCGATAACAACCCAGCAGGCGGCTGAGGCAATGGTTGGGCGCGTTTAATCACGGCCAATGCTTCTTGATCTAAAGCCGCTGCCCCACTGCTCTTAATGAGTTTAACGGAGAGCACATATCCCTCTTTATTGACTACAAAACGGATAATCGCGTCTCCTTGTTGGCGCTGTTTTCTGGCACTGGGAGGATAGCGTTTAAACCCCGCCAGATGCCCTTGTAAGCGACTTTTCCAATTCATTTTACTCTTTTGATTATGCGCCGAATCACTGTTCGCGGCCGCCGCAACCTGGTGACTTTCGCCAGACAAGGGTGTGCTGGTTGTTACTGCGGGCGTAGAAGGTTTGCTTTGATTTTCAGGTGATTGCTCGCTGATAGGTTGGCGCGGTGTCATCACTTTTTGTTGTGGTCGCTTTACCTTGGTCGGCTCTTTTTTGTCGGCGTCTACCTTTCTTTCAACAACCAACGAAGCATTAGAGTGCTCGGGAGCTGTCAGCACTGGGCTGACATCTTCTGGTTGGTTTTCCAACTGCTCGACTATCGGCTCATTAGTATTTTGGGTGATCCCCACCACCGAGTCTTGCTCTAAGTTTTGGGTAAACTCCGGTTCTGTCGACAAAGCGAGCATCATTGCCACAGGAGAGACCTCTGTAGAGGGCGGGAGCATAAATGTGTTACTCAATAGCCATATCAGAGAAATATGGATACCGCTGGTAAATAAGATACTTCCCCACCAAAGTAAAATACTGCCGCTATCCTGTCGTTTTTTCATAAATTAAATCACTATATTCCTTTATTTTTAATCCGGTACCTCTCAAGAATTACTCTTCAGCAAAGGCGACATGCAGGCGGTCAGTGAGCGGTTTAAACAGATAATTAAGTAATGACCGTTCCCCTGTTCGGATAAAAATATCAACTGACATGCCGGGCCGGATTTCCAACTCAGTTTGCGTAATATCAATAGCGACTGTTAAGGGATAATAAGGCTCTAAAGTCTGAGGATGCTGTATCCGATCCGCACCAACATGCAATACAGAACCTTGTAAACGTGGAGTATTACTTTGATTAAAAGCAGAGAAGTTCAGATCTACTGGTAGCCCAATCACCACCTTATCAATTAAGGACACGGGAAGTTGAGCCTCCGCTAATAATGGCTGCCCACTGGGAACCAGCTCCATTAATGTTTGCCCGGTACTGACCACGCCGCCCACAGTATGTTGAGCAAGCGCGATAACCGTGCCACTGACCGGCGCGTAAATACGCGTGTTATCCAACTCATATTCCGCAACCCCCAAACGCAGTTCTAACTCTTGAGTGCTTTGCTGCGCTTTGGCCAGTTGCTCACGATTCTCACTTTTATATTGTTCACGCCGCTGTGAGATATGCTGCTCTGTTTCACCAATTTGCTTGTGAAGTTCCAAAATTTCACTGGTATTTTTCTCTATATTGGCACGCAGTGAAATCGCCTGCCGCTCCATCTCTAACAGTTGGCTTTGAGAAACATGACCATTTTTCGCCAATAACTGAACCCCCTGCAATTGCTGCTGGAACAAGTCAAATTGTTGCTGGTTATGGCCTCGCATGGTTTGTAATCCATCCAACTGGCTCTCGTGACGAGTAATTTGTGCCGATAGCCGAGCAATTTCACTCAGTTGAGCTTGGCGGCGATGATGAAAAAGCTGTTGCTGCAAAACAACATTGCGCTCAACTAAAGGCTGCGCGGGGTGTTGGAGCAACATCGGGGGGAAAGTAATTGTCGGCAATTCATGTTGTTCGGCAGTAAGGCGGGATTCCTGAGCAAGGGCGCTCAAATACTGATGCTGTAAGTTATCCCGATGACTACGCATCGCGGTATCATCCAGCGTGATAAGTAATTGCCCTTCCGTGACGTCATCACCCTCGGCAATATGCAATTGCTGAATACGTCCTCCTTGCAACGGTTGAACCAACTTACGATTTTCCGCGACAACAATATGCCCCGTAACAGCAATACCTTTATCCAAGGGTGCCAACCCCGCCCAAAGCAAAGAACCGATGAAACCGCCTATAACCAATAACCCGCCAAGGCTAAGATATCTCCCGCTATTGGTCTGAAGCGGTGGTGGGTTTTGATAAATATTCTTAGCCGAACTACGACCAGATTCAGGTAACATCGGTGACTTCTCCTTCCGTGGATATATTTAACATCATGATTTTTGTGATGCCGTGCGGGTTGGGACAGCACCATATGAGATACCGCTATTCCAAGACTTTTTACTCGCTGGTGTTTTGACTTCACCTTTAACCGTCGGCTTATCCTGCCCTTTAATCTGCTGTAAAACGGCTTCAGTACGATCGAACAATTCCACCCGCCCTTTATTGAGTAACAATAAGTAGTCACTATCTGATAATAACTCTGGCTTATGAGTGATCATCACAATGGTACAACCCTGCTGTTTGAGCCGGATAATGCTTTCTAATAAGGCTTTTTCACCTTCTTTATCCAAATTGGCATTCGGTTCATCCAACACAATAAGCCGTGGCATTCCATACATTGCCCGTGCTAAAGCAATGCGCTGGCGCTGGCCACCAGATAATGTCTCACCGCCCTCTCCTAGCTGAGAGTCATAGCCGCACGGCAGATGTAAAATTAAATCGTGAACCCCTGCCATCTGAGCCGCCGCGATGACTTTTACTGTGTCAATCGTGCCAAAGCGCGCAATATTTTCAGCAATCGAACCGCGAAATAGCTGAATATCCTGCGGCAGGTAACCAATAAATTGCCCCAAGTGGGCTTTATCCCATTGAGAGAGATTCGCGCTATCTAATCGTACCGAACCGCTGAAAGCCGGTTTACATGCGACCAACAGTTTCGCCAAGGTAGATTTCCCACTGCCGGATGGCCCCAAAACACCCAAAATATTACCGGGATGCAATTCAAAGTTGATGGAATATAAAATTGGGATATGTGTGCCCGGCTTACAAACAGTGAGCTGTGTTACGCTGAGTTTTCCTATTGGGGCAGACAAAACCATACCTGCAGGTACTGGTGGATGCTCCGCTAATAAATGGGCCAGACGCTGATAAGACAGCCGCGCCTGGCTCCATTGTTTCCAGACTGCAATTAACTGATCAATAGGCCCTAATACTCGGCCGATTAAAATTGAACCCGCAATCATGACTCCCGCTGTAATTGCGCCGTCAATGACCAGTAATGCACCTAGCCCTAGCATCATTGATTGCAAAGCATGGCGACTGGATTTAGAGGCCGCAGTCACCTGACTGCTTTTGTCACTGGCAATATTTTGTTGATAAAGAAAATATGAATGCTGGACTAACCAACGTCTGCGTAATACATCCAACATTCCCATTGCTTCAATAGCATCTGCATTGCGCAAATTCGCATTAGCTTGTTGCGTTGCTTGTGAGGTTATTGTGGAAGCTTCTTTTAATGACTTTTTACATACCCACTGGTTGAGCCAGGCCAGAAAAATCAACACACAAGCGCCGGATGCGGCTAATACACCTAACCAGGGATGGAGTACAAAAATAACCAATAAGTAAAGCGGGAACCAAGGAGCATCAAAAAAGGCGAATAGAGCATTGCCCGTCGCAAACTGACGTAAAGATGTCAGATCATTCAAAGCTTGGGCTGCTGGTGTTTTATGCCCCATAAGTTGAGATGCAAACGCGGCATTAAAGACCCGTTGATTAAGTTGCATATCAATCCGAGTCCCAAGCCGAATAACTATCGCGCTGCGAACCCATTCAAGTAAGCCGATAAATACAAATATTCCCAGTACCAAAATAGTGAGCATCAACAATGTCATGGTATTCGCTGACGCCAGGACGCGATCATAAACCTGCAACATATAAATAGCGGGGGCCAACATTAAAAGATTAATTACTGCAGTAAATAGCCCTATTCCCCAGAGACTCTTCTTATGATGAGCTAAAACAGAAAGAATAGTCAGAGACTCCGAAGAAGTCTCTGGGTTTTTATATGATTCCATGGCATCCATTCCCATACTAAAAGTAGGATTACTGTCTGAGTTAGCGCTGTTTTATTTCTCAAATATAATCATTCCAACCCTTGCTGATACAAATATAACCAACATCATCCAAGGTATGGCGGTGATATTATCAACTCACCCCAAAAATCACTTTCACAATCTTTATTAAGCCGCTAATAATACTTCAGCATTATCGGCCGCCCCGACAGTATCAATTACTGGCGTATCATTGACAACTTCGCTAGCGGCCTCAAACTGACTGGCAATGGCCATATCTTTAAGCGGTGTATCTACGTCAATACCTTGCTCCTTCAGCTTCTTCAGTATCGGTTCGGCATCGCCTCTTAATAAACTGTATACGCCGAGATCTTTACCACTTAGGCAGTCATGATGAAGATAGGAATGGAGCAACATATAAAACGAACTTTCTATATCATCTGCAATATCTAGCCCGTCAAATTTCAACTCCTCATTCTTAAGTCGATAATATATTTCATGATCAAGCTGATCTTTACTTAACTCAATATTAGAAAGAGGCAATATTTCCTCACCAAAATACAAACTTCCATTGATATCTGCAGTAATTTGCTGATTAAATAGATTATCACCTACCATCGAAGTGGTTGCTACATACCCTGTGGTTATCGCTACATTATTCTGCTGAGGATTAATTCTTCCATATGCATAGAGACTCCCTGAATTACCTGGGCTGTATGATCCCAACTGAAAAATATAATCTTCATCTGAATTATCAGATGGGGCTAGTGTCATATCGCCGAAATAGGTAGCCCATTGACGTGTATATGAAGAAATAGACTCATGACTGATTTTTTTATCATATGTAATAGTAACGGCCATAATAATATCCTTTTAATTATGCGGCTAATAACTCTTGGGGCACACCGACCGTTTCAATCTCGAATGTATCGGCCATAATATCGCTGGCAATATCAAACTGACTGGCGATAGCCATATCTTTAAGCGGAGTATTCACATCAATACCTTGTGATTCCAGCTTCATTAATATGGGTTCTGCATTACCTCTTAGTAAGTTGTATATTCCCAGATTTGTCCCACCCTGATAGTTTTCATCCTCATTCAGTACATAAGACAAAGTATAAATAGAATTAGTTATATCATCTGCAATATCTAATCCGCTGAACTCCAATTGCACTTGCTTAAGTTGCAGTTGTTCAAAAACTACACCTTTTAGATCAGGTATAGGGAGTAAGTTTTCACCTAATTCTAGACTCCCGCTAATATCTGGAATTAAGTGTTGATCAAATAAATCCTCTATATCTATATAGATGGTTGCGACAAATTCTGTCACTATTGCTGCTTTTTCCTGATCGTAAAGATGGGAACTGGCCGCAGCAATTTTTCTACCTGAGACTGGAGGGGAGGGTTTAGTGGAGGAGATAATACGATATTCTATATCTGGATTAATCAATACTATATCATCAAATTTAGTTGCCCATTGATGGAGATAGGATGAAATCGTTTCATTTCTAATTTGTGGCTGATACCTTATTTCCACAGTCATAATAGTATCCTTTCATTTGACCATTAAGAAAATATAACTCGTCATTGAGTCATATATCTACAGAATAAAATAAAATCACAATAACCACCGCCAGCAATATACGCCAAACCAACCAGAGTAGCTCGCGGTGGCTTTATTTTATTTATCTAGAAATGATATTATGATGGTCTTTATTACTATTATGCTGCCATCAGTATTTCGGTACCATCATATGACCCGATAGTATCAATAATAGGCGCATCAGCCATCATTTCACTTGTGGTATCCAACTGGCTGGCAATCGCCATATCTTTCAGTGGCGTATTCACATCAATACCTTTGGCTTTGAGGAGTTCCAATATTGGCTCGGCATTGCCTCTCAGCAAATTGTATGTGCCTTGATCCGCCCCATCTTGGTAGGGATTTCCTGGTTCAGCACGCATTGCACGAGACAATGAACAGACTGAATAATAAAAATCACCTTCAATATTTAAGCCATCGACCCTCAACTCCACTTGCTCAAGGTATTTAGCTGTATTATCAGTATTAGGAATTAGCGACTTACCAAACTCCAAGGATTGTATATAATTCCCGCTGGCCATTTTCCCATCGTCACCCATCAGAGTCCCGCCAATAATTACTGACTCGCTTTCATAAGGACTTTTAAACCCGGCAAAAGCGATTTTATTATTATTCGTATCAGTACCGCTAAAGAAATTATATAGTTCCTCGATATTACTGGCCTGAACCAAATCACCATAAGCAGTTGCCCACTGTTGAGTATAAGAAGAAAGGCTATAATCTGCAAATTGGCTATTATATTGAATACTTACTGTCATAATAATATCCTTTTAGTTGACAATTAATTCATGCCCCATCATTGAGTCATATATAGCTACAGAATAAAATAAAGCTACAATAACCACCGCGAGCAATATATGCCAAACCAACCAGAGTAGCTCGCGGTGGTTTTACTTTATTTATCTAAAAATGATATTATGATGGTCTTTATTACTATTATGCTGCCAACAATATTTCGGCACCATCATATGACCCGATAGTATCAATAATAGGCGCATCAGCCATCATTTCACTTGTGGTATCCAGCTGGCTGGCAATCGCCATATCTTTCAGTGGAGTATTGATATCAATACCTTTGGCCTGAAGTATTTCCAGCAGGGGTTCTGCATTGCCACGCATCAAACCATAAGTGCCTTTATGCATTTCGCCCTGATGATTTTCTACCATGGTTTTGTTAACATCATAGTCACCGGTAATATCTAAATTGCACAATTTCAGTTGCACTTGTTCAAGCTGTTTACCGATACCATTTTGATTATCATTCAAGCCTTCACCCAACTCTAAGCTTTCCATTTTGCCGTAGAAAGTATGCTGAGCAAAAGCGTACTTCAGCTCACCTTCAACAATCATCGCGGTACCCGTACCGTGAGAGCTACTCACTGAATATTGGGTCCCATCAAACCACCCGCCGCCGGCGAATTGACCAAAGTCTTTGGAATATCCTTCGGCCCCAGTATCTTTGATATCGCCATGCTTAGTGGCCCACTGCTGAGTGAAAGAAGAAAGGGTATCATTGGCAAATTGGCTATTATATTGAATACTTACTGTCATAATAATTTCCTTATATTAAACAACAAATATATGACTCATCATTGAGTCATTTCGACCCACAGATGAAATGGTATTTCACCTGAAGACTTTACATTCAATATTAATTATCTATGCTCTAGTTTTATATTAAAAACTAAAACTTATACTCAAAGCCACCCTGAATTGTTCGACCACGATTCGGAGTGAAAGAAATTGAATCACCATAACTAACAAGATAAGCGCGATTGGTTATATTTTCTATTGAAGTGCGCAAAATTAAATTATTAGTTATCTTATAACTGGCATAAAGATCAAATATAGTATATTTCGGCCAATCTGCAACATAAACGGTATTTACATTACCGTCATTACCAATAACTGAATTATCTTGGTGTCCTTTGTTATAACGAATAATGGTGCCGAGATCCAGCTTTTTATCAAATATTCTGCCACCTAAAGTTAAACTGCCGCGATCACCAGGCAAATAGGCGGAAGAACCAAATAAATTCCTTGCCGCCCTGCAATCAATAATATTATTTATATTATGAGCATCAATAGGATATGGCTTATTATTATTTCTATCCATTGTTTTCACCTCTCCTAGCCAAGCCCTTTTTGAACAAATAGAATTAATGCCAATCATTCTGGTATAATTAAGGTTGGTATAAAATAACCCCATATCATAACTTAATTGATACTCCAGCCCGCGAAATTGGGTGGACAGTAAATTATTAATATAGGTGGCATTAGCAAAACTGCCGCCACCGCGTAGCGGTTTTGTCTTGGCTAGCTCAAGATTGACATAATTGCTCACACGGGTATCAAAGTAGGCCAGTTTGGCCACCAGACGGTCTTCTGCAATAAACAGATTACTTTGCTGGATATTAATGCCGGCTTCCCAGGCTTTGGAATGCTCTGCTGCCAGAACAGGATTGGGTAAGATCCAACCATGACCATGGGCACTGCCGGTGGCCAGCACTTCGGTAATTGCCGGTGGTCGCCAGGACTTACCGTAATTGCCAAAAAATTCCAGCCATTGCACGCCAGGCTTGATACCAATGGCTGCCGTGGGGGAAAGTTGCTGTTCACGGCGATCGACCTCCCAGGCCATTGTTGTCAACCGGTCAGGTGAGCACCGTTGCCATTCTTTGATAAAATGTAGCTCGTGTATCTTGCTGTCGCAGGGGTTTTCACGGGTATAGGCACCGAGGAAATTTCTGCTCTGCATCCAGGTATTGCCCTGTAACCTAAATTGATCATGGCGCAAACCGCCTTCCAGCCGCAGCCAATCATCATAATCGTAATTCAACTGAGCAAAAGTGCTGGTAATGGTGCGTTTGCCGGGGGGGGTGATGCCCAGCATCGACGCATGAGTTGAGTTGCCAGAGGAGCGGTCACTAAACCACTCAAGACCATAATTGAGGCGGAATTGGTGGTGGTCTGCAAGGGTAAAGAAACTGGTGTTTTGCAGTTGTAAACCACGGGTGCTCAGCCGGGTTTGAGTCCAAAACTTTGTGCAAAAAACAGCATCTGAGCAGTACGTATCGGTTTCATCGTCAGTATCAACGTAATAGATTTTTGCCGTCATATCTAGCCAGGCGATATGTTCGGGTTTGAGGCTATAATCCAGCCCTATATTTCGGTTCAGAACATCACTTATACTGCTATTCTTCCAACCCATTTTAGTTCTACGATAGGGATCTGACTTATCCACCAGCGGCATTAACATACTGGCATTAGGACTATTTATTTGTGTTTGCAGATAACTGAATACCACACGCTGATCGGCGGGTAAATTCCAACCCAGTTTGACCAGTTGTGACTGCATTTTATAGTAGGCATATTCAACTTTGTTATTCTTAACTTCATTTCCTAAAACTTCGACGCCTCTTGGGCCAAAACGAATATCACCCAGAGTCCCTTTATTGCCCGGCCAATAATCGCCTAAATTGCGCTTACTGGCGGCAATTAATAGATCGCCATATTCATTACCCAGCGCCAGCGTGGCACTGCCAATAAAATTAGTGCCATTATCACCAGTCATAGCGCGGACTTTACCGCCTATTTCTTTACCCGGCTCAAGGAAATCACTGGCATTAATAGTATTAAAAGTGGCAACCCCGCCAATGACTCCCGCCCCGCCAACACCGCTGGGAGCGCCCTTTTCAATCACTACATTACTTAATATTTCCGGGTCGATATACATCACGCCGTTGCGTTGACCATGACCACTTTTCATAAAATTCTGCCGCATACCGTCAATATTCATATTGACGCGACCATAATCCTGAATGCCACGGATATTCACCGATAACGCCGGGTCTTGCTGACTAACACTGGAATAGACTCCCGGAGTTTGTTCTAATATATCTGCTGCATGGCGGGCTGGCCGGTTATCCATTTGTTCGCGAGATATTTCACTAACCGAATGGAGTTCATCATAAACCCAGTCACCCTCCTGAGCATGACTGGTTCCCTCTACTTTGAGCTTATCCAATACCATGTCATTTTCTTTCGATGATGGCACGGTATCATCAGCTTTGACATGCTCTGAATAGCCTTGTGCCGCGATCGCTAACAATATCCCAAATGCAATCTTATTCATTGCATTTATTGTCACTTTTTTATCTCTAACTATACTTTCCATTTATGAGATTTCATCCTTATTAATACAAATTAATGTATATATATTAATTATTGAGCATCACTTTAATTATATAAAATCTGATATAGGGCAATAGAAACCCACCCCGGATAATATAAATTCCCGAGGTATTGATATGTTATGGATTGATATGAAACAAATAAGTTAATGGAATTAATAAAATAAACCGTTAAAAAATACTAAATAT
>NZ_CABHXX010000016.1 GCF_902170565.1 Yersinia thracica
ATGTTAAAGAGGCATACTGCAATATTCTAGTAAAAACAAACACAATACTAGAAAAGATAAATGAAATTAATAAAGTAGATAACTCACAGAGTATAAATAAATTAAAACAAGAAATTCAATCATTAATATCAGACGATGAATTTGCAAAAGCAAAAAACTTTGTAATACAAAACAACGAAATTCAGAAAAACAAACCACTTGAAAGTATTAATATAAGTCAACCTGAAAGTAAGGCTAGCAAAGAAGTTTACAGTAGTCAACATTCTGTAAAAAGAAGTTCATTTGATTACTCTACAAACAATGGAATAATTGACGTTATATCTAATGACATTTCATTTCCATTACATTTCAGCAAGGCAAGTGATACATCAATATATTTACACAATGGAGCAGAAATAACAAAAATTGCGAGAGTTAAAAATATATTACCACATGAAATCTTATCATTTAAAAATTATGATAGCACATCAAATTCTTATATTATAAATAAAGGAGAGGTGTTTTTAGCTGAACATTCCTCGGGAAGAATACTAGTTGGAAGAATCTCGGAAATTAAAGATGACAGTCGTGGCGCTGAAGAAGATATTGTGGAATTTGACTATGCTACTTTTGAAAGTGGACAAGTAATAACTGCTCCTTAATCGACAACAATAAACTTTGTATAGCGCACATATTATCATGAGAAATGTTTTGTGCGCACATAAATGGTCTCCATCAGCATCATAAATATTACTATACAATCCCTATAAATTTACTAACTACACGCTGTTGCTGACCATGATGCAGAATAAACCATATGGCATTTTTCCCAGTTTGCACACGATTCGCAGGAAGGTGTCGTGACTCCAGCCCAGCCAGTTTGTAAGGTGCAATAATTACCATAGTTAGAACCTCCCGGTTGTGTCCAGTAGCGTGCTACAGGGATTTTATTAGCTGAACATACAGGATTACTCCCGTAAATAACTTCGACCTTTCCACCTGAACCCCAAACACCAGATTGACAAGACAGCATATCCCCAGCACTTGATCGCCCAATAAGCCCATTAGGTGAACAGGTTGCACCAGATACAGCAATCCCATTTATCTGAACATACTCATCTGATGTGATACGCCCTGTCGACTGAATATAACCGGAATAAACACGCTTACTGTTGATATCTGCAGTCGTATTGATATTGCCGGTGGCGTTAATCACATTATTAACCTGAACAACACCGCCATAGGTTGAAGCACCACTGACCGATAAGGTAGATCTTACTTCTACAGGACCAGTCAAAGCCGAATTCCCTACAACGGTTAAGGCACCGCCAACATTGGTTGCTCCTGTCGATTTTAATATCTCAGCCATCACAGTGCCTGCAGCGGTAATATCTTTGGCGTTTTTAATACTTTTGCCGCCCATATTCAGGTCTCCCGTCATTGGCAATGTGCCATCACGGCGCAGATAAACCGAATACATTGATGAATCATAGCCCACACGATAGGCCAATAAACCTTCTGTAGTGATATTGCTGTAGTCAGATGATTTTTCATTCCATTGACCACCATAGCCAGAAGCTACAGTGGGTGATCGGGTCATTCCGCTATCTATTCCTGCCGATTGCATCGCTTTACCAAGGAGGTCATAGCGAACTTTTCCTCCTTCATTCCATATTGCCGTTGTCATAACAAGGCCATTGATCACATAGTTAGGAGCAATACCTGAACGTTTCAATAAAACCTTATATGAAGATTTATTGGCATTCATCCCGGTATAACTAACAGGCAATAGCCCTTCATTAATTAATGTCTGATAAGTGATTTCACAGCCATTAGATGAACAAACTCTTGGCCCCGGATCATTGGATTGACTGGTACTGCTTGTCAGGGTTGAAAGCTTGTCATATCGAATACTGATATAGCGATTAACCGCTTCACCGACTTGCTTTATCTGCGCTCCTACCGTATTAGCTATAGCAACTTCTTGCTCATTTTTCATATCTTGAAATTTAATAAAAGCCATTGCAGTGCCAACTCCTAAAACCAATACCAACTCTAATAAGGAAAATCCTTTTTTATATTGTTTAATCATTTTCGCGTCCTTTTTTTATTTTTACGTAATCATTAATTAACAAAAATAAAAAAGAGGTCAATAGTGATGGAGGACATAATGAGGGAAATAGTGAATTAATTTAACTACCGCGCCCTCTGGGGCTTGGTCAACAGTTCACCGACCTAAAAGTAAATTTTAAGTCGGTTCACCGTTTGGACGTAAAAGGATTATTTATTGATAAAGGTATTAATGTAGATTTTTCCTTGCTGTCTGAGTTTTTCGATATCACTCTCACGAAGATTAGATATGTTAAGTAAAATACCATACACTAACTCTTTATCTACATAACCAATATCACATCCCAAGACTTTGGCAACCTCTGCACCAAAAATTATTTTCTGACGTGTATTTTCTTTTTTTGTTTGCTGTTTCTTTTTTGCTTCCAAGAAATATAATCGTTCTTGTGCTGCAGCAATTTGTTGTTTAATTGTCTTTTCTGTCATAAATCCCCCTTAGTATTTATTTCTATTTCTGTAAGGGATATTCACACTTTCATGATCAGAACTCAGTTGTTTCTTTATTGATTTTATCTTCAATCGAAACTTACTTTTCTCTTGTCTCTCTTTTGCTTTTTCCCTTATATATATTATTGTTTTTTCTGCTTCTAAATAGGCTTTTTCAAAATCAGTAAAGATCCCGTCATCAAGCAGCCTTTTGGCTTCCAAATCGATAGCCTCATCGTTTTTTTTAAACATATATGCCCCTTGTATTTTACTCCTTTTTTATTCATTAGCATATTTACAATAAAAATCAATATTATAAGTGATATTTATTTCACTATCCATAAGCTCAATAGTCCAATATTAATTCCCCACATTATTGCATTAACGCCAAGTAAAATTAATGCCACGTCGTCCAGTTCACCAAGTCTCATGTTATTTCCTTTTTATATTTTCTCTTTATTACCTACATCATATTTATTTAAATAACAAATTATTGATAACATTAACTACCATTAATCCGCCATGAAACGTATTTATGCAACACAATTTTAGATAATAGTTATTCCCAAAACCTCTTACTCACCACGTTACTTAATTTATCTCATTAGTTATTTTATTTTCATAGCCTAATAGATAACTCGTCTTGTCCTTCGGACATTCATTGGGTGGCATCTAATAACATTAACGGATGACATCTTCCTTTAGTCTATATTGCGCCGCTTAATTCGGCGTTTTGTTTTCTCTTTATTTACAGCCTTTCATATTAGTTGTATTAATTAATAAGGAGAGCTTTTACATTGTTATCAAAACAATGCCCACTTATACACTCACTTCGTGAGCGTGTGGGGTCTACCGACGGTTGCCTGCCGCAGGCTAAAAGAAAAACCAAGGTCAACAAAAAAGTTTTTCTTACGAAAAACTAACAGCAACATAGTTATATTTAAGGTTTGTATTTTATGGCGATATTTCATCTGGAGTTTAAAATTGTGAAACGTTCTGAGGGTATGTCTTCCTGTAGAAAGGCGGCTTATCATGCGCGTTGCAAAATAACAGATGATCGCACTGGTAATACTTACGATTTCAGCCACAGAACAGATTTATTTCATCATCAGATATTAGCGCCAGTTTCTGCACCGGCTCATATTATTGAAAGCTCAACAACTTTATGGAATGAAGTCGAAAGAGTTGAGCGCCAGAAAGACGGTCAGACAGCCCGTTATTTTGATGTTGCTATTCCCTGTGAGCTAAACAACGAGGACAAAATAAAACTGGTGTTGGAATACTGCCAAAATAATTTTGTCGATAAGGGAATGATTGCCGATATCGCTTTCCACGGTCTGGACAGTAATAATCCCCATGCACATGTGATGTTGACGTTAAAGCCAATTACGGCTGAAGGCTTTGGCAAAAAGAATAGAAGCTGGAATGAGAAGAAAAACGTGATCCTATGGCGTGAAGCGTGGTCTACCCTCACCAATGATTATCTTGAAGCTGCTGGCACTGAAGTGCGTATTGATCATCGTTCTATTGATGCTCAACACAATGAAGCCTTGGAAAATGCCGCTATTACATTGGATGTTGAAGACAAGGCGTTATGGCTTGCCAAAGCAACGTTAACCAGTCGTCCCCCGATGCAGCGTATTCACCGTGCTAAGTGGAACAGCAAGAGTGTTCAGGAAAACCGTGCTGCTGAACAGGCTG
Source organism: Yersinia thracica (assembly GCF_902170565.1). Lineage (GTDB taxonomy): Bacteria > Pseudomonadota > Gammaproteobacteria > Enterobacterales > Enterobacteriaceae > Yersinia > Yersinia thracica. The sequence goes on from NZ_CABHXX010000016.1 coordinate 4,237, forward strand.
TTCGTGATGAGATGAAACAGCAAGCTCAGGTTACCTACCGAACCTTTAAAGATCTGGACCAACAGATCATTGTTGACCTCAGAAGCTTCACCGTGTCCGAGTTGCCTGAGCCTGTTGAAATCGTATTGCCTGAAACGGGTTCGCAGTCATCATCAGAAGACCAACAGCCAGTTCTGGTTGCCCCAGTACCTCATGCCCGCACTAAATTGAAAAAACCATCCTCAGCAAAAACCAGAACTGGTAAACGCGCTCCTGTTAAGTCCAAGAAGAAAAAAATTGAACCTCGTCAGGATGGTATCTTCAAGCGTTTTACTCTGTTGGTCGTGGATTTCTTCAAGGAGAAATTTATTTGGGCCAAGAAGAAGCCTGTTGCTCCTGATGTTGAGCACGATAAGCGCATTGCTGAAAACTATGTCTTTGATGAGGTGCTGGGTATCTATGTTCCCCGTGCTGAGTTTGAGAAACGAGCAAGGTTTAACAGTGATGACTATATACCGACGAAGGAGGAAATCACTCGTTTTCCAAGTCGCTACAAGCAGGAAAAACAAGATATTGATAACCGCATGAAACTCACACCATCCATGCAATCAAAGCAAACCGGAAAGAGCAATGTTTCAAGACTACGACCTCCGGGTTATAGGGATATATAACGATCGTAGGCAATACAATATTCCTTTTAATTCATTGGCAATAATGTATCATTAATAATGAATCATACCTTACAACTAAGGATCATATTTTGTTAACCATTAACGAAATAAAAAAAGAAGCAATTAAGTTTCGGGAGTTGATCGAAAAATGTGATAAAGATAACACCTGTCTTGTTATCGATTCTTTTCCAGTTATGAGTTGCAAATTATCATCAATGCTTCTTTCCTATCATTTTCTGACATTATGGCCTGAACTTGAGTTAAGAGGAGTAAGTGCTACGACTGGAAAAAATAGCCAAATAAGTCACTATTGGCTAGAGATTAATGACTTTGTAATTGATATAACAGGGGATCAATATAACCTTATTGATGACATAGAGCTAAACAAAAAGATTATACAAAGCAGACCATTCCCCGCCATACATGTATCACATATCAAAGAAAGCTATCTCTATAAATTATTTAAAATTAGAGAAAAAGAGTGTTTAGTGTGCGGATTTCCGACAATTAGAGAGTGTTTTATAGAAGAAATGGAACGTGGGTATAGCCAATTATTGAATCAAGAAAATGGATGATAGTAATAAAATGGCATCTTACTTTAAAAGTTATCGTTATTATCCTCAACTTAAAGTTAACTGAATACATAGGGGTGATGGGCGTGATTTTTGTCGAACAACTTGAGTCTCATACTGGTTGTGGGATTGCGGTAGCAGCAATGCTAATGTCGAAACCTTATTCTGAAGCCAGTGACGTTGTTAAAAAAATCAAGCTTTGTAATTCAAACCTTAAAATTACAGTAAGTCAAATGCGGCAGATTCTCAATCATATATTTAATGTGAGAATCCAAGGGCGTCAAGCCTCATCATTTTTTATAAATAAAAATTATGTTTGCTATTGTAGGTATTTAGGATCAAAAAGCTACCATTGGATAATATATACAAATGGTAAATATTATGATCCCTTAGAAAAAGGACCAAAAAAATTCACTAAACATATGATAACATCGTTATTCGAACTTCCTGATAGCTTTCTTTAAAATCAACACCTATTTAACTAACTTTGCCGTACAATACTAGTCTCAGTCATAGAAATAATAAAACCATGCATCACAAAACCATTTTATCTCTTCATCTTCTGATAAATACTCATAACCAATAATATTTTCTTTTAGATATGATTCTTGTAGTGGTGTTAACTCCTTAAGCAGGATGTGCATTAAATCCTCTGAAGGATATTTATCAAACTCATCTCTTTTTATTCTTGTCTTATTTTCAATAATCACTAATGCTTTTAATATTTCATCTAAAACTTCTTTTTGCTTATCACTCATTATTAACTACTTTGTTTATTATTATATACATTGCAAGTGAAATGAATGTCAAATATATCACATGATATTTTATTTTTTATTTTTTATTTTTTATTTTAAGATTGAACATTTATTAATGAGGTTATGAACGCTATGTACCACATAAAAAAACCACGCCTGTTTAATAAGACGTGGTTCAGGTTTACTCGAAATACTGATATTACATTCTTCGCCTGAAAACAATATTATCTTTAAAAGCGATCTTACCTACAACAAACCCTACAACAGCAATTATTGGCATACTGATTACAGTTCCGGCAATCCCTGCTGCCATACCTATAAAAGCAGACAGTCCAAAGGACAGCAGGATAATGAAAAAGGCATACCAACTGGGATAAGTGCCATACAATACTGAAGCTTGGCACCCTGTGCAGACGTGAACTCCACGCAAGCTCTCTTTGAAACAGTACGGGCATTTAATTGTATTATTTTCCATTTATCAATCCTTCTTAAACTTCACACCCTGATATATGATGCCATCATTGACTTTTTCGATTTTAAAAGTCCAAGCACCGAGATCTTTATTTTGTGTTTTGGCAACATAGACAGGCTTCTGACTTTCATCCCAGCTTTTCACGGTGAATACTCCGTCTTTAAACTTGATCACGTCTTTCTGAATATCAAGCCTCACCCCATATTGAGGACTTTCATAACTGCCATAGATGCCTTTATCACCGCAACCGAATAACAGAGCCGCGAGACCAACAACGAATAAAAAATTACGCATAGATTTAATCCTTTATTAATGACTGATAGTGCCGTCTTTGAGGACAACGAGACGAATCGGCATATCAGCATTGTTTACCGTAGTGAAACCACGAACTTCGAAATTATTGATAGTCCCGGTAATGCTGACCTTCTGACCCTTCTTGTAAGTCAGAACAGCATCATCAAGACCGGAGTAATAATTGATCCACACCATCCCACCGCAGTAGTCAGTGTCGGATGTTTTGAACAACAGGTAGTAGTTCGCATGAGCTGCTTTTTCCATACCTGTCATCATATCGCTGGCACTTCTGCCTTTAGTGACTTCAAGAACAATCGCATTAGCAATTGAGATCCTTTTGCCCGTCCATTTCTTCTCTGCAGCCATCGCATTTTCTTCATAGTCCTTACAAACAGGACCAAGGCCAGCAACTGAGGATGCCGGGCCGGTATCTTGTTTTGCTGTGGAAAGACCTAATGCGTTATCTACTGTTCCGTTCAATGAGGATAACGAGGTATTAATCGCCCCATTGACCTTATTCACGCCTTCATTAAGTTGCTGGCACCCTGATAAAGCTATAACCGTCAGTGCCAGCGATAGCGCAATGCTTTTATTCATACACACCCTCGAAAGAAGTCAGTTTGAGAGGATAAAGGCCGTTCCGGCACCAATAAGATGGCTCTATACGAGGCATCGATTGATACGAAGGAACAAACCATCTTTTTAACCAATTGATAGGATTAAATTATTTTTGTTTTCCGTCATATCGTTTGTAACGATCAAAATCAAACTTATGATAGTTATTACCTATTATAAATATATTATCGATCGTTTATATCAATTGATAATCCGATCAATTAGAGCCAATTGATTGCTAAAAACTATCAATATTAGTTTATAGATCGTTTTAATCGATCGTTTCTTGCTATATCGAGAGTGGATGAGTAGAGTGAGCTGAAACTCAGAGAGCGATTTAATGGCTGTTTGAGTAAAACAGATGAAAAAATTCATCTGACAATATGTAGTTATTCATACAATATCAGGGAAAGTTTTAACAACTTAAAGGTCATGATTTATATAGTGACTTAATAACAAGAAAGGCCAGCATTAGACTGGCCTTATTAAGCCAAGAGATGTTTCAATTATTTTCTCCTCAAATCTGAGTTTTATCTAAGCATTTAATATATTTCATCAAAATAAAATATTACAAAAGCACTGCAAACCAAATGCATTGAATGATTTATAT
>NZ_CABHXX010000017.1 GCF_902170565.1 Yersinia thracica
TTTGATATCACCGTCGGCGAGCATACTCAGCTCGATGGCGCAGTGATTGCCAGCACGGCTGACCAGAGTAAAAACAGTCTGGACACCGGCACTCTGGGCTTCAGTGATATCGAAAATAAAGCTGACTTCAACGCCGAACATCAGGGCGGCAGCCTGAGCACCGGCGGCCCGGTGGGGTCTGACCTGCTGAGCAATCTGGGCGGCGTGGTGCTGTCGGGGCTGGGCAATGACGGTCATGCCGGGGGCACCACACAGGCGGCGGTCAGTGAGGGCAACATCACCCTCCGTGATACCGATAAACAGCAGCAAAATGTTGATGACCTGAACCGCGATACCGACAATGCCAACGGCAGCATCGGCCCGATATTTGATAAAGAGAAAGAGCAAAACCGCCTCAAAGAAGCACAGCTGATTGGCGAGATAGG
>NZ_CABHXX010000018.1 GCF_902170565.1 Yersinia thracica
ATGGAGTTAACTTTTTAAATAAACATTAAATTTAAAATATAGTATTTTATTCGATGTTTTTTGTCTGTAAATGAATTTTTATTTTTCTAAGGAGAATATCTCTATTCTGAGATATTAATAATATTATGAATGCAGAAAAAAAATGCCGTTTATCGGCTGAGTATGGCGGATGTGTAGGGTTTTTAGAGGGAGCATTTGTCCGCTTTTACCAACAAGGGCTATTTACATGGAACAATTTCACAGATACACCATTAAAGGTTTGTGGTCGACCGGTAAAGAAATTAGATGGAACATGGCTATTAAGTGGCGGATTACCTTTGACGTCTTTTTTGGCACAAAAGCTTGATGCTAAGATATATCAATGGGGAGCTGTACTGGATATGACATGGGAGAATGATGAATATGAATTTTGGTATCACAATGAGATTGGCCGACTTAGTAACCCAAGTTATCAACCAAGTGTCACGACACAAATTTTGATAGAAAGTGATGATGCATTCTCGATTTACCCATCAAATACTCTTTCTTATTGGGAATTACTTACATCCACAAAAAAGGAAAAAAAGATATTTATCAGAAAGTTAAAAAAAGAAATGTTAAATTAAAAAATAGTCGTCTGTCGTAATCATCGCTCTATTTTGTACTCCCGCCAACGTCGGGCTAACAATTCTTCTGTCCGGATAGCCCGTTAAGAAGAATATAACAGGCGATTTGGTTTTATTTTAACGACAAGCTAGCATGGGATGGTGTGAGTATTTCATCTTTTAATCCTCTAATCTAACACTCCGAATCTTGCCGTCACATCGTGACGAATATTTGACACTAACGAGCTACCGTTCAAATGCTGGATAGATAGGCTTTGGGATGAGTGACTTCTTGCTCGTGTAGCCTTACGTCAACTGGTTAGTTTTCTTTGAAAACCAACGATGCTTACAGATTCTGGAGTACAGAAATGATGAGTAAATTGACACGACCACGTAAACTGTTCTTTTTTGTCTCCGCTGCTATTGTAAGTTTTTATTCATTACAAATCGCAGAAGCTTGCACTCGTATTTTATGGAATGACAATAAATTTGGAGTGTTTGCTGCGCGATCAATGGACTGGCCTCAAAGTACAGAACCGATGCTGTTTGTATTCCCCAAAGGTATAACACGTAATGGTGCTAATTTTGGCTCAGAAATTGTTGTAAAGGATAACCCTGCGGTATGGACCTCGCAATATGGCAGTATGGTAACAGCCATTTATGGCCGAGGGGCTGCCGACGGATTTAATGAAAAAGGTCTGGCAATTCATATGTTATACCTTAATGCAACTGATTATGGCCCACGAGATATTAGTCAACACGGATTACAGGTTGGAATGTGGGGGCAGTATGCATTGGATAATGCCGCGACAGTGGCTGAAGCATTAGATAAACTGGCAAAAATACAGCCTGTGATGGTTACGGTGAATGGATTTAAAGGAAGTGTCCACCTGGTTCTGGAAGATGCGTCAGGGGATTCAGCACTGATCGAATATATTGATGGTAAAGCTGTACTACATCACGATAAAAAAATGCGTGTTGTGACTAATGATCCCCCATATACAGAACAACTGACCATGCTGAGCAAATTAGATTTCAGTCACCCGCAAAGTACAACACCTTTACCGGGTAATATGACTTCGGCAGATAGACTTGAACGTGCTTCTTATTTTCTGCAACTCCTACCTCAGCCTAATGATGAGCGAGAGGCTGTCGCGAGTATAATGGCTGTGGCGCGAAATGTTTCAGTACCTTTCGGTGCCCCTTACAAAAATTTTGGTATTTATGACACAGAATATCGAACAGTCATTAACTTTAACGATCAACGGTATTATTTTGAGTTGACAACTAGCCCTAGCGTTATCTGGGCAGACCTGAAACAGTTTGATTTATCAGCAGGGAGTAGTGTACTCGCCTTTGATCCACGTAAGACTTCTCTGTCTGGGAATGTTTCTAATGCATTTAACAAAATAGATAAAGCACCATTTTAAATTAAATATTTTCATTATTTAATTAACTATCGGGAATTTCCTGTTATAGATTGGTGCTCGTTAATTGGTTATATCACTTATCCGGAAGGTGTTATATGCCTATGATATTTTCTCGAGTTTCGGCATTATTATACAAAAAACTACATTTAAGCCTATTCTTACTATGCATACTTGATTTAAATACAACTGTATTTGCTGCCACATCGCCATTAACCGATGATGATTGGACAATAACGGTTACACCCTATATTTGGGCGCAGTCATCAAATGGTAATGTGTCGGCGTTAGGTCGTAAAGCACCATTGAACGTTCCTTTTGATAAAGCACTGCGTGATACGAATGCCGGTTTTATGGGGAACGTCAGCGTGACTCATGGACGATTGGGCGGATTTCTTGATGCACAATATCTTAAATTATCTGGCAACCATAATATTGATGCATTTGGGGATCAGATAAGCGCCAGTGGTAGCTCAACAATGGTGAGTCTTGGTCTTTTTTATCGAGCCTATCAACTTCCATTGGGTGGAAATACTATTTTCAATGACCCTAGACTCTTTGCTGTGGAACCTTTGATGGGTGTTCGCTGGACTCGCTTATCTGCCCATATCGGTGCGCTGGGGCATGAGATTGGTGACCATGCTCTTTGGCAAATACCATTCGTAGGGGGGCGATTAATGTATGATCTATCAGACCGATGGATCTGGGGATTTGAGGGTGATGTTGGGGGGCGGCGTGAGCAAATCGCTTTCCAAGGGCAAACATGGCTGGGTTATCGAACCGTTATTTTTGGTGTTAATACAGAATTACGTGCGGGTTATCGGGCGTTGTATCAGAATTATAAAAAAGGTGATTTTGAATGGGATGTCACACAACATGGGCCGGTTGTGGGGATAGCAATGCATTTTTAACTAGCGAAGTTAGTGTATCATTTCGCCAGTCTGATACTGAATTATAAGTTTATTTCTTTCTTAATATACAAGAAATAAAGATAATGTTACGTTTACTTTATTACCTTGCTGTGAAGTCTTTTTTTAATTTCCCCTTTAATAAGTTTGTATTCGTTGTGCATCGATGACGATCTTACGGCAGAAAGGTGGGCTATAGAGAGAAACGCTATGAGGGGATATCAATATGTACGCGGTATTTTATTCCTTACTGGGATGGTCTTGAGTTCGGCGCTGTGGGCGAAAGGGGAAGTGCACCTATTGTTTCATATGGGGGCTGGCAGCGGCGGTCAATTTTTTGTGGGCGGGACACTTATTAATGCGGGTGATACGGCGGTAGCCGGTGGTTATTTGGTTATCATTCCTGTGGGCGCTCACTGCCAATTGGCTGCACCGAAATTACAAACCTTTGGTCCTTTAGCTCCAGGGGAAAAAGTGGGGTTTCGAGCGCCAATGGATATAGCTCTGACTGATTATCATTTAGCGGGTTTCGCTGCCTACGACGATATGGGTTTTCCGTTACCTGTTGTCGATGAGACCCGTGAAATAATAAAAACACGAGAGTCCGAACAGCGCAAGGCTTGCTCAGCTTCCCGTCAGACGGATACACAAAACCACGGATGATTGGATACTTAATTGTGGTCGTGAGATGAGATATATTAAAGTAGAGCACTTAGATCGGAAGATGATACTAAGTGCTTTATTATCAATGTGTTTCGTCGTGAATATCGTACTCATAGACGAATTCATTATTTTCCAGTGAGATATGTAATTGGCGATAGTGCGGCTTATTTGCTTTAGCGGCCAGCAAAGTATGGCTGATCTCCGGCATAAGGGTATTCGTCAGGATACTGTCAACCATTCTTCCCCCTGATTCTACTTCTGTGCATCGGGTAACAATCTGGTCGATGACCTCGTTGCTAAATGTACTGGTAATTCCATGGTTTTCTAACAGTCTGTGCTGAATATTACTCAGTTGTAAGCGCACAATATTCTCTAATATAGTGTCGGTAAGCGGATAATAAGGCGTTATTAATAGACGGCCTAGGAAAGCGGCGGGGAATACTGAAAGTAATTCTTGGCGCAGCATTTGATGAAGGGCTTTCGGCTCAGGCATTTGATCTGGCTTGTCGCATAACTCTGCAATCAAATCACTACCAACATTGGAAGTTAAAATAATAATGGTATTACGGAAATCGATATAGCGACCTTCTCCATCCTCCATCCAGCCCTTATCGAATACTTGGAAAAAGATCTCGTGCACATCCGGGTGTGCTTTCTCTATTTCATCCAGTAAAACCACGCTGTAGGGGCGGCGGCGCACAGCTTCAGTTAGCACTCCACCTTCACCATATCCGACATAACCAGGAGGGGCTCCTTTTAAGGTGGAAACTGTATGTGGTTCCTGAAATTCACTCATGTTGATGGTAATAACGTTATGTTTACCTCCATACAGTGTTTCGGCCAAAGCAAATGCTGTTTCAGTTTTGCCTACGCCAGAAGGGCCTACGAGTAGAAATACACCAACGGGTTTATTGGGGTCATCTAACCTGGCGCGAGAAGTGTGAACACGACGGGCAATTAAATCCAATGCATGCCGTTGACCGAAAATACGTTGATTCAAGGTATCTGAAAGCTGTAATACAGCTTCAATTTCATTTTTAACCATGCGGCCTAGTGGAATTCCTGTCCAGTCGGCGACAACGGCCGCGACGACATTGGCATCAACGGCGGTAAAGATCAGTGGTGATTCATCCTGTAGCTTATCCAATTGTTTATGGTAATGACTAAGTTGTGATCGTAATTCATCAACAGTAAGGGAGGCGGTATCTTGATCTTCTGTCTTTTCTTCTACTTTATCTATTTCCTGTTGGTGCAACTTGGCCCGTAATTCAATGACTTGTTTGGCTACCTGCTGTTCCTTGCGCCAGCGTAGGATTAATAGCTCCAATTGTTGTTGCTGCGCTAACAGTTGTGTTTCAATTTCTGATGGGTGCAGCGGATTGCCAATACTCACATTAATTTCACGGCGCGCGATATCAAGTTCAATTTGTAACGCCTCTATATTACGGCGGCAATTCTCGACGGGGGCGGGTTCTGTGTGTTGGCTGATAGCCACGCGAGCACATGCGGTATCCAATAAGGCTATTGCTTTGTCTGGTAATTGTCGTGCCGGGATGTAGCGATGGGAAAGGCGTACCGCAGCGTCCACAGCTTCGTCAAGTAATAGCACTCGGTGGTGTTGTTCCAGAGAACAGACAATACTGCGAAGCATTAGCCGAGCCTTATCTTCATTTGGCTCATGAACTTGTACTACCTGAAAACGCCGGGTTAGAGCGGGATCTTTTTCGATATACTTTTTGTACTCTGCCCAGGTCGTTGCACCAACAGTGCGTAGTTGACCACGAGCCAGCGCAGGTTTTAGCAAATTAGCCGCATCACCAGTACCTTGGGTACCACCGGCACCCATCAATGTGTGTATTTCATCAATAAAGAGAATAATGGGTGTTTGACTGGATTGCACTTCGTCAATCACTGACTGTAAGCGCTTTTCAAATTCACCTTTTACCCCGGCACCAGCTTGCAACATATTGATATCTAACAGATAGAGTTGTACGCCACGCAGTTGTGGTGGAACATCTCCTGCGATAATACGCAGGGCCAGGCCTTCCACCACTGCGGTTTTCCCCACACCAGCCTCGCCAGTCAGTAATGGGTTGTTTTGTCGGCGTCTCATGAGAATGTCGATAACTTGACGTATCTCTTCATCACGCCCTACGACGGGGTCAATCTTCCCTTGGCGTGCATGTGCTGTTAGATCTATACCGTACTGTGTCAACACACTGCTGCCATCAGCCGTAGACTCTATAGTTTCTGCTACGGACGGTGTAAGAACATTTTCTGAGGAGCAGGCAGTAATAGTGGTGAATTGTTCCACCAATTGTTCCGTATTGATCTGGTTAAATAATGCAGATATCTCCGTTAATTGACAGCGCAAACTATGTGTTTTCAGCATGCCAATCAGTAAATAACCACCACGTATTTTCTGTGAGCCGAATTGCAGTGAACTGTATAACCACGCCCGTTCTACCGCATTATCAATATGTTCAGAAAGATCGGATATAGAGCTAGCCCCGCGGGGCAGACGATCAAGTGCATCGACGATATCTTGTGCCAATCGATCCCTATCAATACTAAAATAGCGAATTAATTGTTGCAGATCTCCTTCTGGTGACTGTATTAACTGATGCAACCAGTGGACTAATTCAACATACGGATTGCCGCGTAGTTTACAAAAAGCGGTAGCATTTTCTATACAAGAAAATAAATGATTATTCAATTTTCTAAATAATGTCGAACGGCTAATTTCAGACATGTTTTTCCTTAATTTTTAGAATAAGAGATTAGTGTTACTTATTGGGTTATCCCAACATAGGTAACTAATTCGATATGTCTTAGTGATGAAATGAGCTTTAGAGGATTATTTTAATCCCAAGCTTCACTGGGCTCAGGGCTATACGTTAGATCGCTGACATCATGCTTTGGTTGCGCATGACTTAGCCAACTGCTTAATCCCAGGCGCTGTGTGCCACCCACTTGAGTGCCCTGTAATGCCTCTTTTGCCAGAATTAAACGAAGTTCCCAAACAAACTCAATACCAATATATTGCCGCACCCAGTCGCGTAATTTTTCACAATATGCGGAGCCGGGCAGGAAATGGTCGTAATCTTGTTGCGACATCGGCCCTAATTCGATACGGAATTTGTGCTGTATATCGCGTACTGCAACTCCGAGGAATGCTGACTCACCTAAACGTGCAGTGTTACGCCCTGCTTGTAATCTGGCTCGTTCACATTTCTCCACACTCAACCAGTGAGGGACGTTTTCCACAATATGTACTGGAACCTTAAAATAGTGACGCAATATTTTCCCCAAACCTTCCGGATCATGGCTGTGGCGAATTAAATGGCCAGCCATGAAATACTTAGCGTGAACGTTGATGCTATCGCGTTCTTGTAATGCGGGTTGTCCGGTACCGATCAGATTAGAGAAGTAATTGTCGAAGCGTGTGTTATCAGGTCGGTCTAGTGAGACTGTAGGCTGAGTATCTGCCCAGGCGCGATAAAATAAAGTGATTAGCCGATGATGAAATAAGTTAGTAAAGGCGAGAAATGTGTCATCCTGATAGTGTTGTATCCGTTCATGTACGAACTCAGTTAGGTGTAAGGGGAGTGGGCCGTCGGGGCCGAATAGGCCAAAGTTAAATATCGAGACTTCATACAATTGCGTATCGCTACGTGGGCTGATTTCCGCCAATGTTGTGGGGATGAAAAATAATTGCGGTTTTTGGCCCAAACGCAATATTTCGTACCGCGGTAGTGGTGCGCGTCCCAGCAAATACGGTTGGCCAGACCGAGCATCGATATACCGCAATAAATGAAATAACCCATGATGTTCAGGTTTTGCAGCCAGCATTTGCCAGAAATTGGGGAGGATGCGACATTTGGTATTGATATTAAAGGGTATATTAACGGAAGACTCATTCATATCAGCATCCTTTTACCCGGCCTATTTTGCCAATGAGCAATTTCACCACAGAGTGGACTAGAAAGTGTCATTTCGGTAAATGTGTTTATAGCGACCAGGCGTGAAAATAGGTGCTCCAATACACTACCGATTAAGTAGGGGCTGCTTCCAGAGAATGCCTGATCGTCAACAATGAGTTCAATGGCGATACCGCGGGCGAATACAATGGGACCTGGTTCGGGAATACGGCGATGAACCGGGCGTAAGCGACAGTGGCGTATTCCTTGAATTTGTTTGGCTACAGCAGGTTCGCTGAGATTACCGTACAAGCTAAGTAATTGACGCAGCTTGGCTGCGCCCTGCTCAGGATTACTATCCATTATGCTGAGGTAGTTGAGTTGTAACTGGCTGATTAAACGCCATGTGACTATCCCTTCCGCCAATGCGGGCCGTGGAGGGGTTGGCCCTTTTCTCAATAAAACCTGCTTAATAGGGATTGAGTCCGGCATTTCAAAACTACCTTGTTGTTGAAGTAACAGTAGCGGCAGATCCCGATTGGTACACAGCACATCGGCGGTAAGGTATTTAAGATCACTGTTCCAAGGGGACTGATGCTCATCGACCAGTGAGACAAATAATTCAGAACCCGAATAGTTATTACGACGACCATGCTGGCGTGCATGCTTGGACAGGATGCGTTGTTCGCGACGTTGGGAAAAGTAGGCACCGTAATTATCGGTACTCGCAATGCGGTAGAAAGGGCTGAATTCTTGCGTATAGTCTTGTTTACTGGCTCTCAGCCGTTGAATAGAAAATATTTCATAATCAACTGGATGGATATTATCCACGACTAGATGGTATTCGTGATTTTTCTCATTAATTGTGATGCGTTCGGTAACCTTAGGGAATAGGTTGATAACCGGAGTGCAGTGCAATGCCAAATGATTGATGTCAATCACTCGTTCCAAGGGCAGATTTTGACGATCTAATAACACCACTATCTCGAATTGGCGCAATATATTTTTACTGTTTAGCTGCTCCGGTAGCCCGTTAACACTAAAAAACTGGAAACGTGCTGGGAAAGCGAAATATTCTTGTAGTAGTCGATAACTCTCGAAATTGCGTTGATCACTTGGTAATAGCGCTTGCTCTGGTTCAAATCCTTCTTGCCGTAATGCGTCTTTTTCCAATAACCACCGTTGGGGTTGTGGTTCCACTGTTTGATATACAACCCCAATACTATGCTGCATGAGCAATTCCAGCAATTGTGCTGCTTGTTGGTCTGGGCCCGCGAGAAAAAATACCAGTTGGTTGAGTTTCATGTCATTCAGCGTGACAGTCTCATCACACTCAATCTGGATGCGTAATGCGCTGACGCAGTGCTTAAGGTGAGGGGCTAGCGTCGAAAGAGGAATATCATTTGGAATACCAGCTAGTTCAATATGTTTCAATTGTATGGGCTGTAAAGTGACATTATGTGCGGTGGTATAACGACAAGTTATGCCACTCTTTTTCATTGAACTGCTGTCTATTCGGCTCCCTCGAGGCACTACAAAACCTTTGCTGATATCACCTTTGCTGATATCCGGCTGTAACTCGGCAATAGCTATCGATGGTGTGGGTGAAAGATAATTAGGATAGAGACTCTCCAGTAAATGTTGAGAGAAACTCGGAAACTCATCATCCATTTTTAGCTGTATACGCGAGGTAAGAAAGGCAAAACCCTCCAACAAACGTTCTATATAGGGGTCTGCTACTTCAATTCCGCGCATACCAAGGCGCCCCGCAACTTTTGGGTAGCGTTCACTGAATTCAGAACCCATCTCATGGAGGTAAGCTAACTCACGATTATAATAATTTAATAGTTTTGTATCCATCTGCTCATCCCATGTCTTTTAGATTGAAGTGGCCGTTTTCCAGATCTATATCCGTATGAAAAAGGAACTCGAGTGGATGCGGCTTACACCATAGATGTCCCTTAATTTCAATCGGCAGTAAATTGTAGAGTTTCTGCGAATTGTTATTCACAATACAGCGTACTTGTAGCCCATCGGGGAGTATCCGGGGCTCAAATTTAAGGATTGCTTGGGTCAGTACATACTCAATATCCTTCCATTCGATATCTGAGATATTTTTGCCCGCCAGCGAGGCAATGCCGTAGTTAATTGTGGAGCACCGAACCCGAGGGAAATCCCCTAAAGTATTGCTCGACTCATTATTTATACAGTTGAACAATCGTTGTAAGTCGTGTAGTACGTGAAGTCGTAATTCATGATGTGATATAAAATTTCTTAAAGCGGTTTCTTGCTTTTTTTGGGGTTCGTTATCGGTGAGCATAGTGAGCAACATCGGCAGTATATTATTTCGTGAAATCTGCCGTTGGCTATCTTTGCGTAGCGGGTCACTTGGGTTGTGCAGTATGTCATTTTCTTGATAGGGGGTAAGTTGTTTAATATCCATATTTAATAATCCTCATCCAGCTAACATTTGTAGTATTTATATTTTTTTGGGATAGTAGGTATCTACTCTGGTATCATTATTTTTCTCAGGATTTAACTGTAATTTCTGGTGCTGATTAATTTTTATTTATTGGGTTGAATGTTATTAATCGACTTTGTCGATTGGCTTAACTTTGTGTCAATAATAAGTTGGTGATAAGTTTTCACAAAATAATCCCATAAGATAGCTTTATGGTAATAAGGTAGAGGCCACCTTGACATACTACGTGTACTACGAACTTCTTCTGCCAATTTTATTGGGTGTAAGGGGGATAGAATATTTTCAATAATGATGGGGGGTATTCTCTGACAGATATCTACCTCATTTAGTGCATCAGAGTTTGTTTTCTCAAGTTGTATAGAGTTTATGATTTTCGGTATAACAATATTCTCAATATCATCATTGTTTTTTTCATAAGAGAGAGTGATTAAATGCTGTGATTGTTGGCTATCTTCAGCCAATAGAATACTTGGCGTTGTATCTACCAGTAAGTTTTCATATTCCAAGACAGTGTTGTTATCGAAGAGAGTCATTGGATCGTTGGTTGTTTTCTGAACATTGATATTACCCGCCAGGTTTTCTCCTGGTTTGTCTGTAGGTAATTCGGATGAGTGTTGTATGCTTTTATTGCTTTCGGTTTCAGTAACCAAAAGTGAGGAGGCTGAAAATAGTACGGGAAAATCTTCCTGTAAACTATCCCAAATTTTATCTGCGATTAGGTTTTCATCAGCTTTTGTTTCTTTAGTGTTGGATGGCTCTGTAATCTGCTCTTCCTTTTGGTACGATGATGGCGTTAAATCCAGTGGCGGTAGCATACTGACCTGAAATTGGTAGTTGTCGATACGGAGAAAGTCACCAGGCTGCAATTCTATTTGTTCATTGTCTGCCAGAGGCACACCATTTAACAATATATTGGAAATATTATCATAGTTTATTATATAGCATTTACCCTCAGTGGATATTGTTACAATGAGCGAACACTGAGGTATCGCTTTATTATTATCAGAGGTTCGGTTATTCCCATTGTTACTGAGAGTCTTTCCTAGAAAAGAATCATGATAAAAATTGATTGGGCAAGTTTTATTTTTTTGTTGTTTTTCATTATATGGTTGCATAAGTAACTACCTCTGGACTTTGAGTAAATAAAGATGTGGCCCATGATTTAATTAGTAAGTTTTTATTTTATTAGAAAGATAAATTCCCCAAGTATTTTCTTGGGGAGTAATATTAATACTCTTCGTTTTTTGTTATGCCACAACCCACTCGGTGCCTTCGCTTATATCCCAACCAAAGCTTGTTTCTACACCTTTACCACCTGAAGGGGCTTGCTCCCAATAATGTTGTGAGATTTTTGAAGCGTGTAAAGTATAACTCATTCCAATTTCTCCGTTGAAACCAACTGCATTATAGTGTATGTCCGTGATCATTACATTTTGTAATTTTATATTGAAGTATTCAAATTTTGATCCACCATTCCCTGCCTTACAAGCAATTAACACAACTTCATTTATGTGTTTACCAATACTACAGAATTTCAGAATTGTTGCAGTTGATTTATCGATAACAGTATTAATGTGTAGATCTTTGTATACGACTTTACCAGCACCACCACCACCACCGTGTCCCATATTACTCGGTTGTGCAGCTCCCCAGGAAAAAGAAACGATAGCTGTTGTTTGTGCATATACTTTGTCTTTGGATTCACCGTTAACGCTATCAATTTTTAGAAACATATCAGAATTTACTTGACTCATTGTGTTACTCCATTTTATGGCTGAAAATATTAATTTTGCATTTGATTTAACGAGTGTTAATAATG
>NZ_CABHXX010000019.1 GCF_902170565.1 Yersinia thracica
CACGCCCTTCATCGCCTCTGACTGCCTAGGCATCCACCGTGTACGCTTAGTCGCTTAACCTCACAACCCGAAAGTGTCTTTACAGACAACTTGCGTTGTGATTATTTGAGAGACTCTAATACCGATTACTCCTTATCTCAGTACTTCTACGGAGAGATAAGTTTCAGCTGTATTGTTTCAATTTTCAGCTTGTTCCAGATTGTTAA
>NZ_CABHXX010000020.1 GCF_902170565.1 Yersinia thracica
CTTGGCCGGTCTGGGGCTGGGTGTGCTATTTGGTCTGGGGCTACAATGGGTCTATGGCTCAGATAATCCGGTACTGAAAGAGTCGATCACTTGGTTTAATATCGTCGGTAATGGCTATGTGCAATTACTGCAGATGATTGTTATGCCGCTGGTATTTGCCTCGATCTTAAGTGCTGTTGCCAAACTTCATAATGCCTCTTCATTAGGTAAAATCAGCGTATTGACCATTGGCACATTGCTATTCACCACATTAATCGCAGCTCTGGTGGGTGTGTTGGTCACTAATCTGTTTGGCTTAACAGCCGATGGTTTGGTGCAAGGTACACAAGAATCAGCGCGTTTGAGTGCTATTGAAAGCAATTATCTTAGTAAAGTGACCGACCTGACAGTCCCTCAACTGATTCTGTCCTTTATCCCAAAAAACCCGTTTGCTGATTTGACCGGCGCTAGCCCAACCTCAATCATCAGTGTGGTTATCTTCGCC
>NZ_CABHXX010000021.1 GCF_902170565.1 Yersinia thracica
TTCAGGAGATTGAGATCCTAAGTTCTTTCTCGCCTGCAGCAGGTTGGCGCGCGGTTTACGAAAATCATAATCATCGGTGCTATATAGCGCAGGGCCAATGATGTCTTCTTCCCGCCAATCATAGATCCCTGCGATTTCACTAGTCTTGCTATCTAAAGATTTTAGCGCAAGTTTATTCACGCCAGTGCCCTCATGTGCCTGTGGATGGTCAGCGAGCACCATCACATGCTGATCGGATTCATGACGGAAAAAGTAATAAATCCCCTCATGCTCCATCAAACGGCTAATAAAGGAAAAATCACTCTCCTGAT
>NZ_CABHXX010000022.1 GCF_902170565.1 Yersinia thracica
CTTTTGTGATAAAGAGAATATTAAAAATAAGTTTGTTGATTATGTAAATCTAAAAGAGTTTAAGGTAGACCCTGTTTTTGAGCCAACTTTTGCTTCAGGGCTTGCAGCTACATCTATTGCAGTTAATGATGACACTAAAAATTATGACTGTAGGATTTCCATTAATGCAATTGGTAATAAAGGTGAGGGGAAACCTATTGTCTTTGACCAGAAAAACAAGACAATAACTATAAAAATTAGTGATGATAATGTTCAGCTTATTGCTGAAACAATCAGAAGCAAGATATAAATGAGGGTATTATGAATAGTACTGATAAGTATCAATATATTTTCGATATGTTGAAAAATAATATATTTACCTATCAGTCTGGCTATTTGTCTGGGGAACTATCTGGGAAGTACCTTTCAGATGTCGGTACTATTCAAGATTCCCTAGAGTTTTGTGGACTTATGAATTACTCCCCCCCAAGGGATAATATACTCTTCATTAGCTTAAAACTTCAAGACTGGAAAGGGGGAGTGGCACTTATTTATCATAGCTTAGATCAATTCTGGGAACAGATTAAAGATACATTATGTATCCCTGAACAGTTTTATTTACTCCCAAGTAAAGCTTCGTCACTTGACGCCACTGATTCTGAAGAAATCATTAAATATAAGCTATATGTTTCTATAATTAAAATTATAGCATTGACAGCAGATCATGAAATAAATAATGAGTTTGTATTTTTCATAACTGATGAGAATGGTGGAAAGAAAATAGATGTTAAGAATAATGCGACCAATGAAGAAATATTAAAAATTGAAGATGCAGAAAAAACCATTAAATGTCTTGATGTATTAGTGGATAAGTTGAATTTCAGTGACGTTCATAAGTCTGAGCGTAGGTCAGTAACGCGATCAGCTTTAATGGAGCTTTTAGAATATAGAAATGAATCTATTAATATGGCTGCCGTGTTGGAAAAATGTAAACATCTTGGGAGAAAGTATGACGAACTTTATGAGTTATATACAAATAGATTTTCAATTAATAAAATGCTTAATGAGTTGGATGAAAAAAGCATAGAGTTTACAAGTAAAATTAATGAGTATATATCTTCTAGTCAAAACAAAGCGTTCACAATTCCTGGAGCATTGATTGCAGTCGGTGCTTTAGTTAAGGTTGGTGGCGTTTTAGAAGCATCTCTCATTATGATCGGTCTATGGATGATATCATCAGTTACAAAATCAGCAAATGAAGTTTATAGGGACTCCTATAATTCTCTTGAAATAATAATCACTAGTGCTTTTAAAAAGTATTTACGATTTGATGAGGGAGATGAAGTTACTACAAGTGCAAAAAATATAGAAATAGATCTTGTAAAAAAAATATCAAAAGCAAAGGCAAGAATAAAAAGTATAGATCGCCTAGCCGATGGGCTCGTAATTCTTGGTGCTATTTATTTATGTTTGAATTTATTTTTCCCGTCTTTATCTTCAGGCGGATTAGTTAATCTGGTTAAAGAGTTGTTTTTTATTAAGTAGGCTTTAACTATAGCTATGATCTAATCACTTCTCAATTTCATTAAAGTGCGCTAAATTACAGAAAGATGCCGAAGTGAGCTTTAAAAAGCCCTTCGGTTTTTTTATGCACGAAATCTAGCCTCGACAGGTTCGCCTGCCGGGGTTTTTTATTCCAGTTTCCCCAGCACAACGCATGTGCTTCAAACCATCGAACCTGATTAGAAATGAGCCTTTGAGGAGCCAGTACGGTTGGTACGCCTCGGTGGGCTGGTTTCCTATGCGCCAAAGGTTCATTTCTAATAAAGGAGTACCAAATGACTTACGATCCGCAGCAACAACGTCCAGAAGAGCAAACCAATAACAGTAATCGTGAAACGCTCAATATCCGGCAGCCAGGTGAAAATGCGAATACGGGTTTTGACTGGGGAGCAGTCAGGGCTGCGCGTGAGGCTGCTGGACGGCAGTCAAAAGCGCCGCAGGTCAACGACCCTAGCATAGGTTTAAAAGATGTACTTCTTTCGGTGGCGGCAGCGCCTGCGGATATCATTAGCGGCAATGCTCAACTATTTAAGGCGGGTAATCAGCACTTAGATGGTAAGGCATCAGAATACCGAAGTGGTGAAAAGAAACCGCTGATTGATATTCCTGTCAGTCCTGAGATGCTAAAAGTGATGCAAGATAACAGCGGTAATCTGTTATCACGTGCGGGTAATGCAATGATTGGCGGGGTAGGTGATCTTGCTCAAAGTGCGTCGAAAGAAATCAAAAGCAACTATAGCGAGGGCGCTAAAGAAGCTGCTGCGATGGATTTTATAACGTTTGAGCGTGACAAAAATAAGAATGTTACTGGGATCAAAGCAGGGGCTGGCCTATTCGATAAAGATGCATGGATGATTAATGCTATCCCATCAATATCGCAAATGTTTTTAACGGCAAGTGGGGCAAAGCTAGGAGCTAATGCGGTTGAAAGGATGGCTGAAAAGGGAGCCTACAATCGTTTAATTAAGGTGCTTCCTGAAGAGGCGGCAAGGGCCACAGCAAAAGAAACTGCTCAGATGGCAAAAAGGAGAGCCCAAGTCACGGGGTTTGTTGGCGTATCGACGGGTACCGCTCAAGGTCAAGGCGGTATTGATATGCGTGAAGAGACTAATTCCATCCCCTTTGATCAATTACTCGAAAGCACAACATTCCAAAAAGCGTTTGCTGATATTGATAGCGACCCCTCTAATTCCTCATTAACTGACACACAAAAATTAACCTTGGCTCGAAGCCAGGTTGCAGAACAAGCTGCTAATAGTGTTACTGCTGATCCTCGGATGCTGGCTATTAATATTGCCGCCTCTACATTGGGGGATCATACCCTAGCAAAATTGCTTACTAAAAAGATGGCAACTAAAAGTGTTATTTCTAGTGCAGCGACGGGAACCTTCGCGGAAGGCAGTACTGAGTTTGCTCAAGGTGCCTCCCAGCGATATGTCCAGAATCAGCAATTAATTAACACCGCAGGCCAAAAAATTGACCCGATGAAAGATGTTTTTGAAACAGGGGCCAACAATGCAATTGTTGGGGGTGGGATTGGTATGGGGGCCGGTACTATCGGTGGGATTCGAGGTCGCAGATCCGCAGCGGAAACCACACCAGAGACTCCAGTTGATATCGAGGGTTCGCCAGTATCTGAAAATATCGATTCCTCCCTACAGCCAGAAGTGACACCGCAGGCAGAAAATCAGACTTCCCCTGAAGTGGCAGTACAGCAAAACTCAGTCAGTGAAAATGGTGTACCCAACTCTCAAATTGATGATTTCCGCGATACTCCAGCCTATCTGCGTCAGGATCCTCGCGTGCAAGGTTTTGCTGATGATAGCGATGTTCAGCGTTCACTTGCAGAGCCAGAGGCACAACCGACCGCACAAGATCTGATTCAGCAACAAATGGAGTCGGGCGAGCAAGGCTTTACACCTGATGAGTTAGCGATACTTCAGCAAGCTGACCAGATTCGGGCGCAGCGAACTCCACGCTTGCCAGCGCCCGGCAATATTCATCCGGGGGAAGGCTTCCCAATGCCGGGGCCAATTCAAGGTGATGAATCTCAAGCCGGTGCAGCACCACAATTCACCGCTGGGGAGCAGGCTCGTGGGCAAGTGTATTTACCGAGGGAGCCGGCAGAGCAGCAAGGCGCGGTGCGGGAGACCCAGACCTACGATGGTCAAACGGATCCGCAGGCCATTACCGATAAAAACATCATCTTTGCCGAGGGGCCAGTTGTTAGCCCGGATGATGTTCAGTCAGGGCAAGCGCCACAGTTTGAGGGAGGGCAGCGTAAAGATGTACGCCGCTTTACGGAGGCCATGGGTGGGCAGCCTGAAACAGCGATTACCGATCAGCGTCAGCGTGCGGGTGGTATCCCTATTGATGCTGGTACCGAAGCTTATGCAAAGGGTGAGACTCTTGGCGAATTAAGATTATTTGCTGGTAAACCGTTTTCCAGCGAAAAGGTGGCTCGATACTCCAAGTGGGGGAAAATGCCCGGTGCTATTATTGAGCCGGTAGGTGATGGTTTTGGTGTGCGATTGCCACCTGAACCCACAACGAATAACACGAAAACAGCGCCCTCTAATGAGGGCGTTGTGGCATCTGATGAGCAGCCAACCGGTGAATTAAAACTATACGGCGGTCAACCCTTCTCCAGTGAGAAAGTAGCGAAGTATTCCAAGTGGGGCAAGATGCCGGGTGCCACGATTGAACCGGTGGGAAAAGGGTATGGCGTTCGTTTGCCCGCGCCTGAATCAACACGTCAAGCCAAAAGCAGTGACGTGAAAATTGATGATTTTGGTGAAGAACTTAAGGGAGCGGCGAAGCATAAATGGGGCCAATTGGCAGAGTCACTGAAAGCCGATCATGATATCGAAGAAATTAAAAAACAGCCTCTTTCGAAACTCTTCCCGCACCCTGATTACGCCAAGATGCATGAGAATGGCATTGAACCAGAGAAACTGGCACTACTTGCCGCATTGCGCTCGGTTATCCCGACCAAACCAGGCTCCCCTTATAAACTCAATCAGTGGGCTGAACAGGTTAAGGGGATTCGTGATTTAGCGAATTCTATTATCAATAGCCATGCGAACGCTGATGATATAAAAGCCCGCTTCCGCAGTAAGCCCGTTTTACGTTCTGCCGCCGATACTATTGATCTGATATCACAGTTCAAACCTGCGCAAATGGCAGAGGCGTCTAAATATACGATCCATTCCGGTCATTACACCTATTTTGACGGCAAGAGCTATCCCGGCGGTAAAACACTGTATCAGCTGGTCACGCCAAGGGGAGTGATAGCAAATATTTCAGCGGGATCCATGGCGGAACTATTACCCAAAGCCAAGGCCTTTATCGAGACTCAGCTCAATAGTGATAAAGGGGAAGCAGTCCCTAAACAGGCTAAGTTGGAGATCTATACTCGGCGGGCAGATAAGAGCGTGTTTATTGGCTATAAAGGGGCAATGGGCGTTTTGCCGCTGAAAGCGGGCTTCAAAACACCCAACGAGGCACGCGCTTATCTGGCAGAGAACCGCGCTGAAATAGAAGCCAAACTGGATAAATTACGCAAAGTCTCTCGCGAGGAACAACGCAAAGCCACCAATGAGCCACGTACTGGTATTAAGCGTCGTAAGGGTAATGTGACGCCTGAACAATTTAGTGATGCCTTCGGCTTCCGCGGGGTACAGTTTGGTAACTATGTTGAGGGGCCACGCCGTCAATCTGAATTAAACGACGCCTATGACTCCCTGATCGATATGGCCGAATTACTGAGTGTGCCGCCAAAAGCGCTGTCCTTGAATGGCGAGTTGGGCCTGGCATTTGGCGCGCGGGGTAAGGGAGGGGCCAAAGCTCATTATGAGCCTAGGCAAGTGGTTATCAATCTCACCAAAGGTAATGGCGCAGGCTCACTGGCTCATGAGTGGTTCCATGCACTGGATAACTATTTTGGTACCTATGATGTCCATGGCGAGGCGTCCGGTAAGCATTCATCCGAATTTATTACCGATCGTAAACGTCCGCGCTATGAATTTAGCAGCGGCAAAAGGCAAGAAATCATCCATCCAGTCAGGCAAGAGGTGCATGACGCCTTTAAGAGCGCCGTCGATAAAGTTACCCATAGTGGAATGATGGAACGCGCTGCATTGCTGGACAGTGGCCGAAGCAAAGCATACTGGACGACTAAACTGGAAATGTCAGCGCGAGCCTTTGAACGCTATCTGCTGGATAAAGCCCAGAGTAAAGGCATCACTAACGACTATCTGGTTAACCTGCGCAAAGCTGACGAACACGCCAACCCAGAAACTTATGCTTACCCAACCGAAGCGGAATTAAACGGCGGCGTGCGTCAGGCATTTGATCACCTATTCAAAACGCTCAAAACCAAGCCAACCGATAAAGGTATCGCTTTCTATTCGCGTAAAGGTACCGATATTGATAAAGGCAATGTTATTTCAGATACCGGCCACACTGCTGCGGGTGAAAAAACCGCTCAGGGAATGCGCCAAGGGCGAGCCCAAGTTATCGCTGATGTCTGGGTGCGCAATTTGAATGGTGCAGCCAAAATCAAAGTTAAGGTAGTGCAAACCCAAGCTGAAGCGGCTGCCATGATGCCGCGCGGGATCCCGAAAGAATTCGGCATTGTCCATGCCATTTATCAACCTGAACTCAGCCGGGTGATTGTGGTAGCGGATAACATTACTTCCGACAGCCAACTACGGGCGAAATTGCGTCATGAGGTCTTGGCACACCACGGGCTGGCTTCAGTCATTGGTGATGTGGAATATGACCGTATCATGCGCGTATTACATCAAACGCGTGACAGTAAAAATAAAGAAATTCAGGATGTTTGGCGGGAAGTCGATAAGTCATATCGCAATGAGTCCCCTGAAATGCAGGCTAATGAATTCTTAGCTCACATGGCGGAGCGCTCAGAACTCAGCGGTCTTGGGGCGATGTGGGACCGTTTTGTTTCTGTGCTGATCAATGCATTGAAGAAAACCGGCATCATGAACGCGAGTGATATTTCGCCAACTGAGATACGCAATATTCTGCGCACCGTCGCCGGGCGGTTTAAAAAGACGGCTATGTATGATGGCGAACAACCCGGAACGCGGGAGTTTGATAATACGTTTTCACGCTCTGATGCTCTGTATTCCCGCACTGCCAACCCATCAATGGATGCTGAAACCAACCGAAAAATGGGCTTTAACGTTGAGCAGGGGTGGTTTGATAAGGCCAAGACTTTCTACGGTACAGTGGCCAGCAAAGACAAAACGGAACTGAAAGCCTGGCTAAAAGAAACCGGCCGTAAACTCAATACCAAAACCTTTGATGGTATGGCTCCGCTGAAATATGCCGAAGATGCTGCCGGTATCAATGATGCACGAAGTTCTGCCTACATTGGAGCGCGTATGGCTGCCGGGGCAGGCTCTGTTACTGCCGCCACTTTAGAGCATGGCTTGCCACGCTATAACAAAGCCGAAGGGATAGTAGAGCGACAATCCGGTACCGGTAAAGAGGACGCTCTTATGGGTATTCTCGACGGACTGGGAAACCATCGGGAAAACTTCTTTAAATGGATCGCCGGCCATCGCTCTGAACGGCTGATGAAAGAGGGCAAAGAGAACAACTTTAATGCCGACGAAATTGCTTATATGAAAACCCTTAACCGGGGTAATGAAGCCTTATTCGACAGCCAGAAGAAAAAATATGATGCTTTCATTAAGTCGATTCTGGATCTGCAACAAGATATGGGATTGATTGATCCAGAAAGCCGCGCACAGTGGGAGGATGCCTGGTACTTGCCTTATTACCGTGAAGCCGAAAATGGCGAGGTGAAAGGGCCGTGGACCAGCAAAGGCATTGCCAACCAGAGCAGTACCGTACGCAAGTTAAAAGGCAGCGATTTAACCATCAAGGATCCTATCGAAAACCTGTTTAACTATGTGGCGAAATCGGTTGATGCTTCAATGAAAAATGAGGCCATGCGTCGCTCAGTGGTCAATCTTGTGGATACCGGCGTGCTGGAGGTGATTGAATCACCGAACAAAATGGATTTTGAGCGTATCGGCAAAGATGTGGTTAAGGTGTTTATTGATGGGCAGGAAAAACTGGTTCAGGTTAATGATCCGGAACTGTATCGCGCCTTTACCATGATAGACCTCGAGCGTAGTAACTCTACCTTTATGAAAGCGGCCCGCCAGGCTAAAAAGGTGCTGACCGTCAGCACCACATCCATGCCTGACTTTATCATCCGTAACTTTATGCGTGACTCTATTCATTCATGGGCCATTAACAAAGATGGTTTTAAGCCGGTTACCGCTTCATGGGCCGGATTTAAAAAAGCATTACGCACTGATGATAGCCTGGTGGATATGATGTTCGCCGGTGCCACTTTTGGCGGCGGTTACTCGAATGTTTATGATCCGGCATCGACAGCTAAAACCATCCGCAGCGTGCTGCGGCGTAAAGGTTACAACGACAGTCAGATCCACGAATTTGAATCGTCCATTGTCCGCAACAGTAAAGAAGTCATGGGTAAGGTCGAACAGGGGCTACATAAATACAAAAATCTCAGTGAAGCAGCAGAAAACGCCAACCGACTGGCCACTTATGAAGCCGCGATTAAATCGGGGAAAAGTAAGGCTCAGGCCGCATTTGAATCTCGCGACTTAATGGACTTCAGCATGATGGGGGCCAGCAATATCATGATAAACCTGAGTGATATGCTGCCATTTTTCAACGCCCGTATGCAGGGGCTAAGTAAATTAGGCCGTGGTATCAAAGAGAATCCGGGCGAGGTGCTGAAGCGCGGCGGTATGATCACCGCAGCCTCACTGGCACTGATGGCGCTAAATTGGGACGATAAGCGTTATGAAGAGCTACAGGACTGGGATAAAGACACCTATTGGCATGCATGGATTGGTGGTCAGCATATCCGTTTCCCCAAACCTTTCGAAATTGGCTTGATGTTTGGCACTTTACCAGAACGATTTGTTCGTGCGCTGGGCGGTAAAGATAGCGCGGCTAAATTTGGCAAGCTGGTGGCGCATAACTTTATGGAAACCATGGCGTTCAATCCTATCCCACAAGTTGCGATGCCGATTGCCGAAGCCTATGTTAACTATGATTTCTTCAAAGGCGGGCCGATTGAGAATATGGCCGACAGCAACTTGATTGCGGGTGCGCGTTATAACGACCAGACCAGCCTGTTAATGCGTGAAGTTGGGCAGGCTACCAATATGTCACCGAAGATGCTGGATCATATTGTGATGGGCTACACCGGCAGCCTAGGTGGTTATGTGATGGGCGCGACCAATCTGCTGATGCGTAACCTGAAAGACTACGGCGAAACCCCGGCCATGCGCTTGGATGAGATGCCGGTGATTAAATCCTTCTTCCGAGGTTCCGATCCGGCCAAGTCTACCCAGTTCACCGAAGATTTTTACCGCATGATGACCGAAGCCAACCAGATCAACAGCACCATTAATAGCTTCCGTAAGCAGGGGCGTGGTGATGATGCTAATGAATTGATAGAGGACAATAGAGGGAAGTTATCGCAGCGTCAGGGGCTAACAGCGACGCAAAAGCAAGTGAAGGCACTGAATGCCCAGATTGAAATGATGAGGCGTGACCGGATACTCACGGCGGATCAGAAAAGAGAAAAAATTGACCGGTTGATGGCAACCAGAAATAAACTGGTACAGCAGGCGGTGGAACGGGTGAATCCGTATTTTAATAAGTGAATTGAAAGGGAGTTTGGAAAGACTCCCTGATTTATTAACTTTTGGGTAAGGCAATGCTGTCACGATTATAGAAGGTTTGAATTGCAAATTCGATAGTAACCTCGGCTGGGTGTAATCGGAAATGACAGTCGGCTCGGTGTTGAAGTGGATGTTCATAGCGCGTGATCGCGCTAACGCAGTGAGGTTATAGACCAAGATCCGTAAAATGCGTTGGTTAAACATGTGGCGACTTAGACGCAGTTCTGAGTTTTCTACTTATGATCGGAGAAGATTCATTAAAAAAAAACAGCGTTTTAATATAAACTATGTGATAGCTGACACAACAAAATTGGTGCGTTGTACGAACTGTATGTACTAAAATGTTTATGTCACTAATAGGGGATGATAATGAGAGTTAATAAATTACATTTGGGAGCTAGAATTGCTTTATTCATAGTGTCCTATCTCCCTCTATTTTTCATCATGTGTTTTGTACAGCTTTATACCTATAGAGATTATTTAAACTGGAAGGATATAAGCATTGAGTCAGTAACTATCTTTATTGAGTATTTCGGTGTTGTAAGCATTTTAATTGCATTGTCATTGTTTGGCATAGTAGGCTTGAACATCTTTTTGAAAAATATAAAACGTCGGTGTGAAACAAGTGGAAGAACTGTTAAAATATTAGATATAGAGAACAAAAACAATGAATCAATAAGTTATCTGTTCACATATATAATACCTTTTGTTTTTCAAGATTTATCGTTATTATCCAATGTTGTCCCTATAGCAATATTGTTGACGGTAACGGCTTTGATCTATATTAACTCCAGCATGATACTTATAAATCCTACAATAAGCATCAAGTACACGTTATATCAGGTTAGTTATTTAGATATAGAAAGCGAAAGAAAACGTAGTGGAATGATTTTAACCAAATCAAAGTTTTTAGAGGAAGATGATCTCCTTGATATTGAAGACCTTGGCCCCAAACTTTTTTATGCTGAATTTCACAAGGAATAAAAATGTTAAAGCTTGAAGAATTACTAGAATATGCTGAGAAATTAAAGGACGATGAAAAGGTTAAAGTATCTTTGTACTTTGTCACTAGATACCTTAAGACTGGTATGAGTAAAAGTGCAAAGGTAACCGATAAATACGATTTTAAAGTTATTAAAGCTCCTATCGCTCCTGATATCGCAAGTTTTTTTAAATGTACGCTATCAAATCAAATAATATCTCATGCTTCAAAAGATGACATTGAGATGAAAAAATACACTGTGATTGACGACGATATTGATAATAAAATTTATGCGTATGCGATGAATAATGCCATTTCATTCTCGAGAATTATAAATGAAGATATCAAGAGTGATAAACCAAATGTTCTTACCTCTCTAGCTGAAATTCAGGACGATTTGTGGGCCTACTGTATTAAAGTTCAAAATGGTTTGGAACTTACTTATTCATTCCGGAAAATAAGTAAAGGTAAGGTGACAACAAACGAACCACAAGATGTTGCTCAACGTATATTTGCGCTTTTTGATAAATCAGACAAAGAGCTAAGAGCATTTGATGGTAGTGCTATAAATTTTGATGATAAAATCGACTGTATATATATAAAGGAACAATTCTATGTATTCCATAAGAAGAGTTTTGAGTCTATCGTAGGGCTAGAAGCCGAATTTACAGAGGCTGCCCAAAAAACTTTAAATGCAATCAGGGAATTTGACCTCGTCGAAGGCTTGGATATTATTGAGCAAGCTATTCTACATAAACCCTCGTTAAGAAAAACACTTGCACATATTGCAGAGAAGGGTAATCACACCACCTTGAATAAAGGCGAGGTTCAATCAATGAATGGTGTGTTAAAAATGTTTCAAGATGAAGAGTTCACCATCAATGAAGATGGAAAAATCGTCATTGAAGATGAAAAGCAAGGTCGAAATTTTCTTAGGCTTCTCAATGACTACTACAAGCAAGGGATGACTACGAAGAAATACTACGGTACAGATAGTGGTAACTTAGTTAGCCCAGTTAAAAAGTAGCATCATTTAATCAGCTTACGGGAGCTATAAAAGCTCCCATGATTTATTAGGATTGAGATGAGAGGTCTCTGTGCTGTATTGACTGAAGAGCTAATTCTATAGCGGCTACTTTATATTTTTCTTTTTTAACTTGGGCTAGAGTCAGGTCATCAACTAAACACTCTGTTAAGGTGTCGCTGTTAATAATCTCACCAGCCATAAATATTCTACGCGCTGCGTCACCCACTAAATGTGAGGCATGATCAATAAGGGGAGTTAGTTCTTTATCAGAGTCAGATACTGCTGGGTGGCCGTTGTTCATAATTCCCTTCCTATGGGTAAAAAATCAGTAATAGATACTAGCGGTGCGGTAGTATTTCTTCAATGTCTATTTGAGTGCATTTCGTACAACAACAAATAAAACTAATAGCATGAAAAAACCAATAATACCGAGAATGATACTCGTGTTACTGTCCATGTGCATGTTGACTTTGCCCGAAAGCAAGTAGTTATTATCTAATATTGGCCAATAAATTTGGTGGATTGGAAAGTTGCGATTCGGGAAGCAGTACAGTGAGATATGCAGACATGTTGGGGTAACAAG
Source organism: Yersinia thracica (assembly GCF_902170565.1). Classification (GTDB taxonomy): domain Bacteria; phylum Pseudomonadota; class Gammaproteobacteria; order Enterobacterales; family Enterobacteriaceae; genus Yersinia; species Yersinia thracica. Next base: position 11,895 of record NZ_CABHXX010000022.1, read on the forward strand.
GTGCTTGCCGGACAAATTTTCCTCAGTACGCGGTATTGGTTATGCTCGATCCTCGCTCATAATCGATAAAATTATGCTTATCCGTACCCGTTAAGAAAGTGCACATTCAAGGATTTAGAAGCAATTACTCCTGTAACGTAGGATAATAAGTTGATTATTGTTAGTTTTGGCTTGTTCGTTAGAAGGGACGATTGGTTTAGTGAAAAAACATATTAAAGCAATTGACGGTGTTGATTATCTTAGCCATAAAGATCTTAACAGCCACAAAATCATTCACATCAAAACAACTCCAAGCCTAAACGGTAAAACTCATTTTTACTGGAACAAGAGTCGCGCTGAACTGATCGTAGGTTCGAAGGTGCATTTCCCTGTCCCCTCAATCGCTCACCTTGAGCGATATAGGAAATCATTCTTTGACCTTGGCCGTAATGAAATTCAAATGGGTGACTCGGTTGTCTGGTTCTTTGGAAAGCAGATACAGCCTATGGTGTGTGCGACTGTGGTAGGGGTGAGAAAAGAGAAAGGCAAGCGTTTTCTTCGTCTGATGCCGAACGATCCGAACTCTGTGGTGCCGGAGACATGGGCCCTGTATGAGTCTGGTAATTTTTTCTTTGTGTCTAACAATCGAACAGATCGTTATCGCGCTCCAGCCAACATAATCTACGCGGCTTATCAGGATGAGTTAAATAAAATCGAAGAAATTTATGCGCCGATTAGAAGCAGACGCATGATCCTGCGATATCTTACGAATGGCAACCTCAGCATGGGTGAGAAGACCTTTAAAGAATGCCACTACGAACTCTTTAAAGGCATCTATTCTTGGGCTGGTCAGTATCGGAAAATCGAGTTAGTTATCGGTGAAAGGCAATTCCCAACGATGCATCCATCTAAAGTTGAAAAAGCTATGAGAGACTTTTGCCATGACTTCAGTAATCAATATCTGAGGCTGGTAGGTGGTGATAGAGAACGGATGCTTAATGCCTTGGTGTTTGCCCACAAAGAACTGGCATGGATACATCCCTTCGAAGATGGCAATGGTAGAACGATGAGGCTTTATCTGGAGTTGGTGGCTAAGACAAGAGGTTATGCGTTTGATCTAACTGCTTCCATGAACAGTAAGAAGAAAAAACGTTACTATCATTTTGCCGTGAGGAAGGCTGTACAAGGTTTTCCGAAGATTTTAACAGCCTTACTCAACAAGGCGTTGGCTTAAATCACAGCTTCGAGTTGATCAGCTATGCGCATGATTTTCGACCAGTCAGCATCGCTATAGCGATGTCCTTCAATCTCGAAAGATGTTTTTGCGTTGCTCATTGCGGACTGAGCGATTGAGCGACGGCTAACGCTACGGGAACCAGACTTACCGCCGCGGATAATCACAGTAACGTTGTCAGATGCATCGTTTCGTGTGGTTCGGGTAGTCATTAATGATTCTCCAGAAGAATTTTAAGTTGTAAGGTTAGTATACCCTTCTTGCAGTTTACAGTCTACTCGTCGCTCTATTGTTAGGCACACAGTAAATTGAACTTCCGCGTCAAATCTAGAAACTTCCATACCATTTCTTCTACAAGCAGAACGCCCGTTTTTCGTTCTTAGCCGACTGTCATATTGAGTAGCTACTAATCCATATTACAGCATCAATATTTATTTGAGGGCATCTTTAACGATGATGAACAGAACCAATAACAGAATAAATCCGATGATACCCAAGATGATGCTGGCATTACTGTCCATGTGCATATTGCCCTTACCAGCCAGTAGGTAAGCAGCGATAACAAAAGGAATGCAGAGAGCGGGGTGGATGGTAATCATTACGGCGGCCAGGATTAGGCTGACTATAAATAGTGTCGATGTCATGTTTCCCTCATTTTAGCGCCCGAACTTTTCCCGAGCATTTTCGAAATAGATGATAAGTATATGATCATGTTGATCTTTTAAAGACGGTGTTAAACGTGTCCTAAAGGTCATAACTCTGGTTATCTTATTGTTATATATAGATAAAATTAAGAATTTTCACCTTTAGGAATCGTATTCGGTCTCTTTTTAACATGTTGATTTTAATGGTGAATTTTGTGGTTTATCGAAATTTATCGAAATTTTATCGAAATCTGATATTCGGTCTTTTATAGCATCACGTATTCTTTCCCTCTCGTATCAAGATACTTGTTCGTCATCTTCTCCGATTTATGCCCCAGCAGTTTCATCGCAAATTCCTTACCTTTTTCCTTTTCATACAATCGCCCAGCCAGACTTCTGATCTCATGAAATGTTGGCGGACTCTCATCAAAACAAAAATCTGTTCCTTTTCTCGCCGTTACGAATTTCTTTGTCAGGCTATCTGGATGTAGTGATCCATCAGGGCTATTTTTTCTGATGCCAGCACTTATCATAAAGTCTGTTTTACTGGCTAATTTACATTGTTCAATCACGGTGCTAAGGCGTAGGCCAACGGCTTTAAGTTCAAGATCTAAGGGCAGGGAGATCATGGCTCCTGTTTTGCCTTGGTCTATCTGTAATCTGCCATCAACAATCTGGTCAAAGCGCATCAGTGATAAATCTTCACGTCGTTGGCCCGTCACCAGTGCCAGATCCATTGATAGCCCAAACCACGCCGGTAATGTGTCAGCGACCTCACGAATAGCGAGATACTGATCCAGTTCCAGGCGCTCACGTTTCACCACCGGTTTAGCTGAGCGTGTCGGTGTCACTGGATTATTATCTATATGGCCCTCGACAATCGCCTCTCGGAAAATATCAGACAACACTGACCGCATAGTAGCGGCCATAGTTTTTTTGTCCTGTGCCACCCAAAACTCTAAAAACTCGGCAATATGGCGCGTGCTGATTTTAGCTAACACCCTGTTGCCCATTTTTTCGCTGATCATGGCTATTTGTCCCTTGCGAACTTTATAGGTGTTTTCGGCCAATTCCCGGCGCTTATAAATTACGTCATATCGTTTTAGCCATGCTGCCAGTGTGTACTCCTGCGTGCCTTTGAGCTTTTCTAGTAGCGCGACAGGAGTGTAGTTTTGTTCAATGAAATTATTGGCTTCAATGGCTTGAGATATGGCGTCTCGCCGGGCAATTTTGCCGAGAGATAACTCCTTTCCAGTTAGCGGGTTGCGCCAATAGAAAGTTAGTTGAACACGCCTAAAGGTGAGGTTTTTGGGCAAATTAGCGTCATACTTTCCCGGCCTTTTTGCCATAACCCATCTTCTCCAATATTGGCGGTATCGTAGAATGTGAAATGTTCAGCGTTTTCGCCATTCTGTAGCTTTTGGGTTGTATATAAATGGCACCAGGCCGCACGCGATATTGTCTGCCGTGTTTTTCAGCTGCAGGGTAAAAGTTACCGTTTCTGGCCCAGCGTTGGAGTGTTTGAATCGTCGGCTTGTCAGTCGCATACGTTTCATCACACCATTCGGTTAATGTCATTAATTTAGCCATTGGTCATACCTCGATATGACCGGCCAGCATAGTAACGCGCTGACCGGTTCAGTTTTGATTTTTAAAAATCAGTTAGCGGACGGCTAACGAACGTTCGCCAGTTTCAAACTTGGCACCGGCTATCAATAGGCCCTCATTTAAGGCAGCTTTGATTTCATCGGCTTTTGGGGTGGTGATAATTTGCACCTGAGAAACGGAGTCTACATATTCATCAGGCAACAAATTTACATCGGTGATAACGAGTTTTTTTGTCCCTTTTCGGGCAGTAAAGGTATTGGCCGCTGTTTTGATCGAGTCTTTACCGGCCTGAATCATGCATTCCAATATATATTTACGGTAGATTTCAGCCTGATTATCAAAACTTTTCTTGCGTGCACTCATCCGTTTGGCTTCGTTGGCGCATATCTCTGCCTGACCCAGCGTGTTACGAACCAATGTCATCAAGGCATCGAACTTATCTTCCAGCATGCCCTCAATGCCAGAGAGAGTGTCAGCGACCATTTCGGGGGTGAGTTCATCACCGCTATCGGCCATTTCCTGTAATTTTCGGTAATCAGTGGCTAATGATATGGCGCTTGTGCTCATGCTTTTTCTCCCTCAGTGACAAATTTTGCCAGGCACTCATCTTTGATTTGATTCAAACGGGTTAGACGGCCGGTCAGATATTTGACGTGTTCATCATCATGGGATGATTCGGCATTCTTGAGATGAACCCCGATGGTGCGTGTTAGTGAGGTGCTGATTTTTGTCACTTCATTCGCCGTGACTGCTGTTTTCATCGTCTCGGTATTGGCTTTGAATTTGTCGTCTAACTCTTTACGTAGACGAACCACATCATCAGCTTTAGTGCTGGCATTTTTAATACCGAACTCAATATTATTGTCGGCGGTGTATTCAGCATCATCAAACAGCCCCATAAACACATCAGCGCTGAAACCAAGCTGTGCTAATGCTTTGGTCGTGGCGTCCGTTAGGCTTTTCTTGCTGACTTCATCGTCACAAATGAAACCGTTGGTACTTTGATAAATATGCTTGGTATGACCAAAAGCAGGGAAGCGGCCCCGACCTCCTGCGTGTTGGTATTTTCAGTGTTGACCCGCTCATCTCAACGGGCGGTTTACCAGTATTGCTGGGTTGGTTCAGTCCTGATTGCCGCCACTTCTCTAAAGCCAAGGGCGGCACGCCGGTTAAGAAAGAAATTCGTGGTTTAGCCTGGGTAGTGTTGCGTTGGGCGCTGGCAGTACGTCCACGCTTTCTGATGTTGGAGAACGTCGAAGAGTTTCGCGGCTGGGGGCCATTATTGACGGATAGTCAGGGTAATCACCGACCTGATCCCGCCCGTAAGGGAGAAACGTTCAAGGCATTTATTGGCATGCTGGGTACCGGTATTGATGCGAATCATCCCGCGCTGGCCGAAGTGTGTGAGTTTTTGAAGATAGGTATCAATGGCCCTGAGGCGGAGAGGCTAACTTCAGGTTTAGGTTATAACGTGGATCATCGGGAGCTAAAAGCCTGTGATTACGGAACCCCCACCATCAGAAAGCGGTTGTTTGTGGTTGGGCGTTGTGACGGTGAGCCGGTTGTATGGCCAGAGCCAAGCCACGGCGCACCAAACTCTGCAGATGTGCTTTCTGGCATGTTACAACCTTGGCGAACGGCGGCGGAGTGTATCGACTGGAGCCAGCCGACACGCTCTATTTTCGGTCGCAAGAAAGATTTGGCTGATAATACTTTGCGGCGCATCGTCAAAGGGCTGCAACGCTTTGTTATTGATAACCCTGATCCGTTTATTGTGCGGTTGGGCCAAACCGGTTTCGGTGGCGATCGTCTGCAGTATCCAATAGACCAACCGCTAACCACCATCACCAGCAAGGCCGAGCATTTATTGCTGGAGCCGTATGCGGTGAAGTGCAACCACACCAGCACCAAAACCAAATATGATTGCTTCCGTGGGCAATCATTACGTGATCCGTTGCAGACCATTACCAGAACACATGGTTTTGCTGTCGCTGCGCCTGTTGTTGTGCGTCAGTTCGGTAACAGTACGGCAAATGATATCAATACACCGTTGGGTACCGTTACGGCGGGTGGGGGAGGTAAAAGCCAGTTAGCCAGTGCAATACTGGCACCGCATATAACCAAATTTAGAACCGGCGCTATAGGCCAACAATGTGATGAGCCATTATCCACAGTCACCGCCGGTACATCGGTTCGCCCTGGTGGTAATGGTCATGCCATGGGTATGGTCGCTGCCCATTTGGTAAAGCATTACGGTGGCAATTATACCGGTGCAGGCATCAATATTAACCAGCCATTGCACACCATCACCACGGTTGATCACCACGCGCTTTGTACATCTCACCTGGTGCAATTGCGCGGCACATGCCGCGATGGTAAACCGATCACTGAACCAGTACCGACCTTAACCGCCGGCGGTAATCATGTCGGGATAATAAACGCCTTTCTGACCAAGTATTACGGTACCGGTGGCTCAGTAGATCTCTCAGAACCAATACACGCGGTGACGACCAAAGAACGGTTCGGACTGGTAGAAAATAATCTTGATATAGAACCCCTGACCGACGAGCAACGCTACAACGCATGGAACTGCGCGCGGTTGGTGGATCATTTCAGCGATTTATCGGACGACTGGCATTTATTCCCCGCGCCACGACCACAATATATATCTGTGGGCGAATACATCATCGTTGATATTTGTATGCGCATGTTGATTGCCCGTGAACTCTACAATGCCAGCGGGTTCCCGCCAGATTACATTATTGATCGGGATATAGATGGCACCCTCTGGCCCAAATCTGAACAGGTGGCAAGATGTGGCAATGCAGTGCCGCCACCCTTTGCCGAGGCATTGGTAAGGGCCAATATGCCAGAGCTGTGTATCTGGAGGATGGCGGCATAATCAACAAGAAATCGCTGATATTCATACTTTTTATGTGGTTATATCCGCTATTTAGAATATGAAACTTTACTTAACTGACATTCACATGAAATCGGTTGAACCAGGTCCCCTGTATGGGGTTATTGAGATCATAAAGGTATTAGCTTAATGATTACTATAGAAAACTTGATTCAACACTTACCAACGGATGGTCGAACTGTAATTCATAGTGAAAAAGGTAACATAATAAGTATTGCACAATTAAGACCGGATCAATTTATAGCAACGCTGCCAGCCTTTATCGAGATGGCAAAAAGAGCGGGGTATATCATTACAATCCCTGATATTTAACGGTATAATAACCAAGTCAGCCTGAACAACTGACAACCTAAGTTGTTGTTGTGTCATCACCCTTGGGGGCAAGATGGCACAACTTTCATTTATCAAATCTGGCAATGAGACACTGACACCGGCCACACCCGATGTTAGGGATTTTCTGCATTATAAAGTCAAGCTGGGGGCTATTCTCACCGCTGATTTTAAGCAGGTTCGCAATCCAAAGTTTCACCGTAAATACTTCTCTTTATTGAATCTGGGTTTTGATTACTGGACACCCTCCGGTGGCACCATATCGCCTGAAGAAAAGAAACTGGTGCGCGGCTATGTAAACTATTTGGCAGAATATGCCGGTCATAGCGATACGCTGGAAGAATTAGCCCGTCAGTACCTCGATACCCTGGCAGAACAGCGGGCCGACCGTGTAACCCTGCTTAAATCTTTTGATGCTTTTCGCCGCTGGACAACCATTCAAGCCGGTTATTACGCCATTATTCAAATGCCAGATGGCTCGCAATTTAAAGAGCCTAAATCGATCTCTTTTGCCTCGATGGACGATACCGAATTCTCCGAACTCTACAAAGCCACTCTTGATGTGCTCTGGCAATTCATCTTGAACAAAACCTTTAGTACGCCAGCTGCCGCAGAAAACGCAGCTAGCCAGCTATTAAGTTATGCGTAGGGGGATTTGTGGCTAATTTACGCAAAGAGGCAAGGGGCCGTGAGTGTCAAATAAGAATCCCCGGCATATGCAATGGCAACTCTGAAACCGTGGTTCTGGCTCATTACCGGCTAGCGGGAACCTGTGGCACCGCCATTAAACCACCTGATGAGCAGGGGGCTTGGGGATGCTGTGCATGTCACGACGAGTGTGACCGGCGCACCCGTTTAATTGATAGTGACACCGCCCGTCTGTATCACGCAGAGGGCGTTATGCGCACACAGTATATTTTACGAAAGGAAGGGAAGTTATGAGAGCCGCACCGCAAAGCCTGCCGTCAGAGCAGGAAAAACCAATGCTGGATATTCAATATTTATTGGAGCTTTGGGGATCATGGGCCGCTAATGATAATAGCCAGGTAGATTGGCAACCTATTGCCGCAGGCTTTAAGGGGCTGCTCCCCTATACCAATAAATCACGGCCACAGTGCTGTGATGATGACGGCATTATGATTGATGGCTGTGTGGCGCGGCTGAAGAAGTATAAACCAGAAGAGTATGAGCTGGTGATTTTGCACTATGTATATGGTGTTTCACTGCGAATGATAGCTAAAAGGCGTAAGTGCTCAGATGGGACAATCAGAAAAGAGATGCAAACGGCGCAGGGGTTTATTGGTGGGTGTTTGGCTATGTTGACAGCAAGGCTTTATTAATAAAATGAAAGATACACAAATAAAGTATCTTTCATTTATGTATCTATTATGCTGCAATATTTTTACTGGAAACGGGGGTTACTTTCAAATCCCCGACAATTTTAATTTCATCGCTAACCACTAAAAGTTCAGTGCCAATCCTTTTTATTGCAGCACTATAATTTAAATTAAACTTATACTGCTTGTTTTTATTATACAGAGATTGAATCTCAGGCGCGTCATCGTATGTTAAGATCCATGGGTGAGCTATATCACAGATCACTTTTGATAAAGTAGTATGGTCATCTGCGATATAAAAGTTAGTATATAGAGTAGAGCCTTTATTATAGTAAGGAGGGTCAATACAGAAAAGTGACTTCTCTGGGAGTGACAGATCTATCTTTTTTATAAAATCTAATGCGTCATTATTATAAATATGTATGCGATGCTTGTATTTCTCTATCCTTTTAATTCTTTTAATTAAATTTTCTTTATGAAATCGACAATCAATTTTATAATCACTATTTTGCTGCAACCCACCAATAACACCGGCTTTTAAAATCACGCCAGAACGATTTGTCCTATTTAAGAAAAAAGTAGAAAATCCCAAATCAAAAACTGTCACATTATCTTTATTATTCTGTATTTCGCGCTGTTTTAACCATTCGTCAATAGTTACAGGTGTGGTGTTTATTTTCTCGATGAAATCATCTGTGTTATTTATAATGGAATGCCAGAAAGACCAAATAGATTTATCTAAATCATTTAAATGAATTTCGTGAGTATAACCATGGAATAATAACGAGAGTGCCAGTCCAGCACCTCCAGCATATGGCTCTGCATAATGACCGCCAAGCAGATCATTATTTTTTAAAATTGTAGATACCATGTCCAAGATGGATGTTTTTCCGCCAGGATACCTAAGCGGTGATGGTGTTTGAGGCATGGCTACTATCCTTAAACTAAATGTACAATTGAGGCATATTATATAGCATAAGGAAAAATTTGGCCATGCCTGAATGAATTGTGTAACTATATGTTTTTTAACATAAATAATAGAATTGGTGTAATATTGTCCCATTCCCTTTTTAGTTGTTTGGGATCGGGGTACCATCCTCCGTGAGCAAAAGCTCCTAGAGTTCTGGGTGATAGAACATTATTTTCATTTGTCTGAACACGCCTCAACGCCCCCGAAGCACTCTTCTCTTTCTTTGTCAGTGTACCTTTTATTTCATCACTCTCGAAACTTTTAAGGATTTTATCTAAAACTAAGTGTGTCAGCATTTTATCTGGAAAATTGCCAAATAACTTTTCGTAATATAAGGCATATAAATTTTCTAGAAAGGCCCTACATACTAGAGATGAAGCTAAAGTAAACTCATTACAATTAACATTCTTAAGCTCATCAAATATTCTTTTTAATATTTTATCATTTATTATGACTTTGAAATCACTTGGTACTATATAGTTCCTTGAGTCAGGGCTTGGGTTATTTCTTACATCTACTTTTTTCTTACTATCTTCTTTTTTCTTCTCGGATATTAGCGGTCTCTCTTCCCCATAAGAGATCGGTGCCACTCCTTCTTGTTGTAATTGTCTGGCATAGCTCTCCCAGTCAGATTTCTTTGATCTTGAACTGACTTTTTCATTATTGTCATCTAATAGATCGCTAATGAATCTTTTGATAACCTTATCAAACGCGATTTGTTCGACATCAATTTTTACTTCTGGATCTGAACGGCCAGTAGTAATACCAAGAGTTTTTCTAAAATAGGGATTTCCAAGAAAACGAGCCGCAGTAGTTAAAATTTTTGACTGCCGATCCTCTTCAGATATTAAGCCTTTAAGAGCAGCATAATCTAAAATTTTTAAAGCTAATGTATTCTCAGAAGCATTAAAGAATCGAGCTTTTTGATTTGCGTCCCAGCTTAGAAGGCCAGCACCACCTTGGGCTCCATTATGTCGTAACTCAATCCATGTTTTTGCTTCATCTCTATCAGAAAATTTAATGCATTTTATTTTTTGGGGGATTAAAATATTACCTTTAGATAACGAATCGAAATAACTCTTTTCTCCCTCAGGGGCCAAAGCTGGGTCATTTAGCAATAGGAGTGCACAAATTCGGCGATTACCTTCTACAACAATATGATTTCCTTGTTCATTCACGATTACGCCAGATAACTCAAGAGGACTGACTCCTCTTTCGGATATATCTTTTGCAAGAGTTTTCACTTTTTCATGTTTCACCAAGTGTGAAATTATACTATTCCTATCTTTAATTGGTTCATGTCTCGGGTTATCTGTATCAAGATACAAATCAAGAACATTAAGCTCTATATCTTCCATTAGCTCAGCCTTTTAGACTTAAGAGAGATTTATCTTTCGTAATAACATCTTACAAAAATGCTAACGCGTACGCAAAAATGATTGTACTGTGATAAGAGTGGTTACTTAGTCACGTAGCTTACACAATCAAAAAAAACCTCGCTTTTTGCGGGGTTTTGTCGTTTTTGCGCCCAAATAATCTGCAATAACTATGATTATCATGTGATTGTGGCGCATTTTCTTTTCGCTTCATACCCAACCCATCAGGGAGGGGGAGATCATGAAAATGAGCAATATCGCTTCTAATGCTTCCTACCTGGCGTCGGGTGGTAGTTTTATTTTTTGGGCTAAAGAGCTGATAGCTGGCTTCACCCCTGATGAGTGGACGGTAATTGGTGTGCTTGGTTCGTTATTCTTTATGGCCCTGACATTCATGCTTAATGCTGGCGTCAAGATTTGGGATCGTCGCCACGGCTATAAACCGGATGGTGAGTGATGGCCTTGACCAAAAGCAAATTAAGCGCGGCTGTCCTGGCTCTGATTATGGTTGCAGCACCGGCCACCATAATTTTTGATCAGCTATTGGATGAGAAAGAGGGTAACCGGCTGGTAGCTTATCCAGATGGAAAGGGGATTTGGACTATTTGCCGTGGTGCTACTCAAGTTGATGGCAAACCGGTAGTGAAAGGGATGAAGCTGTCAGCAGACAAGTGCGCTGCGGTCAATCAGTTGGAGGCTGACAAGGCTATTAGCTGGGTGAAGAAAAATGTCCGGGTACCGCTGACTGAACCACAGATTGCCGGTATCGCGTCGTTTTGCCCCTATAACATCGGCCCGAGTAAATGTTTTACCTCCACCTTTTACCAAAAACTCAATGCGGGCGACCGCAAAGGCGCATGCTCTGAAATCAAACGCTGGGTATATGACGGCGGTAAAGATTGCAATATCCGCTCAAATAACTGTTATGGGCAGATAGAACGGCGTGCACAGGAAAGCGAACTGACCTGTTGGGGGCTGGATGAATAAGGCCATTGGAATAGTCATTGCTGTGCTGGTGGTTATTGTGTCGGCTCTGTTCTTTAACAGTTATCGACTTTCAAATGATATCCAAAAAGCGGAAAAATCGCTGAGTGATGAGCAAGCCACAAACATGGCACTGGGAAACGTCATTGATGCATACCAGGTGAATGAAGCCGCCAACCGAGCAGCTACAACCCGCCAGCTAGAGAATGAAAGGAAACTACGCAATGAAAGTGAAGACCGGCTTAAGCGGTTTCTGGCAGCGTCGTCAGATGATGAGTGTGCTATTCAGCGCATGCCTGACGCTAGCATTAACATCCTGCGCGAGTAAGTCGGTACCACGGCTGGCAGTTACCTGCCCTGTATTGCTACCGCCAGAGTCTGCATTAATTGAATGTGAAGTGCCGGAATTCGGCGGTACCACTTGGGGAGATAGTGGTCTTTATGCGCTGGCATTAAAACGCGAACTACGGATCTGTAAGGGGCGGCTCGATGATGTTATTGGCTGGCGACAGAATATTTTGAAGGAAACTCATTGATCAGTACCAATAATGGTAATCTTCCTTATCTCATTAGAGGGAGAAAGCTATGAATTGGGAAGCTATATCAGCGTTAGGAACTTGGGCTTCAGTTATTGTGACATGTGTAGCTCTTATTTATGCCGCAAAAGCTTTGAGTACATGGAGGGAGCAGGAAAAAGTAAAAGCTAAAATGGGTTTCAAAAAATCCCTTCTAAACTTTAGGCAGTCGTTCATATTTATGCCTGATAGATTTGACATGCAGTTGGCTGCGGCAGGTAACAGTTTGATACTTATGGGTGATGCCGCAGGTTCTGAGAAATATAATCTCATTGAATATGCGAGAGGCCTAAAAAATTTAGTTGCAACCTATGAGAACTGTAATGGGTGTTGGGTAGCGACGGAACATCTTTTCGATGGAAAGGTAGAGAGTGAGTTATTTAATGAGCTTATCGATAGATTCAATGGCTACCTTGCTGGCAATACAACTAAAGATGAGTTTGTAAAATTATTAATAAATCTATATTCACGTAGGTTTGTATTTGAACACAAATAATGGATGAGCCGTTTAATCACGGCTTTTGTATATTTGGCGGTTATGTCAATATCACTGACCACCAGCAGAACTATTTTGCTTTAATAGCTAAATTTTCACATGTCATATTTGTTGAAAACAATTGGTCCACAGCTGCAAACAAGGTGAATTCCGACATCAAAAACGCGCAAGTAGCGAAGAACCATAAAATCATCATATTTGGCCGACTTTTGGGCTGTAAAGTGTCTTTGATGCGTATAGTTAGGTCAAGTGCACAACAAAGTATTAAAAATACGCTGATAGCGACCGTAATATTTCTAATGAGATTATCAGATGTAGGATGAATACAGGAGGCTCTAAAGCTCATTAAGAATACGATACTTACTACTACAAAATAACTTGCGATGCTTGCGCATGATTGAGTTATTAGTTTACTAAAGGGCCTGAAATACTCTAGGTTTATGTCTTGAATCTTCAATGTATTACCTATTGTATACGCAATTATAATATTAACTGCATTACAGATGGCATTCACTGAGTGCCATTGATAATGCGCAAGCAAAGCCATCAGTAACACCTTCCGCTCACCCTGAGCATGGTTGCTGGTGGTTTTTTTATTTAGGAAGGTGGGCGACCGCTGGTAGTTGGAGCTACTAACGGCCATTCATACCCACAGGATCGGTCATGAGTACGAACCAAGGCCCACTTGCTCTCGAGAGCAGGGTCATAATAGTTGGAACATGCAAAATGACCATAGTAAAAAATCAGAATAAATTAGAGATAGCCTATAAATCACTCAGTTCGTTGATTGTTTACGCAAAAAATGCCAGAACCCACTCAGCAGAGCAGGTAGATGAAATTGCGGCGAGTATTAAACAGTTCGGTTGGACAAACCCAATTCTTATTGATGAACGGGGAGAGGTAATCGCGGGTCATGGTCGTTTATTGGCAGCAGAGCAGTGTGGTATTGAACAAGTTCCAACCATCACATTATCTGGGTTAACGGAGTCTGAGAAAAAAGCCTATCGTCTTGCTGACAATAAATTGCCGCTGAATGCCGGATGGGATCAGGATCTCTTAACTTTGGAATTAAATGATTTATTGGCAGAAAATTTTGACCTTGGTCTAACCGGATTTTCGTCTGATGAAATCGATCAAATGTTGAATGTCGATTTTCTGCCTGGTAACGAAGATGATCAGGGAAAGCTCGATCACCTGGACGCCAAACTCTGCCCACACTGCGGGGGTGTTTTATGACAACACTCACGGTGGATTGGGCGACTCATCAGGCGGCCAGCTTTGCATGCCTTAACTGGCATTATGCTAAAGCGGTTCCGGTCGGAAAATTAGTAAAAGTGGGTGCGTGGGAAGATGGGAAATTTATTGGCGTCGTTATTTTTAGCCGCGGCGCTAATAACCATATCGGGCAGCCATACAGTTTGCAGCAGGATCAAGTTTGCGAACTGACCCGTGTAGCATTACGCCAGCATATATCGCCAGTTAGTCAGATATTGGCTAAAGCGATTAAATTTCTTGCTGATGTTTGCCCTGGTCTGCGGCTAATCGTCTCCTATGCAGATAAAGACCAAAATCATCATGGCGGAATTTATCAGGCCACCAATTGGATATATGAGGGGTTATTTGGGGCCGGAACGGTGGGTGCATTCATTATCAAGGGTAAGAAAACCCATCCGCGCAGTGTTTCAGCCAAAGGGGTAAAGCAAAACCTTGAATCAATCCGCCAGCATTTAGACCCCAATGCCCAAGAGTTTAAAACGTCAGGAAAGCATAAATACCTGATGCCTCTCGACAAGAAAATGAAAAAAATCCTGATGTCACGTCATAAACCCTATCCCAAGAGGGCATGACGATGGATAAGCCGACGCTAGATAAGGTGGAGGCATTGGCAGGGCGTGGATTAACCGAACAGCAGATAGCCGACACACTAGAAATCGACATTGATAATTTAAGAAGAGATAAATCAGCAATCTCGCTTTATCGGCTGGCTGTTCGCCGGGGAAAAGCTAAAGGGATAGCGGATATATCCAATTCTCTGTTTATCAAAGCCAAGAAAGGCGACACGCGAGCCATGATTTTCTTGCTGGAGCATTTAAAACCAAAATGTGAGTAAAAAATGAAAAAGCCGGATTGGGAGGCGATAAAGCGCGAATACTGTGCCGGACAACTTTCAATTCGCGCATTAGCTGAAAAGTACGGTGTCAGTGATACTGCAATACGGAAGAGGGCTAAAGCTGATGAATGGCCTAAGCCCGAAAAGGTTCGCAAAACAGGTTCGCATCATTCCGGTGCGAACCTGCGAACCAAAGATAAAAAATCAATCACTCCAATTGAAAACCAAATCAATTCAAACTGCTCACCAATTGAAAATCAAATTGAAGAAAGCTGCTCTATCGCCAGTAGATACGGGCTTAACGATATGCAGGCGAAATTTGTCAGTGAGTATTTAATTGATTTAGATAAGACTACGGCATATAAACGGGCCGGATATAAATGCGAGGGATTAACCGGTGCTGCCGCTGCCCGTCGGTTGTATCGCCATGTATCGGTAAACAGAGCCATACGCGATGCTATGGAAGCCAGAGAGAAACGGACGCATATCACGCAGGATGCCGTTTTAAATTGGTGGTGGGATATTGCCACGGCCAACGCCAACGAAATTTCAGAGTTTCGTCGTTTATGTTGCCGCCACTGTTGGGGGATTGAAAATAAATACCAGTGGATTAACGAGCAGGAATATCAGGAAGAGTCAGAGAAAAGGACTAATAACGGAAAACCTGCGCCACTGGATGATGGCGGTTACGGTTTTGACAGTACGCTCGATCCCAATCCAGATTGCCCACGTTGTAATGGTGAGGGGCAAGGCAGGGCGCATTTTCATGATTCGCGGGATTTATCGATTTCGGCACGCCGCCTTTATGCCGGAGTCAAGCAGGGCAAGTTTGGCTTAGAAGTCATTACTCGTAATCAGGACGACGCGCTAAAAATGGTCGGGCAGCATTTGGGTATGCTGAAAAATAAGACCGAAATCAGCGGCCCTGATGGTGGTGCCATTAGCCAGGTGAATTACATGCCAGAAGATTATGCGAAAGCACAGCAGATGCTAGAGGGTAAATTGCCGGGGTTGGATTGAATACTGACAATCAGACGCGCTTGCCAGCTTCACTGTAGGCTTCTTCACGATCCCGTTTACCCACGGCAACCACAAAAACCGTGATTTTTTCGTCTTGCACCTGATAAATCAGGCGGTATCCGGCGCTGCGTAGTTTTATTTTGTAGCAATCAGGTAAGTCGCGCAGTTTATTGGCTTCAACGCGTGGATTTTTAATCACTTCGAGTAGCTTTTTCTTAAATTGCTGACGTACGGTATCGCCGAGCTTATGCCATTCCTTTAGCGCCCGGCGATCAAAATCAAGATTATAAGTCATCCAGTGACACCCTGACCGGTTGTGGATTGGCTAAACGTTCTCTGACTACGGCGACCAGTGCTTGATCTTCATCGGTCAGCAACACGGATTTAAAGGGCAGTTTGCCACTTTGTGCCACATATTCCAGTGTCTGGCGCAGCAAATCAGAGGGGGTGACCCCCAGTTTTTCCAGTACCGCATAAGAACGATCTTTTAAGTCATCATCAATGCGAATATTAATGTTACCCATCTTTGAACCTCACTTATGTAATGACATCTGTAATTACAAATGTCATTTTGTCCCTATCGGGCAAAAAGTGCAAGGGGAATAATGGCGATAAATCACCCAACCATGGCGCGATAGCAGGATCACCACATGAGCGATATTCTCGAATGGGAAAATCTGGATTTCCCGTCGCGTGTCGCCCTGAAATCCCGATCGGAAAAGTCTTTTCTTAATTTCACTCGCATTTGGTTTGAGCTGCTGCAAAGTGACCGGTTACTGGTGAACTGGCATCATAAAATGATGGCCGCAAAGCTGGATGATTTGGTCAATAACCGGCTGCAACCGCGCAACCTGATTGTGAACGTGCCGCCAGGTGGGACTAAAACCGAGTTTATTTCGGTTCATTTGCCAGCCTATATCAATATGTTGGTGCAGACTGGCCAGTTACGGCGCTTTCGAAATCTCAATGTGTCGTTTGCTGACACACTGGTAAAACGTAATAGCCGCCGCACCCGCGATATTATCGCCAGCCCTGAGTACCAATCACTGTGGCCTTGCCGCTTTGGTATTAATCAGGCGGAAGAGTGGGAAATCGTTAATAGCCGTGGCCGAATGGTGGGGCAGACGGTTTCACGCTCCAGCGGTGGGCAATTAACCGGTGGTCGTGCGGGTTTCCCCGGCCCTGATTTTTCCGGTTTTGTTGGGTTGGATGATTACAACAAACCCGAAGATATGTTTTCGGCCACCAAACGGGCCAGTGCGAACCGTATTTTGGTGAACACCATCCGCTCACGACGCGGTGATAAGAGCAAAGAGCATCCAACCCCGTTTGTTTCTATCCAGCAAAGACTTCATACCGACGACGCTACCGGATTTATGCTGTCCGGCAAGATGGGGGTGGATTTTCACCACATCACTATTCCGGCACTGGTCAGTGAAGAATACATCGATGCGTTACCGGAGCCGTGGCGCTCACAATGCTGGTTCTCGGTTAAAAATAGTGAAAGTGTGGTGGTCGGCGGGGTGCGTTATTGGTCTTACTGGCCGGTAAACGAATATGTTGGTGATTTGCTACGGTTGTGGGAAAGCGATGAATACACTTTCATGTCGCAATATATGCAGCGCCCACGGGCATTGACTGGCGGGTTAATTGATACCGACTGGTTTAAACGCTACACCCATTTACCCCCGCTGACTCACCGCGCCGTTTATGTTGATACCAACTCCGGCAAAATTGAAGATTATAACGATTACACCGTCTTTACCCTGGTGGGGATGGGGGTTGATGGCAATCTCTACATTATTGACAGTGTGCGTGGCCGCTGGGACCCGGAGGACTTACTGACCACAGCCCAAGACTTATGGGAGAAATGGCGGCCGTATAATCCGAAACGCCCCGCGCCATTACGCCATATGGGGATTGAGGATAAGCAAGCTGGGCAAGGTCTGATTACCACACTAGTCAAACGTAAAAGTATTCCCATTTTAACTATTCCCCGCGGTTCGGGCCAAAACAAGCTGATCCGCTGCCTGAATACCATTCCGCAGATGAAAACCGGTTGTGTCTATCTTCCGGCACTGATGACCGACGATGGTCAAAAAATCCCGCAGGTGTATTACTGGGATGGCGCGGTGGCTGCCTCGACCGATTGGGTGCTGCCTGCACTGACGGAATGCGCTGATTTCTCAGCAGATGACAGCCATAAAAACGACGACATCCTCGATACAATGATGGATTCGATAGAGATCGAATTAATTGCTGGTGGCAGCATCAGTTATGACAAGTGGGTTTAACGATGAGTGAAACACTGGATTTTGGCGGTAAACCCCGCATTCGCCTGACTGCTGATGGTTTGTCGAATGTGATGACTGGCATGGGTACCGACCGTGACCGGCGCATGTATAGCCGCTTTATGTATGGCGCGATGCAAGATTTTGCCGAGTTGGAGGCGGCTTATACTGAAAACTGGATCGCCCGTTCGATTATTGATATTCCGGTTGATGATGCCACTCGCGAATGGCGCTCATTTCCGTCAGATGATGCTACCGCACTACGCAATGCTGAAAACCAGTTCAATATTCAAGGGGTCACCCAAGAGTCCTTTAAATGGGCCGGATTGTATGGCGGGGCGGGGGTATTGATGCTGACCGACCAAGACCTGTCTCATGAATTGGAATTAAAGAATATTAAAAAAGGCTCACTTAAGCGCTTGCTGGTGTTGGATCGCATGTTGATCAATGGGCAGCAATACAACGTTTCTAACCCGCTAGCCGAAAACTTTATGCAGCCGGATTACTACCTGGTAAACGGCGGCCAGCAGAAAATCCATTTCAGCCATTTTGTTCGTGCGCCCGGTGCTGCCTTGCCGATGCGGTTACGCATGATTAACGGTGGTTGGGATGATAGCCGTTTGAGGCGCTGTCTTGAGGATGTGAAAGATGCCGTCGCCGCCAAAGGGGGGATTTCTTCGCTAATTCTGGAAGCCAATATCGACATCATCAGCAAAGAAAATTTAGCCACTGACTTAGCATCTGGCGATATGGATGAAGCCATAGCCAAACGCTACAACACTTTTGGCATGATGAAATCGCTATTTCGGCTGGCGCTGCTGGATTCCAAAGAGAGCTTTGATCGCAAGCAAATCTCATTCGGCGGCTTGGGAGAAGTGTTGGCGGTACTAATGGAGTGGACGGCGGGCGCATCAGGTATTCCGATGACTCGCATCTTCGGCGTACAGGCCAAAGGACTAGGGGATTCAGGGCAAGGCGACCAGAACAATTATTTCAGCACCATCAAAGGGGATCAGGAAGCGAAATACCGCCCATTTTTGAAAAAACTGGATGAGGTGCTGGTGCGTTCGACCCTTGGCACTATGCCTGATGGTCTGGATTTTACCTTTGCGCCACTGTCACAACCAACTGATAGCGAGATATCGGCTCAGCGACTGGCTGATGCACAGGCTGATGATATCCGTCTCCAGCAAAAAGTGGTGTTGCCGTCGCAAGTGGCCCGTAAGCTGATGGAGCAAGGGGTTTATGGTATTCAAGAAGATGACATCACCCGACTTGAAGATGATGAGTCAGCCGAGCGGCAAGGTGATTATCAATTCCGGCTTGGCAACACTGCAGGCGATGATAAAAAACCAGCCGCCGCGTCGGAGGGCGCAACTCAGGCCAGTTAAACTGACAGATGAAACCGAACGTTATTATCGTGCTCAGTTACGTGAAATGGTTCGGATGATGGCCCAGTCGATTGATGAAGTATTATCACCGGTTCTGCGTCGTAATTATACCGCTGACAGCTATCTGGTCGATATCATCAAACAGTCAATCAGGCAGGCCGCCGACAAATTCAATAGCTCGGTGATGGGCCGTCAGGCTGACCGATTAGCCCAACGCGTGGTGAGTCGCGCAGAATCTGAAAGCTCTGCGGCATTTGTTGAGCAAATTAATCGCGCTATCGGTATTGATATGACCTCATTAATGGTCAATGAATCATTAGTGGATTATTTCGATGCCTCGGTCGAAAGTAATGTCGCCCTGATTAAGTCACTGTCGACTGATTATTTCGATGATATTCAGCGCGAAGTGATGGACAGCATCACGCGCGGTGACTCGCTCAGCACCATGGTCAGAAATCTCCAGCAAGTGACCGGTGCCAGCTATCAGCGTGCGCATCTTATTTCCCGCGACCAAACTGCCAAAATCCGCAGTGATATTACTCACACTCGGCAGGTCGGCGCGGGAATTAACCGTTTTCGTTGGTCTACCTCACAAGATGTACGTGTGTCCGGTAATCCCGCCGGTAAATACCCACGGGCCAAAATCAAATGCTTTGAAATTTCCCGCACTGATGTGGGTTATGGCGCAGGTATTTATCTTTGGTCGCAGGGTGCGGCTTATCACGGTGAAAGCGGATTATTCCCCGGCAGAGCCCATATTGGTTGCCGCTGTCATGCCATTCCCCAAATCAAGGGGCTTGATTACTAACAGGATATATTATGCGGATCGCCGTTCGTGACCGCGTGTCCTTTCCGATTAATTCCCAACGAGAAATGACCCCTGAGGGCTATTTAAAAGTCCCCGGGCGGGTTGCGCGCGTCGGTGTGCAGCAATATCTCGCCTCCGAACTGGGATTAAAAGACAGGCCACCCGGTCAAATCGTCAATGTGTACCGGCCACCGGCTGAGGTGTTTGATCCGGTCAGTCTGGCCAGTTATGACAATAAAGACGTCACCATTGATCACCCTGATGATTTGGTGAATGCCCAAACTTTTAAGCAGGTTACCGCAGGGCATGCCATTTCGCCGGGGCGACAAGATGTTGATGACCCTGATTATGTGGTGGTCGATCTGCTGATTAAAGATCAGTACGCCATTGATGCCATCAACCAAAATAAAGAGGAATTATCCGCCGGTTATACCTCTGAATACCGTTATGCCCCCGGTATCGCGCCCTGCGGTACTGCCTATGAATTTATTCAATGCACCATCACCATCAACCATATCGCACTGTGTGATCAGGCCAGAGCCGGACACCTGGCGCGGTTATTTGACCGTAAACCCAAGGGAGTAACCCCCATGTATAAAGTTGTGCTGGATTCCGGCGTGCGCGTAGAGGTGGCTGACGAAGCGACCCAGCAGCTAATCCAATCATCGATGGATGCGCTAAAAAAACGTGTTAGCGACGCAGAGGAAGGGCAGGAAAAAGCCGAAGCCGCCAAGGATGAAGCTGAACAGAAAAAAGAGGAGGCCGAAGCCAAAGCCGATGCCAAAGATGAAGAAATCGCGGCATTAAAAGAAAAATCGTCTGAGGATGCGATTTCGAAGCGGCTGGCCGATGTGGTGGCAGCGCGTGACTCTGCTATCAAAATTGCCGGTGCAGAATTTAGCTGTGACGCGGTAGACCCGCTGAAAATCAAACGTGCCGCGCTGGACAGTGCCGGGATCAAATGCCGCAAATACCCCTCATGGGATAAAGCCCCGGATGCTTACCTGGCAGCTTATTTCGACGCCGAAGAAGAGCGGCGCGAAAACGAGGACGACGATGATCCGGATGATAAAAATGAGGTTAATGACTCCATCATCAATTTGGGTCGCGATATGAAGAAAGTCAAAACCGGCGATGCACAAACTACCCGTGATAGCGTGCGCCAAAGCTGGCTGGACAAACGTTATGGCAAACAAGCGGAGAATAAATAATGGCGATTGCTCAGAGTGAATTCACCAAATGGCGCGGTAAAGCCTACGAGGGCCAAATTTCAACCACGGATGTCTGTGAAGTGGTCTCGCGTCGGGTGGAAACCAAAATGGTGTCCTTTGGTCGGGCAGTGATGCGTGGGGTGGGCGCGCGTTCTTGTGCACCTGTCACGCCGACCACTACCACCGCCCAGATTATCGGTTTTACCGTGCGTTCGATGGCGGTATTCAGCAACAGCGTGCCGACCAATCCGCCAGATTATGAAGTGGGTTATGAGGTCAATCATGTGGCGTCGTTACTGCGTCGTGGGCCGATGTTTGCCTTGTGTGTCGATGGTGCCAGCGCAGGCGAAACCGTAACAGTCATTACAGCCGTAGGGGTGAATCAGGGCCGGTTAACCGCAGGCGGTACCGGAGTTGAATTAGATTTTGTCCGCTGGGTTGATGATGTAGTGGCCGGTGAAGTGGGTGAAATTCGCGTTGATGGCATTCTGGCATCTACACCTGCAGCTGCTGGCGGCGAGTAAAATTAAAGGAACATATTCATGAAACGAAGTGTATTTGACGTCAGCCCAGTATCGGCGCTCTCTTTTCTGGTGCAACAGGCCGCCCATATTGAATCGGAAATTTATCGGCTGGAATATCCGCAGTTTAAGTACAGCACATTGCTGCCGCTGGATAACAGTGCGCCCGACTGGGTAAAAGTGGTGGCGTTCCGCTCGATTGATGCCCGTGGTGAGTTGCAGGTATTTGGCCCGAATTCGACTGATGTGCCGACGGTGGATATCGCCATGAATCAGGGCTTCCATGAGATCAAAACCGCCGCGCTGGGTTACACCTATTCCATTGAGGAAATCGGTTTTGCCATGCTCAATAACGTCAATTTGGATGCGGAGCGCGGTCAGGCGGTGCGA
The DNA here is from genome assembly GCF_902170565.1 of Yersinia thracica. Taxonomy (GTDB): domain Bacteria; phylum Pseudomonadota; class Gammaproteobacteria; order Enterobacterales; family Enterobacteriaceae; genus Yersinia; species Yersinia thracica. The sequence continues at coordinate 34,090 of NZ_CABHXX010000022.1, forward strand.
GATGTGGTTGAACAAGGTCTGAATAAGATTTACTTGCTCGGTCACAATGACATTGGCGAGGGGCTGTATACCAGTTCCAATGTGGGGGTGGAGGCGGCTCCGGCGACCTTAGTCGAGTTGGTGGCTGCTATCCCTACCAAGGGTACCCAACCGATCATTGATTTCTTTGGTGCCGCTTATAACCAAGTGTACCTGAAGAATACCGTCACGGTTCACCGCCCTAATGGTTTTGTTCTGCCCTCGGAACAACATCAATTATTGATGCGCACCCTGTTATCAACTCATAACGCTTCAAATGTCACCTTGCTGGAATTCCTGCGCACTAACTTCAAAGATATGGATTTTGATGATGATGTCTTGCTGGCTGGAGCCGGGGCAGCGAAGAAAGATCGCCTGGTGGTGTACAAAAAAGATATGCGAGTAGTGAAAGGCCACGATGTGATGCCACTGCGCTTCCTCGCACCAGCCACACCAGACAACGTTAATTTCAAAGTGCCAGCCGTTTTACGTACCGGTGGCACTGAATGGCGTATTCCTAAAGCCGCTCACTATGTCGATGGGGTTTAATCATGTTTGAACTCACTAACTTGCACACATCACCGCTGACGGTGACCGATGAGGAAACCGGCCAACGCATCACGATTGCTGTTGGACATTCAGCGGCGGTGAATGGCAACTTTACTCGCCACTTATTTACTCAGGCAGGCATGATGCGCGCCGAACAATTCGATGCTCCACTTAATGAGCATGCAGATGATAGTGGGCTGGATATCACTGCGGTACGTGATGAATATGAAGCCTTATTTGGTAAAAAAGCACCCTCGGCGGCTAAAGCGTTAACCTTGCAAAAGGCGATTGATAGCAAAAAAGCCGAGCTGGCGCAGAATGATGTCACGGAGCCAGAAACCTCAGCGGATGATACCGATAACATTGATAACCCGTCCGCGTGACGGGTTTTTACTTTAGGGGGCGATGTGGATATTACTGCACAAATTGTGGCTGACTTTCGCGAGTATTACCCGGAGTTCAGCGATACCACCTTATGGGCTGAGCGCGAAGTGATTCAGGCATTGGAGGAGGGCGACTCGGAAACCGGCCAACGTTGGCTGAAATATCATGCCCGCCCGGCATCAATCAAAAAACGTGGCCTGTTTGCCTTTGCTGCCCACCGGTTGGTGATGCGTAAAAGGGCTATCAGTGGTGATGTTGGGGCGGCTTATGCCATCTCATCAAAATCGGTCGGTGATGAATCCACCTCTTTTGCGGTTCCGGCGGTGACTGCTGACGATCTCAATATCAATGGTGATTTACCACTGACCACCTACGGGGTGGAGTTCCTGCGCTTGCGCCGCCGAGCCGGTACCGGGGCCATGATGGTATGAAACTTCGGGCCGAAGTACGGGGCGGGACAAAACTGGCGCAGAAATTGCGCCAGATCCATCAGCGGGCAACGGCAAAACGTCGAGTGCTGGTGGGGCTGCCGGAGGGGACAGGGGTGTATGAAGATGGTGCTCCCATTGTGGTGATTGGTGCGGTACAGGAATTTGGCTCAGCTGACGGGCGTATCCCTGAGCGCTCATTTCTGCGGGTGCCACTGCGACAAAATCAGGACAACATCAAAAAAGCCTTTCGTGTGCTGACGGCGCAGGTCACTCGCGGCGAAATCACGGCATTCCAAATGCTGGATCAGATTGGTGCGCGTGCGGTGGGTTATTGCCAGGAGGCGATAGAAGCCGGTATTCAACCAGGCAATGCGGATGCCACGATTGCCGCTAAAGGTTCCGCAACCCCGCTGGTTAACCACGGTACGCTAAAAGGCGCACTTACTCATATCGTGGAGGATTAATCATGTTCGGTAATGGCTTGGATATGCACGGACATATTGATGCCACCTTTAATTCGCCTATCGAGGGAGGCATTCGATTAATTCGACCGACTGCGGGTGACTATAGCGGCCTCGGAGGTATTTGGCAGCAGGGAGAACCGCAGGTCACCGAATTGCAGAAGGTGAATGTGCAGTCGGCAAAATGGAAAGATATTCAAATGCTGATCGGCATGGGCGGCACGGCTAACCCGCAGGATCTGCGAGTGGTACACATCAACGATGGTGTGCATTATCTTTGGCCCGATGATGAGGGGAAATTTAGCGACTTACTGGAATTCAGCGACGGGCTGGCAATGCGGCAATGGCGGGTGGTGGCTTGTGATAACCGGCCTTGGCGCAGCTTTTGCCGTGCACTGGTTGAACGTTATCGAGGTACTGGCTGATGGAAACCATTGAAGAGATGTATCCGGTATTTCAGCAACTCATTTCACTCGCCGCTGCAGTCCCCCTCGAACGTGTTGTATTAGCCGATCAAGGCCGTAACCCACCAATAGGTAATAGCTTATATGCCACTTATAACCCGGTGCCGGTTCGGGCCTATGGGCAAACGCGGCGCAAGCGCCAATTTATTCCGGCCATTGCTGAAACTGATCCGGCGCTAGGGGAGGAGTGGCAAGACTTGCAAGAAATAGCCTGTACCTCAATGGAGTTTTTACTGTCGGTCAATTTGCTCAATAGCGGTGCGGCGACCGCCGCTATGCATTTAGCTAACGCCAATTTCCTGACGCCCGTCAGTGATTATCTGTTCCGTCACAAAATCGCCTGGCGTTTCTCCAGCAATCTCCGAAATCTTACCGGACTGTTACAAGCCGGACTACAGCCGCGCTATCAGGCTGATATCCATTTATTCATTGAGAAAACCGTATCCTACGCGCTATTACGCGCTGCAGGGTTTGACATTCAAATTAGAGAAAGAGACAGCTCTTATGGCTTATCCGGTTGATAATATTATCCCCGTCAATCTTATTCTGACGGCGGCAGGGTTGGGCTACGGTGATTTTTCCAGTGCGCTGACCTTTGCTGATCCGTCAGATTTAGTTGAGGGAGGTAAGTTTGATGCAGATTCATTCCGTGACTATGCATCACTGCCAGAACTAGGCGCAGATTTCCAAACTGACAGCCCGATTTATTACATTGCCACCCGCTACTTTGCGCAAATTCCCAAACCGCCACAAATTACCGTCTGGATGAAAAACGAAGAAAATTCACTGTTGGAAATTGTGAATAGCGCCACTGATCGTATTTGGCGTTATCACTACTTCTTTAAAGCCAGCGATTTAACCAGCAATGACATTATTCTCCAGTTGGCCGATTGGTCTGATGCCAATAGTCATCCGGTCTGGTGGACATTTAGCGCTAACGACATTGCTGACCAGAACAAGGTGGAGGATGTGGTATCACTGCTGAAAAGCAAAGGTAACCGCCATGTGTTTGCAGGCTATAAAACCGCTGAATCCGTGACTACTGACCCGACCCAAGCCTATTCAATGGTGCAATTGGCCGCGGCGTTCCATAAATTCAGACCAACAGGGTTAAACACCGCCATTACCGGCGAGTATCAGGTGTTACCGGGGGTGATGGGCGATGATATGGCCACCAGTGCTTACAATGCCTTAAAAGCCAAGAACGCGGTATTTTTCACCAAAATTGAACTGGCCGGGCAAATTGATAACAGCCGGGTGATCAACAGTAAATCGATGTCGTCCTATGGCGAATTTATTGATGATGTGGTCAATCTGGATGTATTGAAAAACCATATTCAGGTGGACGGCTATAACTACATAGCTAATGTCGGTACCAAACGAGCGCTAACGCCCCGCGACTATGACGGATTGCTGTCTACGATTGCAGCTACCTGCAAACGCTTTTTCAATAATGGTGTACTCGGTACTGGCTCTTATGTTGATCCTGACGATGGCGTGACGAAAGTGGCTGATTTTGGTTTTGTTATCCGCTCCCGCCCTGAGGATGTCCTTGCGCTGACCTCCGACCAACGCAAAAAGCGCGTTTATCCATTAACCACCCTGTTAGTGATTTTAGGCCGTGCCGGTCATATCGCTGAAATCAATGCCACCGTGGAGTAATCCCTTATGACCATGCACAGATACGGCGCTGATGGCTCTAACCTCACCGTCTTTGGTATCCCGATTGATGATTTTGGTGATACCGACCCACCGATCACCATTGAAGATTTAGAACCTCGTGCCGCGCTAAAACGCGGTATCGGCGGCACGTCAGTACGGCTGGACAATAAAACCCGCGCCAAACGCTTGACCATCAACCTGATCCCTGGCTCGGTGCAGGCACGCCAGTTATTAGCGGTGGAAAAATCCGGTATTGATGCCACCTTTACCTTTTCACAGACCGGCACCGATGAACGCTTTGCCGGGTTCGACGGCATCATGACTAACCGTGGCTCAGCCACCCGCGCCGGGAAAAGTGGCGTGTCGGATGAACAATTTATTTTTGAATTTGCTGACTCAGAGGAAACCTAATTATGGGGCGTCAAATTGAAGTCGTGATCGGTGACACCCTTTTTCGCGGGGCAACATCGCCGGCCAGAGATCAGGTGGAAATGCTGCAAATCGCCGCTAAGTCTGGTTTGTTACCGGCGATCAATCCCAATGTCACCGCAATGGGTATGGCGGCCAGTTTAGCTTCCGTCGATATGATGAGCTTAAACCGCTTGAAAGAGCTGTGTTTTAACAGCGGTAGCATCGTTCGCCAATCCGATAACATCCCGGTGGGCGAAAACCTGTTCCAAGATGAGGCCCATAATTACCTGGTATTGCTGGGACAGGTACTGAGGGAAAATATCGGCCCTTTTTGGCAACTCAGCGGCGAGGGAAAAAGCGCGGAAAACAATCCGCAGCACCCTCCCGCGTAGACTGGTTTTTATGGCGACCTTGCGCCGGTGCCGGGCAACACTGCCCGCCACTGGCAAGGTGGTCTGATATGCTGGATGGCACTTACACCATTGATGATGTGCAACTGATGCATGATGTGTTAGATGAGATTATGGCGGTGGTGGTGACGAAGAATGATTTGCCTATGTGTTAGCAAATTGTACTTGGGACAAGCTAAATTTGGATAGGCCAACTTGAAGATAACTTAAACTAACTTAAATTAACCCAACCTTTAGTTGCTCAAAGATGAGCATTGGTAATACACTTGGCTATGATCAACATAAGCACATGCATGAACAGCGGAGGATATATGTTGCGATCGACTCGTAGGTACTTACGCGCTGCTGGTAGCATCATGGATATCATGCCTTCGACTAATTACGAAAAGTATGTGAAATCTGCCAGTGATAGTGAGCAGATTCACGGTGACTTAATAGCTATCTCTAATGATATGGCAAAAGTAATTGAATCATATGGAAAAAAAATCAAAAGCGGCTCCGGAAAATCCAAAGAAAGAGCTGGATTGCCAACAAAGCACGGATAGTAAAGAGCTAGAGCTGGTCGACAAGATTGAATCAGAACTTATTGAACAGCCCGAAGTACTTGAACGTTTGTTGGAAAAACCAAGTATTAAGCGTCAAATATCCATGTTTCAAGGCCCCTTGCCGCCACCGCAAATGCTATCTCAATATGAAAAAATACTCCCAGGCGCAGCGGAAAGAATTTTCAGCCTAACGGAAAGAGAACAAGCAGCCAGGCATGGAATCCAAGATAAAGCCATTAATGGGGCGATTGGGAAGGATAGAAGGGGGCAGTGGATGGCTTACTCTATCACCTTATTTATTTTGGTGATTGCTGTTGTTTTTGCGTGGCGAGGCGATAAATGGTTCGCTGGAACATTAATAACACTTGATCTGATAGGCTTGGCATCTGTGTTTGCGATTGGACGATTAAGTCAAAGTGATGATTAGCTCACCTAACCCGCTCAGGCGGGTTTTTGCTTTCAGGTTACATATAACAAACGGGAATATTTGGCATTAGCTAATATCATTATTTTTTTACAGAGTGACACTAAATCGCATGGATTTTAAACACAAATTAATCATAGGACTCGTAGCCTTCGTGTTGGGCGTTCCATCATCAATCTATGGATTTCAGTGGATTATGTTTAAATTATCAATGCAAATGGTGAATTGTTCAGAAGATATAAGTCGTGGAGTATCTTCTCTTTTACCAAATGATCAGCTTCAACAGGATTTCTCTTTGGTTGCTACCGAATTTGAACAGTGTCGCAAAAATATAGATATCAAAAAAGGAAGCGTAGAATTTATCAAGGAAGAAATAGCTAGAAGCAAAAAAGATATCGAATAATAATTATGTACAATTAACTTCTCGCCAGTATTACATTCCTGACTTGATCATCAAACCCGCCATCGAGCGGGTTTTTTTATACCTAAAATATGAGGTTTCCATGTCAGAGACAATTGATTCTCTATTGGTTTCCCTTGGCCTGGAAACAGATGCAAAGAGCTTTCAAACCGCCAATGATGCCGTTAAAGGGATTAAAGACGGCATATTGCAACTGGCCGCCGCAGCCGGTACCGGTGTTGGGTTAAAAGCCCTGACCGCTGATTTATCTGCCTCAGTATTAGAAATGGACAGGCTGAGTAAGATTACCAACTTTACCGTTAAGCAGATTGACGGCCTACGTTATGCGATGCGCAGTCTTGGTCTTAGTCCGGATGCGGCGAATCAGATTGTGCAGAAAATCCCTGACCTGCAACAGCGTGCCAGACAAGGGGAGTTAGGCGACAAAGCCTATTGGAATGGTGCATTTAACCCGACGGAATTTGCCAATAAAACCGGTATGGACTCGCTCAAGTATCTTATAGATGCTTATGGCAAAATGGATAATGACCAGCGGCGAAATCTGCGCAGTGGAATTGGCAGCGGTGATAATGATCCTTTTACCCGCTTATTGGAAGGCGGTAGCAAGGGGCTTAATGCCTCACTGAAAAATTTTGCAGAGTTATATAAACCGCTCGATCCCAAGCTTATTGACTCAGCCAATGAGTTTAATAAAGAGATGGCGGATCTGGCGACTAACTTTGACAATCTGGCCCGTTCAATGGGTGGCGACTTACTGTCAATCATCAATGCGATATTAGAAAGTATTAATCAGTTTATTAAAGAAAATCCCGAAGTCTCCAAAGCGATTTTGACTGCTGCCGGTTTGGCCGGTACCGCCGGTGCATTAAAGTTTGTCGGCGGCATGCTACCTGGCGGTGGTAAGCCACCCGCAGGTGCAGCTGGTGGGCGTGGCTGGTTGTCACGCTTGTTGGTCAATCCGGTCACCATCGGCGCGGCGGCGGCATTAACGCCCGGTAATATTTTTACCAGTGCCGACGATGCCAAAGCCATGAGTAATCCTGATGCGATAGGGCGGCAGAACTGGGCTAAAAATAACCCCGGCGTGCCTTACCCCAGTGATAGCAGCGACCTTAATAATCTGGTTGATGATCCCAACGTTCGCCAGTATCTGGAGGTGCTATCCAAAGCCGAGGGAACCGCCAGTTATGCTAATTCTGGCTATAACACGATGTTTGGCGGCGACCAATTCTATGACAGCAGCGACCACCCACGGCAATTAAAAGAGTTCACGCAAACGGACGGCACTAAAAATAAAACCTCGGCTGCCGGTCGTTATCAGTTCACCAGCGGCTCTTGGGATGATGCCGTCAAAGCGCTTAATTTGACCGACTTTTCACCACGCAGTCAGGATCTCGCCGCGTTGTTTCTTATTCAACGTGCCGGTCAGCTAGAAAATGTGACGAACGGGAATTTTGCTGATGCCACCAGCGGGCTTGGCGGGGTGTGGGCCTCGCTACCTTCATCAAATTACGCCCAGCCCAAACGTTCATGGGAAGAGATTCAGGGCTACAGCGACCGCCAAACCACCCCCATGCAATCAGTTGCCGCATCCCCGCCCCGTGGTGATGTCAGACTGGAACAACACAATATTATCAATGTGGGTACCGTGGGCGGTGATAGTGAATCCATCCGTGACGGGGTGCTACAGGCCACCACTCAACTGGCCCAGCAAGCGCGCGACATGATGCATACGGAGCACTACTGATGGCTATTACCGGACTATTTACTCGTAACCGACCGAAAATCGGCAATCTCTATTTTGATGCATTACTGGAAGAGTCGAGCGAGCTGCGTACTGATGTCAGTGAGTTCCCGCTGGAAGATGCCAATACCGCCCACGATAACGCGGTGACCCGCGCGTTGGCGCTAACCATGATTATCGGTGTGTCCGATAACTGGTTTCGTGAACTGCTGGCCCAGCAAGATAGCAGCATTGCCGGACTACTGGGGGCCGGAGCCAGTATCACAACCGGTATGGCGGCCAGTTTGCTTTCTGGCCGGGCGGCGGCGCTGGCAGGAGTGGCTGCTTCGGTTGGCACCAGTCTCTATTCCGGCAGCTTGGGATCACAATCGCGCTCAACCCGTTCGCAAAATTTACTCGAGCAATTGCGTGAATTACAGCGCTCACATACGCCGTTCGAATTAGTGGCCAGCCGTGGGGCCGCCTATAAAAACTGTCTGATCACCAATACCCGCACCCAATTGAAAAAAGAGAATGAGGGCGGGTTGGAGATTGTGGTTGAACTGTTGCAGCTCAATATTATTTACGACACCGTTGCTGAAACCAATGACAACTTACCCTATGGCGATAGTGCTGCCACTCAGGGGCAACGTGAATACTCATTTGGTGAAGTTTTTGTCGAGGCCACGTAATGAAAGTTATCCCATTAAATAATGGTTACGCGGTACAGCGTTTTCGGGTGCAATTAAATAATCACTATTTGGTTTTTCGTTTGCACTGGCTCACCCGTTTTAATTATTTCTGCGTCGATATTTATGAACAGGGCGAGCCGGTAGTTTTGGGGCGTGCTTTGCATATTGGCGTTAATTTATTGGCGGGACTCAATACCGATATTGGCCTACTGATATTAGCCGGGGAGACCCCGACTATCGCCAATCTTGGCATTAATAATCGCCTGACATGGTATCCCGATAATGAGTAGCTATTTTGGCCGTAATTACTTACTGACCATTACCCCAGTGAGTGGTGATGAACTTACCTATCAGCCGCCATTAGAGATCCGTTTTGCTGTCGATAATACCCCGCAGAATGTCGATGCTACTGCCAGAATCACCCTATACGGCATTTCAGCACGCACCCGCGCCTTGATCCAGCGCTATGACGACAAAGAAAAACGTTATGGCAACCTGGTATTAAAAGCCGGTTATGGCGACAACATCGGCACGATATTCAGCGGACGCATTCACAATGTCGAAGTGGTCAAAGAGGGGGTAAATACCTGCCTGCGGTTATATTGCCGCACGATTGGGCTGGCATGGAATACCACTATATTTAAAACCTGGGGGGCGAATACTCCTGCTATTGAAATGCTCAAAGATGTCGCCGCGGCTTTTGGCCTTGATGTTGAAGTGATTGGTGACTTTTCCGACTTACCACGTTTTGCCACTTCCTATAATTCTGGTGGCCGCTTGTGTCGCGATATTCTCGATAGCGTAAAAGATGACTGGAAATATTACTGGATGATCACGCCATCACGGGTGCTATTAGCCAGAGAGGGAGCCGCCAGAAAATGGGCGACCCATGAGATCACCGCTAAAAATGGTATGGAAAGCGTCCCGCGTTGGTATCTCAGCACTATGGAAATTGACGTCAAAATGAATCATCAAATTCAGCCGGCTGATGTGATTAATGTCACCTCAAGTTTTTGGACGATCAATTTCAGCGGCATGTATAACTCCGACCTCAATAATCTGGCGAATATTCAGCAGCAGACCGGCCAGTTTAATGTGCTGCGTACCTACCACGAAGGTACTTTATGGGGTGATACGTGGAAAACCACGCTGATCAGTCAATGGCGTATGCCCTGAGGTAATGATGATTGAGAGCAACCCGCTGTATACCACCATGATGCTGCTCAAGCGCGATATGGTGCGTGACCTGATGATCGGCATGCCCGGCAAAGTCATTAGCTATAACGCCGATCAGCAACGCGCAGTGGTGGAGTGTGGCATTCAGCGTCATATCGGTGACGGTCAATTTAAGACACTCCCCGTTATCGAACATGTGCCGGTGCAATTTTCTGGCAGTGCCGAATGGACGGTTTTTCATGAATTACCCGCGGGTACCGAGGGTTATATTCATTTCAGCCAACGTTCTATCGACAATTGGCTCAGTCAGGGGGGGCCGGTAGCACCACTGGATGCACGGATGTTTAATCCGTCCGATGCTTTCTTTGCCCCCGGTTACCGCTCACAGCAAACCGCGATTGCGGGCTTGCCGACCGAGGGGATTGGTTTAACTAACAAAAGTGGCGGGGTGCGCATTCACCTCACTGATAGTGGAATGACTTTGACGGCTGGCGGTACCTCATTGGCGCTTACCGAATCTGGCATGAGTTATAGCGGCCCTGAATTTACCAATAATGGGCAAACCACCCTTAATGGTCGTACTGAGGTCACTCAAGGTGGCTTGGCGGTTGGCGAACTGGAAGTTGGCGACCACGACCACGGCGGCGTGCAACACGGCAATGATCGCACTGATGGGCCGCAATAGCTCATTACCCTGATTTCATTCTACCTATTATCGCCCTGGCTTATGCCGGGGCTTTTTGTTTCCGGAGGCACTGTGATCCGCAATTTCCAAAATGGCGACATTGTTACCCACGGCAGCCAGTTTGCTAGCGGCAAAGAAGAAACCCGGCAAGCCATGATCTGCTGCCTACGATTATTTCTTGGCGAGTATTTTCTTGATGCCACCGAGGGAACGCCGTGGTTCCAAAGCATATTGGGCAAAACCTCACGCGATATTGCCGAAGCCAATATTAAACAGCGCTTATTGGCGGCCAAAGGCGTGCTGACCATTAACCGCTTTGAAATGGATCTCGATATGAAGAATCGCAAAATAACGATATTTGCCGCGGTGATTGATATTAATAACGACGCATTTGATTTCCTGTTCACTGAGGATCTTATCTAATGGCAACCATTAATCGTGACGGGGCTAGCGGCACCACGCTGAGTGAATATCTGGATACTATGCGCCAGCGTTATCTTGCTATTGATGATGGCTGGAATATTAACCCGGAATCGCCAGATGGTCTGGCAATAGCGGTCTGGTGTGAGGCATTAGCTAATTTGGATGAAGCGGTAATTAATGCTTATCACGCAGCCGATCCCAACTCAGCGATTGACCAACAATTAGACCGCATTGCTGCGTTCGCTGGAATCAAACGCAAAAGTGCGACCTATTCAACTGCCACCGTTAATTTTAGCGGTATCGCTTTTACTCCGATCAATGCCGGAACATTAATCAGAAATAGGGCGACTAATACCTTATGGGCGACCGATGGTGATGTTATTACTGACGCGGCAGGGAATGCGACGGTGAATGTCACTTGTACGCTGGCAGGGGCGCAGGGGGCCAATAGTCATAATCTGACCATTATTGCCACATCGATCGGCGGCATTACGGCGGTGACAAATAACACAGCAGCGTCAATGGGGTTGGATATAGAAACCAATAATGCATTTCGCATCCGGCGCAATGAATCAGTGGCATTACCTGGCTCCAATCAGATTGATAATATTTATGCGGCGCTGGTCAATATTGATGATGTTAAACGAGCGCGGATTTATGAAAATTTTGAGGATCAAGCCGACGAGAATGGGGTGCTCGGTCACTCAATGGCGATATTTGTTGATGGTGGCAGCATCGAGGATGTTATTAACAGTATTGCCATCAATAAAAGCCCCGGCTGTGGGTTAAACCGTTATAACACTTTCCCTAATAAAATCTCGTTGGATACTGTTACCCCAAAAGGTAACCCGATCACCGTAACCTTTTTTCGCCCCCAACTAATACCGGTCTATGTACGGGTAGAGATCGCCAGTAATAGCGAATTTATTGACGAAGAGATAAAACAGGCGATTGTCGATTACAGCATTACCGGTTTTGATCAGACCAATGGCTTTTCTAAGTTGGGTTTTAAAATTGGTGAAAGTATTGGTGCGGGCCGTTTATTTACCCCAGTCAATTATTTGGTGGCCGGTAATGGCTTTGTGAATGCGATTACCGTTGGTACTGCTGTCGAACAGGCCAATGAGAGTGCAGTGAGAATAGCCTTTAATCACCTCGGTGTGTTCAGTACTGAGAATATCGAGGTGGTTTATGTATAACCACCGCAAAAAAGCGCTGTCACGGATTTACCTGCAATATAAAAATGCGCCGAAACTGCTTGAATGGATCAGTATTTTACCGGACATCAGCCAATCTTCACTGGAAGAGCAGATCACTAAAATCAATAACCTGTTGGATATTGATAATGCCGAGGGCGATCAACTGGATATCTGTGGTCGCATTGCCGGATTTACTGAGCGGCCACTCATCCGCAGCGATTACTTATCGATATTTGCTTATAACGGTACCGGCGGCGCACAGCCCTATAATGTCGCGCCGTATAAAGCCCCGCATGAACAAATCGGCAAAGTTCCGGTGTCGGATTATCTCTATCGCATATTAATCAAAGCCAAGATCCAGAAAAACAACACCAACGCCACCTTGGATGAAATCAAAACTGCCGTTGATTACATTCTGGATGTTAATTCCGCCATCATCGATGGGCAGGATATGACCATGAAAACTATCTGGGTCGATAAACCGATCCCCGCTAATGTCTTAGTGCTCATTCAGCTATTTGATTTAATCCCCCGACCGCAAGGCGTCAAAGCCAGCCTGATCCGCGTTAACCATCATCCCTTTGCCTATAAAGGCACATTCGACGCTCAGCCTTACGGCATGGGCGCTTATATCTAATTGGAGCCACTATATGGCAAGAAATGACAGCTTTAATCAGCCGTGGGCCAGTGTGCCTGCACAATTTGAACGCCCCGGCGACGGCCTGATTGCGCGTGGTTGGGCAGGGGGGGCATCAGAAGATCCACCCGAGGCCAAGTGGGAAAACTGGTGGCATAACCGGGTCGATTTAGCCTTACAGGAATTGCAAAACCTTGGGCAGCTAATTTGGTTTACCGATGCCCCCTATCAGGCTGGGGCGAGAGTGAGTCACGGCGGCAATAGCTATATTGCATTGTCAGAAAACACCGGCGTAGAACCCACTGGCGCATTAGACATTGGTGTGTGGCGTAAAGAGGGGGCCAGTACCTATTTGCAGACTGCTAATAACCTCGCTGAAATCGCGGCGGCAGGGCCGGAGGCAATAGCTACCGCCATTGCTAACCTTGGCTTAACGGATACCGCAGCCATTGCCACCAATGCATTACAGAAAAGCCAAAACCTCAACGATGTAGCAGATAAAACCGCCGCACGAACCAATTTAGGGCTTAAAGGGGCGGCAGTGCTGGATGTGGGGTCAATCGCTAACACCGTGGCGGCGGGCAATGACTCACGTATTGTTAATGCGCTTCAGTCATCCAATACAGCAATCAATTTACCCGGCAGCCTGACTACAGCGGGCGCGCTAAAGGGGTCAGCAGTTAACGCGGTGGGCAATGTGACCGCAGGAAACGGTGCCGCATGGTTGCCAGGTGACGGCAATGTGTATGGCACGGTATGGGGCGGCTATTTAAGCACTTATATTGCCAATGTAATAGCGCAAGCCAGAGTGCCGGATACTTACGGTATTGGCTCTTATGCTTTCGCCATCAATTCTACCAATGTCGGAAATGCCGTTAATCCGGGGGATGTGAAAGCGGGCAGTGAATTAAAGTGGAATAACGTTGCAAACTACAATAACGGACAAACACTATTAACCGGGACATGGCGTTGCCAAGGTTTTGCGGCGGTTAATGATGGCCTTACCCGAAACACATTATGGATGCGTATCTCATGATTAATGATATAGATAAAATTACTGCCACCGCGCCCCGCTCACGGAATATCGAGCGCTATATTGATGTTACGATCACTGACAATATCGCCGGTGGAACCTTTAATTTCAGCGCCGCGCCAGTAGATTCTATGACGTATTGTGTTGAGATCTACCAGCGAGCTTTAGCCGGGGATTATGGTGTTGTATCAGTCTGTCCCGATGATGGCAATTATTATGAATGGGATGGCTCCGGCTGGGTGCTGGCAAGAACCCATGCAGAACTGGAGCAAAAGGCAGATGAATACAAGAAAGCCAATTTATTAACGTTAGCCGCAGAGGCTATTGCACCGCTTCAGGACGCAGTTGATCTGGCAATGGCAACGGAGCGCGAAAAAGAATTGATTACCGCATGGAAGAAATATCGGGTTCTCTTAATGAGAATTGATATAGCGCAATCGCCTGATATTATCTGGCCGGTGGTACCAGAGTAACCAATGCCGGGCGCTATCGCCCGGCTAATTGTATATTTACTTTACATCTGAAAAGTATTTTTTATAGACACCAGTTTCAATAAATCGTTTGGCAGCCATCAATGAACTGTCAATTGAGATATGAGCACCGTCAAGAGAGTAGGGGATCTCTATTCCGTTGTAATGGTATGAGTCACTTTCATCAAATATGTCATCTTTTTTGATGAATTTTATATACCCATCTTTTTCTAATTGCGAGAAGATAATATCCATCTTTTGGGTGTCATCATCTTTTTTATTGGAGTTACCTTTTAACTTAAACGGTAAATCATTGACCCCCGCAGCGATAAAATTAGCAAAAACATTGATGTCGTATTGTGTTGGGGATGCCATGACATACACTTTCACCCCTTTAGATTTGGCATATTTAATCACATCAACAATTTCATTTTGATAACCTTTGCGATATAAATCAAACCAGATGCCAGAAAATATAACGAAATCATATTTTGAAATATTATCTTTTAGATATTCTCTATTTAACAGGCACTGTTTATAGGCCACTCGTGTTTTAGTGCCATTGGTTGAATCCGTTAAGCTCGGGAAACACCAGTTAGTGGTGACGGAATCTACTGATATACCGAGTTTCTTCGCGACTTCATCGACGAAGGGTTCATAATGTCCGGCAAAGGAGTCACCAAACAGCAGACCTTTTGGCTTCAATGACTTAACCCCCAGTTTGCACACTGATTTTTCCATTGAGATGATGGGGTCGGACTCACCGTCAACATTATAAAAACAATAACCATTATCTCGGTTTGGCATTACATGAAATGATTGTATTTTTGCATAAAGCTCAACGGTTTCTTTATCTGCCATAATGTCGCGATCGAGCGTACTGTGCCTAACTGTCAGTGCCAGCACACCAACGACCAGTGTACACAGTGATATATAGACCAGGTTAGAGGTGGTGGATAATTTGGCGAAAACTTTCCGTGATGGATTTTCCACCAACTTAAGAGATAATTCACCTAATATCACGGTAGCAACTAAAGCCAGCAGCACCCATTTATAGTTACTGAGTAAACTTAAATAAGTTAATGCGACGACAATAGGCCAATGCCATAAATAGATAGAATAGGAACTGGCCCCCAACTTTTGAGCGATAATATTAGCGGTGAAAATTGATTTTTGCCGCGCAGAAATCAGTACCAACACCGCACCAGCTACCGGTAATAGCGCATTTGAGCCGGGCCAAACAATTGATGAGTTAAATAGCACAATTGACGCAGAGATAAATACTATGCCGATAACTTCTGTACATCTCGCCAGAGTCTCCGGCATGGCCTTTCTACGCGTTACCCACCAAGCCATCCCCCCAGCCAGCATTTCCCACATTCTGGTTGGCAGAAGGTAAAACGCCGCTGACGGCCAGCGTTGTGAAGCATAGATAGAAAGGCACAGTGATAGGAATCCTAGTGCGAATAAGGCAAATTTAACGGCCTTGTAATTGATGAACTTCCACAGCACAAAAATGATAATAGGCAGAATAATATAAAACTGCCACTCCACAGAAAGTGACCAGGTATGTAACAACCACTTTTCATGTGAGGACGCATCGAAATAACCCGATTCACGCCAAAATTTAATATTCGATATAAAAAAGAGTGTATTTACCACATGGGTTGCTAGCAATTTATAATTCTGTTCAGGCAGCCAGAACCAACCAAAAATTAATAGCGCAAAACATAGCACCAAAAGCATGGGAATAATTCTTCGCGCTCTGGCCAGATAAAACTGTAAGAATGAAAAATTGCCAGACTCCATGCCAGAAACGATGATCCGGGTCATTAAAAAGCCGGAGATGACAAAGAAAACATCCACACCGACAAACCCACCCGAGAACCCTGGTACACCAAAATGGTACAGAACAACGGCAATAACCGCCCATGCTCTAAGACCATTGATATCATTACGAAATTTATTAGATGCTGTTTTTTGTGTTGGAGTTGTTGCTAACATTAAGATGACTGCCTGCTGTTAAATTTTTCAAAAAACATCCATGTTTGAATGACGCTATTCTAACAGTTGTGTCGATTGATCAATAGACTGTCATGGTTATGTAATTTTTCGGTGAGGAGGAAGAAAAGAGTTAAGCTAGTCATCTAGCTTGTAGCAGCGAAGCGCTATCAAGAAGCTCTGAGTTTAATCGCTCGGTCTATTCATTGCATTCTTGGTCGGTGACTTAAAAATGAGACCAATCATCTGTAGCAACTCATACTTAATCAGAAACCTTTGCTAGGTCTGACAGTCGGCTTAGTGCCAGAAGCGGACGTCTCCCAGATACATAGTGAAACTAACGGAAAGGGTAGACGTGGCAGTTAAGTTTTATAACTCTTATTCAATTTGGTATCCAACTTAAATTCAATACTATCAAATCAAGATAAATGGAATATCACTGCGAAGTTTATGCGTAAGTTCATGTTCAGGATAAAACTTAACGGCCAACTTCCACACACGGCTTGCTTCTTCTAAGTTATTGTTATTCCAATGAAGCCCACCAAGATTAAACAACGCCAGTTCATTTTTTTCATTCAAAGACAAACATTTCTCATAAGCTTCGATGGCTTCTAGTATACGCCCTTGAAACTCATAGGAAATTGCCACTTGAAACCAACTAAAATCATCTGGTTGAATTAATTCAGCTTGCTCAAGGAGTAGGGGTAAACTCTCCTTAAACCGTCCAAGATGATTTAAAGCGACACCAAGACAGTATCCGTATTCCCCTCCGTCAATGTCATGGGCTTTTCGAAAACATGATTCTGCATCTAACCACTTATCTTCATCTTGAGCCCAATGACCCAAACGATCCCATAGAAATGCTGTATCTTCATATTTAACATCCAAGATACGCAATTCAAATTCCTCTTTGAAATCATCATAAGAAAAGAAGATTTCATCGTTATTTTTTCTAAGATAATTTTTTGCTAAAAGTAATTCTCTTGATGCATCTGGATTGTGTGGGTACATTTTTAAAAAACGTTCCCAGAACGGTAAACTCAATTTTGCAGAGATTGTAGATGTTCGACAAAAAGTAGCAACTAACATTAAGCACCACTTCCATAACTGCTCTTTATTTTCGCTTCTACTCAGTAATGTATTGATTTCTCTATATGCTGAGCGATAGTCCTTTAGATTGAAAAGAGTATTGATTCGCCACTGCACTACACCAACTAGTCTATGTGGAGAGTTGTACGAAAAAATAATGGAATCGAAATACTCAAGTGCCAACTCATAATTTCCTTTTTTATTGTAGTATACGCCTAATGCATAAATTGCCTCACTTAAATTAGGATCTAATTTAAGTGCTGTTTGGTAGCAGTCAATGGCTTTTTCTTCATCTCCTAAAGAAGAATAACTCCCCCCCATGTTTTTATAGCATTGTGCTGCTAATTGGTCATCACCAGATAAATATTCCAATGCCATTTTATATTCTTGAATGGCTTCATTTTCCTTATTAAGAGCCGTAAATCCGTTGCCGATAGAATAATAAAGACTACCTTTAGTAATTTTTCCTTCAGATAATCTTAATCTAAGATATTTAATTCCATCAATAATTCTATTCTCATCATGGCCTACACCATCCATACCCTTATTAATCTCTGACATGTAAGGGATAATCATACCAGGATGTTCTGTGCCCAAAACTGCCAAGAACTCATGAAAACTAGCACTAATTATTTCATCATGATTATCATCATATAATGACGTTAACATCTCTTGAACTAATGCTTTATCTTCAGGAATATGAATCTTTGCTACAGTTTTACTAATTGTCTCTGTAACGTTTTTAATTGGATTTTTTATTGTATTTATTCGTGCATCCCGCATTGCAAGGGCGTTGTGCCTAAGCATTTCTGAAACTTGATGTAGACGGGATTCGGAAATATCCTCCACAAACTTTACAGTCAGGGTTTCTTGCGTAGACCAATTTTTTTCTGACTGTTCATAATTTCTCAATATAGTTTCAGCGAAACATATCTTGAGCATCTTTGTAGGAGCGTGAAAGCACACATAAAATGAATAAGGATGCATCAATAAGTAATTCAAGTTAGCTCGATTAACTGAAATGCTAACTGAGCCATCAAAATTCAATTCCTGTTCCGTACCTTTCAGTTGAACAAATAATCTAATATTTGTCGCTTGACCGTTAAATGTTATTTCCAGTTGATAGTCAACCCCGTAGTCATTAACATCCTGACTCTGTATAAAAAAATCATTTGAGTCCCTAAGAAATCCTTCAAAAGCTGTAATGGCAAACCTTTCAACTCTATGATTTCTATCTCTTTTGGGAAAATCATTTAAATGTTGCATTTCTACCCCTAAGATCAATTATATACCGGAGAATCTAATCCACTAAGTGCGATTCCAGAGATTAATCCCTTAAATGTCAAGCCATAATAGCTACTATTGGAGTTGAATACCCCCGGCAGCTTCAGGAACCATGTTCAAGTAGATAGACTTCCGCTTTTCGCTCATAGCTGCCAGTCAGACTTAATCGTACCTTGCTACAAAACACAAGCCGAACGCATTAAACGTATCGAAATTTTTACGAATGGTTCCGAATTAGCAGTTAACTATATGAATTTAAAGACTAGGGAAGTAAGGTAATGGAAGGTGTTTTTTGAGATGATATTGATTTAATCGTTTGATTTTAAGAAGAAAAATTCTTTTAAATCTAAAAGAGGAATCGTATTCGGTCTCTTTTTAACATGTTGATTTTAATGGTGTTTTTCTGATTCTCCCGAAATCCCCCGAAATT
>NZ_CABHXX010000023.1 GCF_902170565.1 Yersinia thracica
GTATATTATTATCTCCATTAGTTTACTCTGGATTGGAGATATCTTTTGATTATGCCACTTCCCCAATTAAAGATAACACTGAATGTTCACATTATCATCATAACTTAATCGATGAAGAATTTTATCCATGTCAAATTAATAATACAGTTCCAGATGTGAAGCAGAATAAAACAGAAATGACTGCAAAAAAAAGTAACTTATTAATCTGTGAAGAAGACTGCATAATATCAAGTAAAATGGTTATTCCTTTAGATGATATCTTTTCTTCTACTCTTGATTTAGACCGCCCCAACAAAGTGGCATTATTTAATTTTGAATTAAATCGCCATTCTATATTCAATCTAAATCTGGAAGATAACGTCGACATTACTATTGATGAAGATGAAATGTATATTCTGGCCTCTGACATAAACAGCCAGCAAATTAATTATAAACTTCAACCCGATACCACGGCTATTGCATTTATTTTCGAAATTTCAAATGGAGGGTTAGCAATAAATTACCTGGAAAGTAATTCCGCTAAACAGGGAATCCTATCACCCACTCTTATTTTTAACGCCGAGCGGAAAAATAATCTCTCTGTTTTCCCCGACCTGGCTATTTATAACAATATCCTCAATGGCCCCTTAGTGATGAATCGCCATCTGATGGTCACAATGAGTGATGACCACCGCACCAAACGAGGGGCGGTGGGAATGATGGGCTGTCTGTTGTCCGGCCCTTTAGCCCTTTACAATGTGGTCGTACATGGGCGCTGTAATCAGGTGGAGTCAGCCTGGGCCAGTATTAAGTCATTTTTCGGCGGTAAAGATAAAGCGAAAATGCAGTTGGTTGCCGGTTCGGCTACAGCCTTAAAACCGCACCCAGCACCATCTGAAGAAGCAGAAAAACAATCTGAAATATTGGCATTAACCCATATCGACCTCCCTTCATTGCACCAACAGAGCTTGACCCTGCCCGCCGTAGCAAAAGCCTGCAACATTCCGCTGGAAAATTTAGTTAGCCGTCGTTTTCCGCGTCAGATAGATGGCCCCGCGTGTGGTTCCTGGCTATCACATTTGCTGGCTGATTTTACCTTATTGTTTGGGAATAGTTTACGTGACTGGTCGACGGAGCGCTTACGTCAGGTATTAGACAGCGCTATTGATACCGATAGTTCTGGATATGCCGTCCTTGATACAGGAACGGAGTTAAGACTGATGCAGGGGATCAGAAGAGGTGTGAGAGAGCTTGGTCGAACCGAGGCTATCAATCAAATCACTCGCTCATTTCATTATGCAGAAAGGGAACTTGCCCACTATTACTTACAAACAGATGGCGAAGATGCCATGCCCTCGGCGGTCCAAAATCTCCCTTTAGGCCATTATGTGCTGTCCCTTGATAACTACACCCCCATAACTGAACCTGTCCCGGTGCGTATTCGTAGAAATGGCGAATGGGAAACATCCGAGTCATTGGCTTTTCAGATAGAAATCATCTCGGGAGAACATCAAGAAGAAGAGAGGGAGCTACGCGCCGCCTCCTTGGAAGTTATCAATGAATGGTTCGATAAATATTACTCTCTTACCTATGGCACGATGTTAACCAAAAATAAAGAAACCCATAAAGAAGTCAGAGTCCCTGTAACCTCTGCTGATAGAATCATTTACTCTGCACGTATTACCAGCAATTCATTGAAAATTCATTTGGAAGAAAACACACCAGGATATTTATTTGTCATTGTGAAAATTAATGGGGAAATTATCCATTTACTAGAAGCGGAAAAATATCAAATAAATAATGAACCTCAGGAAGGACATTATTATCTGGCAAACTTCCTTACCGCACCAAAATATATCATAAATGCAGATTCGGAGGACAGTATTCGAGGAGCCGGCACTGCCGCTGTTCATAGATTAGCTCGTCACCTTAAAAATAAAGGCGTTAACTTTATCCACTCTAATGTCCTTTCCCACCCCTCCGCTAGAGTGAAAAAAAAGTTGGGTTTTGAACATGATGAGCTTTAAATTTTAATATTTAAATATATTATGGGTATTAATATGAAAAAATTACTTTGGCTACCTTTATTATTTATTGTTTTTTCAAACAATGCTGAGTGTAATGATAACATCGTCAATAAATCAATAGGTGAACCATTATACTTTACAGAAAAAGAATATGCTCCAGCTTGTTTCTACACCGAAGATAATTTTCAAGGAGAATATATTTGCCTGGTGCCACCTATAATGATGGATTTATATAATACTGGTGACTATAACCTTAATGATAGAATTTCTTCTATCAAAATCCCTGAAGACGTACAAGTGGCTATTTATAAAAATGATAACTTCAACCCACCCTATTATACTCTAACAGAGTCTATTCATTTAAAAGGACTAGAAAAAATTGACATGGCGGGTCAAATTAGTGCGGTGACCACAGCAGAATCACTCGGTTTTTGTGATCAAAACTGTGTTATTATTAAACATCACAAACTAGAGCTAAAAAGAACTTTCAATCAGCCACTATCAACATCTGAAAATACCAATAAACTGGTGCTAATGAACTTTGATATCAATAGTGACAGCAATTACAGTGTTGGTTTTAGTCATTATCCCAACATTATCATTGTTGATAAAAATTTGTTTTTTTATTCCTCAGAACAAAATAAACCTCTCTATATGAAACTCAGTGAGGACGCTGACAACCTATCTCTGCTATTTAAACTAAATGACCATCAAATACAAGTTCAATATCTTGAAGCCAAAGGTACTGAACCACTTAATACTCCATTTTGGATTAACACACACTACTCATCTGAAAATTTACCCGATTTATATATCAGTAATGGCATTCCTGACAATGACCAGGGCACTCCCCCCGAGGATATAAATCCGTTAATATTGAATAAAACTATTATTGCCATAAATAAACACGCTCATCGCGATAAACGCGACGCTTTAGGGATAGCCGGTTGCTTTGGTATTCCCCTACTGGCAATTTATAATTATGTGGTTCAAGGCCACTGTAATCAACTCGATAAACTGGTGGGAACGGATGAATTTTCTCGTCACGATGGTGAGGGGAAAACACTGGTGGTGGCCGGTTCTGCAAAGCCCGTTCAGCGGGTAGAACACCGCCCCCAAACTTCATCCGATAAACCCGCTCCATTGATGCTGCTATTAACACGCCTTGATACGCATTTGCATAATCAGGCCCTGACACTACCCGCAGCAGCAAGAGTTTGTAACACCCCGATAGATAATATTATCGGCGCTCGCTATCCGCGCCAAACAGGGATTCGCTGTGGATCCAGGCTGTCCATACTGCTGGCTGATTTTACATTACTCTTCGGTGAAAGCTTATTGGGTTGGACAACCGAGCATTTAACTCAGGTTCTACAAAATATTCATGAGCATGGCACCACGGGCTATGCGGGGTCTGACCAGGAAACGGAGTCCAGATTGGTTAGAGGGGTTCAGGAGGCCATATCTGATTTAGGGCTAAGCCCATTAACCACCATGTTGGAGAATGCCTTTAATTACGCATTATTAAATTATGCTCGCTATTTTATGCAAAATGAAAATCAAGAAACTTTTGCCACTCCGCAAGCCGCGCAAAGTCTCCCGTTAGGGGATTATGTTTTACCTTTAGAAACTTATATTCACCCAACAGAGCCACCATCCCCCCTTATTAGGGATAATAACGAATGGATTAGACCAGATGACCTTTATTTTGAGGTAAGTGTTATTCCTGGCGGGGACCATCATCTTCCAACCAATTTAACCGATGAAATACTCGAAGTCGTCGATAATTGGCGGATGTTTTATAGCCAGGTCGGATATGAAATGGATAATTTGGGTAGTCCATTAACCAGCCAGGACAGAACTATATATGCCGCTAGAGTGACAAGTCATGTGTTATCTAACCTTTTATCTGCTAATTCGAGGGAGTATCAATTTGTCATTGTTAAGCTAAAAGGAAAAATCATTAGCGTATTAGCATCGCAGAATGATGAGAATGGTGAAGATAGTTATCTCAACTTCTCGGTAACGGCTCCTCAATATGTCTTAACCCCAAATGAAAATGGCAGTGTTCGCGGCGCAGGAACTGCGGCGGTAAGAGAGTTAGCGCGTTATCTTAAAGAAAAAGGGAAAAAAACACTCAGTGCTGATGTTATTTCCCACCCTTCTGCCAAAGTGAAACTCAAAATTGGTTTTGTTCATAAAGATGAGCTTTAACTCCACCACAGAGTCATGCGTATTTATTCTGTGACCACACGATAGACACAGCGGCGCGAACCGGAGAGGATATACTCAGTTCGCTCAACCGGTGCTTGTAGCACCTGACGAAAAACATCCAATTCTGCCCGGCAAAAACCCTGACAACGGGTGGCTGCCGCGCAAATTGGGCAATGATTTTCAATCAGCAATATTGAGCCATCGGCCTGAGTTTGGCACTCCGCCATGTACCCTTCCTGAGAGCGGATCGCCACCAGCCGCTCCACCCGTTCACCAATACTATTGGCCCCATTCATTGCTCGGCAATATAGTTCACGCGTTTCCTGCTCACGGGTATCTATCAGTAGATTAAGCGCTTCTTCGCCTAATTGGGTGCGCACCATCCGCAATAATTGCACCGTTAACTCGCCGTGAGCATCCGGAAAACGGGCATTCCCTGCATCGGTGAGCTGCCAAAGTTGGATAGGCCGCCCCACGCCTTTGGCCTGCGCTACAGCCACCACCAGGCCGTCTTTGGCTAATTTTACAAATTGTTGCCGTGCTGCTTCTCCCGTGGTGCCGAGGATCTTGCCCGCATCAGTGGCTTGCAAGGGGCCGCGAGTCTTCAGCAACATCAACAGACGCTCAGCAACTGACTGTGGTTGACTGGTAGAATGGTCGATATTCATATCTTCCCCGCTATCATGGGTGCGCTTTCTATTTTAACGAATGATAGCCAGTATAACATTTTACAAGCTTATACTTGACTTATTATCGGTGACTGGCCTAAGTTATTCCAAGAATTATCTTGTTTAACTTTATCGTAACAACACCACCAACTCAACAACCAGATTTCTGGCAGGATGGAAAACGTGATAATGAATGATGCAAGCCGTTGGAGTGATTTGTTCTCCGGCAAGAACGCGGCTTTTGCCATAGCCCTGTCAGGCGGCGTAGTGTTACACGCCATCAATATTTATATCGCCACCACGATTTTACCGTCCGTGGTTTTGGAGATTAATGGCCTGAGTCTCTATGCCTGGAATACAACGCTGTTCGTCACCGCCTCAATCCTCGGCTCAGCGCTTTCAGCCCGATTGCTCAGTGGCTACGGCCCGCGCAGTGCATATCTGTTGGCTTCATTGACCTTTATGTTAGGCAGTGCTTTGTGTGCGATGGCACCCAATATGCCGCTGATGTTGGTCGGCCGAACCGTACAGGGTTTGGGCGGCGGTTTTCTGTTCGCACTCTCTTACGCCATGATTAATCTGGTATTTCCACAATCATTGTGGCCGCGAGCCATGGCGCTGATTTCAGGTATGTGGGGCGTAGCAACCCTGATTGGCCCCGCGATTGGCGGGATATTCGCGGAAATGAACGCCTGGCGATTTGCCTTCTGGACATTGCTGCCCGTGACCCTGATTTATGCCATTTTCACCTGGCGCATCCTGCCTAAAGGGAGGTCCAGCACCGCCGTCACCTCGGCATTACCAGTCACTCAGCTGGTACTATTAACCGCAATTGTCCTGACGATTTCCGCCAGCAGTATTGCTAGCAGCGGTCTGACGAATCTGGTGGGTATCGGATTGGCGGTCTTACTGTTGGTGCTGTTATTGCGCATTGAATCCCGCGCCACTTCGCGCTTACTGCCGAAAGGCGCATTGCGTCTAAATTCCCCCTTAGCGGCGCTCTATATCACCATCTCTTTACTGGCGATCGGCATTACTTGCGAGATTTTTGTCCCCTATTTCTTACAAACCTTGCACGGCCAGTCACCGCTGATTTCTGGCTATATCGCGGCCACAATGGCGGCGGGCTGGACAATTTCTGAAGTCATGAGTGCTGGCTGGAAGAAATCAGGTGTTCGTTGGGCGATTATCAGCGGCCCAATTATTGTGCTGATAGGGATAATTGCGCTCGCCATTCTGATGCCGGTCAGCTCATTGGGCGGGTGGACGCAAATGGGCCCTATCGCCATTGCGCTGACATTAGTGGGCTTTGGTATTGGTTTTGGCTGGCCGCACCTGCTGACCCGCATTCTGCAAGTGGCTGCTGAAGAAGATAAAGATATCGCCGGGGCCTCAATTACCACGGTACAGATGTTTGCCACCGCTGTAGGGGCGGCAATAGCCGGAATGGTAGCCAACCTTTCTGGCCTTAATTTCCCCGGCGGGGTCGCGGGTGCCGAAAACACCGCTCATTGGTTATTTACGCTGTATGCCATTGCCCCAGCACTGGCGATTATCACCGCGCTACGTTGCGCCGCCATTCGCTCGCCTGGCTTTGCAGTTAAAAACACCGCTCGCCACGAAGCATAATAAATGATGACAGCCAGCCTGCTCAAACAGGTTGGTTTTTTCATTGCTCGTAACATTATAAGGGTGATTAGCGCTTGATCCCGCACCGGTCTTTGCTGTTATTCTGGCTTTAAATCTTAATCCTATTTACCCAAAGTCATTGAGGTTGCGATGAAGCCGTCTATTGTGCTGTACAAAAATATTCCCGCTGATCTGCATCAGCGTTTAGAGCAACATTTTACCGTAAACAGTTTTGAGGGTTTATCTTCAGAAAATCAGCCTGAGCTATTGGCTGCGCTGCAACAGGCGGAAGGGCTTATCGGTTCCGGCGGTAAAATTGATCAGACTTTCTTGCCATTAGCACCTCGGCTGCGCGCTGCCTCAACCATTTCTGTCGGTTATGATAATTTTGATGTCGATGCGCTGAGCCAGCGCGGAATTGTATTAATGCACACGCCGACTGTGCTGACCGAAACAGTGGCCGACACCATGATGGCGCTGGTGCTTTCCACCGCTCGTCGGGTCGTCGAGTTGGCTGAGCGCGTGAAAGCCGGTGAGTGGCAAGACAGCATTGGTGATGACTGGTTTGGCGTCGATGTTCATCATAAAACTATTGGCATTCTCGGCATGGGCCGGATTGGCATGGCACTAGCCCAACGGGCACATTTTGGTTTCAGCATGCCGGTGCTGTACACCAGCCGTCGCCCACATGAAGAAGCTGAAAAGCGCTTTGGTGCTCACCGCTGCTCACTCGATACATTGCTGGCTGAGGTCGATTTCCTCTGCATTACCCTGCCGATGACCGAGCAAACTTATCATATGATTGGCCGTGAACAGCTGGCTAAAATGAAATCCAGCGCCATCTTGATCAATGCAGGCCGTGGGCCAGTAGTGGATGAAAAAGCACTGATTGCGGCCCTACAAAATGGCACCATTCAGGGTGCGGGTCTGGATGTATTTGAACAAGAACCTCTGCCGGTGGATTCGCTATTACTCAAATTACGCAATGTGGTGGCCGTGCCGCATATTGGTTCCGCCACCCACGAAACTCGCTACAACATGGCCGCCTGCGCGGTGGATAACCTGATTGCCGCACTGACTGGCACCGTCACAGAAAACTGCGTTAATCCGCAAGTATTGCAGCAAGCATAAACATGCCCACTGGCCTGTTTTCAGGCCAAATCCCCCTCCTCCATCGCCCTCCTCCCTACAATAATCCCTAGAGGATGAGGCTATTTCTTCGCCGTCTGGCACTCTGATATCCATAAAGATTTATACGTTTCTCAGACCCAAGGAAGACGCGCGATGAAATATCTTACTTTCCCTCTGCTTCTGGTTTTGTCACCGGCAGTGATGGCGAACTGGTCACTCCCCCATTTCCCGGCGTTTACTGAGCAAGACAGTGGCGTTTTCCTGAGTAGCAGCGCCCTGACAAAAGGGGAGTATCTTCTTAAATTTCATCAAGATAAACAGTGCTGGCAGCCAACTAGCCCAGTAAAATTGAATCAGACATTTTCGCTGCAACCTTGTCAGAATCAAGCCGATATCCAGTGGAAACTGTTCCGTGATGGCCAATATCAGGTGCGGATTGATACCCGCAGCGGCACCCCCACACTCACTTTGAGTCTCAAAGAACCGGTGGCGGAAACCGTCAAAGTCGTCACACACAGTTGTCAGCGCTGGGATGGCAAACCGGTGACAATTGATGTCAGTAAAACCTTCGCTGAGGGGGAAATGGTGCGGGATTTCTACTCCGGCCAAACGGCGAAAGTCTCTCTCGGTAAAATCACGCTACAACCCACTCCCGAGAGCGGGGGTTTACTGTTATTGGAATCAGCCCAAACTCAGCAAGCTGCACCATTTAGTTGGCAAAATGCCACGGTCTATTTTGCCCTGACTGACCGCTTTAAAAACGGCAACCCCGACAATGACCACAGCTATGGCCGCCATGGCGATGGCATGGAGGAAATCGGCACTTTCCACGGCGGAGATTTGGCCGGATTAACGGAAAAACTTGATTATCTCCAGCAACTTGGCGTCAACGCGCTGTGGATAACCTCCCCGCTGGAGCAAATTCACGGCTGGGTCGGCGGCGGTACCAAGGGGGATTTCCCACATTATGCTTATCATGGTTATTACGGCCTGGATTGGTCACGTTTGGATGCCAATATGGGCACCGAACAAGATTTGCATAATCTGGTTGAGCAAGCCCATAAACGCAGCATCCGCATTCTATTTGATGTGGTAATGAATCATGTGGGATATGCCACTCTGGCAGATATGCAGAGCTACCAATTCGGCGCGCTGTACCTGCAAGGCGACTCGTTAGAAAAAACACTGGGCAAAAACTGGACTGACTGGACGCCGGGCAAAGGGCAAACCTGGCATAGTTTTAACGATTATATTAATTTCAGTGATAAAGCAGCCTGGGATAATTGGTGGGGCAAGAAGTGGATCCGCACTGATATTGGCGATTATGACTCCCCCGGTTATGACGATCTCACTATGTCGCTGGCTTTTCTGCCGGACATCAAAACAGAATCCACTCAGGCCAGTGGTTTGCCGGTGTTTTACCGCCATAAACCGGATACCGCCGCGCGGGAAATTGCCGGTGCCACTCCGCGTGATTATCTGACTCATTGGTTGAGCCAATGGGTTCGTGATTATGGCATTGACGGCTTTCGGGTTGATACCGCCAAGCATGTCGAGAAACCGGCCTGGCAACAACTCAAGCTGCAAAGCGCGGCTGCTCTGGCCGAGTGGAAAGCGGCTCACCCGGATCAAGCACTGGATGACTTGCCATTCTGGATGACGGGAGAAGCTTGGGGCCACGGGGTGATGAAAAGTGATTATTACCAAAATGGCTTCGATGCCATGATTAACTTTGATTTTCAGGATCAAGCTAAACAAGCGCTGACCTGCTTCTCATCTATTGACGGCACCTATCAGCAAATGGCTGATAAACTGCAAGGTTTCAATGTGTTGAGTTATATCTCATCCCATGATACCCGGCTATTTTTTAAAGATGACGCGCAACAATCATTGGTGAAACAGCAACGCGCGGGCGACCTGCTGCTGCTGGCTCCAGGGGCGGTGCAAATTTTCTATGGCGATGAAAGCGGGCGAGCATTCGGCGCAACCGGCTCAGACCCATTGCAGGGAACCCGATCAGATATGAACTGGGATGAACTGACCGGTGAAAAAGGCGCGCTGTTGGCGCACTGGCAAAAAGTCAGTCAGTTCCGCGCTCGCCATCCGGCCATTGGTGCTGGCGTGCAGCAATCTCAACAAACCGCTGATTACTATGCTTTTAGTCGCCAACATCAAGGTGATAAAGTCTTAGTCGTTTGGGTTGGAGACAAAAAAGAGTAATTAAGCATATTATTTTGCAATAACACTTCCTGCCGATATTTTCACGCGGCAGGAAGAAACCTTTCCGCATTGCGTCCGTTTTTATCTGCGAGTATGGTAGTTATTCACTTACGGATAACAATAAATTTTCATTTATGAAGTTTTCACTTTTCGGCGACAAATTCACCCGCTACGCGGGCATTACCAGATTGATGGACGACCTCAACGACGGCCTGAGAACCCCAGGTTCTATCATGCTTGGCGGCGGTAATCCGGCACATATTCCTGAAATGGATGCTTACTTTCAGCAACTTTGTCAGGACATGCTGGAAAGCGGGAAGCTGACCGAGGCGCTGTGCAATTACGATGGGCCACAAGGCAAAGATTTACTGCTGAAAGCATTGGCAACAATGCTGCAAGATGAGCTGGGTTGGCAAATTGAGCCACAGAACATTGCACTGACAAATGGCAGTCAAAGCGCGTTTTTCTACTTATTTAATCTCTTCGCTGGCCGCTATGCCGATGGCTCCCGTCGGCGGGTATTATTCCCACTGGCACCAGAGTATCTCGGGTATGCCGACGCGGGCCTCGACGAAGATTTATTCGTCTCCGCCAAGCCCAATATTGAGCTACTTCCCGAAGGGCAATTCAAATATCACGTCGATTTTGAGCATCTCAATATTACTGATGATATTGGCCTGATATGCGTCTCGCGGCCCACTAACCCGACCGGGAATGTGATTACTGACAATGAGTTAATCGGCCTTGATGCTATTGCTCAGCAACGTGGTATTCCGTTATTGATTGATAATGCTTATGGCGTGCCATTCCCCGGTATTATCTTTACCGATGCGACCCCACTGTGGAACCCGAATATCATTCTGTGCATGAGCTTGTCGAAACTGGGTCTGCCGGGTTCGCGCTGCGGGATTGTGATTGCCGATGAGAAAGTCATTTCGGCGCTCACCAATATGAATGGCATTATCAGCCTGTCACCGGGCAGCATGGGGCCAGCTATTGCTGCCGAAATGATTGCGCGCGGCGATTTATTGCGCCTATCCAAAGAAGTCATTCGGCCATTCTACTTTGAGCGGGTACAGCAAACTATTGCTATCCTGCGCAAATACTTACCGCCGGAGCGCTGCTTGATCCACAAACCGGAAGGGGCGATATTCCTCTGGCTGTGGTTTAAAGATTTGCCGATCAGCACCGAACTGCTGTATCAGCGCCTAAAAAAGCGCGGTGTGTTGATGGTGCCGGGCCACTATTTCTTCCCCGGTCTGGAATATGATTGGCCACATACCCATCAGTGCATGCGGATGAATTATGTCCCGGCACCGGAAGATATCGAAAAAGGGGTGGCAATTCTGGCCGAAGAGGTTGAGCGGGCTTTTCAGGAAGCAAAGTAAAACAGCCATTCTTAGCTTCAATTACAGAGTAAGAGTGGAGAGAACAGGCCGATCGTAAAGACGCCGTAAAGACATCCATGTCGGCTCGAGCCGCGCCATCCCTGGCGCGGACGCTTTACTCTTCGGCCTATCCTTTCCACTTAATCATTGACGTCGCTGACGAAATAAAACCATACCCAAAGTCATTGGAGTTGCAGGTAGGCAGCCAGCAAACACATCCCGATGAGCTTACTGACTTTAAGGCCCACGACCAGTAAGTGATTCGGGTGACCGTTTCTATTGACACTTAGCGCCGGGAGCAGATTTGAACGCTGCTAGCAGCGGCCTCAACGAGGCGAGGCCCACGGATGGGCCGAGTAACGAGAGCAGCTAACACCCCTGCAACTTCAAGGACAAAGGGTAGCTATAGTGTCCAGAACAACACCGCCAATATCTGCGGCGACATAATGCGTAAAAACATCGCCAGCGGATAAACCGTCGCATAAGATAACGCCGCCGCACCACTGGTTGGGTGCAGGCCATTGGCGAATGCCAGCGCCGGTGGATCGGTCATTGAACCGGCTAACATGCCGCACAATGTCAGGTAGTTCATCTTAGCCAACATACGCGCTAAAATCCCCACCGTCAGTAATGGTATCCCGGTAATCATCGCCCCGTAGCCAATCCACGCCAGCCCATCACCATTCACCAGCGTGTTGATAAAATCACCGCCCGACTTCAGCCCGACCACTGACAAGAACAACACAATTCCCAGTTCACGCAGTGCCAGGTTGGCACTCGGCGGCATAAACCAATACAGTTTTCCGATGCTGCCAATACGCCCCAGAATAAGTGCGACCACCAGCGGGCCACCCGCCAAACCTAAGCGCAATGCCGCCGGGAACCCCGGAATAAACAGCGGAATTGACCCTAACAACACTCCCAGACCGACACCGATAAATACCGGAAGCATCTGAACTTGCTGTAGTTTCTGTTGCGCGTTACCGACGACAGCGGATACCGCCTCAATAGATTCCGGGCGGCCAACCAGATTAAGAATGTCGCCGAATTGCAAGCTGGCGCTATTACTGGCAACCAGTTCAATCCCAGCACGGTTTAAACGAGTAATCGCCACGTCATACTTTTGCTTCAGATTAAGGTCACGGATTTTCTTACCCAGCACCGCCTCATTGGTCACCACCACCCGGGCAGTTTGCAATACCGTACCGGCGGTCGATAAGGTGACATCCACCTCTTCCCCGACCACCAGCCGTACTTTCTCCAAAGCTTCGCGCTGCCCGACCAAATGTAGATAATCGCCTAGCTCAATCACTGTGGCCGGCAACGGCACCATCAGTAAATCACCGCGTTTCAAGCGGGAACAGACCACTTCATCACTGTTGAGCAGCGGCACATCTTGTACGGATAGCCCATGCAGATTGGGGTTACGCACCGCCACATTCATGGTTTGCAGCAACTCGCGATTCTGCCCGTGGCTGCTATCAAACTCTTTTGCTTCGCGATCGACGTTGATTTTAAAGAATAAACGAATCAGCCACATCACCAGCAAAATACCGCAAATGCCGAATGGATAGGCCATGGCATAACCCATCCCCATTTGGCTGACCAATTGCGGTGGCGAGCCTAAATCAGTGAGGATTTGCTGTGCCGCCCCAAGTGCCGGGGTGTTGGTGACCGCACCTGAAAATATGCCCAGAATGATAGGCAGCGGCACGGCAAATAATTTATGGATAATCGCGGTCACTAACCCACCGACAATCACCATCAGGATAGCAAAGCAATTAAGCCGCAACCCCGAGACCCGCAGTGAGGAGAAGAACCCCGGCCCCACCTGAATACCAATGGTGTAAACAAACAGAATAAGGCCAAATTCCTGAATGAAGTGCAGCATGTCCCCATTGAGAACTAATTGGTAAGTTTGTGCAAAATGGCCCACGATAATGCCGCCAAATAACACCCCGCCGATACCTAACCCCACACCATAGATTTTCCAATTACCGATCCATAACCCCAATACGGCGACCAGCGCCAACATACTGACGGTAAGGGCGATAGCACTCATAAATCACTTCCTTGCCTAAGTTTAAAAACTGGCGGCCATGTGGAGTTTCATTCGGGTCATACATGGCCTTAAATTCTTACTGTTAGTGTGGATTTTGTCAGAAGGGGGGGAAAGTGAATGTGGGATGCGCCACAAAATGCACCGGAGAGTGGGGAAACTCTCCGGTGAAAAAACAAACAGAGAAATTTATACCCAAATTAATTGGCGTTGCAGCAAGGCAGCAAGTGAACAAACCCCGATGAGCTTACTCCAGTAAGTGATTCGGGTGCAGAAACGCCGCTAACAAAGCTGCGGCGTCAAATAAGAAGGGTATACTGGTACCCCGGAGTGGGGTACCGGTCATCATAATTACTGCTGTTCCGATTGCTCAGTTGCAGCCGGATTATCTAATACCTGGCGCTCTTGTGGAGCGGCGCTGCCAATACTAATACGCTGTGGTTGCAGCGCTTCTGGCACTTGGCGCAACAGATCAATGTGCAGCAAACCGTTTTCGAATTGAGCATTATCAACATTCAAATGCTCTGCCAGCGTAAAGGTCAATGAGAACTCTTTATGAACCAAGCCTTGATGCAGGTATTCAACCTGTTTCTCAGCCGGTGCTGGCTTACCGCGAACAGTTAAACGCGGGCCTTCCACTTCAATATCCAGTTCGCTCTGTTTAAAACCGGCTAATGCCAGTGAGATGCGATAATGGTTATCGTCAGTTTTCTCAATATTGTATGGCGGGAACCCCTGAGAATCCTGACCGCCCTGCATTGAGTTAGCTAATTTATCAAAACCAATCCACTGACGAAGTAAAGGTGACAAATCATAATTACGCATAGATATAACTCCTTCTGAGAAGCGAGATAAGATAATAAACAGTCACGAATTAGCGATATAAAAAACCTTAACGCAAAATACTGGCGTTATATTATTTCTCGCTATCAGCCTGTGACCGGTCAGCCCCCGATTACGGCAGGCTAAACTCCGTTAAATAATGCAACTAACTTACACTGTTAAGTAGATTACTTAATTTCAATACGGCGTGGTTTTAAACTTTCCGGCACCAAACGCTCAAGGTCGATATACAGCAAGCCATTCACTAAATTGGCACCTTTAATTTTAATGTGCTCAGCCAACTGGAATTTACGCTCGAAGTTACGCTCAGCGATACCCTGATACAAATAGGTGCGCTGCGCTGGCTCATTGGCATGAGAACCACGGATAATCAACAGGTTATCCTGTGTGACAATCTCCAGATCCTGCTCAGCAAAGCCTGCCACCGCGATCGCGATGCGGTAGTTATTTTCGTCGACTAACTCGACGTTATAAGGAGGGTAACCGCCATTACTTTGGTTCTGGCCGGATTCTAAAAGATTAAACAACCGGTCGAAACCGATAGCTGAACGATACAGTGGTGCAAGCTCGGAATTACGCATAAAAACTGCCTCCTAAATATATTAGCAAGGGTGTTATCATATTTTGTATTAAGCCTTCCATTATGGACAGGCTTATGGCCCGAATACCCTGTCGGCGTATTCTCTCTGACCTGATAATAAAGTGGGACCGGTATTTTTCTTTTCAAGAGCAAAACAAAAAAATTTTCGCGAGAAAAATCTCAATAAGACGCTTATGACTCTAATTATTCGATAAATGCGCTGCTATAACTTACACTTAGCTCAACTTACACCACAAGATTGAATTTTTCACCATAGGAACTGTCTGTAAGGTAGTGTAAAAATCATGTCAAAACCTGACACTGTTTGCTGGCTTATCGCGGTAACTTGTTACTCCCCGGTAGAATGAGAGCTGAATAAAATAATGAAAAATACAGTTATCCCTTTTGTTACCGGCTGTTCGCTGCTGTTGTCCAGCGGTTGTTCCAGTATTATGACGCACACCAGCAGCAGCCAGGGCTATTACTCCGGCACGGCTGCCAATGTGGCGATGCTCAAAGATGATAATACCGGTTGGGCGCTGCGCCCCTTGTTGGCGGTGGACCTGCCTTTTTCTGCGGTGATGGACACCCTGCTCCTGCCATATGATTATTTGCGTTCTGATAGCGAAGACAAAATGACCAATTCCCCGCGTGAGCGCATTCGTCAGTCAGAAGCGCAGAATCCGCCAGCCGTTCCTCCTGCGGCTACCCCGCTACCATGATCTAGCCAACATCCACTGTAACTATATTTACTGTAACTATACCCACTATAAATAGTTGCGCCAACCCGTCGATTTCCCGCATAAACGCGACTTTGTCGCCATCGGGTGAAAACACCACGGCATCCGCCAGTGGTGCAATTGCACTCCGGGTGGTCAATCGCTGTAACCGACCGGTGGCACTATCACACTGCATCACACTGTTATCACACACAAATGCCAAGCTGTGCCCTTGTGGATGCCAACTAAATGCCGACTGAATCCCCTCTTTCGTAAAAGTCAGTTGCCGCGGTTCACCACCATTCGGTGAAACCAGCCACATCTGTACCACACCTTTATCATCTTTCATTAAGCAAGCAATGGCACTGCCGTCAGGCGAAGTGCGCAGCCAATGCCGTGGACTGGTCGCCAGCCCAGGAAAACGCCGTTCAGCCGTAAAAGTTATCCGCCGCTGGCTGACACCCGCAGGTGGCGCGGGCAAGGTAGTTTGCGTACCCTCCAGTGGTGCAGTTCCGGCGCGGGCGTAATCCCGATCATGCTCCGGCAAATCAACAATAAAGACTTCCGGGATTCTTTCTCCCTGCGCCGAAAGTGTGTCGCCAATAAATGCCAATGCCCAACGCTGGCGAGTGCCGTCCGCTTTCAGATAGCCCTGAACGCCCACCCAGCCCTCTTCATAAGCACGGTTTATTTGGTCACTGCCCGCCAGGGGCTTGGGGGTAGTTCGAGTCACTAACACACAGAAATGGCTGCCATCATATTCACGCGGATGTTGCTTGGGCGGGTTAACCCCCTGCAAAGGCAGGGCAACGCCGACATTGCGGCAATCCAGCGCGGGATCCCATTCATGCAGCACATGGTCGTTATAAGTAAAACTCAGGCGGCTGCCGTCAGGACTGAAAACATGCACATGACTACCTCCGCGCAATGCACCGGGAGTGTATGGCGCGGTGATGTCCATCGCATCCAGCGTTACCGCCAGCTCTCTGTCCGGCTCAGTGACAATCACCCCTCGCCGGTGGTGGAAATCATAATGCCAGTGACTATCTGGATACTCCGGGCCATGAATAAACACATAGCGGGCGGGTTTATCAGGGCTGACCGTCACCACCCCGACATGCGCACCATGCTGAGCACGATAAATGACCTCAATGTCACCGGTTATGCAATTTACCCGCTCAATGGTTAAGCCGCTAAACGTACCGCCGTTAGGCCGCACATCATATGCCAGCCATTGGCTATCCGGCGTCCAAACGTTGATATTGGTGAGTTGATGACCTCTGGGATCAAAAGTGAGTTGCTGTTCCTGCAAGGCCATGCTGGCTCCGGACGCGATTACGCTGATAATGATTCATTACGCTGAATTATATCATCAATAGTTTTCCGTATGCCCCAGTGAACAATATCAATCGTTATAGCAGCAGACTAATTAGTGATTAAAATGAAATCAATTTATTAAAATGGTAACTCCAGATAGCATGACTTCAACTTAATATGTTATAGATACTAAATTGCTGTACTCACTTACTGTAACTTCCTGATTAACTTTAAAAGACTCACTAAGGGGAATAGTTGTGTCTGCTTTCCATAACTGGTTATCTGAAAAATCATCTGGCGATTGGTATATCTACATTAAGCGCCTTTCCGGTAATGATACTGGTGCAACAGGCGGACATCAGGCCGGAGTCTATATCCCGACTGAAGTGATTGAGAAACAATTCTCTCCTATTCTACGAACTGATGTGAGAAATCCTGACATTCTTTTGCTTGCCAGAATAAGTTCTCATGGAAATCTTGAGAGTGTAGTCCGGGCTATTTATTACAATAACCGTCATTTTGATGGTACGCGTAATGAAAAGCGTATTACTCGTTGGGGTAAAGGTAGCCCGCTGTTAAATAAAGAAAATACCGGGGCACTGACTGTTTTCGCTTTTCATAGTCAACCCGATAGCATCTGTGATTTTATTGATGTATGGCTATGCAATTCCCTAGTAGAGGAAGAGCTGCTGGAATCCATGATGGGTGAGATCATCCCTGGCTTTTCAGTTTCAGGCCCATCCAATCAGGTTCTTGGTGGTTTTGCTGTAACAAACGATGGTTGGAAGTCTGGCAATTACTCGATTCCAGAAGAATGGTCTGTTTCATTTCCATCGGGTGTGGAGATCATTAGTTATCTCCCTGAAGTATTCCAGTTTAAAAGCCAAACTCCTGATGAACTATTACTTGAAAAACGTGATGCAGAATATTCTCTGTTTCGGCGCATAGAAGAATTACATGTTTTGGATCGGGTGAAGGCAGGTTTTTCGTCAGTAGATGATTTTATAAAGTTAGCTAATTCAGTAAGTAATCGACGTAAATCACGAGCAGGGAGATCTCTGGAATTACATCTGGAGCATACGTTCGTTGAAAATAATTTTACTAATTTTGCTACTCAGTGTGTGACTGAAGGAAATAAAAAGCCTGACTTTTTATTTCCTTCTTCTGAAGCTTATAATGATGCGGAATATCCTTCAGATAAATTGAGAATGCTTGCAGTAAAAACCACCTGTAAAGATCGCTGGCGCCAGGCTCTGAATGAGGCTAACCGGATTGAAAAAATTCATCTTTTTACTCTTCAGGAAGGTGTCTCTGTTAATCAGTTCCAGGAAATGAAAGATGCTGGCGTTCAATTAGTGGTTCCGAAGCCTCTTCACAAAAAATATCCTGAATCTATTCGTGATGAGTTAATTTCTCTTGATGATTTCATTCAAGAAATCAAGGAAATATATAATCATTAATTAAATAACATGGCCGAATTTGAGTTGTTTATAACCTGTATTCGGTCAACTAAATATCATTTGACTAATACCTTGAGTATCAATTTGAGCATTTACTTCACTGCTACAAATCCACTCTTCCACTCTCGCTGAAATATCATTATCTGTTAGCTTGTGCTTACCCCGTAATGCACATTCCCAGACTACTAAAATTTTCCAACCATCTCCGAAGAGATGTTTTATAACGTCATTATCTCTTTTTATATTCCCTTGTATTTTTTTAAGCCAAAAGTCAGTGCGTGTAGCTGGAGTCTTAAATAAATGACAGTTATGTTTATGCCAAAAACAACCATGAACAAAAATTATCGCCCGATAATCATCGATAACAAAATCGGGCTTACCTGGGAGTTCCCTGATCTGAACTCTGTAAGAAAGCCCTAACAGGTCAAGTATTTTGGCTAATTTAACCTCTATGGCCGTGTCTTTTGTTCGGATCGCCCTCATGTTTTTACTGCGAGTTTCCGAAGAATGAACATCAGCCATAATGATTAAGCTGCCTTATTTTTTCGTACTTTTACTGCTTCTGCTATAAATGGCGCGAGTAACTGAGCGACGGCTGCAAAAACAGGAACGACTACGGAGTTACCAAATTGCCGGTAAGCTTGTGTATCCGATACAGGAATACGGAACGATTCCTTACCCGGAGTTTCAAACCCCATCAGGCGAGCACACTCTTTTGGAGTAAGTCGACGAGGGCGATTTTCCTGATTATTTTTATCATCGAAATCCGTTTCTCCTAAAGCTTTATCCCAACCACGGTCAATTAAAATCTCAGAGCCATCTTTGTGATAACGGGCTGATAATGTTCTGGCCACGCTCTCACTGTTTGTTGGGTCAACTAATCCAAACCCAAAGCCGTTACCTTTTGCCTGATGCTTTTTAGCGTAATTATATAAATACTTCCACAAGTGTGGAGTCAGTATGTATTTATCATCAACCTTAGGTTCAAGTAATTCACCAAATGTCAGACGTTTTTCAGGGAAATACTTATGGATATCTTTTAATGTAAAACCTTTATCGATATTAAGATCTCTACGAAAACCAACTAAAACAATACGTTCTCTATGTTGAGGCAAGAAATTCTTTCCATCTACAATCTTAGGATCTTGTGATCCGACTGCATTTGCATCAGCAACGGAATAACCCAGTTCATCAAGCGTATTCATAATAACGCGAAAGGTTTTGCCTTTATCGTGGCTTTTTAGATTCTTAACATTTTCAAGCAAGAAAATAGCCGGTTTTTTTGAGGCAATAATTCGGGCAACATCAAAAAATAATGTCCCCTGGGCTTCACATTCAAAACCATGAGCACGACCCAAAGAGTTTTTCTTTGAAACTCCAGCTAATGAAAATGGCTGGCAAGGAAAACCAGCAAGCAAAACATCATGATCAGGAATCTGCTTGTCTATATTCTTATAAGCTTCTTCATCTGATATTTCCGTAT
The DNA here is from genome assembly GCF_902170565.1 of Yersinia thracica. GTDB lineage: Bacteria > Pseudomonadota > Gammaproteobacteria > Enterobacterales > Enterobacteriaceae > Yersinia > Yersinia thracica. Next base: position 19,718 of record NZ_CABHXX010000023.1, read on the forward strand.
TTTCACTTAATGTGATTTCACGTATATCAGAATTGAATCGATGCTCTACTGGGTCGCAATACCAATTGGCTTTATATGTCCGTACCGCATAGGGGTTCCATTCGCTGGTAAAAACACACCGCCCGCCAATAGCCTCAAAACCTTTTCGAATGCCGCCGATACCCGCAAAGAGATCAATAAAACGAAATTGATAATTAGGGTGGTTTTTCGGCGGGGAAGGCAACATTTCCTGTAGCATGTTAATTTCGGCCTCAGTTAGAGGCTTTTGTATGGATTTCCCGTTATACCAGCGATTAAGGGCTTCACGAGTCCATTCACACTTACTGACTTTTCTCAGAATTTCAGCAACAGCTTTTTGATCGTAAATTTCCAGCACACACCGAACAAGTTCTTTGTCTTGTTGTAATCGTTGTTGTTCTTTATGTTGTGTTTGTTCAGCAATTTGATTCGCGATTAAATCTAGCGCTTCCATCTTAGAATTACTCACTCTGGGAATTTTCAATGTAAGAGTATCACTCATTTTACCCAGATGAAAGGAGAACTGTATAAAAAAACAGTGGTTAACCTATGGATTTCTCCTGCTTCCTTCCTAAATAAACTATCGCACTTTAGAAAAAACAGTCTAATATGGATTTTTTATTCTAAATGAAAATTTCTATGCTTAGCCGATACCAGCCCATTGCCGATGCGATAGCCACACTTTTTTCTCCTTATGCAGAAGTTGCCCTCCACGACTTAGCCAGCCAAACACTGGTTTATATCGCGAATAACTATTCACAGCGGGAATTGGGGGAAGACTCCAACCTCAGCGACCTGCAATTTGATCAACACTCTCAGGTGATTGGCCCTTACCAAAAGCGTAACTGGGATGGCCGCCAACTGCGCTCCATCAGCACTGTGCTGCGGGATGACAATGGGCAACCTGTCGGGCTGCTATGCATCAATCTGGATATTACTGTTTTTGAAAGTGCCAAAGCGGCGCTGGACATGTTCCTGTCGGGCCATCAATTGCAACCGCAACCTGATGTGCTGTTCCAGGATGACTGGCAGGAGCGCATCAATACTTACATACACCACTGGTTGCAGCAGCAAAAACTCACACTGGCGACATTGAACAATGTTAACCGCCGAAAGTTGATTGAGGCGCTTTATCAGCAAGGGGCATTTAACGGCAAAAATGCCGCTGGCTATGTCGCAAAAATCCTTAACATCGCCCGCGCCACTGTTTATAACCAACTAAAAAACATAAAAAATACATAAACTTAAAGGAATTAATATGAACACATTATTTGATGCTATTAAAGATGCCCACCAGGTATTACGCCCTCAAGTGAGAGTGACGCCGCTGGAATATAGCCCATTGCTGTCCCAGCACAGTGGTTGTGAAATCTATCTCAAATGTGAGCATCTACAGCACACCGGTTCCTTTAAATTTCGCGGAGCCAGTAACAAGCTGCGTTTATTAACTGACGAACAGCGCCTACAGGGAGTGATTACCGCGTCGACCGGTAATCACGGGCAAGCCATGGCATTGGCAGGAAAACTGGCGGGGGTTAAGGCCACTATTTATGCACCGGAGCGGGCGGCGGCCATCAAATTAGAGGCTATTCGCGCACTGGGCGGAGAGATTGAACTGATTCCAGGGGATGCATTAAATGCCGAACTGGCGGCTGATAACGCCGCGCAACAGCAGGGCAAAATCTATATCTCGCCTTATAACGATAAGCAAATTATTGCCGGACAAGGGACTTGCGGCATGGAGATGATTGAGCAGCAGCCGAATCTTGATGCTGTCTTTGTGGCGGTCGGTGGCGGCGGGCTGATTTCCGGCATTGCAACCGTGCTAAAGAAACTCTCTGATAAAACTCAAATTATTGGGTGTTGGCCCGCCAATGCCACCAGTATGTATACCAGTCTGGAAAATGGCCAAATTCAGGAAGTGGCGGAGCAAGAAACCCTGTCTGATGGCACCGCCGGAGGGGTTGAACCGGGGGCGATAACCTTCGCCCTTTGCCAGCAATTAATTGATCAGAAAGTGTTGGTGAGTGAGCAAGAAATCAAAGATGCGATGCGCTTGATTGCCCGCACTGACCGCTGGATGATTGAAGGCGCAGCTGGGGTGGCGTTAGCGGCAGCGCTGAAACTGGCACCGCATTGGCAAGGCAAGAAAGTTGCGGTGGTATTGTGCGGGAAGAATATCGTGCTGGAAAAATACCTGGGGGCGGTCAGCGAATGATTATCCTGAATAAGCAGCAGATTCTCGACAAGTTCGATGCTGATGCCGTCACGTTACTGCTCAAACAAGGTTTTATTGCTTTTAGCCAAAAACAGGTGCAAATGCCCCCAGTGCAGCACTTACTGTTTGAACAGGCCAATGGCGATTGCTGTATTAAAAGTGGCTATTTGCAGGGCGATGGACAATTCGTCGTGAAAGTTTCGGGCGGTTTTTATGATAATCCCGCTAAAGGGCTAGCGAGTAACCAAGGGTTGATGATGGCGTTTTCTGCCCAAACCGGCGAGCCGCAAGCCCTATTACTGGATGAGGGCTGGTTGACCGCGCTGCGCACAGCATTGGCTGGGCGAATTGTTGCCGAACTATGCGCACCAAAACATATCAGTGCCATAGGTATCATCGGCACCGGCATGCAAGCACGGCTGCATCTGACGTACCTGAAAAGTGTCATTCCATGCCGCCAGCTATGGGTCTGGGGCCGCAGTGAAACAGCATTAGAAGAATACCGCCAATATGCTCAGGCGGAAGGTTTTGAGGTCAAGATCACCTTGGATGCCGCAGTGTTAGGCCGTCATTGCCAGTTTATTGTGACCACCACACCCAGCCGAGAAGCTATTTTACAGGCTGTAGATATTCAGCCGGGGACTCACATTACCGCAGTCGGTGCTGATGGCGCAGGTAAGCACGAACTGGCCCCTGAACTGGTCGCCAAAGCCGATAAAATATTGGTGGATTCATGGGAGCAATGCACTGAATTTGGTGAAATTTCATCCGCATTTCAACAGCAACTTTTGGTCAATCACACCTTGACCGAAATCGGTATAGTTTTAGCGCAAAATCCCCCTTTCCGCGATAATGAGCAGCAAATTACCTTGGCAGATTTAACCGGGCTAGGTATTCAAGATGTGCAAATTGTGAAAGGGATTCTGGGGCAATAAAAGAGAGGGGGTCTTTTAGATTTTCTCTGTTGACTCTAAAAGCACATTTGAGCTGCCGAGTGAAAAATGCAGCCAGGGAAATCCGGCAGGACGCCGGATTTATTTTGAGGGCCGTTTTGATAAAGTGATAACGCTATAATGGTTTTAACGTGACACAGAATTCTGAACGCTCTCCTCATACAGCCGAATCAATAACTAATCACCCAATCAAAAATCAAAGCACATATTTCTCAATGGCCAGCGCGACACCATCTTCAATATTGGTACTCGTCACAAACTGCGCAATTTCTTTTAGTTCGGGAATAGCATTTCCCATTGCAACACCCACGCCAGCGTAATTCACCATAGCAATATCATTACCTTGATCACCCAGTGCCATTACATTTTCCTGCGCAATGCCTAAATGCTCAGCCAGCATTTTCACCCCCGTCCCCTTATCGACTCGTTTACTCAAAATCTCCAGGTAAAAAGGCGCACTTTTCATAATAGTGAAACGCTCAAAAGCTTCAGCGGGCATCATTTCCAATGCGCGGTCCAGTTTTTCTGGCTCATCAATCATCATCACTTTCGGGAAGCGTAGCTGAGGGTCCATTTCTTCTACTGCCCGGTATTTCAATGGAATACCGGTTATGAAAACTTCATGTAGAGTATATTTGCTGATGTCTTTGTTGGCGGTATATAAAGTCTCAAAATCAAAAGCCTGGAAACTGACCCCCATTTCTCGCGACAAAGCTTCGAAATAGAGATAATCCTCGAAATTGAGAGTTTCCTGCAAAATACACTCGCCTGTGGCCGCTTTTTGGACTAATGCGCCGTTATTGCTGATGCAATAATCGCCACTATTTTCCATATTCAGTTCGCGTAAATAACGTCGGATCCCGATATAAGGTCGCCCCGTCGCCAGTACCACACAAACCCCCTTTGCCCGAGCGGCATCAATAGCCTGCTTTACCCGTGGAGTGATTTCATGCTGTGTATTCAACAACGTGCCGTCCATATCGATAGCAATTAATTCAATAGCCATAGGCCCTCACATTTATTTAGCGAATACCCCATGCTAACGCGATTCAGCGATGAAATGCTAGTGAGTCTACGCGCAGCACAAATGCCATCAGCCGTTATTAGGTAAAAAAAAGCCCAGTAGCAGTTTTTCGCTCTGGGCTTTTATTGGTTCAATAAGTTATCTGATCAATTAGATATCAATGTTAGCTGCACGCAACGCATTCTCTTCGATAAAGGCACGGCGAGGTTCGACCGCATCACCCATCAGCGTGGTGAATAACTGATCGGCGGCAATGGCGTCTTTCACCATAACGCGCAGCATACGGCGGCTGGTTGGGTCCATGGTGGTTTCCCACAGCTGCTCTGGGTTCATTTCACCCAAACCTTTATAGCGCTGGATGGCCAAACCACGACGAGACTCTTTCACTAACCAGTCCAGTGCATCTTCAAAGCTTGAAACCGGCACACGGCGCTCGCCACGTTCAACAAAAGCACCTTCCTCGACTAAGCCACGGAGTTTATCGCCCAACAGGCAGATTTTGCGATATTCACCACCGTGAATGAAGTCGAAGTCCAGATCGTAATCGGTATCAACCCCGTGGGTACGGATACGCAACACCGGCTCGAACAGTTGACGCTCACGATTTTCGCGCACCACGGAACTGTAGCTGCTGCCGTGCTGTTCTTTCTCGTTCAGCAACACCACCAGCGAATCAATCCATTGCGTCACAACTTCTTTATCGGTCAAATCCTCTTCTTGCAAGGTTGGCTGATAAATCAGGTTATTCAGCAAAGCACGCGGATAACGACGTTCCATACGGGCAATAGTCTTCTGGACGCTGTAGTGCTCGGCAACCAGTTTCTCAAGATGTTCGCCCGCCAGCGGTGGGGCATCAGCATTGATATGCAAAGCCGCGCCATCCAGTGCCAGAGTCATCTGGTACTGCTCCATCGCGTCATCATCTTTGATGTATTGCTCTTGCTTACCTTTTTTCACTTTATACAGTGGCGGCTGAGCGATAAACACATGACCACGCTCAATAATTTCCGGCATCTGACGATAGAAGAAGGTCAACAACAACGTACGGATGTGAGAACCATCCACATCGGCATCGGTCATGATAATGATATTGTGATAGCGCAATTTGTCCGGATTATATTCATCCCGGCCAATGCCACAACCCAGTGCAGTAATCAGCGTTGCCACTTCTTGTGAAGAGAGCATTTTGTCAAAGCGCGCTTTCTCGACGTTCAGGATTTTACCTTTTAGCGGCAAAATGGCCTGATTTTTACGGTTACGGCCTTGTTTAGCAGAGCCGCCCGCAGAGTCCCCTTCCACTAAGTAGAGTTCGGACAATGCAGGGTCGCGTTCCTGACAGTCAGCCAGTTTGCCTGGCAAACCAGCCAAGTCCAACGCCCCTTTACGACGCGTCATTTCACGCGCTTTACGTGCCGCTTCACGAGCACGGGCAGCGTCAATAATCTTGCCCACGACAATTTTGGCGTCAGTTGGGTTTTCCAGCAAATACTCAACCAGCTTCTCGTTCATCAGCGTTTCGACCGCCGTTTTCACCTCAGAGGAGACCAGTTTATCTTTGGTCTGTGAGGAGAATTTAGGGTCTGGCACTTTCACAGAAACCACGGCAATCAAACCTTCACGGGCATCATCACCGGTGGCACTGATTTTCGCTTTTTTACTGTAGCCTTCTTTATCCATGTAGCTGTTCAGGGTACGGGTCATCGCCGTACGGAACCCCACTAAGTGAGTCCCCCCATCGCGCTGTGGAATGTTGTTGGTGAAGCAGTAAATGTTTTCCTGGAAACCGTCATTCCACTGCAATGCCACTTCCACACCGATATCGTCTTTCATGGTAGAGAAATAGAACACTTTCGGATGGATCGGGTTTTTGTTTTTGCTCAAATATTCAACAAACGCTCGAATACCACCTTCATAATGGAAATGGTCTTCTCTATCGTTGCGTTTGTCTTTCAGTTTAATTGAAACCCCGGAGTTCAGGAATGACAACTCGCGCAGACGTTTAGCCAGGATCTCATACTGGAATTCGGTGTTATTGGTGAAGGTCTGGAAACTCGGCCAGAAACGCACGGTTGTCCCGGTCTGATCGGTTTCACCCACCACTTTCAGTGGTGCCTGTGGCACACCCATTTTGTAAGTCTGCTCGTGAACTTTACCTTCACGGCGAATCACCAGCTCCAGTTTTTCAGACAAGGCGTTAACAACTGAGACACCCACGCCGTGCAAGCCACCGGAAACTTTATACGAGTTATCGTCAAATTTACCGCCAGCATGCAATACGGTCATGATGACCTCAGCTGCCGATACCCCTTCCTCGTCATGCATACCGGTTGGGATACCGCGGCCATCATCCTGTACAGAAACCGAGTTATCCGAATGGATGGTGACAATAATTTCTTTGCAGTGACCAGCGAGGGCTTCGTCGATAGCGTTGTCCACAACCTCGAATACCATGTGGTGTAGACCGGTACCGTCATCAGTATCACCGATATACATGCCCGGACGCTTACGAACTGCATCCAGCCCTTTTAATACCTTGATACTTGAGGAGTCATAAGTATTCGACATCAACGTTTCTCGCTCATTTTTAATCCTGTGGTTGAACCTCTATTTTGCCATGTTCCACGCGGAACATCTTGCCCTTTTCGCCTACCATGTCGGCCACTTGCTCAGCACTCACTGCGCTGACAAAAACCTGTGCCTGGGTAGCTTTTAAACGCTCGGCCAATAAACGACGACGGCCGGTGTCTAGTTCGGAAGCAAAATCGTCAAGCAGATACAGGCAACGCCGCCCGCTCTGTCGGGTGAGAAACTCACCCTGCGCTAACCGCAATGCGCACATCAGCAATTTCAGCTGACCACGCGAGAGCAAATCTTCTACCGGCGTACCATCGGCCCGAATGCGAAAATCCGCTTTATGTGGCCCGACGGCGGTATAGGTTAGCGCTCTGTCACGCTCAAACTGGCGTTCCAGCAACTCACCATAGTCACTCTCTTTATCCCAGCCGCGCTGGAAAGAGAAACTCAGGGCGAACTCTGGCAGGAACAGCGCGCATGTGGCTGAAATATCTGCCGCAATGGCGTCACTGTATGCCGCCCGCCACTCACTAATACGCTCAGCCAGCGGGATAATTTCCTGATCCCAGGCCCGGATTTGCGCATAGCGACTCACCTGGCGCAGCGCGGCGTTGCGCTGCTTAAGTAATCTTTTCAGATTGCTCCAGGCCATAAAAAAACCGGGTTCATTATGAAAGCAACCCCAGTCTAAAAAGGCACGCCGAAATTTTGGCCCGCCATTCAATAATGTAAACCCTTCAGGGGTAATCAGTTGCATTGGCAACAATTGCGCCAATTCAGCCACTTTATGACCATCAGTGCCATCAATGCGCACCTTGGTATCACCTTGTCGGCTTTTGCTCAGCCCCACGGACGATTCACGCTCATTAGCATCAACCCGACCGTGCAATATAAACTCGGCACATTCGTGACGAATCACGCGGCCCGCCTGCAAACTACGAAAAGCGCGACCATGACCTAAGGTATAAATCGCCTCCAGCACGCTGGTTTTGCCACTGCCGTTGGGGCCGACTAAAAAATTAAACCCCGACGCCAGTGCCAAGTCTGCCGATTCGATATTACGAAAATCTTTAATCAGTAAACGCGTCAGAGCCATGCTTACAGACGCATTGGCATGACGACGTAGGCCGCCGCCTGACTGGCACCATCTTCAATCTGCACGCTGGAGACCGAGTCGGTTAGTAACAGACTAACATCTTCACACTTGAGCGCATTCAGCACATCAAGTACATAGCTGACGTTGAAACCGATCTCCATTTCTGCCCCATCGTAGCTAACATCGAGGATCTCTTCCGCTTCTTCCTGTTCAGGGTTGTTCGCGGTGATTTTAAGCTGATTTTGACTGACATAAAGCCGAACGCCACGAAACTTCTCGTTGGACAAAATCGCCGCGCGAGCAAAGGCTTGTTTCAGCAAATCACAGCTCGCTTTCAGTGTTTTGTCCGGGTTTTTCGGCAATACACGGCGATAATCAGGGAAACGGCCATCAACCAGCTTGGAGGTGAAAATGAAATCACCCACATGGGCGCGGATATTGTTACTGCCAATTTGCAAACGTAATGGCGTGTCGCCACCATCCAGCAACCTGACCAACTCCATCACGCCTTTACGCGGCACAATAACCGAATGTGACGGTAATGTCTGGCCAATGGGCATCGCACAAACCGCTAACCGGTGACCGTCGGTTGCGACAGTGCGCAGTTCTTCGCCCTCAGTCTCAAACAACATGCCGTTCAAGTAATAACGCACATCCTGATGAGCCATCGAGAACTGAGTGGACTCAATCAGACGCTTCAAAGTGGCCTGCGGTAAAGTGAATTCAACTTCACTCTGCCAGTCATCCAAGTTCGGGAAGTCTGCCGCTGGCAAGGTAGATAGTGAGAAGCGGCTACGGCCAGAGCGCACCAATAGGCGGTCACCATCAAGTGCGACTGTAATTTCTGCACCTTCCGGCAAACCACGCCAAATATCAAAAAACTTCCGTGCAGGCACAGTGGTTGCACCCTGCTCATGAGGCTGAGACAGCGCCACGCGCGCCACCATCTCCATTTCAAGATCGGTACCGGTCAGCAGCAAAGAGCCTTCGGTGACTTGCAGCAACAAGTTACCTAAGATTGGCAACGTAGGGCGTCCACCCAGCGGGCTACTGACCTGTTGCAGCGGTTTTAGCAGATGCTCACGTTCAATGATAAATTTCATAGCGCTAGGAGGATAATGTTCTGATTAAGTTAGAGAAATCTTCTTTGATGTCGTGACTTTCTTCACGCAATTGTTCAATCTTGCGGCAAGCATGCAACACCGTGGTATGGTCGCGGCCACCAAACGCATCGCCGATTTCAGGCAGGCTGTGGTTGGTTAACTCTTTCGCCAACGCCATCGCCATTTGGCGCGGGCGAGCTACCGAACGGGAACGCCGTTTGGAGAGTAGGTCAGCGACCTTAATTTTATAATATTCTGCGACAGTTTTTTGAATATTATCAATAGTGACCAGTTTTTCCTGCAATGCCAGTAAGTCACGCAGAGCTTCACGAACAAAATCAATGGTGATTGCTCGGCCAGTAAAATTGGCATTGGCGATCACACGATTCAATGCCCCTTCCAGCTCACGCACGTTGGAACGCAGACGCTTGGCAATAAAGAACGCGACCTCACCGGGCAAGCGAATATTATTTTCATCCGCTTTTTTCATCAGAATCGCGACTCGGGTTTCCAGCTCCGGCGGCTCAATCGCCACCGTTAGGCCCCAGCCAAAACGCGATTTCAAACGATCTTCTACCCCATTGATCTCTTTTGGATAGCGATCTGAGGTCAGAATGATCTGCTGATTACCTTCCAGCAAAGCATTAAAGGTGTGGAAAAACTCTTCCTGGGAACGCTCTTTATTGGCAAAGAACTGAATATCATCGATTAATAACGCATCAACCGAACGATAATAGCGCTTAAATTCCTCTATTGCGTTGTTCTGCAAGGCTTTCACCATATCTTGCACAAAACGCTCTGAATGCATATAAACCACTTTAGCATTCGCTTTACGGGCAATAATGCCATTCCCAACAGCATGTAACAGGTGAGTTTTACCCAAACCTGTGCCGCCATAGAGGAATAACGGGTTATACGCGCCACCCGGATTATCCGCGACCTGGCGTGCCGCTGCGCGGGCCAGTTGGTTAGATTTACCTTCAACGAAATTATCAAATGTGTGTTTCGGGTTCACATTCGAACGGTAAGAGTGTTCAGGTTGGGCGGGCGAACTGTCCCAACTCGGGCGTACAGGTGCGCTGCGGGTAACCGGAGCAACAGGCGCGCTAACGCTGGCTGTAACTGGATGACTGTGTGCTGCTCTTACTGCGGGTTTACTCCCGACTTCAAAACGCAGTAAAGGAACCTCGCTGCCACAGAAATCATTAAGCAAGCCATTGATATTGTTTAAGTACTTATCACGGACCCAGTCCAGTACAAAACGATTAGGTGCGTAAAGCGCCAGAGTATTGTCACTCAGTTCCGCCTGTAGGGGGCGTATCCACATACTAAATTCTGTGGCAGGTAACTCATCCTGCAATCGGGCAAGACACTGCTGCCAAAGCGAAAGTGACACGGCGGACTCCACTCGAACAAGATCAATAAAAGAAAGAAATCAGGATTTTTTGTAACTCATCGTTTTTGACACACGCCAATATGGCCTGTAGCAAGCCAAAGTGACATGCGAACCGTTTTTCGGTTGTTTTACGACTAACATCCCCCCAAGATCCCGGAGTAGTGATCCCAGAGTAGTGGATGTGATCGGAATGGCGGATCATAGCGCAAAAGGAGCAATAGATCCTCCCCTTCCTCACAGATTAGATCCTTTTTATCCACAGGCGATAACTTCTGTTGGGAGTGTAACCTGGCGCACAGCTTTTCCTGCCCTTATCGTCCGCGATCCCGATGCTTTTCGGAATATACTGGAATGACTTTCCCCTTATCCCAACCCTGATCCTCATTAATCTACAAAGGATCTCACCGCGATCCTTGCGATTTATCAGGGAGTCCGTATAATCCTCAGCCCTACGTGTGATGCCTGTTCTCTTGATGGCCTTGGCCAAAAAGAAACCAGCGGTGAACACGGACAGGCTCTTGGTAAACTCCCATACAGAAAACTTCTGTGCGGGCGTGCGCAATGTCAATTGACTCAGGACTGTACAATTATTACAATCCCGCTTCTTTATATGTTGCGATTGAGGCGTCGGTGTCTTCACTCCGAGCAGCCAAACGCGTTTACTGAATCAGTAATTATTTTAAGTTTAGGTAGAAATCGCTATGAAACGCACTTTCCAACCGTCCGTATTGAAGCGCAACCGTAGCCACGGTTTCCGTGCTCGTATGGCCACCAAAAATGGTCGTCAAGTTCTGGCTCGCCGTCGTGCGAAAAGCCGTACTCGTCTGACTGTTTCTAAGTAATAAAAGCTAACCATCTCAATGGTTAAGCTAGCATTTCCTAGGGAGTTACGTTTGTTAACTCCCAGTCATTTTACGTTCGTCTTCCAGCAGCCACAACGGGCTGGCACGCCGCAAATCACCATCCTCGGCCGCCTGAACGAGCTGGGGCATCCCCGCATCGGTCTTACCGTCGCCAAAAAACATGTCAAACGTGCTCATGAACGTAATCGGATAAAGCGCCTAACCCGCGAAAGCTTCCGGCTGCATCAACATACGTTACCGTCTATGGATTTTGTCGTTTTGGTGAAAAAGGGTGTGGCTGACCTCGATAACCGTGCGTTGACAGAAGCTTTGGAAAAATTATGGCGTCGCCACTGTCGCCAGGCTCCCGCATCCTGATCGGGCTAATCAGGGGCTATCAGCTCGTGATTAGTCCGTTGCTGGGGCCGCGTTGTCGTTTCCATCCGACATGTTCTCATTACGGAATTGAGGCATTGCGCCGGTTTGGGATGATAAAAGGCAGTTGGTTAACACTGAAACGCGTATTAAAATGCCACCCTTTGAACCCAGGTGGCGATGATCCCGTGCCGCCGAAACCCGACGATAACAGAGAACACTAACGATGGATTCGCAACGCAATCTTCTACTCATCGCTCTGCTGTTCGTGTCTTTCATGATCTGGCAAGCCTGGCAAGTGGATAACAATCCACAACCAGCCGCTCAGACCACGCAACAGACTGCGAATACTGCTACCGGTGATAAAGCAAGCCAGGCCGTGCCAGGCAGTGGTCAGGGCCAACTGATTACTGTAAAAACTGATGTGCTGTCTCTGACCATTAATACCCGTGGCGGTGACATCGAGCAGGCTAACCTGCTGGCTTACCCGGATGCTCTGGGTTCAGATAAAACTTTCGAATTACTGGAAACGACTCCGGCGTTCATTTATCAGGCGCAAAGTGGCCTGACAGGTAAAAGCGGCCCGGACAACCCAGCTAACGGTGAACGTCCACTATTCGAGGTGCCGCAAACCAGCTTTGTATTAGCTGATGGCCAAGACGAACTGCGTATTCCATTGACCTTTACCGGCAAAGATGGCTCCGTCTTCACCAAGACGTTTGTGCTGAAACGTAACGATTACGCCATTGGCGTGGATTATCACGTTAAAAACGCCTCTGCTGCCCCGCTGGAGCTGACGCTGTTTGGCCAATTAAAGCAAAGCATCAACTTGCCTAAACACCGTGATACCGGCAGCAATAACTTCGCGCTGCATACTTATCGTGGTGCGGCTTACTCTTCTGATGAAACTAAATATAAAAAATATAGCTTTAGTGATATCGAAGATAAGAGCCTGGACATCACCACCAAAGGCGGTTGGGTTGCTATGTTGCAGCAGTATTTTGCAACAGCGTGGGTTCCAGTAGCTAACGAAACCAACACTTTCTACTCCGCTGACTTGGGTAACGGTCTGGCCGCCATCGGCTTTAAAGGTGCACCCGTCGTCATTCAGCCGGGTGAGCAGAAACAACTGGGTGCTACCTTGTGGGTTGGCCCGGAAATTCAGGACAAAATGGCGGCCATCGCGCCACATCTGGACCTGACTGTTGATTATGGTTGGTTATGGTTTATTTCTCAGCCACTGTTCAAACTGTTGAAATTCATCCACAGCTTTGTCGGTAACTGGGGCTTCTCCATCATTGTTATTACCTTTATCGTGCGCGGTATCATGTACCCGCTGACTAAAGCGCAATACACCTCGATGGCGAAAATGCGTTTGCTACAGCCTAAACTGGCTGCCATGCGTGAGCGTATCGGCGACGATAAGCAGCGTATGAGTCAGGAAATGATGGCGTTGTACAAAGCTGAGAAGGTTAACCCACTGGGTGGCTGCTTACCGCTGGTCATTCAGATGCCAATCTTCCTGGCGTTGTACTACATGTTGATGAGTTCCGTTGAGTTGCGTCATGCGCCATTCATCTTGTGGATTCACGACTTGTCAGCACAAGACCCGTACTACATTCTGCCAATTCTGATGGGTATCACCATGTACTTCATTCAGAAGATGTCACCGACTACCGTGACTGACCCGATGCAGCAGAAGATCATGACCTTCATGCCGGTTATCTTCACTGTATTCTTCCTGTGGTTCCCGGCTGGTCTGGTACTGTACTATATTGTCAGTAACTTGGTGACCATCCTACAGCAACAGTTGATTTATCGTGGCTTGGAAAAACGCGGCTTACATAGCCGTGACAAGAAAAAATAATCCACAGAGATAGTCACAAGTATTAAAGGGCGGTCAATATGACCGCCTTATTCTTTTTATAGAAGCCTGAACACTTCCAGGCTTGTGCAAAAATAATAAGTTAAAGAGAGATATAACCATGAGCACCACTGATACTATCGTGGCACAAGCAACCCCCCCAGGCCGTGGTGGCGTTGGTATTTTACGTGTTTCAGGTCGTGCTGCTACAGCGGTCGCACAGGCGGTTTTAGGTAAATTACCCAAGCCGCGCTATGCCGACTATCTGTCATTTAAAGATGTAGATGGCAGCACGCTGGATCAAGGTATCGCTCTTTACTTCCCCGGCCCGAACTCTTTCACTGGCGAGGACGTGCTGGAACTACAAGGTCACGGTGGCCCGGTTATACTGGATTTACTGTTAAAACGTATTCTAGCTCTGCCAGGGTTGCGCATTGCCCGCCCGGGTGAGTTCTCTGAGCGCGCATTCTTAAATGACAAACTGGATTTAGCCCAAGCAGAAGCGATTGCCGACTTGATCGACGCCAGTTCAGAACAAGCTGCACGTTCGGCGGTAAACTCATTACAAGGCGCATTTTCAGTGCGGATCCACAAATTGGTGGAAGCACTTACTCACTTGCGAATCTATGTCGAAGCTGCGATCGACTTTCCTGATGAGGAAATTGATTTCCTGTCTGATGGAAAAATTGAAGGCCAGTTAAACGGCGTAATGGCAGACCTGGAGCAAGTCCGCACTGAAGCCCGGCAAGGCAGTTTATTGCGTGAGGGGATGAAAGTGGTTATTGCTGGCCGCCCTAACGCCGGTAAATCCAGTTTACTCAATGCGTTAGCAGGCCGAGAAGCGGCGATTGTCACTGATATCGCAGGCACTACCCGTGATGTATTGCGGGAACATATTCATATCGATGGGATGCCGTTGCATATCATTGATACTGCTGGCCTACGTGAAGCCAGTGACGAAGTTGAACGTATTGGCATCGAACGTGCGTGGAATGAGATAGAACAGGCTGACCGAGTGTTGTTTATGGTTGATGGCACCACTACGGATGCCACTGAACCGGCGGCTATCTGGCCAGAGTTTATGGCGCGGTTACCTGCCAGGCTCCCCATCACCGTGGTGCGTAATAAAGCTGACATTACCGGTGAAACCTTGGGTTTAACCGAAGTGAATGGTCACTCACTTATTCGCTTATCAGCGCGTACCGGTGAAGGTATTGACCTGCTGCGCAACCATCTCAAGCAGAGTATGGGCTTTACCAGCAACACAGAAGGTGGTTTCCTGGCGCGCCGCCGCCATTTGCAAGCGCTGGAAACTGCTGCACAGCATTTGGTACAGGGTCATGAACAGTTAGTAAGCGCTTACGCCGGTGAACTACTGGCGGAGGAACTGCGTTTAGCGCAACAGTCATTGAGTGAAATTACCGGCGAATTTAGCTCAGATGACTTACTGGGGCGAATTTTCTCCAGTTTTTGTATCGGAAAATGAGTGTAATGCCATAGAGCGGGAGCAGATTATCACTAATTTTGATAATCTGGCTCTATAAGTCCGAACGGTTAGAGTTGAATCGGCGGTCGCTCGAACACTTAACTTTATTCATAAACTGAGGTATCCATGATTATAAAACCACGTGTACGCGGCTTTATCTGTGTGACTGCACATCCGACGGGCTGCGAAGCCAACGTCAAAAAGCAAATCGACTATGTCACAGCAGAAGGCACAATCGCTAACGGCCCAAAACGAGTATTAGTGATTGGTGCGTCAACTGGATACGGGCTGGCAGCCCGCATTACAGCAGCATTTGGTTGTGGTGCCGATACACTGGGCGTTTTCTTTGAGCGTCCGGGCGAAGAAGGCAAACCGGGAACCTCGGGTTGGTACAACAGCGCCGCGTTCCACAAATTCGCTGAGCAAAAAGGCCTGTACGCAAAAAGTATCAATGGCGATGCTTTCTCCGATGAGATTAAGCGCCTGACGATTGAAACCATCAAACAAGACTTGGGTCAGGTTGATCAGGTTATCTACAGTTTGGCCTCGCCACGTCGTACTCACCCGAAAACCGGTCAAGTGTTTAACTCCACACTGAAACCTATCGGGCATGAAGTTAAATTCCGCAGCCTTGATACTGATAAAGAAGTTATCAAAGAAGCTGTGTTGCAACCGGCAACTCAAGAAGAAATCGACAACACGGTCGCCGTCATGGGTGGCGAAGACTGGCAGATGTGGATTGATGCGCTGCTGGAAGCGGGCGTGTTGGCTGAAGGCGCACAAACAACCGCTTTCACCTATCTGGGTGAAAAAATCACTCATGATATCTATTGGAATGGCTCTATTGGCGCGGCCAAGAAGGACTTGGACCAAAAAGTTCTGGCGATCCGCGATAGCCTGGCAGCCCACGGCGGCGGTGATGCCCGAGTTTCTGTGCTGAAAGCAGTTGTGACTCAGGCCAGCTCTGCGATCCCAATGATGCCACTGTATTTATCACTATTATTCAAAGTGATGAAAGAAAAAGGCACTCATGAGGGCTGTATCGAGCAGGTTTATGCGCTGTATAAAGACAGCTTGTGTGGCAGTGCGCCGCACCTGGACCAAGATGGCCGCCTACGTGCTGATTACAAAGAACTGGCTCCTGAAGTACAAAGCCAGGTTAAGCAGTTGTGGGATCAAGTCACCAACGACAATATTGACCAATTGACTGATTTTATCGGCTATAAGACCGAGTTCTTAAATCTGTTTGGTTTCGCGGTTGACGGTGTGGACTATGAAGCCGATGTTAATCCTGATGTGAAAATCCCTAATCTGATTCAGAGCTAATCCAGACAACCCGCTGTGCGCCGTGCAGCGGGTTGATTATCCACTCATTAACATCTCCTCTCATGATATTCTCCTGATATACCCATATCACTATCCTATATATCGATAATGGATAAGTTAAGTTTATATTCTTCGTTTACGGATAACTCAATAGCCTGCAACCTTGTGAATAAATTCCTCTTTAGAGTCTGAATTAATATTTATTCCACAGGGAAATGATGATGAGAATACGTTCGCTGGCAATATCCTTATTTAGTTTAATTATTTTAACCTCACTGAATGCCCATAGTGAGGAGCAGAAAGTCATTAAGTTAGGATTTAACCCTAGCCCTTATAAAGAGCAATTTGAGAAAGGCGTAGCGCCTTATCTAATAAGTAAAGGCTACAAGATTGAATATAAAGATTTCAATGATGGAATCCAGGTCAATAATGCAGTCAGCACCGGTGAAATTGATGGCAACATCATGCAACACCCAGTTTATCTGCAAGCCATAAATGACCGACTACGCATTGATAATACAGGAATTGTACAAGTCCCCACGCCCCCGATGGGCCTCTATTCTAATAAGCACAATACAGAAGACAAGCCCAAAGATGGCGCATGGATATCAGTCCCGAATCAGCCCTCAAATGAATACCGAGCCGCGCTTTTACTGCAATCTATTGGCTGGATAAAGCTGAAAGAAAAGATTGATCCGGCCACTTTCTCGCAAAAAGACATTGCAGAAAATCCGTATCATTTGGTGATTAAAGAAATGGATAATGCACAGCAAGTCAGAGCATTACCTGATGTCGACTATGGTGCTATCCAAGGTAACTTTGCTGTTTCTAATGGCATAAAACTCACTTCAGCCCTGCAACTTGAAAAACCCACCTCTCAGTTTGTCAATGTGGTGACCGTTGCCGGTAAGAATAAAGACGCCGAGTTTGCCAAGGATATTATTGCGGGATATCACTCCCCTGAATTTAAAAAATATATTCTGGATAACGAAAAATATACGGGTTATATGCTGCCTGATTATCTAAACTAATGGAATAACAGATGATTAAGCTTCAGCATATTTCCAAGACGTTTGAGCGTAAAGGTATCAAACTACAGGCTCTTAATGATGTCAATTTAACCGTCGAGGACGGTGATATATTTGGCATCATCGGCTACAGTGGCGCGGGGAAAAGTACCCTATTACGCATGGTTAATTCACTGGAAAGCCCAACTGTCGGAAATGTCATTATTGACGGTAGAAACCTGCATGATTTTAGCCATGAACAACTCCGGTTACTGAAAAAAGATATTGGTATGATATTCCAAAACTTTAATTTATTGGAATCAAAAACTGTTTTTAAAAACGTTGCCATGCCACTTATTTTATTGGGAAAAAATAAGAAATTCATTCAGGAACGTGTTGCGGAGCTGCTAGATTTTGTCGGGCTGGCGGATAAAAGTCACAGTTTTCCGAATGAGTTATCCGGAGGGCAAAAACAGCGGGTGGGAATTGCAAGGGCACTAGCAACCAACCCCTCTATTCTGCTGTGTGATGAGGCTACATCGTCACTCGACCCGCAAACCACGGCTCAAATTTTATTATTACTGAAGAAAATTAATCAGCAATACAATATTACGGTATTGCTGATTACCCATGAAATGTCAGTCATTCAAAAGATCTGTAATAAAGTGGCGGTCATGGAAAACGGCCAAATTATTGAACAAGGTTCAGTATTAACCGTTTTTGGTCATCCAACTCACCCCACGACGATTAACTTTGTTCGCACCGTCATCAAAGACAGCTTGCCCGAGAGTGTGAAAAAGCTATTGGATAAAAGCCATGCTGGCCGTCAATTCCGCCTGGCGTTTATCGGGGCAATAGCCACACAGCCAGTGATCAACCAACTCATCAGGCAATATGATATTGGCGTCAATATTCTGTTTGCCAACATGTCAGAGATACAGGACACCACATTGGGCCATATGGTGCTGCTATTAACCGGCGAGAATCACACCATTGATAGCGCCGTTAATTATCTGGCGGGAACAGGGATTGATATACAGGAAATAAATTGATGATCGAAACCGCAATTACATTGGACCAATTTATCCAGGCGCTACACGACACTCTGGTTATGGTCAGTATTTCATTGGTGATCGGTTCTCTTATTGGTATTCCTTTGGGAATTTTACTGGTGGTGACCCGGCCAGGCGGATTAATTAAGAATAGAACTTTTTATAATATTCTTAATCCTGTTATCAATATCATCCGATCACTGCCATTTATTATTCTGATGGTCGCGATTATCCCGCTCACCCGCCTTATTGTGAACACCACCATAGGAACACCGGGGGCAATTGTGCCGCTGATTATTTTTATCGCGCCCTATATTGGCCGCTTGGTGGAAAACTCTCTACTGGACGTTAATCCCGGAATTCTGGAAGCAGCGAAATCAATGGGAGCAACACCGCTACAAGCCATTTGGTATTTTTTACTGCCCGAAGCACTGTCGTCATTAATATTGGCGCTGACCACTGCCACTATTGGTTTAATTGGTGCGACCGCTATGGCGGGGACAGTCGGCGGCGGCGGGATTGGTGATTTAGCCATTACTTACGGCTACCAGCGCTTTGATACTTTTGTCACTGTCACTACCGCGATTGTATTAATTATCACCGTGCAGTTAATCCAATCGCTGGGTAATTTATTTGCCAGTAAAATTCGCCGCGAGTGATAAAAAACCCCTTTCGGCTAGCAAAAGGGGTTAATTTTTTTGGCATAACAGCGATATATACCCTAAATAATTCGGGATGAATGAGCGTAGCCAACACACATGCAGCTTGAAGTATGACGGGTATAAAATTAAACCTTAAAGCCGCTAATCACACTTTCCAACTGCACGGTTTGATCCTGCATAGCTTGAGCCGCTGCCGCCACTTGTTCCACCAGCGCCGCATTTTGCTGCGTTGAGTTATCTAGCTGATTAATCGCGAGATTAACCTGCTCAATACCCAAGCTTTGCTCTTGGCTGGATGACATTATTTCATTCATTAATGACGCCACATTGGAAACCCCGCTCATCAGGTCATCCATTGTCGTGCCCGCATCCGCCACCAGACGAGTACCAATCGTGATATCAGACACCGAGTCTTCAATCAGCTTTTTAATTTCGCGGGCAGAAGTGGCCGAACGCTGCGCCAGATTACGCACTTCAGAGGCCACTACAGCAAAGCCACGCCCCTGCTCACCGGCTCTCGCGGCTTCTACCGCCGCATTCAATGCCAAAATATTAGTTTGGAAAGCAATGCTGTCAATCACACTGATAATATCGACGATTTTCTTCGACGAATGGTTGATTGACCCCATGGTATCCACCACTTTCTTCACCACGGTGCCGCCTTTCACTGCCACCGTGGAAGCATCCATTGCCAATTTATTAGCATGGCTGGCGTTATCTGCATTTTGTTTCACAGTACTGGTCAGTTCATCCATTGAAGCCGCGGTCTCTTCAATGGAACTGGCTTGATCTTCAGTACGAGCAGATAAATCCAGATTGCCGCTGGCAATTTGGCGCGATGCCGACGCGATAGCCAGGCTGCTTTCGCCAACCTTGCGCATCATTTGCTGCAAATAGTCGATAAAATCGTTGAAACTCTGGTTAATAGCATTGAACTCCGGGCTACTGCTTAGCGGTAAACGCTGGGTTAAATCAGCGCCACCCGCAGATAATGCCGTGATATTCTGTTTCAACGCCGCCAGCCGTTTCATAAAGACGCGGATAGAAAACACCAGGAACAACAGCAATAACAACATGATAGGGATCTGCACTAATCCCAGATGCAGCAAAATGCTGTGGCTCTGTTTGACCAATAAACGGGTGGGCAGGTCAGTGACCAAATACCACGGGCTATTGGCGATGGGGCGGATAAACAGAGTGTGAGAGGTGCCATCGACGTCAAATTCATTTTCCAGTAATTTCTGATCTTTCATTTGTGGCAATAATCGCAGAGTTTCTGCCGCCATCGGTGAACTGCTGGCAAAATCTGACAGATTTTTTAATTCTGCTTTGCCGTCAGCCAGAGCGCTGCTCCCCACAATCTTGCCATCGGCTTCGACAATCAGAATGGTGCCATTGACCTTCTGTTCCATCTCTTTAACCAGGCGGTTAAAAAAACCTAAAGTGACGTCAATGGTAGAGACACCATAGACCTCGTCACCTTTATAAATCGCCATTGCACAGTTGGTTCTTGGTTGCGGGCTGGCATCGTCCTGATAGGCTTTAGCCCAAGCACAGAAGCCTTTCGGGGCATTTAAACCGTCTTTGTACCAAGGTTGCTCAAAATAATTTTGCGACTCTGGCGAGTTCCAATGAGTATTAACCGTTAACTTATTTTCCCCATTACGAGCAAAGAAAGTGCTGAATTTAACCACCCCTTGCTCACGTTTATTGGGTAATGGCCAAATCCCACCACCAAAGACATTACTGTCACCGTATTGATCCACTAACCCCAGCAATAATGGGTCAATGGTATTACTGTCCATGATGGCAACGGCCTGCGTAATACTGCGGGCTTGAGCTTCAACTTTATTCATTTGCGCCATTATTGCCGTGGCGATTTGGTCAACACTGTTGCCAACAATGGTGCTTTCAGATTGTTTGAGTTGTGGTGTTATAAAAAGCTGAATAACCACCACAGTGATTATCAGTAAAAAAATGAAAAACGCACTAACGAGTAAGGTAAATCGGGCTTGAGTGGTTTTTAGCATTATCGTGTCGCTCAATGTAATAGAGCTGGATAGCTCCAGATCTATTAACGGCATTCCACGCAAAGACTTGATAACGGAAAGAAACGATTTTTTCGTTCCTCTCCTCCGATCACAATTTCAATGTAACAAATCCGCAGATGACACCCATTTAAGTTAAATTTTAAGGAGTAGCACGTCACTCAAGTTTGTCCTACTCTGGTGATAGAGCGGTGTTATTTATTGAATAGGAGTAATTCATGTCACAGCAACCCGTTAAAATTGTTACCCTCTTGGGTAGCCTGCGTAATGGTTCCTACAATGCCATGGTGGCGCGTGCGCTGCCCAAATTAGCACCAGCCGGTGTGTCCATCGAAGCACTGCCTGCTATTCGCGACATTCCACTTTATGACGCCGATGTACAACAGGAAGATGGGTTTCCGACCACGATTGAGGCCATTGCTGAGCAGATTCGTCAGGCCGATGGGGTGATTATCGTGACACCGGAATATAACTATTCAGTCCCCGGTGGGTTGAAAAACGCCATCGACTGGCTATCCCGTTTACCTAACCAACCGCTGGCTAACAAACCCGTGGCGATTCAGACCAGCTCCATGGGGCCAATTGGTGGCGCGCGTTGCCAGTATCATTTGCGCCAAATTTTGGTTTTCCTTGATGCGATGGTAATGAATAAGCCTGAATTTATGGGTGGCGTGATTCAAAGCAAAGTCGATGAACAAACTAAAGAGCTGACGGATCAGGGAACACTGGATTTTCTGGCCAAACAGCTGGCTGCGTTTGCCACTTACATTGAGCGTGTCCGGGTAAAATAACCCGCTATGGTTACAGAACCCCCATAGCCTACGGTATTGGGGGTTTCCTCCGTATCGCGCCCCATGTTATCAATAGCCACTTTATCTTTGCGGATGTTACTCGCCCATGGCCGTTAAAATCACTGTCTGGTTTCTCCTGACCCTGATATCCACTCTCTGGCTAGGCTGGTACGGGCTAAATACACAACAAAACGAGCGAGAAGCTGAGTTTCGCACCATTCACCGCGAACTAAGCCAACAATTGGCCCAGCAGCAGGCAATTTTATTTTTGGCTCTGGAGCCGGCTCAACTGGTGCAATTGCAACGCCATTTCCCACAGTTAATCGCAATCAATCAAACACCGGCAGACCCCTCTCAGCCCGGCCAACTTACCTTGCATATTCAGGAGGGAGATTACCGGTTGGCTAACTCATACAACGGCAGTGGTTTACAGGTTAATGCCCAGAAATTACTGCAAATAGTGGGCTTACCGCCTCATTTTGACAGTTTGATATTGCGCTATCAGCAGCATCAACTCGCAATTTTGGGCCATTCGGCACCTGAAAGTTTCTGGCAGTGGCAAAAACCGGTGGGCGAAGGGGCGCAATCTTTCACTTTAATAGGTCATGCCACCCCGGTTTGGCGTGATTTACCCTGGTTCACCGCCCTGCTGCTTGCGCTGATAACAGCCGCCGCCTTATACAGTTGGCACCGTTGGCAGCAATTGGCTCAGCACCGTTTACATGCTGACCAGCGCGCCAAATTTGCTGATCAAGCCAGGCTCAATGCCATGGGGGAAATCGCCACCGGCATCGCCCATGAATTAAACCAGCCGCTCACCGCGACATTGACCTATAACCAAACCGCACTACGGTTGTTACCGCCGCAGGATGAGAAAGTCGCTCCGTTGCTGGTGGCTTCTGTCGAGCAAATCAAGCGCATTGCTGCTTTGCTCGATCGGCTGCGAACCTTACTCAGCCGTGGGCAGATAAATTTACAGCCGGTCGTGGTGGCTGATATCTGGCGGCGGGTTAATGTTTTGTTGAGCCAGGAAATAACTGCGGCGAATGTGAAAATCATCAATATTATTCCTGCCAATCTGCCCACACTCCAAAGTGACCCTTTATGGCTGGAGCAGGTTTTTCATAATTTGCTCAGTAATGCCATTCAGGCTATCCAACAGACACCGGCCCCAACAATCACTTTCACCATAAAATTTACGCCAAAACAATATGTTATTCAGATTGAGGATAATGGCCCGGGGCTTAATCGTCAGCAATTAGACAACTTATTCAGCCCCTTCTATACCACCCGAGAGAGTGGGCTAGGATTAGGGCTAACCCTGTGTGAAACATTGGTACAGCGTATGGATGGCGACATAAAAGCGAGAAACAATGAATATGGCGGCGCTTGCTTTACCCTGATTTTTCCTCTGATGACCGGGAGTACACATGACAAAACACATTTATCTGATTGATGATGATGAGGGTGTTCGTGCTGCGTTGTCCGCGTTACTCTCGACCATGGGTTGGGAGGTTAAGGCGTTCAGTAACGGCCAGATATTCCTCGATAATCTGACAGTTACCCAGCCGAGTTGTGTGCTGCTGGACATTCGCATGCCGGGTAAAAGTGGCATGACAATCTTAGAAACCATTCAAGAGCGTGATAGCGCCCTCCCGGTCATCATTATGACGGGGCATGGCAATGTTGAATTGTGCCGCCGGGCCTTTAAAGGCGGGGCGCTGGAATTTTTGACCAAACCCATTGATGCCGATGTATTGATTGAAACCATCAGCATGGCGCTGGATCAACATGAGCAGGCACTAGCGGCCTATAAGCAGCAGGCAAGCTATCAACAGTTATTCAACCAACTCTCTGCTCGTGAGCGGGAAGTCGCCACCCTGATTATTCAAGGGGAAACCAGTAAACAGGTCGCCCATATTTTGTCGATTTCTCCGCGAACTGTCGAGGCCCACCGCGCCAATATCTTTGCCAAATTAGAGGTCAACTCGCTGGCATCACTTATTCATCACTATCACTTATCCTCCCAATAATCCCCAAAGCAATTGTCGTTGCAGGTAGGCAGCCAGTGAACTCATCCCAATGAGCTTACATAAGTAAGTGATTCGGGTGCGCGAACGCAGCTAACACCCCTGCGGCGTCAAGTGCGCAGGGGATAGGTAGAAGTACCTAGCAAAACGGGTAGTAGACCGAATATTTTTTCACCACTTTTCGCCGTAGGATAGCTTTACTGTGAGGAATTCACTTTGCTAACAATAAGGATTTTATATGATCAAGCCTATTGCCCTGACTTCTGCCTTATTCATCGGCCTGATAACTCAAGCCTCTGCTGCGGGTCTGAATACTGAACGCAATATTTCTTTGGCGCTGGCCACCGATGTAGCCAGCCGTGCCCTCGCCGTTTGCCAGGCTGATGGCTATAACGTCGCGGTCACCGTCGTGGATCGCGCTGGCATCATCAAGACTGTACTGCGTGCAGATAATGCTGGCCCACATACGGTAAAAGCCAGTGAACAAAAAGCCTTTACCGCGCTGTCGACCAAAACCCCAAGTGGGCAAGTGATGGAAAACAGTCAAAAAAACCCTGCGGCGAATAACCTGAAAGATATTCCTGGTTTCTTGCTATTAGGTGGCGGAGTGCCAGTGAAAGCCGGTGATGAAGTGGTGGGTGCGATAGGTGTTGCCGGTGCGCCGGGTGGGCATTTGGATGCGCAATGTGCGACAAAAGCGCTGGAGCAAATCAGCGCTCAATTGAAGTCATAAGATTATCAATACTACGCCCCCACCCTCGGTGTCGAATATGGGGGCGTGTTCAAAATCAGTGACTCATCATAAATTATCAGTGATCAACAAACGCAATTTTCAGCACAAACAGTAGCGCAACTACGACCACGCATGGGCTGATCTCACGCCAGCGACCGGTACCTAACTTCATCAGGCAGTAAGAAATAAAGCCCAGCGCAATCCCTTCAGTAATTGAGAAGCTAAACGGCATCATCACTGCGGTGACAAATGCTGGAACCGCTTCGGTCAAGTCATCCCATTTCACACGGGACAAGCTGGATGTCATCAGCACGCCGACATAAATCAATGCACCCGCCGCTGCATAGGCAGGTACCATTCCAGCCAGCGGAGAAATAAATATCACCAACAGGAAGAGGATCCCGACCACCACGGCGGTTAAACCAGTACGGCCACCGACAGAAACCCCAGAGGAGCTTTCAATATAAGCCGTCACTGACGACGTACCAATAAACGCACCGGCAACAGAACTGATACTGTCCACATACAGCGCTTGTTTCATGCGCGGGAACTTCCCTTTATGGTCAGTTAAACCGGCTTTATCCGTCACACCAATTAATGTACCGGATGAATCAAACAGGTTAACCAGCATGAAGGAGAATATGATCCCCGCCATACCAATATTCAGCGCACCGGCTAAATCGACCTGCCCGACCACGGAGGTCACACTAGGCGGCATGGAGAAAATACCAGAGTAATGCACATCACCCAGCGCCCAGCCGATTAAAGTCGTCACGACAATCGACACCAGCACCGCAGCATGAATATTGCGTGATGCCAGAATCGCAATGATAAAGAAGCCCAATGCTCCCAACAGGACACTGTGTGAAGTCAGATTCCCCACCGCGACTAATGTATCTGGATTAGCAACCACGATACCGGCGTTTTTCAGCCCCATCATGGCAATAAACAGGCCGATACCGCTGGTAATCCCCACCCGCAAACTCAGTGGAATGTTCGCTATCATCCAGTAACGGATGCGGAAAATAGTGAGCAAAAGGAAACCGATTGCGCCCCAGAAAATAGCCCCCATGCCGACTTGCCATGAAATACCCATCGCGCCAACCACCACAAAAGCGAAGAAAGCGTTAAGCCCCATCGCCGGTGCCAGAGCGACCGGTAAGTTTGCCAATAGCCCCATAAAAATACTGCCGAAAGCAGCAATCAGACAGGTGGTAACAAACACGGCCTGCACATCCATACCCGCAACCCCTAAAATCTGTGGGTTAACGAACACGATATAGACCATGGTCAGGAAAGTGGTGATACCCGCAATCAGCTCAGTACGGGCGGTGGTGCCGTGTTGCTTTAGTTTAAAAACACGTTCGAGCAGCCCCTGCTCAGTATCAAGGTTTGGTTTACTCATTTGAGGAGTTCCGCAAAAGGGAGTGACAGTTGCGGATATCCTATAACAAAAAAACGGTTGTTTAGAGCGAGATCACACTCTATTTGGCTATTTTTTATCTGCCGTGTTGCGCAACAGGCGGCTTAATTTTAACCACCCACTATTCAACTTATTGAATTTTATTCAGTTGATATGAGTAATATTGCTAGCAGGGTAATTATGTATCGCATTCTGGGGCAGGATGGTTAAAGTGGAATGAACTTAAAACGGCATAATAAAGGATGGATTGAGTGAACCAGATTGAATGTGTCATGTTCGATTGTGATGGAACCTTGGTCGACAGTGAAGTTCTGTGTTGTCAGGCCTATGTTGTGATGTTTGCCCATTATGATATTCACTTGTCGCTGGAAGAGGTGATTAAGCGTTTTAAGGGCGTGAAACTCAATGAAATTGTTGCGCTGGTGAGTCAAGAAAACGGTCTGGATGAGCCAATAGAAAAGCTGGAGAAACTCTATCGCGATGAAGTTACTCGCTTATTTGATGCCAAGTTACAACCTATCGCCGGCGCAAAAACATTGTTAGAGCAAATAACACTGCCGGTTTGCGTGGTGTCCAATGGGCCGGTGAGTAAAATGCAGCACTCTCTGGGCTTGACCGACTTACTGCCTTTCTTTGAAGAAAGACTCTATAGCGGCTACGACATCCAACGTTGGAAGCCCGATCCCGCGTTGATTTATCATGCCGCAGAAGAGATGAAGGTCGCGGCCGAGCGCTGTATTTTGATTGAAGATTCAGCAGCCGGTACCCATGCCGGAATAGCGGCCGGGATACCGGTCTATTATTACTGTGCCGATCCGCACAATCAGCCGATTCACCACCCATTAGTCACCATGTTTGATGACATGCGGCAACTGCCTGACTTATGGCGCGCCAGAGGCTGGCAGATAACCCGAACTTAACTTGCTGGTAATACAGGTTTATTTCGCCACCAGCGCCATGAACCTTTAATGGCGCTTTGCTTATTAATGGCATGTTGGGGGCTGAAGCGGCGGTTAAGGCCATTTGCCAGTAAGTCCAGCGCCAGACATAAAACGAAATAGACCAATGCCACGAACAGGAAGACTTCCATCGGGTAAACCATACTGCGGTTATTAACCTGAGTGGCCAAAAACGTCAGTTCATTGACTCCGACGATATAAGCCAGCGAGGTATCCTTAATCAAAGAAATCCATTGATTAATAAATGATGGCACCATCATGCGCAGGGCCTGCGGCAAAACCACAAACCACAAAACTTGCCAGCGATTGAAGCCCAATGACAAACCCGCCTGCCACTGCCCCACCCCAATCGCCACAATTCCGGCTTTCACCGCATGAGCCAGATAAGCTGAAGCAATCAGTGCCAGCGCACATACCACAGTGGTGATTTCGGGGATATCCACACCAAATACAATCGGCAGTAGGAAATACGTCCAAAAAATCAACATAATCACGGGAATAGCGCGGAAAAAACCTAAAAATGCGGCTAATATTCCCGCCCAGACACCGCGGGACATCGCCAGCACCACACCCAACACCGTGCCTAAAATAGCCGATACCACACCAGCTAACAGGCTGATTAACAAGGTTAATGCAGCTCCGCCTAACGGGCCATCAGGAAATGTGCCCCACAACAGATAAGTCCAGTTATCGGCAATAATCGTAAAATCCATCTCAGTGCCCCTTAACGATGGTTCGCTGCTGACGCCACATGCCCCAGGCCTCAATCAACGCAATAATCGTGATATACAACACCGTTGCCACACCGAAAGCCTGGAATGTCCGCAAAGTTTCCGTTTCAACCTGGCGGGAAGCATAAGAAAGCTCGGCCACACCAATAGCCATCGCTAATGATGAGTTTTTAATAATATTCATATATTGGCCGAGTAATGGCGGCATGGCGATTTTCAACGCCTGCGGCAATACAACATGGCGCATAGACTGCCACCCCGTCAGCCCCAATGCATGGGCAGCATATTTTTGCCCCTTGGCAACCCCGCTGATCCCCGAGCGCAACTCTTCTGCAATAAACGCCGTGGAATAAAAGGTCAAACCGATAAAACCGGCCAAAAACTCAAAAGAAGGCCAGCCGAGAGTTAGCCCAAAAACCGTGATTTCATGGGGAGTATTAAGCCAGGGTATCCAAGATGCGGGCAGAAATTGACTGGCAGCAAAATACCAAAAGAACAACTGGATAAGCAGCGGCGTATTACGAAATAGCGTGCTGTAACCAATCGCAAACCATTGCAACCCTTTGAGTTCGCTGTCCCTGGCCGCGGCCAGTAAAAAACCCAATAGCGTAGAGGCCACCACTGTGCAGGCAGAAATCCACAACGTCAGCAGAAAACCGTTCCATAACCAGCCGAGATATTGCGGAGCCAGCAGCCAGTCAGTAAGGTGATGTAGATTCATAGGCTTTTATACCTATATTCATCTGATATCCGAATAGTACGGATGTTTACGTACACAATAAAATCCATCTTATTTTCACTACCGCGCTATGGCTAAAGTCATTGGCGTTGCAGGTAGGCAGCCAGCAAACAAATCCCGATGAGCTTACTCAAGTAAGTGATTCGGGTGACAAATCTGTTGGGAGCAGATTTGAACGCTGCTTGCAGCGGCCTCGCAGAGGCGAGGCCCAAGGATGGGCCGAGTAGTGAGCGCAGCTAACACCCCTGCAACGTCAAGGACGAAGGATATATTAGGCTTTAGGCTGTTGATCCAATGGTGCAAATTTGAAATCGCCACGTGGTTGAGCTGCTTTAGTTTCTGGCCCGAACCAGCGGTCATAAATTTTCGCGGCTTCGCCATCTTTTTCCAGTTTAACCAGCGTCTCGTTCACTTGAGCAGTTAAGCGCTCCTCCCCTTTAGGAATCCCAACGCCTTGATATTCTTTAGTAATACTGAATGGTGAGATTTCAAAATCTGCTTTTTGTGCCGCAGGCAGGTTACCCAGCAGCCCAACTAATTTTGCATCATCCTGAGTGATTGCTTGAACATTACCATTGCGCAGAGCGGTAAATGCCACCGGAGTATCATCATAGGAAATGACTTTCGCCGTTGGATAACGATCACGTAAGGTTATTTCCTGTACCGTGCCTTTATCCGCGCCGATACGCAACCCAGCGATGTCTTCTGGCGTTTTCAACACACCTTTATGGGCAATAAACTTCTGACCCGTGGCAAAGTATGGCAAGCTGAAGTTCACTTCCTTGGCGCGGTCATCCGTAATAGTGAAGTTGGCAGCAATCAGATCCACTTTTTTAGAGGTCAGTAACGGAATACGGTTAGCTGGGTTAGTTGCCCGCAGTTCAACTTTTACACCTAAATCCTTCGCAATTGCATTCGCTACATCAACATCATATCCCACCAGTTTTTTAGTCTGTGGGTCGATATAACCAAAGGGTGGGTTGCTATCGAAAACAGCAATCCGCACTACACCAGCCTGTTTAATATCATCCAGTTTATCTGCGTGAGCAGCACCAGAAAGTGTGGCCAGACCGGCTAACAGCGTGAGTGCCAGAACGCTTTTTTTGGTGGTTAGAGATTGCTTCATTGAAAGCTCCTAAGATGATTGAGATGTTGCGATACAGGTAAGCTACCAAGTCAGCGTTAGGTCAGGAAATAATATAAAACGATATATTTATAACTAAATCATCTCAGGGGATAAGTTTACTTATATTGAAAGAAAAAGTGAAATCATGGGCGGGGAAAACGGGCGATTATGGCCGT
The DNA here is from genome assembly GCF_902170565.1 of Yersinia thracica. Classification (GTDB taxonomy): domain Bacteria; phylum Pseudomonadota; class Gammaproteobacteria; order Enterobacterales; family Enterobacteriaceae; genus Yersinia; species Yersinia thracica. Next base: position 49,470 of record NZ_CABHXX010000023.1, read on the forward strand.
GAATCCCCGGCCAAACCGCATTTTTAGCGCGTATGAGTAACAACCCTCCCCACAGAGCTATCTACCGCTTAACACTATTTAATTGGTTGTTTCTTCTGCTTTTATCTTTTCGTGATGATTTGCAGTAGTGGGTTTAACTTTCGTCTTTGTCAGACTCGCAGGATCTTCGGTAATCTCTGACTGACCAATGAAAACACCGCCTTTCTTGATGGAGAAATTACTGCCTTTTACAATGCCGTTTAACCGACCATTCTCCAAAATTTCCAAATGATCGGAAACACAAACCCCCTCGACCCTCCCATCAACCGTAATGTGAGGGGCGGTTAAATTCCCTTCAATATGACCACTGCGCATCAATCTTAGAGTGCCTTCATTGACGGCAATATCACCGATGACAACACCATAAATTTGAATATCGCCATCAAGATTAATATTACCTTTTAACTTTGTTCCCACCGCTATAATCGTATTTGTCTTCGCGGAGTCTGATGGCGAACCCGATAATGGGGCCGAAGAGGGTAGAGAAGAGTTGGCCATAATAGACACCTTGTCATGACTGCTTGCTTTCTTTTTAAACATAATATTTATCAGAATAAAAATGAGGAATAAAGTAGGAGCAAGAAGAAGATAAAAAAATAAATTGTAGACTATATAGCTAACTAAACATGCACCCCAGACCACCCACAGCAGGCTAAGAGCGACATTCTTTGGCATATACAGACGTATGTTCACTTATCCCGCCCAATGTAAACGCATATTAAAAATCACATATGCTTATGTAGATAAATATTAAAATCACCATTAAATGATAATAAGGAAGTATTCTTTCCTCCTAAAGGAACTTACATTTCCTCAAAACAATAAAACCATTTAAATATATGCCTACAAAGCAACACAATACGGTTTCATTATGTCAATCAATGGGTGATTAAATATAAACAGAGATAAAACGAGAATGATTTAGCTTAATAAACTAATAAGAGGGCGGCCAAGGCGGGAGAGATAATTTATAAAAACAACCCCCAATCAAGCAGGAATGCTTAATCTGATTGGGGGAAACAGGTTACTTTTCAGCTTTATTAGAAAGCAGTTTTTCTAAATCATCGCCACCTAAGTGACGGAAATCCTGACCTTTAACAAAGTAGAAGATAAATTCGCAGATATTCTGGCAGCGGTCGCCAATGCGTTCAATCGAACGGGCGCAAAACAATGCTGTCAGCACACTTGGGATAGTTCGCGGATCTTCCATCATATACGTCATTAACTGGCGCACAATGCCTTCATATTCCTGATCGACTTTCTTATCTTCGCGATAGATTCGGATAGCTTCATCCAAATCCATACGGGCAAAGGCATCCAGAACATCATGCAGCATCTGTACAGTATGACGGCCTAAAGACTCCAAACTGACCAGTAAAGGCTGGTGTTGATGAGAGAATTTCTCCAGCGCAGTACGGCAGATTTTATCCGCCACATCACCGATGCGCTCTAGCTCAGAAATCGTCTTGATGATGGCCATCACCAGACGCAAATCACTCGCCGTTGGTTGGCGTTTGGCAATGATGCGCACACAGGCTTCATCAATAGCCACTTCCATCATATTGACCTTTTTATCGCCAGCAATGACCTGTTTTGCCAACTCGCCGTCCTGATTGTGCATGGCGGTGATCGCGTCAGATAATTGTTGTTCCACCAGCCCGCCCATGGTCAATACTTGGGTGCGGATATGTTCAAGTTCTGCATTGAACTGGCCGGAAATATGTTTATTGAGATTCAAGTTATCCATGAGACTTCCCGTACATGTAAATAGACGAAATTGATGTGGTATGGATCTATCCCAGTAGGCGTAATTGTTGCAGTCAGTTTGAACACGGACAGCGCGGAAGAACCGGAGCGTACACGTAGTACGTGAGGATCTGAGCACTGCCCTGGTTCAAAATGGCAAATAAAATAGCCATAATGGGGTAGATTCTTCAGCCATAGCGACCAGTAATATAATCTTCCGTCTGTTTCTGCTGTGGCGCGGTAAACAGGGTGTCGGTATCACTGAATTCAATTAACTCGCCCAGATACATAAATGCCGTGTGATCTGAACAGCGAGCCGCTTGCTGCATGTTGTGAGTCACAATTACCACCGTATAGTCAGACTTCAACTCACTGATAAGCTCTTCAATACGGCCAGTCGAGATAGGGTCAAGTGCCGAGCAAGGTTCATCCAGCAACAACACATCAGGACGAATCGCGATACCACGGGCGATGCATAAACGCTGCTGCTGGCCCCCCGACAAACTGTATCCGCTCTGGTGCAACTTATCTTTGGTCTCATTCCACAAAGCGGCTTTGGTCAGCGCCCATTGCACGCGCTCATCCATCTCGGCGCGAGATAGGTTCTCAAACAGTTTCACACCAAAGGCGATGTTATCGTAAATCGACATTGGGAATGGGGTTGGCTTTTGGAAAACCATGCCAACTTTTGCCCGCAACAACGCAATATCTTGTTTATCGGTCAGAATATTCTGCCCATCCAGCAAAATGTCGCCTTCAGCGCGCTGATCCGGATACAACTGATACATTTTATTGAATGTACGCAGCAGTGTTGATTTACCGCAGCCTGATGGGCCGATGAATGCTGTGACCTGGTTTTTGGCAATATCCAGCGAAATATTCTTCAGTGCATGAAATTTGCCATAGTAGAAGTTCAGATCGCGAACCTGAATTTTGCTGTTGTTGATGTCAGTAGCCATACTCATCAAGACTTCTCTCTTTTAGCCAATGCCGCCGTAGCTGCATTTTGGAATTGATTGGCGAATCGGGTTTTTCTTTGCTAATTAAGGGCTTTTTCTCAGCCGATTAATACTTTTTCTTAGCGAAAATAACGCGAGCCACAATATTCAGTAACAGCACACACAGGGTTATCAAAAGCACCCCAGCCCATGCCAGTTGTTGCCATTCAGCAAACGGGCTCATGGCAAACTTAAAGATAGTGACCGGTAAGTTAGCAATTGGCCGACTCAGATCGGTACTCCAGAACTGGTTGGAGAGCGAGGTGAACAGCAAAGGCGCGGTTTCACCGGCAATACGCGCGACTGCCAACAAGATGCCCGTCAAAATACCGGAGATAGACGCTTTCAAGGTAATGGCCGATATCATGCGCCATTTGGGTGTTCCCAATGCATAAGCCGCTTCGCGCAAGCTATCCGGTACCAATTTCAGCATGTTTTCAGTGGTGCGAATGACAATAGGGATTTGTAACAGCGCCAGCGCAATCACCCCAGCCCAACCGGAGAAATGCTCCATCTTGGCAACCACGATGGTGTAAACAAACAAGCCGACAACAATAGAAGGGGCTGATAACAAAATGTCATTTATAAAGCGGGTGATTTCCGCCAACCAGGATTTACGACCATATTCCGCCAGATAAATCCCCGCCATAATTCCCAATGGGGTACCAATGACGGTTGCCCACAGAATTAATAATCCGCTCCCCGCAATGGCGTTAGCCAAGCCCCCACCCGCGGTGTTGGGCGGAGGTGTCATTTCGGTAAACAACGCCAAAGACATACCGTCGATACCTTTGGTCACAGTAGAGAACAAAATCCACACCAACCAGAACAGGCCAAACGCCATGGTGGCCATTGAAAGCAATAAAGCAATGCGGTTCTTTTGACGACGCCAGGCCTGCTTTTTACGGCGGGTTTCCATCAGCGTCGCATCACTTTGCATATCCATCGTCGCCATCTTAGCGCCCCTCTTTCTTAGCCAGACGCAAAACCATTAACTTTGATATTGCCAGTACGATAAAGGTAATGACGAATAAGATCAGGCCCAGTTCCATCAACGCGGCGGTATGTAAGCCAGATTCAGCTTCAGCAAACTCATTCGCCAGCGCGGAGGTAATACTGTTGCCCGGCATAAACAGCGAGAAGCTGTCGAGCTGGTAGGTGTTGCCGATAATAAAGGTTACCGCCATGGTTTCACCCAACGCACGGCCCAACCCCAACATCACGCCACCAATAACACCATTTTTGGTATAAGGCAGCACAATGCGCCAAATCACTTCCCAAGTGGTGCAGCCAATACCATAGGCCGACTCTTTCATCATCACCGGGGTTTGTTCGAAAACATCGCGCATCACCGCTGCAATGTAAGGAATAATCATGATGGCCAAGATGATGCCAGCGGCCAGAATGCCGATACCAAAAGCGGGGCCAGAGAACAATACGCCCACAATCGGGATGCCGGACATCACATTGCCGACCGGCTCTTGGAAATAGCGTGCAAATAGCGGAGCGAAGACAAACAAGCCCCACATCCCGTAAACAATACTGGGGATCGCGGCCAGTAATTCAATCGCCACACCCAGTGGGCGTTTTAACCAGTTCGGGGCCAATTCAGTTAAAAACAGAGCAATACCAAAACTGACCGGAACCGCGATGAGTAGGGCAATAACCGAGGTCACAACCGTGCCGTAAATCGGCACTAATGCACCAAACTGTTCAGCCGGCGCATCCCACTCTTTGGTCCACAGGAAAGCCCAACCAAATTTCTCAATGCTTGGCCAGGAAGCAATTATCAATGAAACGATAATGCCGCCCAACAGAAATAGCGTAATCAGCGCAGCCAGTTTAACTAGCGCGCTGAAAATGATGTCACCATATTGACTCGGTGCTTTGATTGTCGGCTTGTTCGCAGCCATAAACTCTCTTCTCATCCGGGTGTTATACCCTTCATATTTCAAGCTGCATATGCGTTGGCTGCTTTCGTTCCCCCCAGTCACTTACTTATGTAAGCTCCTGGGGATTCGCTCAATTGCCGTCTTCCTGCAACTCGAACTATTTAGGGTATATATTGAATCAATATTTCATAAACCGCTTGTTGCCAGTAAATCAGAAGATTGGCTTACCGCTGCTATCTTTAATCTGAGTTTTCCAGGCCGCACGGACTTGCTCAACAACTTCAGCTGGCAATGTTGCATAATCCAGCTCGTTGGCTTGTTTAGCGCCGTGTGTGTAACCCCAGTCAAAGAACTTCAATACTTCAACGCCGTTAGCCGCATTTTTCTGCTCTTTATGCACCAAGATGAAAGTTGTTGATGTAATTGGCCAAACATCATCACCTTTTTGGTTGGTTAAGTCTTGAGCAAATGTTTTGCTCCAGTCCACACCTTTCGCCGCAGAGCTAAAGCTGTGCTCAGTTGGGCTAACAGGTTTGCCATCCGCAGAAATCAGTTTGGTGTAAGCCAGGTTATTCTGTTTGGCGTAAGCATATTCTACATAGCCAATAGAGCCAGGTAGGCGCTGTACAAAGGCGGCGATACCGTCGTTACCTTTGCCACCCAAACCAGTCGGCCAGTTAACAGTCGAACCTGCGCCTACTTTTTCTTTCCATTCTGCGTTCACTTTAGCCAGGTAGCTGGTGAACACGAATGAAGTGCCGGAACCGTCAGCACGACGCACCACAGCAATATTTTGATCTGGCAATTTAACGCCCGGGTTCAGCTTAACAATAGCCGGGTCATTCCACTTTTTCACATTACCCAGATAAATATCACCCAGTGTTTTACCGTCTAATGTCAGTTCACCGGATTTAATGCCAGGGATATTCACGGCCAACACTACGCCGCCAATCACTGTTGGGAATTGGAACAAACCTTCAGCCGCCAGTTTTTCGTCTGCCAATGGCGCATCAGACGCACCGAAATCAACCGTATTGGCAATAATTTGTTTTACGCCGCCTGAAGAACCGATCCCCTGATAGTTAACTTTGTTACCTGTTTCTTTCTGATAAGAATCTGCCCACTTGGCATACACCGGTGCGGGGAATGTCGCACCTGCACCCGTCAGGCTTGCAGCAGCGAACGCGGACACAGTGGTCATAGATAAAGTCGCTGCCACAATGCTGGCTACGGTGGTACGCATCAGTTTCATAATCCCTCCTAATGGGATATTAGAATTAACTCTATAATGTATTCATCAGATTAAGTATGGTGCAGGAGGGAAAATAGGACAGTTTAATGACAGAAAAATGTACGAAATATTACAGTTATATGACAACACACAAGAATCCATCCAACACTTTGATTTTATTTATTTTTAATGTTTTTTAGTTTAAAAATAAAACTCAAAAAGTCAGGGTTTAAGTTAAAAGGGGATAATTGGCACTCATATTTATGACATTAGAAATGGGTGTTCGCAACTAGTCTCCTATCGTATCATTGCTCACTAAAGCCCCCTTATAATTATCATGAGTTACTAAATTCATCATGAGTCTTACGCCACCTTGAGTTATTTCCCCATAGCACTGAACGACACTGAGCGGGTACTGTTGAGGCATTCATGCTTTTCGCATTATCTATTCATGTCCATTTAGGCCAATATTTTATCGGTTTTTTGCAGCGATGCTTAGGATCTTGGCGTTTAGCTATTTTGCCAACACCCGGTAAGTTTTACCTAAGAAATAATAATGAAAAGAGACAGAAGAAATGACTAACAGTAATCACATCAACACCGCTGAAGAGCCAGGCGATCAACTGCGTGTAGCCCAAGTGCTTAAATCACCCAAGTTAATGGCGCGTGAGTGTCTGGCTGGTGTTGTCACCGCGCTGGCACTCATTCCTGAAGTCATTTCATTTTCTGTCATTGCTGGCGTCGATCCGAAAGTAAGTTTGGTTGCATCTATTGTTCTGTGTTTGACGCTATCTATTCTCGGAGGGCGACCCGCAATGGTCACCGCCGCTGCGGGTTCAGTGGCATTAGTCATCGGCCCAATGGTTCATATACATGGCGTCGAATACATACTGCCCGCAGTAGTGTTGGGAGGGATAGTTCAAATCCTGTTCGGCATTACCGGATTATCTCGCATGATGCGTTATATCCCGCGCTCGGTGATGATCGGTTTTGTTAATGCATTGGGTATCTTGATATTTTTCGCTCAGATACCCCATGTCTGGGGGCAATCGAGCCTGGTATGGGGGATGCTTGTCATTACCCTGCTCATTGTCTTGCTGCTCCCGCGCATACTTAAAAGCGTTCCCTCACCACTTATTGCCATCGTGGTCGTCACCGTAGTGGCTTTGTTGATGGGCTACCGACTACCCAATGTCGGCGATGAAGGGCCGATGAGTGGCGGCTTGCCAGGATTCACCCAGCTTTTGGTTCCTCTGAATTGGCAAACACTCCACATTGTATGGCCAACAGCTTTAAGCATCGCTTTTGTCGGGTTAATGGAGTCGCTGTTAACGGCAAAGCTGGTAGATGACATTACAGATACCCCATCAAGCAAGCGCCGTGAGTCATGGGGCCTTGGTGTCGGTAATATTCTCGCCGGTTTTTATGGTGGCATCGCGGGTTGTGCCATGATTGGCCAGACTATCGTCAATGTTGAATTAGGCAAAGCCCGGAGCCGAGTTTCAACTTTCGCGGCAGCCGTGGTTCTGCTGTTACTGGTGACAGGTCTGAGCAAAATTTTGGCACAAATCCCTATGGTGGTACTCGCGGGCATAATGATGGTTGTCGCAGTAAAAACGGTTAACTGGCATAGCTTGCAAACAGCAACCCTCAAGCGTATGCCTTGGTCAGAAACACTGGTGATGGTGCTAACTGTAGTGATGACTGTCTGGACGAGTAACCTCGCGCTCGGTGTATTGGCCGGAGTTATTGTTGCCATGGTGCTATTTGCACGCCGCATAGCCCATGTTATTCACGCCGAACGTACATTAAGTGACGATGGTGAGAGTGTTCGCTATACCGTAAGCGGCCCACTATTTTTTGCCAGCAGTAACGACCTGTTCGAGCATTTCGAGTATGCCAATGACCCCAAACGAGTCGTCATAGACCTGACGCATGCACAAATCTGGGATGCTTCCACCGTTGCTGCTCTGGATGGTATCGAGTATCGCTATAAACGTTATGGCGCAGATGTAACTATTGAAGGGCTGGATATGCGCAGCAGCGATTTTCATCGTCGCCTGACAGGAAATTTAAGCTAATCATAAAAAAATCCGGTGATAGGGTTTAAATCGCATCACCGGATTTTTAAATTTACTGCTGTTTTATCATCCTACGAAATTTATAGGATTTGGGTCGCAGATTACTCAACCGTCACTGATTTTGCCAGGTTACGTGGCTGATCCACATCGGTGCCTTTAATCAGCGCAACATGGTAAGCCAGCAATTGTAGTGGCACGGTGTAGAAGATAGGGGCAATAATTTCTTCCACATGCGGTAACTGAATGATTTTCATGCCTTCGCTATCAGTAAAACCAGCATCTTGATCGGCAAATACATACAACAAACCACCACGCGCACGCACTTCTTCAATGTTAGATTTCAGTTTTTCCAACAATTCATTATTTGGCGCAACCACAATGACCGGCATATCAGCATCAATCAATGCCAATGGCCCGTGCTTCAATTCACCCGCTGCATAAGCTTCTGCATGAATATAAGAAATCTCTTTCAGTTTCAGCGCACCTTCCATCGCAATCGGGTATTGATCACCACGGCCAAGGAACAATGCATTGTGCTTATCAGAGAAACCTTCAGCCAGTGCTTCGATGGTTTTATCCAGAGACAGCATCTGCTCAATACGCGCAGGCAAAGCCTGTAATGCATGAACAATGTTGTGCTCTAAACTGGCATCAGCGCCTTTCAGCTTGCCAATACGCCCCACCAGCATCAATAACACGGTCAACTGAGTGGTAAAGGCTTTGGTTGAGGCCACGCCAATCTCAGTACCGGCTTTAGTCATCAAGGCTAAATCTGATTCGCGCACCAGCGAAGAACCGGCGACATTACAAATGGCCAGAGAACCTAAATATCCTAACTCTTTGGATAAACGCAGAGCAGCCAGTGTATCGGCGGTTTCACCAGATTGTGACAAGGTGATCAGCAGGCTATTAGGGCGTACAGCAGATTTGCGGTAGCGGAATTCGGATGCAATTTCTACATCGCACGGTACACCGGCTAATGATTCAAACCAATAACGCGAAACCATCCCTGAGTTGTAAGAAGTACCGCAGGCAATGATTTGGATATGTTGGACGTCAGCCAGCAAAGCATCGGCCTTAGGGCCAAGCTCGGATAAATCAATCGCCCCGTGGTTTAAACGGCCTTCCAGCGTGTTTTTAATCGCCATTGGCTGTTCATAAATTTCTTTCTGCATGTAATGGCGGTAAACACCTTTATCACCGGCATCATATTGCACCTGAGATTCGATTTCAGGACGCTCAATAGCATTACCCTGCTTATCAAAAATGGCGATGCTACGGCGAGTGACTTCAACCACGTCACCCTCTTCCAGGAAGATAAAGCGACGGGTGACTGGCAACAAAGCCAGTTGGTCGGAGGCGATAAAGTTTTCACCGACACCACAACCAATAACCAATGGGCTACCTGAACGTGCTGCTACCAAGCGGCTTGGATCACGGCTATCCATCACAACCGTGCCGTAAGCGCCACGTAATTGCGGGATCACCCGCTGAACCACTTCCAGCAATGAACCGCCCTGTTGTAGCTCCCAATGCACCAGATGAGCAATAACTTCAGTATCAGTTTCAGAACTGAAACGGTAGCCACGGCTAATCAATAACTCACGTAAAGGTTCGTGATTTTCGATAATGCCGTTATGAACGACGGAGATGTAGTCCGAAGCATGAGGGTGCGCATTGGCCTCTGATGGCTCACCATGAGTGGCCCAACGAGTATGTGCAATCCCAGTTCCGCCATGTAAATCTTGGCTTTCGGCCGCATCAGATAGCGCCTGAACTTTACCCACCCGACGTAAACGAGTCAGATTACTGTCAGCATCCACTACAGCCAAACCAGCTGAGTCATAGCCACGGTATTCAAGACGACGTAAACCTTCGATCAGAATCTCAGCGATATCACGTTGCGCTACTGCGCCAACAATTCCACACATCTGTTTTATTCCTATGTAAGATTCTTTTAGAACCTTGTCGATGTCAGTGACCTGAATTTCCGGATTTTCCGGGTTCCCCGAGCCTGTAGAGTTGGGGATTATTATGTTTTGTTCTGTATTCTCGCCACAAATGGATAAGCCAAAAATACAGGGCAAAACATTCATTCCAAAAACAGCCCTTCAACAAGAAACAAATGATATTGAAGCAGACTACTGACAAACCTCGACGACTCGATCTCTGGTGGTGAGGGCGGGCCGTCCGCGCCAGGGATGGCGCGGCTCGAGCCATCAGGGACGATTTTACGGCGTCTTTACGATCTGCCTGTTTTCACCGCTGCGGGCACTTTGTCAATAACCTCATATTGAAGGACCTTTTTATATACCCTAAATAATTCGAGTTGCAGGAAAGCGGTCAACGCACATGCAGCTTGAAGTATGACGGGTATGCTTATTTTTTCTTAACCGGACGCTGCCAACCCTGCACATTAACCTGTTTAACTCGGCTAAGAACTAACTCATTTTCGGCGATATCACGGGTGACGGTAGTACCGGCAGCAATAGTCGCGCCGTTTGCCACAGTCACTGGTGCGACAAGCTGAGTATCAGATCCAACGAAGACATCATCGCCAATAATAGTTTTAAACTTATTAGCTCCATCATAGTTGCAGGTGATAGTTCCTGCGCCGATATTTACGCCTGAGCCAATCTCAGCATCACCTAAATAAGAGAGGTGTCCGGCTTTAGAACCTTTACCCAAGCGGGCTTTTTTGATTTCAACAAAGTTACCGACATGTGCGCCCTCAGCTAACTCAGCGCCCGGTCGCAAGCGGGCAAATGGCCCAACAGTACAACCCGCATCCAAACGAGAGTCTTCCAACACACTGTATGGGCTGATTTCTGAATCATCGCCAATGACACAGTTTTTAAGTACACACCCGGTACCAATACGCACCCGGTCACCTAAAACCACGTGGCCTTCAATAATGACATTGGTATCAATTGTAATATCACGGCCATGTGTTAATTCTCCCCGCAAATCAAAACGCGCAGGATCCAGTAACATCACGCCGGCTAACAACAACTTTTCAGCTTGCTCTGACTGATAGACCCGCTCAAGAGTGGCTAATTGTAGGCGGTTATTGATTCCTTCCACTTCACTCAAGCGAGTTGGATGCACCGCAACTATCTTCTGACCATCAGCATGGGCCAGAGCAATAATATCGGTGATATAAAATTCACCCTGGGCATTATTGTTGTCCAGCAATGATAACCAGCGCTTTAGATCACGGCCATTGGCAACCAATATCCCAGTGTTGATTTCATTAATCTCGCGTTGTGCATCACTGGCATCTTTATGCTCAACAATACCCACCACATCGCCATTCTCACGCACAATGCGCCCGTAACCGCTAGGGTTATCCAGCTTCACCGTCAACAAGCCAATACCGCCCTGTGGCTTGGCTGCCAACAGGCGCTCGAGAGTATCAACGGAGATCAACGGCACATCGCCGTACAACATCAGGACATCTTCATCATCAGAAAAATAGGGTGCAGCTTGTTGCATCGCATGCCCGGTACCCAACTGTTCAGCTTGCAGTACCCAGTTAAGCGCCGGATCAGTCAGTGTTTTTTTCAACAACTCACCGCCGTGCCCATAAACCAGATGAACATGTTGGGCACCCAGCTTCATGGCAGCATCAATAACATGCTGAACCATCGGCTTACCTGCCAGTGGGTGTAACACCTTAGGAAGGTCGGAATACATACGTGTCCCCTTACCTGCGGCAAGGATGACTACACTCATTGAGCTGTTAGACATAAGCAACCTGATAACTCCAAATTAATAGACGGAAGTAAACCTGTTTAGCGAAATGATTACTACATATTTCTCAGCGAAAAACGTACCTAACCCGCATGGTTAAAGGGCTGTAGCAATTGAGCAGGTAATAAAAAAATGTAGCAGAAAGTGTCTGCTATCAGCGACGTTTTCTGACCTATTTTTATCAAAACACCCTCACCTACTCAGATAATTAACCACTTATTTTACATCAAGAAACAAGAGTTTTCAGAAAGAAACGCTTTCAGTTTAGCCTAGACTTAATTAAATACAGGAGAGGTAGGTCAAATGACAGCGCCCAGAGGCGAAAGGGGACAGAAAGTCAGTTTTATTGAACGTAAAAGTAATTTATTGCACGCAAAAGTAAAAAAAATGCCAATCAGTTTTACTGACTGGCATTCTATCGTTCTTTATATTCTTCGGATTTGAAATTGCGGGAAGTTAGCTATTTTCGCTGACCACCGACAATCTCAATCACGTTGAATATATAATAATTTTACATATTAGTGGGTTACTAAAAACCCACCACTGTAAAATCACATCGCTTTCCTGGTCAGCTCGATTACACGTAGTTTTGCAATCGCCTTCGCCAATTCAGCGGATGCCTGAGCATAGTCGACATCACCGTGGGAATTATTGATATGGTCTTCAGCTTTACGCTTAGATTCCAGCGCCTTAGCTTCGTCCAAATCAGTTCCGCGAATAGCAGTGTCAGCCAATACGATCACCACACTCGGTTGCACCTCAAGGATGCCGCCAGAAAGATAAATAAACTCTTCCTCACCGAACTGCTTAACGATACGTATCATGCCAGGCTTAATGGCAGTGAGCAGTGGGGCGTGACCAGGGAAAATACCCAGTTCACCTTCACTACCCGTCACCTGAATTTTTTGCACCACGCCTGAGAACATTTTCTTCTCTGCGCTCACAACATCCAGATGGTAAGTCATTGCAGCCATGTCACCCTCCAGTCAACAGCGTTACAGTTTCTTGGCTTTTTCCACTGCTTCTTCAATGGTGCCAACCATGTAGAACGCCTGCTCCGGCAGGTGGTCATAGTCGCCGTTCATAATGCCTTTGAAACCACGAATGGTGTCTTTCAGCGATACGAACTTGCCCGGTGAGCCGGTAAAGACTTCTGCCACGAAGAACGGTTGAGACAGGAAGCGCTGGATTTTACGCGCACGGGATACAACTAATTTGTCATCTTCTGACAACTCGTCCATACCCAAAATCGCGATGATATCTTTCAGTTCCTGGTAACGTTGCAGAATAGACTGCACGCCACGCGCTACATCGTAATGCTCCTGACCAACAACCAGCGGATCAAGCTGACGGCTGGTGGAGTCAAGCGGGTCAACCGCCGGGTAAATACCCAGAGAGGCGATTTGACGGCTCAGAACGACGGTTGCATCCAAGTGAGCAAAGGTGGTTGCTGGAGATGGGTCAGTCAAGTCATCCGCTGGCACGTAAACGGCCTGAACAGAGGTGATTGAACCCGTCTTGGTGGAAGTAATACGTTCCTGCAACACGCCCATCTCTTCTGCCAGTGTTGGCTGATAGCCTACCGCAGATGGCATACGACCCAGCAGTGCGGATACTTCCGTACCAGCCAAGGTATAGCGATAGATGTTATCGATGAACAGCAATACGTCGCGACCTTCATCACGGAATTTCTCCGCCATGGTTAGGCCGGTCAGTGCAACGCGCAGACGGTTACCTGGTGGCTCATTCATCTGGCCATAAACCAAGGATACTTTGTCCAAAACGTTGGAGTCAGTCATCTCGTGGTAGAAGTCGTTACCCTCACGAGTACGCTCACCCACACCGGCAAATACAGAATAACCTGAGTGCTCAATCGCAATGTTACGAATCAGCTCCATCATGTTTACTGTTTTACCTACACCCGCACCACCGAACAGACCCACTTTACCGCCCTTAGCGAACGGACAAATCAAGTCCATTACCTTGATACCGGTTTCTAACAAGTCTTGCGAGCTGGCAAGCTCTTCGTAAGAAGGCGCTTCACGGTGGATTGCCCAACGCTCTTCTTCACCAATAGGACCTTTCATGTCGATTGGATCACCCAATACGTTCATGATACGGCCCAGAGTTGATTTACCCACCGGCACTTCAATTGGGTGTTCCAGGTTGATAACTTTCAACCCACGGCTCAGACCATCGGAAGAGCCCATCGCGATACAACGAACAACACCACCGCCCAGCTGTTGCTGAACTTCCAGCACCAGCTTCTCAGCTGCGCCTTCAACCTCAAGGGCGTTGTACACTTTTGGTACAGCGTCTTGGGGGAATTCGACGTCCACTACGGCGCCGATTACCTGGATAATCTTTCCAGTAGCCATCTTGAATCCTCTACGTAATACGTTTACCCGTCATATTCCAAATTGCTGGGGCGTTGGCTGCCTTCTCTCACCCAAGTTACTTACTTGAGTAAGTGCCTGGGGATTTGCTCAGTTGTCGCCTTCCTGCAATCTGAACTATTTTGGGTAATAACCTGGTTAAACCGCGGAGGCTCCCCCGACGATCTCGGTGAGTTCCTGAGTGATGCTGGCCTGACGAGCTTTGTTGTAAACCAACTGCAGCTCTTTGATCAGACTACCGCCGTTATCGGTGGCGGCTTTCATCGCTACCATTCGCGCGGCCTGTTCGCTAGCCAGGTTTTCAACGACGCCCTGATAAACTTGCGATTCCACATAGCGACGCAGGAGGGTATCCAGCAGCGCTTTTGGATCAGGTTCATACAGGTAATCCCAGGATTTCCTCTTCAGCTCACCGTCTTCCGCTGGCGGAAGAGGTAACAGCTGCATGATCCGTGGTTCCTGAGACATCGTATTGATAAACTTGTTATTAACTATATACAGTTTATCCAAACGACCTTCATCATAGGCTTGCAACATCACTTTCACTGGCCCGATAAGTTCTGACAGAGAAGGGTTATCCCCCATGCCAGTAACCTGAGCAACAATCTTGCCGCCCACGGAACCAAAGAAAGAGGCTGCTTTTGACCCGATTAGCGCTAAATCACATTCAACGCCTTTTTCAGACCAACCTTTCATCTCAGCCAACAGTCTTTTGAACAAGTTAATGTTCAAACCACCGCACAAGCCACGGTCTGTAGAAACCACCAGATACCCAACGCGCTTAACGTCGCGCTCTTCCAGGTATGGATGTTTATATTCCAGATTACCTAACGCGAGGTGACCAATCACACTACGCATTGTTTCTGCATAAGGACGGCTAGCCGCCATGCGTTCCTGCGATTTACGCATTTTGGAGGCGGCGACCATCTCCATGGCTTTGGTGATCTTTTGCGTGTTTTGCACGCTGGCGATCTTGGAACGTATCTCTTTTGCGCCGGCCATTTCTGCTTCTCCTCATTGCCAGACGGCCTGCTTTCCTAACGAAAAGCAGGGCCGAATAGCGTTACCAGGACTGGGTTGCCTTAAATGTATCAAGGATGCCTTTCAGCTTGGCCTCGATTTCATCGTTATACGCGCCAGTTTGGTTGATTTGTTGCAGAAGCTCGGCGTGCTCGCGGTCAGCAAATGCCAACAGCGCAGCTTCAAAGCTACCTACCTTCGCCAACTCGATATCACCCAGATAACCACGTTCAGCTGCGAACAGAACCAGAGACTGCTGCGCAACAGACATCGGTGCGTATTGTTTCTGTTTCAGAAGCTCGGTCACTTTCTGACCATGGCTCAGCTGTTTACGTGTTGCATCATCCAAATCGGATGCGAACTGGGAGAACGCAGCAAGTTCACGATACTGTGCCAGAGCGGTACGAATACCACCGGACAGTTTTTTCATGATCTTGGTCTGCGCTGCACCACCCACACGGGATACGGAGATACCTGGGTTAACCGCAGGACGAATACCGGCGTTAAACAGGCTGGATTCCAGGAAGATCTGACCATCGGTAATAGAAATTACGTTGGTCGGAACGAACGCGGAAACGTCCCCTGCTTGAGTTTCAATGATTGGCAATGCGGTCAAAGAACCGGTTTTACCTTTCACTTCACCCTTGGTAAAGGCTTCAACGTAATCGGCGTTAACACGCGCAGCACGCTCCAACAAACGGGAGTGGAGGTAGAATACGTCGCCAGGATAAGCTTCACGACCTGGTGGACGACGGAGCAGCAAGGAGATTTGACGATATGCAACAGCCTGTTTAGACAGGTCATCATAAATAATCAGCGCATCTTCACCGCGGTCGCGGAAATATTCACCCATAGCACAACCGGAGTAAGGTGCCAGGTATTGCAATGCTGCAGATTCTGAGGCAGTAGCGACAACCACAATGGTGTTAGCCAATGCGCCATGCTCTTCCAGTTTACGCACTACGTTTGCAACAGTAGAGGCTTTCTGGCCGATAGCAACATACACACATTTAATGCCTGAATCGCGTTGGTTGATGATCGCATCAATCGCCAGAGCAGTTTTACCTGTCTGACGGTCACCGATGATCAATTCACGCTGGCCACGACCGATTGGAATCATGGCATCGACAGACTTATAGCCGGTCTGAACAGGTTCATCAACAGATTGACGTTCGATAACGCCAGGTGCGATAGCTTCAACAGCTGAGAAGCCGTCATTTTCTACCGGACCTTTACCATCAATAGGTTCACCCAGAGTATTGACGACGCGCCCCAACAGGCCACGACCAACAGGAACTTCCAGGATACGGCCAGTACATTTAACCTTCATGCCTTCGGCAAGATCGGCGTACGGGCCCATAACTACAGCACCTACGGAGTCGCGCTCCAAGTTCAGTGCGATTGCGTAACGGTTGCCTGGCAGTGCGATCATCTCGCCCTGCATAACTTCGGCCAAACCGTGTACGCGAATGATCCCGTCACTGACGGAAACAATAGTACCTTCATTGTGAGCTTCGCTCACCACATTGAACTGAGCAATGCGCTGCTTGATCAGTTCGCTGATTTCGGTGGAATTCAGTTGCATATGCTCCAGTCCCCTTAAGACTGCAAGACGTCCGCCAGGCGTTCTAGACGACCGCGAACGCTGCCATCTATCACCATATCGCCTGCACGTATTACTACGCCGGCCATTACGGACTTATCGATTTTGCAATTCAGCTTAACTTTGCGTGATAGACGTTTTTCCATCGCAGCAGCAATTTTTGCCAGCTGTTCGTCGTTCAATGGGCTCGCAGAGCTCACTTCAACGTCGACGGTCGACTCCAGCGAGGCACGCAGTTGAATAAACTGCTGTAGTACCTCAGGAAGAACCAGTAAACGGCCATTCTCCGCCATAACTCGAATGAAGTTCTGTGCGGGTTCATCGAGCTGATCACCACAGACTGCAATAAACGTCTTAGACATTGTTTCTGGCGCTACAGCACCGGAAAGCAATTCAGCGATTTGTTCATTGCGCGTCACTTGGGCAGTAAACGCCAGCATATCTTGCCAACGTTCAACCACCTGGTGCTCAACAGCAAAGTCAAAAGCTGCTTTGGCGTAGGGGCGAGCTACAGTTACAAATTCAGACATCAGCCCCTCCCTCCTTACAGTTCAGCGACCAGTTTATCAACGATGTCGCTGTTAGCAGCTTCATCCACGGAACGTTCGATGATCTTCTCGGCGCCAGCTATAGCCAACATCGCGACTTGCTTACGCAACTCTTCACGAGCACGCTTACGTTCGGCGTCGATCTCTGCCTGCGCTTGCGCCACGATTTTGTTACGTTCCTGTTCAGCTTCTGCTTTAGCTTCATCAAGGATCTGAGCTTTGCGTTTACTCGCCTGCTCAATAATCACCTGTGCTTCTGCTTTGGCCTTCTTCAGTTGGTCGGTCGCATTGGCTTGCGCTAAGTCCAAATCTTTTTTGGCACGTTCTGCAGAAGAGAGACCGTCAGCAATTTCTTTTTGACGCTTCTCGATGGCAGCCATAATCGGCGGCCATATATACTTCATACAAAACAGGACAAACAGGACAAACGCGATGGCCTGGCCGAGGATTGTTGCGTTAAGATTCACAGCACAATGCCTCTTTAAAAGTTAATAGTTTGGTGTAGTTCACAGTAGAGAAAACTCTACTTACGCGACAGCAAACATCACGTACAGACCCAGACCAACAGCGATCATAGGGATGGCGTCAACCAGACCCATGACGATAAAGAACTGTGTACGCAGCAGAGGAATCAGGTCAGGCTGACGTGCAGCGCCTTCCAAAAATTTACCACCCAGGATGCCGATACCGATCGCAGCACCGATTGCCGCTAAACCCATCATTATAGCGGCAGCCATGTACAGCAGATCCATATTCAGGTTTTCCATGACAGTCTCCAGTTATTTCAGTTAAACGCAGTAGTGTTATACACTTCATACTTCAAGCCGCATGTGTGTTGGCTTCCTTCGTTCACCCCAGTCACTTACCTATGTAAGCTCCTCGGGATTCGCTCAGTTGCCGCCTTCCTACAACTCGAATTATTTAGAGTATATTAAGAAAATCAGTGCTCTTCGGACGCCATCGACAGATAGACAATCGTCAGAACCATGAAGATAAAGGCTTGTAACGTAATAATCAGTATGTGGAAGATAGCCCAAGGTAAACTGAGCATCCACTGTGACCACCACGGCAACAGGCCAGCAATCAGGATGAAGATCAACTCACCCGCATACATGTTGCCGAACAGTCGCAGACCGAGTGAAACCGGTTTGGACAGCAGGCTGACACCTTCCAGAATTAAGTTCACTGGAATGAATATCGGGTGATTGAACGGCTGCATCGTTAATTCTTTTACGAAGCCGCCTACACCTTTCATTTTAATGCTATAGAACAGGATCAGGATGAAGACACCCAATGCCATGGACAAGGTAATACTTACGTCAGCAGTAGGGACCACGCGCAGTGCAGGTAACCCAAAGACATGTTCACCGATGTAAGGCAGTAAATCGATTGGCAGCAAGTCCATCATGTTCATCAATAAAACCCAAACAAACACAGTTAGGGCTAATGGTGCGATGACTTTACTTTTACCGTGGTACATATCCCGTACGCTGTTATCGACAAAACCGATAATTAACTCAACAGCCGTCTGCAATTTGCCAGGCACGCCACTGGTGGCACCTACCGCAACTTTGCGGAATACAAACAGAAAAGCTAACCCCAGCACGACAGAGAAGAACAAAGAGTCAATGTTCAACGTCCAGAACGTTGCAGGGCCAGGTGAGTGGGGATTGACCAACTCAAAGGTACGCAGGTCCAACTGAAGGTTATTCAGATGGTGCCCTATGTAGTCCCTTGGAGTAGAGATTTCTCCTGATGCAGACATGATGCCTCTTACCCTTTTTGTAGTTAAATACGGTGACCGTCGAATACGATAACTGTTAAGTACGGTAGCCGCTTATCACGGCCGGTGCCAATATCTGCACAATCAGCACCGCTAAATAGGTTAAACCGAGTGGCGCAAACGCTGCTTTAAACAGCCCTAATGCCACAATCAGCAAAATTATCGTCATGATAACTTTTAACCCTTCGCCAATGGCAAACGACCACGCAACACGACCTGGAGCAGCTATTTTTGCCTGATGGCGGCAAGCAAACAACATAAAAATGGCACTGGGCAACCAGGCTGCCAATCCTCCTGCCAGGGCAGAAGCACTCCATTCCAGGCTTTTAAAACCAAAAACAGCACTGAGAACAACAAAAGTCATTAACTGCAACAACAGCAACTTTCGTGCAATTTTCCCACTGTAAAGGGATACAGGCATGACGTTTGTTCTCTCCAAACCACACTAAAGGTATGCTGAGTGAGGTATAAAACTGCCTTTTACCCCATTGAGTCAAGCAGCAAAAAACGAGCAAATTATACGGGCCACTCAAACGAATTCAATCGATAAGTAGCGAAAAGGTGAACAATTATTTAAATTTTCTTCTTTCGCGCTATTTTCACAAGGAAACCCTCGGAATAAAGCACGTATTTAATTGTCTGACGATTCCATCTATTATCAATAAAGCGTGCAACAGATCACAAAAATTAAAACAAACTGATTTATATCCTATAGAGCTTTACTTTGTCTTTAACGAAAAGAGCCATTAAATACTTTTATAAATCATAATGTTAAATTTAAACCATTATCAAACAACTTATCTACTTAGTAAAAACTTACCGTTGACATTTCAGATAATAACCCGGCAACAGTTTGGATACATAAAAAACATAATCTCTTCGGTAAAATAATGACCAAAGTGACTATTTGGTCGCTTTCAATATAATTTTATCATTCGCTGACGATGATTTTGTAAACAATACGTGAAATATAATCTTCCCGTATGAGCATTAGCGAATAAAGACTCGCCTATATTAAAACGACTAAATAAGATAAACCCCCTACTTTCATTAAGGATTTATTACATTTTTTTGATAAATAGCAAAGTTAGTTTGACTTAAGAATAACCAAATGACGTTCACCGTCTAACTCTGGTACCTGCAATCTCACCACCGACTCGAGAATTATTCCTTCAGGCAATGTCGCTAATTCATCATCTGGCCTTACCCCTTTTAGCGCATAAAAACGCCCTTCTGGCTTGGCTGGCAAATGATGGCACCAGGACAGCATATCTTGTAAGGATGCAAATGCACGGCTTATTACACCATCAAATGGCGGTTTTGCGGCAAAGTCCTCAACTCGGCTTTGTACCGGTTCGATATTACTTAATCCTAATTCGTGCTGCACTTGCCGCAAAAAGCGGACACGTTTACCCAAGCTGTCTAGCAATACGAAGTGTGAATCGGGGCGCACTATGGCTAAAGGTATCCCAGGAAGCCCTGGCCCGGTGCCGACATCGATAAAACGGTTACCTTGCAAGTGTGGGTTAACGACGATGCTATCCAGGATATGGCGTACCAACATTTGCATTGGGTCACGGACGGAAGTCAGATTATAAGCTTTGTTCCACTTATCAAGCAGTTCCACATAGCCTATCAATTGGTGTTTTTGCTGATCGGGTAACGCAATACCTGCTGCATTTAGCAGGGAATCTAATTTTTTTAACACAACAATATCCTCTGACTAAAAAATCTCTGTCAGCACGTAATGAACCAATATGCGGAATGATAATCTAGCTAATTTATAGTTTGAATACTTAGTTACTGTCTGAAAAAAAGCTAAATCTGCCTGGCTGCTTATCTCTCTCAGCTCAGGCAAATGTTGAATAGTTACGCGCTACGACGTAGCAAACCCTGTTTTTTCAGCCAAACCAGCAAAATGGAAATTGCCGCAGGCGTAATACCTGAAATACGTGATGCCTGACCGATAGAGTTAGGTTTATGATCATTCAATTTAGCGATAACTTCATTCGATAAACCAGATACTTGGCGATAATCTAAATCAGCAGGCAGCAATGTGTTTTCATTGCGCAGCTGTTTTTCAATCTCTTCCTGCTGACGAGCAATATAGCCTTGATATTTAACTTGAATTTCAACCTGATCAGCAGCTTGCGGATCCGTTAATGCTGGGCCAAATGAAGGTAACGCCGTTAATAAACGATAGTCAATTTCAGGGCGGCGCAGTAATTCTTCCCCATTGGCTTCTTTTGACAATGGAGCTTTCAGCAACGCATTGATTTCAGCTACGTTCTCAGAATGGGGATGAACCCAAATATCTCGTAGGCGCTGCCGTTCTTTTTCAATTTGCTCAATTTTTTGGCTAAAGTGTGCCCAACGAGCATCATCGACCAGCCCTAACTTGCGGCCTATTTCAGTCAAGCGCAAATCTGCGTTGTCTTCACGCAGCATCAGACGATATTCCGCTCGTGAGGTAAACATGCGGTACGGCTCTTTGGTGCCGAGGGTACTTAAATCGTCCACCAGCACGCCAAGGTAAGCTTCATCACGACGAGGTGACCACCCATCATCCTCATTAGCGAAACGGCCCGCATTGAGGCCCGCAAGCAGCCCTTGAGCTGCCGCTTCTTCATAACCGGTGGTGCCATTGATTTGTCCGGCAAAGAATAAGCCCTGGATGTATTTGCTTTCCAGAGTGGGTTTCAAATCTCGTGGATCAAAGAAATCATATTCAATGGCATAACCCGGCCGAATGATCCGTGCATTTTCAAGCCCTTTCATTGAGCGAACTATCTGCATCTGGACATCGAAAGGCAAGCTGGTAGAAATACCGTTTGGATAGATTTCATTGCTGGTCAAACCTTCAGGTTCAAGGAAGATCTGATGTGAATTACGATCCGCAAAGCGCATGACTTTGTCTTCGATCGATGGGCAATAACGTGGCCCAATCCCTTCGATGATCCCGGCATACATTGGGCTGCGATCCAGGTTATTACGGATCACTTCATGCGTTTTTTCATTGGTATACGTGATATGGCATGCCATCTGTTCAGGGTGCTGCTCAGCATTCCCCAGGAAAGAGAATACTGGAATTGGCGTATCACCAAGCTGAGGTGCCAATTGGCTAAAATCGATGGTGCGCGCATCAATTCGCGGCGGAGTACCGGTTTTAAGGCGATTGACTCGTAGCGGTAATTCACGCAAGCGTTGTGACAATGAGATGGATGGCGGATCACCAGCACGGCCACCACTGTAGTTCTCAAGGCCAATATGAATTTTCCCGTCCAGGAAGGTGCCGACGGTTAATACCACGGCTTTCGCACGGAATTTTAATCCCATTTTGGTCACAGCACCGACCACACGATCGTTCTCAACAATCAGATCTTCAACAGGTTGCTGGAAGATCATCAAGTTAGGCTGGTTTTCCAATGCAGTACGGACTGCCTGCCGATACAGGACGCGGTCAGCCTGCGCTCGGGTCGCTCTTACCGCTGGTCCTTTGCTGGCGTTTAGTATCCTAAACTGAATACCGGCCTGGTCAGTTGCCATTGCCATTAAGCCGCCCAGAGCATCGATCTCTTTTACCAAATGCCCCTTACCGATACCGCCAATCGCTGGGTTACAAGACATTTGTCCCAGTGTGTCGATATTGTGCGTCAGCAATAAGGTCTGACGTCCCATGCGTGCCGCTGCCATTGCAGCTTCCGTGCCGGCATGGCCACCACCAATGATGATGACGTCAAATTGATCTGGATAAAACATGGTACTGCACCTCGCCGTTATGCGAATTTCTGTATTTGCCCTAGGGTGGGGGATTCTACTCAAGTTTAGACGATCGACCAAGTAGCTTAGGATCGCCCTTAATTAAAAGAAGATCTTTTTATTTAAAGATCTCTTTATTAGATCTCTTATTAGGATCATGATCCTCTGTGGATAAGTGATAATTCACATTAGAGATCATAAGATTATGGAGGATCGTTTGCTGTGAATGATCGGTGATCCTATTGCGTATAAGCTGGGATCTAAATGGCATGTTATACACAGGTACTTTCAGACACCAAGGTTGTTATGTGGATATGTACTGCTTATACCCTGCTTTTAAGCTTACTTATCCACATTCGTTCGCGTGATCTTTGAACAAATCAGAGCAAATTAATCCAATTTTTAACCCAAATCTCTGCTGGGTCCTCAGGAATTTCATGTTGGATGACGTCAATTTCTAAAATATCACCCACACGCAATGCTCCCTGAGTGATCAATTGCTGATCCAATTTTCTGACCGCACCACAGAAAGTGTCATATTCTGAACTGCCCAAACCGACAGCACCAAAACGAACCTGCGAGAGGTCCGGTTGCTGTTCTTCGATTTGTTCTAATAAAGGTTGAAGATTGTCTGGCAGATCACCGGCACCATGGGTGGAGGTGATAATTAGCCACAAACCATCCAGAGTCAGCTCGTCTAATTCCGGGCCATGCAGTGTTTCTGTAGAGAAACCCGCCTCTTCTAATTTCTCAGCTAAATGTTCAGCAACGTATTCAGCACTGCCAAGCGTACTGCCACTGATCAAGGTAATGTCAGCCATAAAGAACCCAACCGAAGTAATGAACCGGTATTGTACGCTGTGAATCAGCTGGGATCTACCTGTGGATAATGTGGGTATAGTTATTTAGTGCTCAGGGTACGATGGTACGCATGATGGGGTTTTGCAGGGAAATAAGTGTCTCTGTTGATTGGATCTCATCAATCGTCTGGATCTTGTTGATAAGTACCTGTTGCAGTGCATCTATCGATTTACACATGACCTTAATAAAGATGCTGTAATGACCCGTGGTGTAATAAGCTTCGACAACTTCTTCTAAGCTCTCCAGTTTTTTCAGTGCTGACGGGTAATCTTTGGCACTTTTCAAAATGATGCCGATAAAGCAGCACACGTCATAACCCAGTTGTTTTGGATTAACGTGAACACAGGCTGCGGTGATAATCCCCGCCTGACGCATTTTCTCTACTCGGACATGAATTGTTCCTGGGCTGACACCAAAATTTTTTGCCAATTCTGCATAAGGTGTGCGCGCATTTTCCATTAATGCGTTCAAGATGCCGCGATCGAGATTATCGATTTGATAAATTTCACTCATATTAACCCCCTTTTTTTATCGATTATCTAATTATAGACCTATAAAAATGAATGATTAAAAGTTAAATGGCAATATTTGTTATTGTATATTGAATTTAACCCTCATTCTGTTGCTTAATCGATGACAAGCCAAACGGCACAATCAAACAATTTGCATAATCGACAGCAACGAATTGAGAAAACGACAATGAAAAAACAATTTATTCAAAAACAACAACAAATCAGCTTCGTAAAATCTTTCTTTTCCCGTCAATTAGAACAGCAACTGGGTCTGATTGAAGTTCAAGCCCCTATCCTGAGCCGTGTTGGCGATGGTACTCAAGATAACCTTTCTGGTTCAGAGAAAGCCGTTCAGGTAAAAGTAAAAACTTTGCCAGATGCGACCTTTGAAGTTGTTCATTCATTAGCTAAATGGAAACGTAAGACTTTAGGCCGCTTTGATTTTGGTGCTGATCAAGGGATTTACACCCATATGAAAGCATTGCGCCCTGATGAAGATCGCCTGAGTGCTATTCATTCAGTGTATGTTGATCAGTGGGATTGGGAGCGCGTAATGGGTGATGGCGAGCGCAACCTGGCTTACCTGAAATCCACTGTTAACAAAATCTACACCGCGATTAAAGAAACTGAAGCGGCGATCAGCGCTGAATTTGGTATAAAACCTTTCTTGCCAGAACAGATTCATTTTATCCACAGCGAAAGTCTGCGGGCTAAATTCCCTGATCTGGATGCTAAAGGCCGCGAACGCGCCATTGCTAAAGAGTTGGGTGCGGTGTTCTTGATGGGTATTGGCGGCAAATTGGCTGATGGTCAATCTCATGATGTTCGTGCGCCAGATTATGATGACTGGACCTCTCCAAGCGCGGAAGGTTTTGCTGGCCTGAACGGCGACATTATTGTTTGGAACCCAGTGCTGGAAGATGCTTTTGAAATTTCATCCATGGGGATCCGTGTGGATGCTGAAGCGTTGAAACGCCAGTTGGCTTTGACATCCGATGAAGATCGTTTGAAATTGGAATGGCACCAATCACTGCTACAAGGTGAAATGCCGCAGACAATCGGCGGCGGTATTGGCCAGTCCCGTTTAGTGATGTTATTGCTGCAACAACACCATATCGGTCAGGTTCAGTGCGGTGTGTGGGGGCCAGAAGTCAGCGAGAAGGTTGACGGCCTTCTTTAATTCACCTCCAGATAATCTCTTTATGATTTCAACCCGTTATAGCTTATGCAGCCATAACGGGTTTTTAACATCATAAACATGAGTGGGTTCTTTCATCTATGCTGTAGCTATATAAATGTATTCAATATAACTACAGCAAGGTTGTTAACGTCATGGCCCGATTTCACCCCCTTAGACATTACTCACATGCTCGTCCAAGATTATTATTATCCGTTGGCGCTGGAATAATCGCTTACTTTCTGTTGCCATCACACTTCACTGTATTACTGCGTCTGATGGTGAGTTGGAATATATTCGCGTGGCTCTATCTGTTGTTTTTATGGCTGCAATTATTGCGAAATGATCCGAAGAAAATCAGATTAATAGCCCGTGTACAGGATGAAAGTGCCACTATGGTGCTGAGTATTGTCAGCATGGCGTGTCTGGCGAGTATTCTGGTTATTTTGTTTGAATTAAGCACGGCGAATCAGTTATCTGGATCGGCTAAAGCATTCCATTTAGTGCTCACGGGAATGACGTTATTGGTATCGTGGTTATTATTGCCAACTGCTTTTACTATGCATTACGCCCATTTGTTTTATCAGTCCCGTGATGAATTTGATGCTGTCCTGCCATTAATTTTCCCCAAAGAGGTTACTGAACCTTCCTATTGGGATTTTCTTTATTTTTCATTCACTATTGGTGTGGCTTCGCAAACTGCGGATGTTTCAACCGGCACCTCAGATATCCGCCGCGTAGTATTATTACAGTCAGTATTGTCCTTTATTTTCAATATGACGATCTTGGGGCTGTCGATTAACGTCGGGGCGGGGTTGCTTAACTAAAGCTATTGATTAGCGCTTCCAGCGGCGCATTAAACGGCTTTTTAACCCGGTATCAAAGCGCCAGATATGATCGAAAATCCGCATGATACCGGGCTTGCCATAGGTCGACATCGCCACGGCATGGAACCTATGTTGATGGGCTTGCTGCTGGATTTTAATCTTTCTGATCAATTCCTCGGGTAAACGCTGGGCAATGAAATCTGAAATAATCACGGCATCCGCATCATACCAGTCTCTCTCTGCCATTTTATTGAGGGTGCTGGCCAAGCAGGCCGCCAGATCGGTGCCGCCGCGAAAATGTTGGCTGAGAAAACGTATTGCTTGCTCAATACCATTGGCTGATGAGAGTTCGTAGTGAATGATTTCCGTAGCGAATAGCATGATGTAGCAGCGGCGATTATCCGCTAGCGCAATACGCAGCAAAGCCAGACAAAATGCCTTGGCGCATTGCTCGTTAAATCCCCCCATCGAACCCGAGGTATCGACACAGACAATAAAAGGGCCGCGGGGTTGTTCGTCATGGTTTTTAAGGCTGACCGGGCGCTGCAACGTTTTTTCCTGCCAGTTATCACCTTGTAAGCGATAAGTGAGCAAGCGCCTTTCCAATAAGCGGCGATAAAATTCAAATTCCAGCTCGCTCATCCCCAACATCACTAACTCGGTCGGCAACAATCGCAAAATATCATTGCTCTGATGAATGCCACTGACTTCCTCTGGCACGGTATCCGGTTGGCGCACCATCAGGGTGTAAGGTTCAAAGCGGGCATCGGGGGTGGGTTGTGCTTTAGCACTGCGGCTGCGGCCCAGTTGCTCTGCAAGTTGCTGCAATTCTGGCTGCTGTTGCAGAAAATCGCCATATTGCAGCAATAACTGATAATCACCGCGCTGCAAATGGCCCTGACTCATATCCCAAAGCCGCCCTGCCGCACTATCATTCGTCGCCAGTATCGGTTCCAAAGCACCACTGAGCGCCAGCCGCTGTTGTAACTCAGCTAAAAGCTGCTCCCGCTCTTGCTCAAGTAACTGATGATGGATAGTGATGGTTTGTAAGGTCAGGCTGATGCGCCAGCGCTGTAAAAAGAGAGTTTGAAAACTATCACCGGTTTGGGGATTTTTCTCTAAATCAGCGGTTTGTAGCAATGTTTTAGCTTGCGTAGCGAAAGGCGAATGCCACTGCTGCAATTGCGCCACAACCTCCGGGAGATGGTCATAAAATAGTGGACTGGCCTCCAACAGACTCTGTTGATATAGGGCAAACTCGTGTGCCAGCCCTGCGGGGACTTTCGCCTCTCTAATTCGCTGTTGTAAGTTTTGCTTCCAGCCGGGGATATCTTTCATTAATGCCCGCTTAATGCGCGGGAATTTTTCAAAGAATAACGCTAACTGCGGGGATGCCAATAACCCCACCACCATTTCTTCGATAAGCTCACTTTCGCTTATTGATAGCAGCAAATCCAAGGTTGCCAGACTGAGCATTGATTAATGACCGCGTAGTTTTTGTTGCAGCTGTTTCACTTGCTCTGCCACATTTAATAAGCTGGCTTCTATTTTCGCCAACCAAGAAGATGGCGTGAATAAGCAAGGTTGATGCTGACTGAATAACCGCCGTTGTTCAGCCAGACTATTTTCCAGCTCTGCCAACTCCACCAGCAACTCGGGCGGCACAGTGGCGGTGGAAGCTCCGGGTTGTGACAATATTGATGGCTGGCGGCTTACATCCAGTACCGTGATATGTAGCTGATCGTCAATCTCCGCATCAATAGATTGGGCATAACCGACACCATTTAATTTGGCGCGTAAAACCCCACCCTTATTGAGCCATTGAGTCAGCGCCTCTTTCTCTATTTGCAGATGATTGACCTGAATATCATGCAAACTGAGCGGTTTTTGCAGAAACAGTGTCAATGTATTGTCAGTGAGATGGTCTGGTAGGGAATATTGCGGCTTACGGCTGAACATACCGCTTTGTTTGGTCACTGTCAGCGCTTGATGGTCACTTTGCTGTTGCTGGTGCTTCAACCATTGGCCATTAATATGCTGGAGCTTCATTAATAAGTTTTGCTGCTGATATCCTTGCTCCGTTAGCAATTGTTCAAGCTGTTGTTGCAGCAATTTTAGCGAACTCAGGTCATGCCATAAGCAATCTTTTAGCAAGATTAAGTCGATGGGGGTTATTTCATCCCGACCACTGAAAAAGGCGCTGGCTTGCAGTAAGCGCAGGGCTTTTTTCCAACGTCGGTCAGAGACATACGGCGCTTGTTCTTGCGCACTGAGCTGTTGACGTAGCTGAAAAATAAGCTCAAAACAGTTATCTGGTAGGGCCATTTTGTCTATCAATGGCTGCCACTGATAAAATTCTTCATCACTGATACTGAGATTTTCAGCCACCGGATTATGATTTTCATTTTGACGGCTGAGTAGCAATGAGCGGAAGTTCTGTTTTTCTTGCACGCGATCCAGCCATAGGCGGATTAGCATCCGGTCATAAAGCGCTTCCAGACTGCTGTCCGCATCCGGCAACTCATTAGAGGCGGTCACCAACAAGCGCATCGGGATACTGTCTTCCCGATCACCATTACGAAAGCGCCGTTCATTAATGGCGGTTAGCAAAGTATTCAGGATAGCCGGGCCGGCTTTCCAAATTTCATCCAGAAAGACGATTTCAGCTTCCGGCAGATAACCTCCGGTCATGCGCTGATAGCGGCCTTCTTCTTTTAGCGCTTGAATAGACAGTGGGCCAAACACTTCTTCCGGCGTAGAAAAACGGGTCATCAGATATTCAAATGCCCGGGCATTGCGGAAAGCAAATTTTAGGCGGCGAGCAATCAGGCTTTTGGCAATCCCCGGCGGGCCAAGTAGGAATACACTTTCGCCACTGAGGGCGGCTAACAGACACAAGCGAATAGCCTCCTGTCTTTCATACAGGCCACTCTCAAGGGCACTGCTCAAACGGGATATTCTTTCAGCTAATTGTGATGATTGCGCCATAATTGCTCTATATGTTCCGTTAGTTGATGAATTTTTACCTGATCAGTGGGAATAAATCCTCTTTTTCTTAGTGGTATATCCTATTTTCCTTCATAGGATAGCT
This sequence comes from Yersinia thracica, assembly GCF_902170565.1. Lineage (GTDB taxonomy): Bacteria > Pseudomonadota > Gammaproteobacteria > Enterobacterales > Enterobacteriaceae > Yersinia > Yersinia thracica. The sequence goes on from NZ_CABHXX010000023.1 coordinate 78,787, forward strand.
TATTGATTAGTAATATTTTTATATCATCGGCTATTTGTAGTCGATCTATTTCCGCTCTTTTCGTTGCTTGATTTAAGAGTAGGCAATCTATTGAAATGGTGCATACTGTGCGCCTTTTGGTGGGCGTCAAGGGACACAGAACCGAGTATTGCGGTTCTCAAACGTACACATCAGGTTATGGATGTTCTAGCAAAAAGAAATCAATTATGAGCACAGAACATAAACAGTCTTTATCGGCGGTAACCCTGGCAGCAATAGGGGTCGTTTATGGTGATATTGGTACCAGCCCACTCTATACCTTGAGAGAGTGTTTTTCTGGTCATTACGGTTTTGATGTTCGTCCGGATGTGGTATTTGGTTTTTTATCACTGATTTTCTGGATGTTAATTCTGATTGTCTCGGTTAAATATCTAACCTATGTCATGCGCGCGGATAACGCCGGTGAGGGGGGGATTTTAACCTTGATGTCTTTGGCTGGGCGTAATACCTCTTCCAGAGCTACTTCAATTTTGGTGATCCTCGGTTTAATTGGCGGCAGTTTCTTTTATGGCGAGGTGGTCATCACCCCGGCAATATCGGTTATGTCAGCCATCGAAGGGCTGGAAATAGCCGCACCTGCACTTGATCCTTATATTGTCCCCTGCTCTATTGCCGTGTTAACCCTGTTATTTGTGATTCAAAAACACGGGACTGGCAGCGTCGGTAAATTGTTTGCCCCAGTGATGTTGGTTTGGTTCCTGACCTTGGCGTTGCTGGGTTTACGCAGCATTATCGCCAATCCGGAAGTGCTGGCTGCACTGAATCCTAAATGGGCAATAAGCTTCTTTACTGAGTATAAATCTGTTTCATTTTTTGCTCTTGGCGCGGTGGTCTTGGCAATTACCGGGGTGGAAGCCTTATATGCGGATATGGGGCACTTTGGTAAATTTCCTATTCGGTTGGCTTGGTTTACCGTGGTGCTACCCTCATTGGTACTGAATTATTTTGGCCAGGGCGCGTTATTACTGAAAAATCCAGAAGCCATCAAAAATCCCTTTTTCCTGCTCGCCCCTGACTGGGCATTGATTCCACTATTAATACTGGCAACATTGGCGACAGTCATTGCCTCGCAGGCTGTCATCTCGGGTGTATTTTCGCTGACACGGCAAGCCGTTCGTTTAGGTTATTTACCGCCGATGCGCATTATTCATACTTCAGAAATGGAATCTGGTCAGATATATATCCCGGTGATTAACTGGACACTGTATCTGGCGGTAGTCTTGGTGATTGTTGGTTTCGAACGTTCCAGTAATTTGGCTGCCGCCTACGGCATCGCCGTGACCGGTACTATGGTCATCACCAGTATTCTATTCTGTATCGTGGCGCTGAAAAACTGGCACTGGAACCGCTTTTTTGTCTACTTCTTGCTGGTGGCATTACTGATTATTGATGTGCCGATGTTCTCCGCTAACGCACTGAAATTGTTCTCCGGCGGTTGGCTGCCACTGTCATTGGGCTTGGTGATGTTCATCATCATGACTACCTGGAAAAGTGAGCGTTTCAGCTTATTGCGCCGTATGCATGAACACGGTAATTCACTGGAAGCCATGATTGCCTCACTGGAAAAATCACCTCCGGTGCGGGTTCCCGGCACTGCGGTGTATATGTCGCGGGCGATGAATGTTATTCCATTCGCATTGCTGCATAATCTTAAGCATAACAAAGTATTACATGATAGGGTGGTGTTGCTGACACTGCGAACTGAAGATGCGCCCTATGTCCATAATGTTAATCGCGTGACCATCGAGCAGCTCTCACCGACTTTTTGGCGCGTCGTCGCCAGCTATGGTTGGCGCGAAACCCCGAATGTGGAAGAGATTTTCCATCGCTGTGGTTTAGAGGGGTTACCTTGCCAGATGATGGAGACTTCATTCTTTATGTCCCACGAGTCGCTGATTCTGACCAAGCGGCCATGGTATATGTTCTTGCGCGGCAAGCTATTTATTGCCCTCAGCCGTAATGCGCTGCGTGCCGCCGATCAGTTTGAAATCCCGCCGAATCGGGTGATTGAATTGGGGACACAGGTAGAGATTTAGCTCAGAAGGCCGTTAATCATAACGGCCTTTTTCACCTTCATCATTCCCGCTTTTCATTTGTGCAGCGAAACGTTTCGATGGCGATCACAATTCCACCAAATTGGGTTTGCCTTCTGCGGTCATTTTTCTAAACTCAGTATCAGCGAAACGTTTCGCTGTTGGAGTCGAAAATGAAAAAAGGCGCATTACTGAATTCTGATATTTCCGCTGTTATCTCCCGCTTGGGCCATACCGATCAGATTGTGATAGGTGATGCGGGGCTGCCAATACCGGCAACCACCACTCGTATCGATTTGGCACTGACTCGAGGCGTCCCTGGGTTCCTCCAGGTTTTTGAGGTGGTAACACAAGAAATGCAGGTTGAGAGTGCCGTCTTAGCGGAGGAGATTATTAAAAATAACCCGCAACTCCATGAAACGTTGCTTGCACAACTATCACAACTTGAGCAACACCAGGGAAACCAAATTGCTTTGCACTATATCAGCCATGAGGCTTTTAAAGAGCAAACCAAACAAAGTCGGGCAGTGATTCGTAGCGGGGAATGTTCCCCCTTTGCTAACATCATTCTCTGCTCCGGCGTAACTTTCTGAGGCGTTTATGCAACCTTTGCTGCAACTGAAAGGGATTGATAAAGCCTTTCCCGGCGTCAAAGCACTCTCGGGTGCTGCGCTGAGTGTCTATCCCGGCAGGGTGATGGCATTGGTAGGCGAAAATGGGGCCGGAAAATCGACCATGATGAAAGTGCTGACCGGTATCTACCATAAAGATGCCGGCAGTCAGCATTTCTTGGGTAAAGAAGTGGTGTTTAATGGCCCGAAAGACTCGCAGGAAGCGGGAATCGGCATTATTCATCAGGAACTTAACCTGATCCCACAATTAACCATCGCCGAAAATATCTTTTTAGGGCGCGAGTTTGTTAATCGTTTTGGCGGCATAGATTGGAAAAAAATGTATGCCGAAGCCGATTTACTGCTGGCGCGCTTGAATATCAGCTACAGCAGCCATCGGCTGGTGGGCGAGCTTTCCATTGGTGACCAGCAAATGGTGGAAATCGCCAAAGTGCTAAGCTTTGAATCCAAAGTTATCATCATGGATGAGCCAACCGATGCCCTAACTGACACCGAAACGGCCTCTTTATTTAATGTTATTAAAGAGTTGAAAGCAGAAGGCCGCGGTATTGTTTATATCTCCCACCGGTTAAAAGAAATCTTTGAGATTTGCGATGACGTCACGGTGTTCCGTGATGGGCAGTTTATTGCTGAAAAACCGGTTAACACGCTAACCGAAAACTCACTGATTGAGATGATGGTTGGTCGTAAGCTGGAAGAACAATACCCGCGTCTAAATTTACCTCGTGGTGAAAAACGCTTACAGGTCAAACAGCTATGCGGCCCCGGAGTGACAAATGTCAATTTCACCCTCTACAGTGGTGAAATTCTGGGAGTGGCGGGTTTGATGGGCGCAGGCCGCACTGAGCTGATGAAAATCATCTATGGTGCGCTGCCGCGTAAATCCGGATTTGTCATGTTGGATGGCCGTGAAGTCGTGACTCATTCACCGCAAGACGGTTTAGCAAACGGCATTGTTTATATTTCTGAAGATCGTAAACGCGACGGCTTAGTGCTCGGCATGTCAGTTAAAGAAAATATGTCTTTGACTGCATTGCGTTATTTCAGCCGTTCAGGGGGGGCGCTCAAGCATGCGGATGAGCAGCTGGCGGTGGCGGATTTCATTCGTTTATTTAATATCAAAACACCTTCCATGGAGCAGCCGATTGGTTTGTTATCCGGTGGTAATCAGCAAAAAGTGGCTATTGCCCGCGGCCTAATGACTCGGCCAAAAGTGTTGATCCTTGATGAACCCACTCGTGGGGTGGATGTCGGGGCCAAAAAAGAGATTTATCAGCTAATTAACCAATTCAAACAAGAAGGGCTGAGCATCATTCTGGTTTCCTCGGAAATGCCGGAAGTGCTGGGCATGAGTGACCGCATCATTGTGATGCATGAAGGCCAGTTAAGCGGCGAGTTCTCTATTGAACAGGCTACCCAAGAAGTGTTGATGGCCGCGGCTGTCGGCAAGCGCGATTTATTGGAAAAATAATTTATTTATACTCTAAATAATTCGAGTTGCAGGAAGGCAACACACATGCGGCTTGAAGTATGACGAGTAGAACAGGAGTAATCAGATATGAGTTCCCAAACTATCAATACCAAGCGCTGGTTCAGTAAAGAATGGTTATTAGAACAAAAATCACTGATTGCGCTGCTGGTGCTGATTGCTGTGGTTTCGTCACTAAGCCCGAACTTTTTTACCCTTAATAATATGTTTAACATTCTCCAGCAGACTTCCGTCAACGCCATTATGGCCGTTGGGATGACGCTGGTTATCCTGACTTCCGGTATTGACCTGTCGGTGGGGTCATTATTGGCGCTGACTGGCGCGGTAGCGGCCTCCATTGTTGGGTTGGAAGTCAATGCGCTGGTTGCCGTGGGCGCCGCACTGGCTCTGGGGGCGTTTATCGGCGGCATCACCGGGGTGATTGTCGCTAAGGGCAAAGTACAGGCCTTTATTGCCACTTTGGTCATGATGCTGTTATTGCGCGGTGTCACCATGGTTTATACCAATGGTAGCCCGATAAATACCGGATTTACTGATGTTGGCGATACTTTTGGTTGGTTCGGTATTGGCCGTCCATTTGGTGTGCCGACCCCTATCTGGCTGATGGCGATTGTCTTTATCGCGGCCTGGTACATGCTGCATCACACACGTCTGGGCCGCTATATCTATGCGCTGGGGGGGAATGAATCTGCAACTCGCCTCTCTGGTATTAGTGTTGATAAAGTTAAAATTATTGTTTATTCACTCTGTGGATTGTTAGCGGCATTGGCAGGAATTATCGAAGTTGCCCGCTTATCATCAGCACAACCTACAGCCGGTACCGGTTATGAACTGGATGCAATAGCAGCCGTAGTTCTGGGGGGTACTAGCCTCGCCGGGGGTAAAGGGCGGATTGTCGGCACCCTGATCGGCGCATTAATCCTCGGCTTTTTAAATAACGGTTTGAATTTATTGGGTGTCTCCTCTTACTACCAAATGATTGTCAAAGCAGTGGTTATCCTGCTCGCGGTATTGGTAGATAACAAAAAGCAGTAGGCTATTTTACTGGCCATTTTGGGCTTGGGCAGTGCTCAGAATCCTCACGTACTTTGTGTACGCTCCGGTTCTTGTGCGCTGGCCGCACCCAAACTGTCTGCGACAATAACGCCTACTAAGTTGATTTAGCTAACTCCCTACAGGAATTGCGACCATGAAAATGAAGAAACTGGCTACTTTGATCTCTGTTGTTGCATTGAGCGCTACCCTAAGTGCTAACGCGCTGGCAAAAGACACCATTGCGTTGGTGGTTTCCACGCTGAATAACCCGTTCTTTGTTTCAATGAAAGACGGCGCACAAAAAGAAGCGGATAAACTGGGCTACAACTTGGTGATTTTGGATTCCCAAAACAACCCGGCTAAAGAACTGGCTAACGTGCAGGACTTAACCGTGCGCGGCACCAAATTGCTGTTGATCAACCCAACAGATTCCGATGCTGTGGGCAACGCGGTTAAAATGGCCAACCAGGCAAATATTCCTGTCATTACTCTCGACCGCTTGGCTAATGCCGGTACTGTGGTGAGTCACGTAGCTTCTGATAACCGTTTCGGCGGCAAAATGGCTGGCGACTTTATTGCGAAAAAAGTCGGTAGCGACGCCAAAGTGATTCAATTGGAAGGGATTGCTGGCGCATCTGCGGCCCGTGAGCGCGGCGAAGGCTTCAAGCAATCAATGGAAAAAAACAAATTCCAATTGTTGGCTAGCCAACCGGCTGATTTTGACCGGACGAAAGGTTTGAACGTCATGCAAAACTTGCTGACGGCTCACCCAGATGTTCAGGCGGTCTTTGCTCAGAATGACGAAATGGCGCTGGGCGCATTGCGTGCCTTGCAGACTGCGGGCAAAACTGATGTTCTAGTGGTTGGTTTTGATGGCACTGACGATGGTATTAAAGCTGTCGAGAGTGGCAAAATGGGCGCAACTATTGCTCAACGCCCAGACCAAATTGGTGTTATTGGCGTACAAACCGCGGATAAGGTATTGAAAGGCGAGAAAGTACAGGCCGTCATCCCGGTTGATTTGAAATTAGTCACCAAATAATAAAGTTATTCACTAGTCAGTTGTTATTCAATATACCCAAGGTAATTGGAGTTGCAGGTAGGCAGCAAGTGAATTCGAGTCAGTGAATGCCGCTAACCCCCCGCAACTTCAAGTACAAAGGAATAAATACGATGGAAACAGGTAAACTGGTGGTCTTGGGCAGCATTAATGCCGACCATATTCTGAATATTGAGCAGTTTCCACGTCCGGGTGAAACGGTGGTAGGTGAGCAGTATAAAGTTGCTTTCGGTGGCAAAGGGGCTAATCAGGCCGTTGCTGCTGGCCGTAGTGGGGCGAATATCGCGTTTATTGCCTGTGTGGGTGAAGATGATATTGGTGACCGGGTGCGTCAGCAGTTAGTTAGCGATAATATTGATACCCAGCCAATCGAAGCTGTCGCCGGCAGCACTACCGGTGTGGCGCTGATCTTTGTAAATGGTGAGGGCGAGAATGTCATTGGTATTCATGCCGGTGCAAACTCGGCGGTAACTCCTGAATATCTTGGCCGCTACCAGCAGCAGGTTATCGACGCAGATGCATTATTAATGCAACTGGAATCCCCACTTGAGACCGTTATCGCCGCCGCCAAATTGGCGAAACAGCATCAAACTCAGGTTATCCTTAATCCCGCCCCCGCCCGTGAACTGCCCGATGAGCTGTTAACGCTGGTGGATATGATCACCCCAAATGAAACCGAAGCTGAGCGCTTAACCGGTATTCATATTGAGCAGGATGATGACGCAGCGAAAGCCGCGCAAATTTTGCATGATAAAGGTATCGCGACCGTCATTATTACGTTGGGCAGCCGCGGTGTGTGGCTCAGTGAGCGCGGCCAGGGTAAATTAGTGGCTGGGTTCAAAGTGAATGCCGTAGATACTATTGCCGCCGGTGATACATTCAATGGCGCATTACTGACTGCTTTATTGGAAGGCCAATCGATGGACTTAGCGGTTCGTTTTGCTCATGCCGCAGCGGCTATCGCGGTGACGCGCCCTGGCGCACAACCTTCCATTCCATGGCGGGCCGAGATCGACAGTTTCTTACAAGACCGGGTATAACTTTGGCCACCATGAAAGATGTCGCCCGTTTAGCGGGCGTATCAACCTCAACTGTCTCGCATGTTATTAATAAAAATCGTTTTGTTAGCGATCCTATTCGCGACAAAGTGCTGGCTGTCATCAAGCAACTAAACTATGCCCCGTCTGCATTGGCGCGTAGTTTAAAACTCAATGAAACTCGGACTATCGGTATGTTGGTCACGGCCAGTAGCAACCCATTTTACGCCGAAGTGGTTCGTGGTGTGGAGCGCAGTTGCTATGAGCGCGGCTACAGTTTGATTTTGTGTAATACCGAGGGCGATATTGATCGCATGAGCCGTAGCATTGAAACTTTGATGCAAAAACGTGTCGATGGTTTGCTACTGATGTGCACCGAAAGTCACCGCCCGTCACAAGATATTCTGCGTTGTTATCCTTCCCTGCCCATCATTATGATGGACTGGGCCCCTTTCGAAGGGGTAAATGACGTCATTCAGGATAACTCTTTATTAGGCGGGGAAATGGCAACCTCGTATTTGATTGCCAGAGGATATACTCGCATCGCCTGTATTGCTGGCCCACAAGATAAAACCCCCGCTAAAGAACGTTTGGAAGGATACCGCCAAGCTATGCAACGCGCGGGTCTGCCGGTGCTTCCAGGTTATGAAGTGGCGAGTGATTTTGAATTTGGCGGTGGTTTGGTGGCCATGAAACAGTTACTGGCATTGCCGCAGCCCCCTGAAGCGGTCTTTACCGGTAATGATGCTATGGCGGTGGGGGTTTATCAGGCTTTGCATCAAGCCGGGTTATCCATTCCGCAAGATATGGCGGTCATTGGTTATGATGATATTGAAATCGCACAATATATGACGCCACCACTGACGACGATTCACCAGCCGAAAGATTCCCTCGGCGAACTGGCCATTGATACACTTATTCATCGTCTGAATAACCCGGAAGCGGAACCACAAGTTCTGATTCTCACTCCCGAGCTTATCGAGCGCGGGTCAGTTGCAACCCACTAAATTTTACTCTCTGCGGGCTGCGTGACTTTCTTCACATTGCGGCCCTGAATTAAGTTATCGCCATCTTTAGGTTTGAGTAATAAGAACACCACGGATGACAGCAATGTCACCGCACCCATGGTAATAAAGGTGTAGTGGAAGTGGTCAATATTATTCCCAACCGACAACCCATCATAAAACCGCAAAACCACTGCACTGATGGCAACGCCAAAGCTAATCGCCAGTTGCTGGGTTACTGCCAAAACACTGTTACCCGAGCTGGCATTGTTATCCGTTAAATCAGCCAAAGTAATAGTGTTCATTGCGGTGAATTGTGTCGACATCGCCATACCCAACACAAACAGTGGCAATATCATCATCCAAGGCGACATGCCCGGCGATTGAAATGCAAATAAAGCAATCAACACACCGATAATGGCTGTAATACCGACCAATACCTTGCGGTAACCCAATGAACGTAAAACTTGAGTCACGGCTGATTTTGCCATCATCGAGCCAATGGCGGTTGGTGCCATCATGCAACCGGCAATAATAGCGGAATACCCAAATCCGACTTGCAACATCAGCGGCATCAAGAAAGGAACACAGCCAGTCCCTAGACGTGAGGCTACGTTACCGGCAATCCCAACGGAGAAAGTTCGGGTTTTAAACAGCGGCAAACCAATCAGTGGGTTTGGATGGTCTTTGGCATGGAATATATAGAAGAGCAACATTAATAACCCACCCAATAGCACAAGGGCGGGTAGGTAGCTGGCAATATCGGGCCGCCCCATGATTTCCAAGCTCACGGATATCAAGACTAAGCTGCTACCGAACAGCAGGAAACCAATAATATCAAAGGCGCGTTTGGGCATGGTGAAGTCCGGCATATATTTACGGGCATAAAAGATACCCAACAAGCCGATAGGAATATTAAGAATGAAAATCCAATGCCATGTGGCGTAGGTCACCAGCAAACCACCTAATAATGGTCCCATTACCGGGCCAATTAATCCTGGGATGGTGACAAAGTTTAATACCGGTAATAACTCACTGCGCGGATAAGCCCGAATAAGTGCCAGCCGGGCGACGGGCATCATCATCGCGCCACCCACCCCTTGAATAACACGGGAAGCCACCAAAAATGGCAAAGAGCCGGAAAGCGCGCACAGTAATGAACCCAGCGTAAATAATGAAACGGCCAAAATGAACACTCGCCGAGTTCCGAAGCGATCCGCCAGCCAGCCACTCACCGGAATCAACATCGCGACTGTCAGGGTATAGCTGATGATGGCCGACTGCATCGTGAGAGGCGAGCGGTTAAGGCTTTCCGCGATTGAAGGGAGTGCCGTATTCAGTATGGTGGCATCCAAAGCCTGCATAAAGAAAGCCATGGCGGCTATCCAAGGGAGGCCAGCCATGCTGCGCGCAGATTTTATCATTGTCCGTCCTGATTATATTGGGTAGGGGTGGGTACCCTCTCTCTATCTATCTATATATAGATATAAACAAATATAGATATAAACAACATTTGGCCGTTAGTCTTTCTCTTTTAATAACACCTGACAAGCGACTAAAGCACCTTGGCTATCACCAGCCAGAATGGTATCGACAATATTTTGATGGTGTTGCAGCTTAATCACTTCATCGCCGGTAATCGAACGAAAGTAACTGTGATAAACCGAGCTGAACAAATTAGCGAAAGAGGCTAAAAATGGATTACCGCTGGCTTCATAAATGAGTTGATGAAACTGGGCATCCACTTGAATCCATCTCTCACGATTAAAATGGGCATGCAGCTCTCGCATTTCTGTCATTAATGATGCTAGCAGGGCTTTTTGTTTTTCGCTGGCATTGATAGCAGCCAGAGAGCAAGCTTGAGGTTCGAGTGACCGCCTTAATATAAGGAAGTGTTGCATGACTTGATCGAAGTTCTCTTTGGTCATCCACCAGGTCAGTAATTCTTGGTCAAGGAAGTTCCAATTAGTTTGCGGCATCACTCGGGTGCCGATACGGGGGCGCGGTAATAGCATCCCTTTTGCGGCGAGCATCTTTACCGCTTCGCGGACGGCGGTACGGCTGACACCAAATTGTTCCCCCAACTCTATCTCGCCAGGCAATATACTGCCGGCTTCATATTCTCCAGCAAGAATACGCTGGCCAATTTTTTCAGCCAGCAGATACGAGAGATTGCGCTGGGCAGCCTGTTGTTGGGTATTTAGTTGCATGGTGTTTTGTCCTATTTGTCTTCTTATACTTGTATTTTACTCTACTGTTTAACTCGGGTACTGAATGTTTAGCTTAATAATTGTTTAAATTCTGGCCTTTTATCCCATTTTTGCTGAAAAAAAACACGGTTGAAAAGTTTTTTCAAATTAGGGGTTGCAGGCTGTCAGGAACTCCCTATAATGCGCC